>NZ_JBPFEB010000085.1:0-51894 GCF_051061225.1 Methylocystis sp.
TGATTATAATAGTCGCCGGTCGGCGAGACCCACTGCTTGGGGTCCTTCGACAGCGTCAGCAGCTCGTCGTTCGAAGCCGCCGCGACCGGCGCAGCCGCAGGGGCCGTCGCCGCGGGAGCCGACGGCGCAGCGGGAGCGGCGCCGGAGCCCCATTTCTGGGCCTGCTCAGGCGAGAGCTGCCACGTTTGGGCATTGGACGCACCCGAGGTCACCAGAGCAAGGATACCCACTGAAGCCGACAGCAACAGCTTTCGCATAAGCTTTCCCTCCCGAAGATGGGGTTTTTGTTTTGTGGCCGCTTGACGGAACCGCGGCTTTCTTAAGGTACTTTCCATCAAAAAACCAGAGCGTGCAGACACCCATCCGCTCGGGATGTCAACACGCAACCACCCCCCTCAACGAAAATAGCCTCCGGAGGCGACTCCGAAGGCTCTTCAACTGATGTTTATCAAGGACTGCGAAGCTAGGCCGAAGCGCGGAGATGGAGCCGCGTCGCCGCCGTGTCGACCCAGTCCTGGATGAGATGGCGCCACTCAGTCATGCAGCGCTTGGCTGCGAGCTTGCGCGCGCGCTGCGCGACCAGCCGCGACAGCGGCGTGCGAAACAGCGCGAGCCCGCCATAGCCGCAGTCGCACAGCAGGGAATGCGCCTCCCGCATCGACAGATTAAAGAAGGCCATCCCCTCCCCGACGCTGTCCCCGCGCAAGCCGTCACGGCGAAACTGGGCGTCGTGGTAGGCGTGGGCGAGCGGCGAGCGCTCGAGCCGAAGCGCGAGGCGTTCTTTCCTGGAGTAGCATTCCATCGTCGAAAACAGCCTGACCGGCTCGTCCCTCGACTCCAGAAGGTCCGCCAGCCGCTCCAGTCGACGCCGGCGCACCGCCCATTCTGCGTATTCGGGTCCATAAACGCGTGCCGTACGGGCAAGCTCCTGAATGGCTCGACGTTCCATATGCCACCTGCCTTCCCGAGGTCATCCCCTGACCAGAACTGACGTGACCCTTCGTGGTTCCGGGGTTGGCTCACAACGCGCTGCGGAACAGCGCGGCCACTTCGCCGTTCAGGTCGACGGACGCCGAGAGAAAGCGACATGACTGTGGCGGATTATATCGGCGCCGCGGCCGCGGCCTGCTCCACCGCAAGCTTTGCGCCGCAGGCCTGGAAGATCATCCGCACGCGCGACACCTCGGCGATTTCCGCGAAAATGTACGTGCTGACGGTCGCCGCCTTTCTGCTCTGGACGTCTTATGGCTGGCTGCGCCGCGACTGGGCCTTGATCCTGCCGAACGCGATCTGTCTGGTTCTGGCCGCCTTCATTCTGACCATGAAACATCTTCCCCAACAGAAGAAGGACGCCGTCGCCGACACGCTCGATCCGGAGCGCTAGTGTCCTTTCAGCGTCTGGCCATCCCTGTCGCGCAGCCAATTATGCGCGCGCGTCGCCGCGATGGCGCCATGGCCCATGGCGACGCTGATCTGGTCGAGCCCAGCGACGACGTCGCCCGCGGCGTAAAGTCCGGGAACCGCGGTTCCGAAGATCGCCTCCGCGGCTAGATTGCCGTCGCCGTCTGGAGACAGACCCAGATCCACGGCAAGTTTCGCGCGCGGGCGCAGCCCCAGCGCGGGATAGACGACATCGAAGCGCAAAGTCTCCGCGCAGCCCTTGAGGCGCAGCCGCACGCAGGCTCTGCCCTGAACGAGCTGCTCGACAGGCGCGTCGATCACAGTCACGCCCGCCTGCAAGAGCTGTTGCAGAGTGTCTGGGGAGAGGTCCGCGTAACGTCTCGGGATCAGCGTGACGCTCTCGGAATATTGGCGCAGGAACAGGGCCTCCCCCGCCCCCTGCGCGTCGCAGCCGATCACCGCGATGCGCTCGCCGATATGCTCGTATCCATCGCAAATCGGGCAGTAGCGCACGACGCCCTCGGCGATCGCGCAGTCATGATCGCCGGCGTCCAGCTCGATTTCGTTCATCTCGACGCCCGTCGCGAGGAGCAGCGTGCGGGACAGCCAGCGCCGCCCGTCATCCGCGACACTCGCGAAGCTGCGGTCGCAGATGGACGCGCTTTCGACATGCGCCTTCACCAGAGCGGCGCCATATGTGGCGGCGTGGCGAGTCATCGTCGCCAGCAGCCGTTCGCCTGAGACGCCCTCTGGATAGCCCGGCACATTGTGGGAGAGCGGTATGTGCGCGGCGCGACTGGCGCCATCGTGAAGAACGAGCGTCGATCGCTGGAAGCGCGCGAGATATAGCGCCGCGCTGAGCCCGGCGGGGCCTGCTCCGATGATGACTGCGTCCCATACCTCGGCCACTGGCGTCGCTCGCCTCCGGGACGCGTCCAACGACGGTCCCCGCCGCCACAACGGCCCGACGCAGCCGGATGTTTCTCCCTGGCCCGAAAATCCCCCTCACCGCCAGGAGGCGGCGCCGAACTCCGTCATCACAATATCCCTGATCTGCTCGGCCCAGATGCGGTCCATCAGCCCCGTGGGATGGCCGTCGCCGGGGATGAACAGCGGCCGTCCGGGGTAAGCGGCGGGATCGACGAGCCTCGCCTCCGCCACATGCAGCCCCGCGTTGCGCAGCTTCTGCATGATCTGCTCATTGCCATAGGCGGGACCGAGGCGATAACGGTCGGTGGAGACATTGTCCGGCAGATACATGATCAGCGTCGGGACGCCATATTTCTGACGCGCCACCTCGCCGGCCCTGCCCAGCACCGCGACATAGAGATCCACATCCGCCTCGTCGATCGGCGGCTCGCGCGATTCGAAGAAATAGTGGAACATCTCTGTCGAGCGCAGCAGGGCGCGGGCGGCGCCGAAGAGGCCGGACGCCGCCTCGGAACAGGCGCCGCGATAGACCAGGGCGCCGTCCTGCATCACATAGCGCGGCGCATACCACTGATTGCGCTCCTTGCAGGCGCTGCGGCCCGCGTGCCAGGGCGCGCTCAGCATGATGAACAGGCGCGGGTCCTTTTTCAGCAGCGCGTCATGTTCGCCGATCTCGAGCGCGCGCAGGAACTGCTGCGGTCCATAGGCTGTGACCGCGAGATTGAGCACCCGGAATTGGCGGTCCGTGAGGTCGGCGAAGGCCTGCGGCAAGGTCTCATTGTCATTGAGACCCGCGCCGAATGTGATGGAGTCGCCGAAGAACGCCACCATCGGCCCATCGGACGCCGAGTCGACCTTGCGCGTGAGATGCTCGTCGATGGTGTTGACGACGTCATAAACAACTTCGCCATTGGCCGCGATCTTCTTCTCGTGAATGGGGCCGGGACGCGCCGGCCGCCAGCCGAGCTCGCCGACCCGCGCCCAGCTTCCACGGTCCTTGTAGGTCGTCGCAAAGCCGCCGAGATGCAGCGAGACAACCTCGATGATCCCGAAACCGAAGGTGAGCGTGGCGCAGAGCAGCGCGATGTCCCGCCAGCGGCCGCGAAAGATCGCGATGAAGTAGACCCAGGTCGCGAAGATGATCGCCACAATGAGCAGCACCACGTAGCGGGACGGCTGCACGAAATTGAGGACGCCATAGATGGCGAGGCCGGCAAGGAGGATGGCCGCCGCTGTTTTGAGAAGGAGTGCCCGTGTCATGCTCGAACCTGCTGTGAAAAGCGGCGCAAGGATAAAAATGCCGCGAGACGTCCGGCGGCGTCAGAGATCGCTCATCTTGTCTCGGCGGCCGCGTTGGACGCGCCGAACTTTGCGGCCACGAAATCGCGCAGGCGTTCGCCCCAGATGCGGTTGAGAAGCCCGGTCGGATGGCCGTCGCCGGGAATGATGAGCTGTTTGCCGGCGTAGGCGTTGAGATCGATGGTGAGATCCATCACCTCGAGCCCGTTGTCCCGCAGGCGGCTCATCATGCTGGTGTTGGTCACGCCCGGTCCGAGCTGGTAGCGCGGAGTCGACAGATCGTCCGGGAGATACAGAACGAGGGTCGAAACGCCGTATTTCTGGCGGGCGAGTTCCGCCGATTTGGCGAGGATCGCAATATAGAGATCCATGTCCGTCGGTTCGACGGGCTTTTCCCGGCGGCCGATGAAATGGTCATAGGCCTCGGTCCAGCGCAGAAGCGTCGTCAAGCCCTGACGGAAGGTGGACTGCCGCGACGCGCAGGAGCCCTTGTAAACCGGAACGCCATTCTCCAGCGCATAGCTCGGACCAAACCAGGCGTTGTCGGCCTTGCAGGACGTGCGGAAAGCGTGCCAGGGCGCCGACAGGATGACGAACAACCGCGGATTTTGCGACAGAACCGGATAGAGATCGGTTTCCAGCGCCCGCAACATCTGCTGCGGTCCATAGCCGGACACGCCGAGATTCACGATGTGATAGACGCCCTTCGTGAAATCCGCGAAGATCTGCGGCAGCGTGTCGGAATCATTGACGCCGGCGCCATAGGTGAAGGAATCGCCGAAAAAGGCGATCAGCGGCGCCGTCTGCGGCGAAACGACCTTGCGCGAGAGATCCGGCTCGATCGTATAGGCGACGTCGAAGATGACGTCGCCGTTGGCCGCGACCTTCTTTTCATGGATGACGCCCGGGCGAATGGGGCTCAGACCGAGTTCGCCCTTGATTCCCCACATCCCCTTTTCGCGAAACGTCGTCGGCGAGTTATTGAGACGCCACAGCACAATCTCGACGCCGACGAGGCCGAAGGCCAGAGAGGCGCCAACAAGCGCGACATCGCGCCAGGCGCCGCGCAGCACGACGACGAAATAAGACAGCAAGAGAAAGACAAGCGTGATTTCGTATAAAACGAGATGACGGTTCGCCTGAATGAACTCTGCACCCAACCATGCAAGAACAGCGGCGACGAAGACCGCGCCTGTTACTTTGAGGTGGCGTTTAAAATCGAGCATGGAGCGTCAAACCCGGATCGCGGCCTGCCCCCACCGGGCCTCGCCGCCTGCGTAAACCAGCCGCGACTGCTAATTCATTGGCGCCCAAATTGCAATTCTACTGAGTTCAAGACCCCTGCGCGAGCCGGGCCGTCGGGGCCGCGCCCGCAAGCGGCGGGCGGCGCCCGCGCCCTCCACAGAGGCTCCCTGAAAGTGAAACGATGGGTCCACGGCATGGGCCCACATGGCCAGGGCGCGTCCCTAGCAGCCAGGAATGGCGTCGCTGGCGATCCAGGCGACCTGACGGGCGCCGAGGCTTGCGCGCGTCTCGGCCAGAGAATTGTCGCGGTCGATCGCGCGGCAGGCGTCTTCAACGACGACCGCCTCGAAGCCGAGCCGAACGGCGTCCTCGGCCGAGAAGCGCACGCAGAAATCCAGCGCCAGCCCGGCCAGGAACAGACGGCTCAGGCCGCGATCGCGCAGATAGCCTGCAAGACCCGTGGGCGTCTCGCGATCATTCTCGAAAAACGCCGAGTAGGAGTCGATCTCCCGCCGGAACCCCTTGCGCAGGATGAGCTCCGCGTTCGGAGCGGACAGGCGCGGATGAAAATCGGCGCCGTCGCTCCCCTGAACGCAATGATCCGGCCAGAGCGTCTGCCGGCCATAGGCGACGTCGATCGTCTCGAACGGCCTGCTCCCGGCATGCGACGACGCAAAGGAAACATGCCCCTGCGGGTGCCAGTCCTGAGTGAGGATGACATGACGGAACGCCCGCGCGAGCCTGTTGATGGCCGGGATCACCGCATCCCCGCCCGCAACGGCAAGGGCGCCGCCGGGGCAAAAATCATTCTGCACGTCGACGATGAGGAGCGCGTCACGCTCATATGTCTGGGCCTGCGCGCCCATCAACCCGCTCCCATGCGCCGGTCCGCCTCCGCGGCCAGAGCGCGCAGAGCGTCTGAAATCTCGACGCCATAGCTCGCCCCCGGATCGAGCCTTCGCAGAGGCTCGGGAAGCCGCGCGAGGGTTTCCCGGGCGCGCGCGCGGCACTCCTGCATCGTGGGCGGCGGGCTCACTCTTTTTCCCGCGCGCATGACAGGCTGCAACAGCGGCTCGCCCGCGATGGTCTCATGCGCGAGCGCAATGAGGTCGCCGCTCATGCGGCCGTCGGGGCCATAGCGGCGCCAGACCTGTTTGCGCCCCGGCAGCGTCTCTTTGCCGGGGGAGCGCTTTCGGCGTGGGGCGCCCTGATAGTCCTGGAGCTTGTAGGCGCAATCGAGCGCGGGCGCGTCGAAGGAGGTCGTCAGACTCGTGCCGACGCCGAAGCCGTCCACCGGCGCGCCGGAACGCACGATCGCGCTCATGTCGTCGTCGTCGAGGCCGCCGCTCACAAGGATGCGAACGTCCCGCATGCCGCCCGCGTCGAAAATCGCGCGCACCGCCCGCGACAGGGCGATGAGATCGCCGCTGTCGAGCCGCACAGCCTTTATCCTGACGCCGCGCGCCAGCAGGCGGGGCGCCAGCGTCACGAGCTTCCGCGCGGCCGCCTCCGTGTCATAGGTGTCGAGAAGCAGGACGAGATTCTCGGGATTGGCGTCGGCGAAAGCCTCGAAGGCCCGTGTTTCGTCGTCGAACGCCTGGATGAAGGAATGCGCCATCGTTCCAAACAGCGGCGCGCCGAACAGCTTCCCCGCCAGCACGGTCGCCGTGCCGTCATAGCCGGCGAGATAACTTGCCCGCGCCGCCAGCAGACCTGCTCCGGCGCCATGGGCGCGGCGCAGACCGAAATCGACAAGCTGCCTGCCCTGCGCCAGCAGCACGTGCCGCGCCGCCTTGGAGGCGATCAGAGTCTGAAAGTGTAAAAGATTGATCAGCCGCGTCTCGACGAGTTGCGCTTCGATGATGGGCGCCGTCACCCGCAAGATCGGCTCGTCGGGAAAAAACGCCGTGCCTTCGGGCATGGCGTGCGCGTCGCCCGTAAACCGCAGCGACGCGAGCCGTTCGAGAAGCGCCGGGCTGCATTCGCCCGCGCTCTCCAGCCAGTCGAGATCACCCTGCGAGAAGGCGAAGGATTCCAGAAAAGCGAGCGCCTGCTCGAGACCCGCCGCCAACAGAAAGCCGCGCGTGGGCGGAAGGCGGCGCACGAAGAATTCGAAGACCGCCGTTCCGGCCATCCCCTGCGCCAGATAAGCTTCGGCCATCTTGAGCTGATAGAGATCCGTCAGCAGCGGGCTGTCGGGGCGGTCCATCCTGGTCTCCTCCGATCCTTCCGGGACGATAACGCGTCACCGGCGCCGGCGGGCCGAATTTGCAGGGACCGTTGCTTACCCGAGCGCGGCGGCCGCGTCCGGAACGCTCGCATGCGCGCCGAGGATCGTATCGAAGCCGCTCACCGCCATCACCTCCCGAACGCTGCCGGACAGACCGCAAAGGGTCAGCGCGCCGCCCAGCGACTTGGCTTTCTTCGCGGCGATCAGCAAGGCGCGCAGACCTGCGGAGCTGATGTAATCGACATTCGAGAAATCAACGATCACCTTCGCGGGCCCCTCGCTGATGAGCGCCGTACAGCGCGTCTCGAAGGCGCCGGCCGTGCCGCTGTCGATCCGGCTCCCCGGCCTGATGACCAGCAAGCCGTTCGAAACTTCATGCGTCAGGTCCATTGTCTCATTTCCTCAGTGACGGTTGCCTGGCCGCCTTTTATGATCGCACAGCCACGCAAGCTTTAGCCCCAGTCCCCGCCAGCCGTCCAGCGGGGATGCATATCTTCGAGGAACAGGCATGAGCCTAGCTTTAGACCGCTCCAGGAGCGGCGAGACCCTGCCGCAGATCAGCCTGATCGAGGAGTTTCTGCTCCTGACGCTCGAGGACAGCGGCGGCGAGTTCGACAGCGTGCCGGAGATCTATCTCAGTTGCGGGATTGCCGGCGCGGCGCTGATGGACCTGGCGCTCAGGAACCGCATCGACTCCGATCTCGACGGCGTGTTCGCTGTGGATGCGACGCCCACGGGCGACGCGTCGCTGGATCGCGCCCTGGCCGAGATCGCCGCCGAACCGCGGCGCCTGAGCGCGCAGGACTGGATTTCGCGCCTGTCGCGGCTGGCGCCCGCCATGCGGAAAGCGGCGCTCTCCACGCTCTGTGCGCGCGGCGTTTTGCGTCAGAGCGATCATGCGTTTCTCTGGGTGCTCAAGGAGCGGCGCTACCCGGTCATCGAAGGGCAGGAACGGCCGGAGGCGAAGAAGCGCATCCTCGCGCTGCTCTACAATGACGACATCCCCTCCCCCGTCGATGTCGCGCTGACCTCGCTCGCGGACGCCTCCTTCGTCTTCGAACGCATTCTTGCGCCGAAGGAGCTGCGACGCGTCAAGCCGCGCATCGAGCAGATCGCGCGCATGGATCTCATCGGCGGAGAGATCGCGCGCACCGCCCATCGCGTGAACGTCGAAACGCGCGCCGCGGAGAGGCGCACCGTGATCGCGGGCCTCGCGGGCAATGTGATGGAATGGTACGATTTCGGGGTCTATGGCTTCTTCGCCGCGGCTATCGGCTCGCAGTTCTTCCCGGCGCATGATCCCTCCACCTCGCTGCTCGCGTCCTTCGGCGTCTTCGCGGTGGGTTTCATCGCGCGTCCGCTCGGCGGTCTGCTCTTCGGTCATATCGGCGATCGCCTCGGCCGGCGCGCGGCCGTCGTCGCCTCGGTCGTGTTGATGATCATTCCGACGCTGCTGATGGCGATCCTGCCCACCTATCAGCAGATCGGCGTCGCCGCGCCCATTCTGCTCGTGCTTCTGCGTCTCGCTCAGGGCCTCGCCGTTGGCGGCGAGTATACGACCTCCATGGTTCTGCTCGTGGAGGAGGCCCAGCCGAGCCGGCGCGGCTTCGTCGGCAGCTTCGCGCCATTTGGCGCGCTTGGCGGCCTGCTGCTGGGGTCCGCCGTGGGCGCGACGCTGCTTGCGTTCCTGCCTGAACAGGCGGCGTCGACATGGGGCTGGCGCCTCGCGTTTTTCAGCGGCCTCATGATCGGCCTCGTCGTCTTCCTGATCCGTCGCCGTTTGCCGCCCGACGAGAAGATCGTGCAAACCGAGGACGCGCGCAAATCGCCGTTGGGGGAAGCCTTCCGCACGCAATGGCGCACGATCCTCAAGGTCGTCGGCTTCACCCTCGGCAATGGCGTCGGCTTCTATCTCTGCTTCGTCTATATTTCGACATGGCTGAAGGAGCAGCAGCATGTGTCTTCCTCGGCTGCGCTCACCGTCAACAGCCTCGCCATCTTCTGCATGCTGATTCTGACGCCTCTCGCCGGCGCGCTGTCCGACCGCATCGGCCGCAAGCCCGTCCTGATCATCGGCGCGGCGGGCCTGGCGCTCTCGGCCTGGCCGCTGTTCTGGTTCATCAATACGCCGCATCTGCCCGCGGTGCTCGCCGGCCAGTGCGTCTTTGCGCTGTTCATGTCCTGCTATGGCGCGAGCCCCGCGTTTCTCGTCGAGGCCTTTCCCAAACATGTCAGATGTTCGGGTCTGTCCGTCGGCTATAATCTTGCGCAATCTGTGTTTGGCGGCACGGTGCCGATGGTCGCCGTGTTTCTCATCAAGATCACCGGAAACCCGCTCGCGCCCTCGTACTATCTGATGGTCGCGGGCGCCGTCTCCCTGCTGATGGCGCTGCTCATCGGCGACGACGCCGAGGCCGGAGACGCCTGATGATCGAGGCGCAGACGATCAGGCGCCCCGCATTCGCGCTGACCCGCGCGACCGTGCAGGAGGCGGTCGCCTGGATCGCCGCGCAAATGACGGAGATTGGCGCGACCGAGCGCCAGTCATTCCGCGCGCAACTCTGCGCGGAGGAATTGCTTCTCAACGCCCTCACCCATGGCGGGCGCGAGCCGCTCGCGGCCGTCGTGGCGCTCGAAGCCCTCCCGGAACGCCTTCGCCTGAAGATCAGCGACGACGGCGCCGCCTTCAACGTGGTGGACGCGCCGCACCGGACCCTCGATGAAACGGTCGACTCCGCGGCGCCGGGCGGCTGGGGGCTCGAACTCGTGCGGCGCTTCGCCGAGGCCGCCAGCTATCAGCGCGTCGACGACCGCAATGTCGTCACGCTCGATTTCACACCGTGACGACGACTTCCATGACAGACGAACAAAGCCACGCGGCGCCTGCCGCCCAAGTCGAAACCGGACTCGACGAGGCCATCCGCGCGCTCCTGCCCTCGGCCCGAATGATCGAGCTCGCGCCCGACGCGCTGCTCGTTCGGCAGGGCGAAACAGCCGATAGCGCCTTTTTTCTCGACGAGGGCTCCGTGCAGGTTTACGCCGAGACCGCCTATGGCGCGACGCCGCTCGCGACCTTGCAGGCGCCCCGTCTGATCGGCGAGATCGGCGCGTTCGCGGGGCTTCCCCGCACGGCCAGCATCAGGGCGGCGACCCCCGCGCGGCTCTTCGAGATTCGCCGCGCGCAGCTTCTGGAGCTTGGCGTCGCGTCGCCGAAGATTCTTCTGGCGGCGCTCGAGCAGCTCGGTCGTCAGATCGCTTCCGTGAATGAAGCGCTCGCCCTGTATTCGGACGCCCTCGCCGCTCTCGAAAAGCGCGAATTCGACAGCCGCATCCTCGCGGATCTCGACAATCCGCCGCCCGCGCTGGCGGCCTTCGCGAGCGCCTTCCGCCGTTTCGCCAATGAGATCGTCGTCAAGCGCCGCCAGCAGGATGAAATGGCGAGCGCCGCCCTTATTCAGCAATCCTTCCTTCCGAAAGAAACCGCCCTCAACAAGACGCGACGCGACATCGAAATCGCCGGCAAAATTCGCCCGACGCGGGAGGTCGGCGGGGATTTCTATGATTTCTTCAGAATCGACGACAACCGTCTGGCGCTCGCCATTGGCGACGTCTGCGGAAAGGGGCCACCCGCGAGTCTCTTCGCCGCGATTGTCGTCACCTTGCTGCGCACGATCGGGCGCGATCAGCAGGATGTGGGGGACGCGGTCAACCGCGCCAACCGGCTGCTGTGCGAGGACAATGACGCCGCCATGTTCGCCACTGTCTTTTTCGGCGTGCTGGATTTGCGCAGCGGCGAGCTGCGCTACGTCAATTGCGGCCATGTCGCGCCCGTGCATCTGTCGGCGCAGGGCGCGCCGCGCCGCCTCGCGTCAACGGGCCTGCCGCTCGGGATCGACGCCGACTGCGTCTCGCGCGCGGCCGCCTGCCGGCTCGATCCCGGCGACAAGCTCATTCTCATCACCGACGGCGTGACCGAAGCGATGAACGCCGCCATGGAGGAATTTGGCGACGCCCGTTTCGTCGAAGCCGTGGAAAGGGCTGCGCACATGCCGCCGTCTCAACTGCTCACGGCGCTGGTGGCGACCGTGGACGACTTCGTCGGGGGCGTCGAGCAGGCGGATGACATCGGCTGTCTCGTCATGGAGCGAAAGCCAAGCGATTCATGATCACGGGAGAAGGCCGAGCGCCTTGACCTGCTCTGCGAGAATGCCGCCCATGAGTTCATTGCCCGTGTCCGAGAGATGCGCCCCATCCGTGGCGAACAGGTCGAACTCTTGGCGGTTCTTCGCCTCGAGGAGCGCGTCCGAGGGCGCGGTGATCGGAATGAAGCCAGCGTCTTTCGCGACATCGACCCAGATCCTGTTGAGGGACGACGGTTCGATGGGACAGTCGAAGAGAACGGCGGGAACGGAAGGGAATGTGTTTCTGATCTTCCCCAGCAGGAAGCGGGTCAGATCGATGGCGTCAGGGTCATAGGTCACCGCCCGCACGGTCTTCAGATAGGTGTCCATATCGTTTTTCGGAATCATCAGGAAGCCGCCGTAAGAGTTGGACAGCGAGACCTGAAGCGCCCGGTCGAACACGCCGAAAAGCGCCGACCGATACAGCATCGCGCGATATAGCCGCGCCAGCGCGCCCTCGCGCCAGACAATCGTTTCGCGATCCTTGGCGAGATAGGGCCGCAGCATCCACTGGTTCAGGACCACGGATTTCTGCTCCATCTCGAAACTGTTGTTGCCGAAGTCATTGTCGCAGAACTGATGAACGAGCAGGGTCGGCGTGTAGGCCTCCTTTACCTCCTGCGACAGAAGCAGGCTCTGCAAGGTGCCGTACCCGCCCGACGCCGCCGCAACCACGTAGATGTCGTCAAGAGGCCGGCCGGTCAGCGCGGCGAGCCGCCTGGCGAAGGCGGCGAACCACATCTGATCATTCGAGGCATAGGGCTCGCCCGTATAGGAATCGCCGAGAACGAGGATTCGCACCGGCGCATTGCGGTTCGTCCCGAAGGTCCGCGTTCCATATTCGTCCGTGGTCAGGGTGACGTCGAACTTGCGGCCCGAGAAGGTCGTCTTGCCGCGATGGTAGGTCACGTTCCGTTTCAGTCGCCAGCCGAGCTTCGGATCGGTTTCGTTGACGCCCGTCGGCGCGAGCGCCGAAATCGCCATGTCGAGCCCGACGAGCGCCGCGCCAAACAGCGCCGCGCTGAAAGCAAATGCCGCGATTTTCACGCGGCGCGATGCGTTGGTCTTCTGCATTCAGACTCTCTTGAAAGGCGGCGTTCCCCGAAACCCGCCGATTCCGGCGGGAAACTGCCCCAATTCCGCTCCGTGGACAAGTCTACGCCTACAAGGCCCCGCGCCGGCGAATGGTCCCGGCGGATGCGGCGCTATTTATCCCAGAAAAGGCGGCATCGAGCCTGAAAGGATTGGATGATGACGACCATCCGCTACCACAAGTCGAAAATCGGCGCGCGCGAGCTTGCGCCCGAGACGCTGATGTTGAGCTACGGCTATGATCCGTCCCTTTCCGAGGGCTCGGTCAAGCCGCCGGTTTTCCTGACCTCGACCTTCGTCTTCAAGACGGCGGAACAGGGGCGCGACTTTTTCGATTACATGGCGGGTCGTCAACCGACCCCGGCCGACGCGCCGCCGGGTCTTGTCTATTCGCGCTTCAATCACCCAAATCTCGAAATCGTCGAGGACCGGCTCGCCATTCACGAGAAGGCTGAGGCGGGTCTGGTGTTCGCCTCGGGCATGGCGGCCATCGCGACGACGATGCTGACATCTGTCCGTCCCGGCGAGACGGTTCTCCACAGCAGGCCGCTTTACGGCGGCACCGAGGTTCTCATCGCGCGCACGCTGGCGCCGCTCGGCGTCAAGGGCGTGGGTTTCACCGACGGTCTCGACGGGGCCAACATCCGCGCTGCGGCGGCGCGCGCGCAGGAGGCGGGACGCGTCGCGATGATCTTCATCGAGACGCCCTCCAATCCGATGAACAGTCTCGTGGACATCGCCCTTGTGCGAAAGATCGCGGAAGAGATTGGCGCGCGGCAGGGCGAGCGTCCGCTCGTCTGCTGCGACAACACGCTGCTTGGCCCCGTCTTTCAGTCGCCGCTCGCGCATGGCGCGGACCTGTCGCTCTACTCGCTCACCAAATATGTCGGCGGCCACAGCGATCTCATCGGCGGCGCCGTCGTCGGCTCGGCGGCGCGCCTCAAGCCCATACGCGCCATGCGCAGCGCCATCGGCACGCAGCTCGATCCGCATTCCTGCTGGATGCTCACCCGCTCTCTCGAAACCCTGTCGCTGCGCATGGCGCGCGCGGCGAGCAACGCCGATGTCGTCGCGCGCTTCCTCTCGCAGCATCCGAACGTCAGCCGCGTGCATTACCCGCCCCTGCTTCCGCAGGATCATCCCGCGCGTGCGCTCATGGCGCGGCAGTCCATGTCGGCGGGCTCGACGTTCTCTTTCGAGGTCAAGGGCGGCGAGGCGGAAGCCTTCGCCTTTCTCAACCGTCTCCAGATCTTCAAGCTGGCGGTCAGTCTCGGCGGCACCGAGTCTCTCATCTGCCATCCCGCCACGACGGTGCATTCCGGATTGACCGAGGACGCGCGCCGGGAAATCGGCATCACGCCAGCTCTCATCCGCATGTCGATCGGAATCGAGCACCCGGATGATCTCATCGCCGATATTGGGCAGGCGTTCGAACCATCCCCGTGAGGCTTCGCTGTCGCGGCCGCCCTAAATGATCCGTGCACGTCGCAACAGGAGCCGTCCATGGTCGTCGCACTGGATCGTGAGCATGTCCGCGCCGCCATCACTCATGCGCTCGGCGCGGAGAGCGAGTCCCTGCCGCCGCCCGAGCAGGCCGAGGCGTTCGGACGCTTCTTCGAGCGCTTCGCGAATGCGCGCGTCGTCCTGCTCGGCGAGGCGACGCATGGCACGTCCGAATTCTATCGGGCGCGCGCCGCCATCACGCAGACGCTGATCGCCAGGCATGGCTTCACCATCGTCGCGGTGGAGGCGGATTGGCCGGACGCCGCGCGCATAGATGGTTACGTCCGCCATCACGCGGCCAGCCCGCGCGGCGGCGACGCGTTCTCGCGCTTTCCCACCTGGATGTGGCGCAATGTCGAAGTGATGGACTGTCTCGATTGGCTGCGCGGCCACAACGCCAAACTGCCCGCCGAGCGCCGCGCCTCCTTTCACGGACTCGACGTCTACAGCCTCGGCGCGTCCATCGCCGCCGTCGTCGGCTATCTCGAGCGCGTCGATCCGCAGATGGCGCATGTCGCGCGCTCACGCTACGCCTGCCTCACGCCATGGCAGGAGGAGCCTGCGGAGTATGGGCGCGCCGTGCTTCGCGGACGCCAGGACTCCTGCGAGGAGAAAGCCATCGAGCAACTCGTCGGGCTGCTTGCGAAGCGGCTCGAATACATGCGTGACGATGGCGAGGCGTTTTTCGACGCAGCCCAGAACGCGCGCGTCGTTCAGGCCGCCGAGCAGTATTATCGCCTGATGTATCGCGGCGCGCGCGAGTCCTGGAACCTGCGCGACCGTCACATGTTCGCGACGCTCAAGGCGGTGATGGCGCATCGCGGCCCGGACGCGAAGGCGGTCGTCTGGGCGCATAATTCGCATATTGGCGACGCCGCCGCGACGGCGATGGGCTGGTCGGGCGAATTCAATATCGGCGAACTCTGCCGAACGGCCTTCGGCCATGATGCTGTTGCGATCGGCTTCGGCACGGACCGCGGCGCTGTCGCGGCGGCGTCCGACTGGGGCGGTCCGATGGAGGTCAAGACGGTCACGCCAGCGCGGGAGGACAGCTACGAATACGCTTTCCGTAAAACCGGAGTGGCGCGCTCGCTGACCGACTGGCGCGACCGGCGTAGCCGCGCCCTGGTCGAGGCGCTGAGCGAGCCGATGCTGGAGCGCGCCATTGGCGTGGTCTACCGGCCGGAGACCGAACTGCTCAGCCATTATTTCGAGGCCGTCCTGGCGGAACAGTTCGACGCTTATGTCTGGTTTGAGGAAACGAAGCCGGTCACGCCACTGCCGGTGGGTCGCCCGCATGGCGCCCCCGACACTTACCCCTTCGGATTATGACCGGGCGCCATCAGAGGATGAGGCGCCCGCTCCGCGCGAGCAGCACCCAGAGGAGAATGAACAGCGCGAGAAGCGTGAACGTGACTTCGGTGATGCGCAGCGCCAGGCGGTAATTGTCGCGGCGGCGCGAAATCTCGGTCAGCATCTCGTTTTCAAAGTCCGCGGACGACGGCGCCTGCGAGGCGCGGGACGGCCCGAGCGAGCGCAGGCATCGCAGATCGATCCAGGCGGCGACGCCGAAGACGCTCATGAAGCAGAAAATACCGGCGCGAACGAGATGCGCGAAGGGCGCCTGCTCATCGACGAGGCCAAGGGCGAAGGTCAGCGCGGCGAGAACCACCGAGATGAATTGCAGCAAGGCCGCGCTCTTGGAATCGAGCACGGCCATGTCATGCAGGACGCTGTCGACGATGGTCTGAACGCTCTGGCTTGCGGCGATCCGGACCTGATGGAAGGCGCGTTCATGCTCCCGGCTGTCGCGAAAGAACCCGTGGAGAGACATGCGCTACCCTGTCTGGCCATCACGGCGACGCGCGGGAGCCGTCATGGCCCGCGCGCGTCGCTGCAAGGAAGGCGGACCGGCCTATTCCGCCGCCATATCGCCCGAGACGGGGAGCTGCGTGCGAATGGCGCCGACGATCCGCTGAATGGCGGCGTTCGATTCCTCGGAGCGCTTTTCCGCGGCCATCGCGCGCTGCTCCATCGCAGCCAGATCGGTTTCGCGGGCGGCCAGGACGGACCTCAGCATTTCGAGATCCTTGTGCGCCTGCATGGCGTTCGCGGTGAGCTCGTTGATCTCGGCCTCGGCCGCGCGCAAAGCCGACTCGGCGCGCTCCGCGCGCTCAACGGTACGCTCCAGCTTCTCCATCACGGCGTTCGCGGCGTTGTGCGCGCGGGCGACGGCCTGGGCGGATTGTTCTTCAAGCTTACGAATTGCTTCAGCAGCCTCCGAGACAAGCGCGAGCGCGGCATTGGCGTCATCCGCTCCGTTTCCAAGGGTGGGACGCAGGGCGAGGTCTACAGGCCGCAGCGCTTTTGAATTCTGTTCTCCCCTCGGAATGATCTCATCGACGACTTGATCGAGATCGAGCGAGTCCATTTTTGCCTCCCGCAATCACATCAACCGGGCTGGTCGAGCGTCTGTCAACGAAACCTTATTGGGGACGATTGCGGCAAAATCTCAACAGGGATAACGGTTTAGGTTACGCTATCTACGCGCCCGGGCGAGCGTGTTCACGCCTGCTTTCAACACGTTGCGAAAAGGTGTGGATCGTCACAGCCTCGCCGGATGGCGCGCGATTTTGTGGCTGATTCTCGTGTCGGGAGCGCGTCAGCCGCCCCTGGCGGCCGGAATCGGGTCAAAAGCACAGGCAAAGACGCTTTCCGGCAGACGTAAAAAAGCCCGCGCGGGAACCGCGCGGGCCTGTCCATGGCGTGCGGCGAATTACCACCAGACGCCGCCCCACAACGGAGCGGTCGCGGCTCCGGCGAGCGACCCGGCGGCCCAAAGCGGGGCGGCGGCCAGCCCGAGCGCGCCGCCAACCGGGTTGTAGCCCCAGGTCGAGGCGCCGTAGCCGCAATAAGGCGCGGCGGCGGCGCTATAGCCCCAAGCCGGCGCTGCATAGCCCCAGCGGGAGGCATAGCCCCAGCGCGGCGCATAGCCCCAACGCGAATAGCCCCAGCGCGGCGCATAGCCCCAGTGGCGCGCGTAGCCCCAGCGAGGCGCATAGCCCCAGTGGCGCGCGTAGCCCCAGCGTGAATATCTCCAGCGCGGCGCGTAACCCCACCGGGGGGCCGCGTAGCCCCAGCGCCATCCGTGATGCCAGTGGCGATAGGGAAGCCAGTGCACCTGATCGGTCTGGGACGCAAGCGAGATCGACTCCTTGCCGGTGATGCTCATGACGCCGGCGGCGCCAACAGAGGGCGTGGCCAAGACGGCCAGCGCGCCCAGAGAGGCCGCAAGCGTTGCGAATGCAATTTGCCGCATCGAGACACTCCTTTTCGGATCCAGCGGAGGCGCCGGCGGCGAGGCCGTCGCCTCTCTGCAAAGGATTAAGAAAGGCCAAATAGACGACTCGCCCGGCCTGTCGACGTCGCCCCCCTGATTGCGCCGCATATTTTTCAAGCGCCGGCCGAGGCGGCGGCTCCCGGCGCGCGCGCATCACCCGAAGCGCCGCGCCAGAAGCAGGCGGCGACTGACCGCTTGAAGCCAGTCGTCGCGTTGAAAGCCGAAGAGGCGACGACAGATAGGGGGGACCGCGAAGCGCGAATGCGCTTCGCTTTCAACATCGGAAGGACGAGAGCCGATGAAACCACTCTTTATCGCCCTGATGTTCTCGACCGCTCTTGGCGCGAGCGCGTCATTGGCGGCGGCGTCGCCCGCTTCGTCGCAGGCGGCCCCCGTCCTCGGCGCGCAACAGGCGCATGCGGTGCGCATCTGCGAAAACGGCGCCTGCTGGTGGTCGAGAGATCACTGGGGCTACGGAGAAGGCTGGCGGCGTCACGATCACTTCTATCGCGATCGCGACTGGCGCCGCGACCGGGACGATTACGACGACTGGGATCGCTGATCGAACCGCATGAAACGAGGCCCGCAGCCACCGCTGCGGGCCTTTTGCCTTTCGCGCCCCGCGCGCATGCACGAGGTCATCAGGCGCCGAGGACGCGCGCGACGATTTTGGCCGTGTAATCCACCATCGGCACGATGCGCGCGTAATTGATGCGTGTCGGGCCGATGACGCCGAGCGCGCCAATTATGCGGCGCTCGCTGTCGCGCAGGGGCGCGGCGATCAGCGAGGAGCCCGACAGGGAGAACAGCTTGTTCTCCGAGCCGATGAAGATGCGCACGCCTTCGCCCTGCTCGGCCCGTTCGAGAAGATCGATGACGCCGGTCTTGGTTTCGAGATCGGCGAAAAGCAGACGCACGCGCTCGAGATCCGCCGTGGCGGTCAGATCCTCCAGCAGATGCGCCTGACCGCGCACGATCAGTTGACGGTCGCTCGGCGCGCCGGCCCAGCTTGCGAAGCCCGCCTCGACCAGCCGCGCCGTCAGTTCGTCAAGCTCCATCTGCGCGGCGCGGCGTGAGGCCTCTATGCCCTCTCGCGCCTCCGCCAGCGTGCGGCCCGTGATGCGGGCGTTGAGATAGTTCGCCGCTTCGATCAGCGCCGAGGCCGGCAGATCACGTGACACCGGGATCACCCGGTTTTCCACCGTTCCGTCGTCCGCCACGAGGATGGCGAGGGCGCGCTCCGGCTCCAGCCGAACGAAATCGATCTGCTTGAGACGCACATTCTCTTTCGTCGCGACAACGACGCCGGCGACCCGCGTCAGGCCGGAGAGCAGGCTCGTCGCCTCCGCCAGCACGCCTTCGAAATCATGCGCATGGGACGCCGCCTCGACCCCGGCCGCGATCCGGGCGCGCTCCGTGTCCGCGATGTCGCCAATCTGAAGCATGGAATCGACGAAGAAGCGCAGGCCAAGCTCCGTGGGCAGGCGCCCCGCGCTGGTGTGCGGGGAATAGATCAGCCCAAGCTCCTCCAGATCCTGCATCACATTGCGCACGGAGGCCGGGGAGAGCGTCATGGGCAGCAGGCGCGACAATTGCCGCGAGCCCACAGGCTCGCCCGTGGCCAGATAGCTGTCGACAAGCTGCCGGAAGATTTCCCGCGAGCGCTCGGAGAGCAGCGAGAGATTGGCTTGAGGCGGAACAATCGGGGGCGTGCGGATCATGAGCAGAAGAATAACGCATCGGCGCGCGGCGTCGAGACCGGGGGCCCGCAGTAAAAAGGCCCGGCTGCGGGAGCCGGGCCTCGTGTCGCTGGCGATTTGCGCGAACCGTTACAGGCCGAGCTGGGGCATGCCGATCAGGGCGCCGAGGCTCTTGATCTGATAATTGACGCCGACGCGCGCGATATGCGTGTCGAAACCGTTGCCGATGTAGGTGCGGTAGGCCACCGGCGCGCCGGGGGCGAAGGCGTTCATGCCAGCGCTCGAGCCATAAACGCCCTGGAGGCTGGTGTAGAGATATTCGGCCTTGACCGAGAAGTTGTTGAACAGGGCGTATTCCACGCCGGCGCCCACGGTCCAGCCGGCCTGCCAATGCGAGTCGGAGGTCGGGAACAGCAGACCGGCGGCGTTAGACACGCCGTTGGTGTGGAGCTGGGCATAGGCCAGACCACCGGTGACATAGGGCAGGAGACGGCCGAAGGCGTAGCCGAAGCGCAGACGCTCGGCGCCGAACCAGCGCATGTCGCTGTTGAGCGCGAAGCCGCCCCAGTTGCCGCTGTTGTTGGAGTTCACGCCCGTGTAGTTGAACTCGGATTCATAGCCGACGACGATATTGTTCGACAGCTGCCAGTTCACGCCGCTCTGCATGCCGACGATGTAGCCGCTCGTGCCATAGGACGAGCCGACATTGTTGAGCGCAAGCGCGCCGGCGCCAAAGCCGAGACCGTAAATGTTGGAGAGGTAGCTCGCGGAGCCGCCCGCGTAGCCGCCGCTGACGCCGATGTGATAGCCGGACCAGTCGAACATCGCCGGCGGGGGCGGCGGCGGGGGAGCCTTGTAGCTCGGCAGATCGGCGGCGAGGGCTGTTCCAAACGCCAGTAGCGACGCGGCCGCGCCGAGCACCGTAGCCTTGAAAGTCATCTGATAGCTCCAAAAGCAAGGCCGCCCGTACATCGGCGCAGCATTACAAAGACAAGATGCGTCAAAGTAACATCTCGACATGCATGGCGAAATTGCCGGGGCGTCGCCCGCCGCGAATTTAGCGGGCGCGTTGCGCTTCGGTCACAGTCCCCGCTAAGAGGCTCTTTATCAAAGAGAACCGCCGGGCGCGCCGTCGAGCAGCGGCGCCGCGAGAGCCGCGACGCCCTGACGATAGGCGGCGAGCGAAAAGCGCTTTTCGTAATAGGCGCGGGTCGGACTCGTCGCGCGGCCCGAATCTTCCCGCTTGCCGGCGGCGGCGGCGCGCAAGGCCGCGGCGAAAGCCTCCGCCGTGTCGGCGAGAGTCACATTCGACAATTCGAAGGCTTCCGCGTCCAGCCCACGCAGCGCCTGCGGCGTCGCGATCAGCGGAAGCCCGCTCGACATGGCTTCCACCGTCTTGATCGACAGGCCGGTCCCGCTGATCGTCGGCAGCAGCGCCAGCCGCGCCTTTGCGTAGATGACGCCGGGATCGTCCACGCGGCCGAGGAACCAGTTGCGATAAGCGGCGTATTCCGCGCTCGCGCGCGACCTCACGCCAGCATCGACATTCCCCACGATCTTCACCTCGATCCCCGGGGCCTTCGGGGCGACCTCCCGCAGAAACCAGATCAGGCTTTCGACATTGGCGGTGTTGTTGCTGGAGACGATGACGATATCGTCACCGCCGGGTCCGGTCGGGGCGGGCGGCGTCGGCGGATAGAGCAGCGCATGCCGCTTCTCGGGCAGAAGGCGGCGGAATTCCTCGGCCTCCTGCGCATTGAGATGCAGCAGCAGATCGGCGCCCCTCATGGCCTCCAGCTCCTGCGCGAGCATGGAGTCGTAGGTCGCGCGCGGCCGCAGCCAGGGCATCCCCTCGTTCATCATGTCGAACTGCCGGGTCTGGAGGTCATGCGTGTCCAGCAGAATCGGCGCGCGGCCATGGGCCAGGCGGCGGGCCACCGGCATCAGGAAGAAATGGTTGCAATGAACGAGATCGTAGTCCCGCTCTTCGACGCCGGGCGACAGCCGCGCGCGTTCGGTCAGACCAAGCCGGATCACCGCCTGATCCCCATGCAGATAGGGCCACAGGACTCGCCCCAGAAAGTCGGGGCTGAACACGACATGCAGCGGCGCGCCGCCGAAGTGGCGAGGGCCGGCGTCGAGCTCCGGCGTCGCCTCCCGGAAGGATTTCCAGATCCAGTCGCGCTCGGGAACGTAGCCGGGATCAAGGCTGACGGCGACCGGCGAAACCTCCGCGCCGAGCGCGCGATAGGCCTCGATCTGTCCGACGACGACGCGATAGGTTCCGCAGGAGTGCCAGGCCGGATGCAGCAGGGCCACGCGACGGCCTGCGAGCGACGGCCCGCTCATGCCGGCACGGTTTCCAGGGCCTGGGCGAGCGCCCGCGCATAGGCCTGCGGGCTGAAAGCGTCTTCATAGAGCCGGCGCGTCGCGCTGTCGGCGCGCGGCGCCTCGCCACGTTCCGCCCGCTGCTGGGCGGCCCGCCAGAAGGCGGCGAACTCGGCCGCGTCCTGGGCCAGCGCCACATTGGCGAGCGCCGACGGATCGACGCGCATGCCCCGGAAGGCGAGCGGCGTCGCGACCAGCGGCGCGCCGCAGGACAGCGCCTCGACCGCCTTGATCGACAGGCCATGCCCCTCCACCGTCGGCAGCAGGACGCAGCCGGCGCCGGCGTAGACCGCGCCAATATCCTCGACCCGCCCCCTGAACAGGGCGCGATGCGCCTCGAAGAGTTCGGGGTCGCGCTTCCTCACGCCGCCGTCAATATTTCCGTAGATCGCCACCTGCGCCCCCTGCGCGAGCGGGACGACCTCGGTGAGAAACCAGCGCAGGCTCAGATAATTGGCGTAATTGTCGCTGGCGACGATGATGATCTCCCGCCCCCTTGCGCGCGGGGTCTCCGGAACGGCCGGGTAAATGAGCGCATGGCGGCCCTCCGGCAGGAGCTGCTGGAAGTCGCGATGCTCCTCCTCGTTGAGGTGGACGCAGAGATCGGCGCGGCGCATCCAGTCCAGTTCCGTCTTGAGCATGGCAGTATAGGTCGCATGCGGCGGGATGAAAAAGCCACCCTTGTTGCGCAGGACATATTGCCGCGCCTGAATGTCCTGGGTCTCCAGCAGCACGGGAACGCGGCGCCCGCGTTTCAGCGTCTCCACGAAGGGCAGCGTGAAATAATGGTTGGCGTGGATGAGGTCGATCGACCCGTCCGCGATCCCCTCCGGCGCCGGCGCGCGTTTGGCGAGTTCGATCAGCCAGCTCGCCTGGTCGCCATGGATCAGCCGCCACCAGCCGTCGACGAGCAGCCGGCCCGCGATGGCGGCGAGGGGGGGCGCGGAATAGAAGCGCCGATCCGCGCCAATGCCCTTCGTCGCCTCGACATAGGCGGGCCAACGTCCGGCGTTGACCGGACCGCCGACCAGGTCGTCCATCATGGCGACGGAGAGCACCCTTGCGCCGAGCGCACGATAGGCGGCGATCTGGCTGACATTGACCTGATAACTGCCGCAACTGTGCCAGGCGGCGTGCACGACGGCGACCGTTTTTCCCGCCAGTGGCTGGCCGGGAGCACCGGGAATCTCGTCCAACCGACCGCCCCCTTGCTTTTGCCTGAATTTTACAAGTACACCCCCTATATGAGCCTTCGTCTCCCGAATCCACCCCTGCGGGCCCCCGACGCCGAGACCGGCTCGGCCGCGCCCGCCAAGCGCTATGGCGTCGCCATCGTCGGCAACGACAAGATCATCGACTGGCTGCTGCCGTTCCTGGAGAGCTACCGCGACACCAACCCGTCGCTGCCCCTCTATCTCATTCCCTACGACGACAATGTCGAGATGACCCGCCGGGCGGCGGACCTCTACGGGGCGACCTTCGTCGCCGAGGAGCCGGTGGAGATCGACCGGCTCTCCCATGAGCTCTATCCCGGATTCTTCAACAACAACCGGCGGCGGCTGCGCAAGCTTCAGGCCCTCGCCCTGCCGCTCGACGAAGTCGTCTATGTCGATGTGGACGTCATCCTGTTCAGGGACTTCACGCCCCTGTTCGGCCGGCTGGAGGCGGGCAAGCGCGAGTTCATCGTCGCCTCGCCGAGCTTCGAATATGTCTACAACGACCGGCGCGGCGCCTATCCCTTCCTGAAGGACGTGCTGCTCTTCAACGATGGCTTCTGGGTCACGTCCAACACATATCTGAAGCTCTCCGACTTCATCGAGACGATGAAGACCGACGCGGAGATCTTCCACGACGTCCGCAAGCGCGGGCAGCTCTTTGCGCAGCCGCTCGTCAATTTCGTCACGCACCGCCGGGGCGTGAAAATCGCGCTGCTGCCCAATGTCGTGCCGGACTCCTCGCACGAGAGCTTCTACAAGGCGGCGGGCGTGACCTTCCGCGACGGCAAGCCCCTCGATGTGGATGGGAAGGAAATCTACTTCTGCCACTGGGCGGGCGCGACCGCCCTGCCCGCGCGCGGCGTCTTCGACGCCGCCTGGACGGAGTATTCGAAGGCAGCCTGGGCGCGGTTCAGAAAGTGATCTAACGTCCCGTCGTCCCGCAAGGACGAAGAGGAGCGAGCGAGAGGCCATGCCGCGTCTGCTGTTCTCATTTCTTCTCAAGCGCGTGGGCCTGACGGTCCTCGTCGTGCAGCTTGCGCTGTCGGTCCCGGTCGTTCTCTCCTATCTGCTCTACCAGTTGCCGCCGGCGGCGGTGCGCGGCGGGCTCGTCATCCCCGCGCTCGTCGGCGTGACGCCCACCGTGGCCTTCGTCACCTTGCCCATGGCCGTCGGCGTCGCCACGGCCCTGGAATTCTCGCGCATGGCGAGCGAGGGCATGATCGCCGTTCTCTACGCGCTGCGGCTGTCGGCCTGGTCGATCTGCCGGCCCGCGCTGAGCCTTGCCGCCGGCATCGTCCTGCTTGGCTACCTTCTGTCCAATTTCCTCGCGCCGCATTATTCCAGCAACATGCAGGACGTGCTGAACATCGTGCGCAATTCCCTGAATCACCGCATGCTCGACGCGGCGCATTTCTACACCTTCTCGGCGGGTGGGAAGACGCTCTACATCGAACGCTGGATCACGCCCGACATCGCCGCCAATCTCTTCCTGCGCCAATTGTCGGTCGAGAAGATGCAGGAGGAGACGATCACCGCCGCGCGCGCCGAGTTCCGGCGCAACGACGCCGGCGTCATCGTCGCCCTGTCGAACGGCAGCATCCAGACCCGGTCAATCACCAGCAACGAAGTGCGCATCGCCAATTTCGACGAATATGCCATGGCGTTGCCCTTGCAGGGCAGCAGCTCCATGCCCGAACGCGGCTGGCGCGGCGTCTATGAGCTGTCGGCGGCCGACTTCGTCGCCAATCTGTCGACGGCCCGGGGCGATCCGCGCCAATATGGAGAGTGGATGGCCGAGGCCGCCAAGCGGTTCGGCGTCCCGGCGCTGGCGGTCGCGCACACGCTGCTCGCCATGGCTTTGACGCTCACCTTCGGCAACATCACCGGCCGGCGCGGCGCCTCGGGAAGCCTGCCCATCATCGCCATTCCCGTGGCGCATATCGTCTATCTGGTCGCGCTGGAGTCGCTCCTGCGCATCAGCGCCTGGTTCGCGCTGCTGCTCGCCGGCTTTCTGTTCCTGGAGATCGGCCTGTCAGTCTGGATAATCGCGCGGCTGAACTACAGCCCGCGGCCGACGCGCTATGGGCCCGTCGCGACGACGCCGGGCTACGCCGCGCCCGCCGCCTGACTCTGCTGCTCGTCGCGGACCGCCGACTTGTAGGCGTCGATGACGCGGCGCGGTTCGCCGATTTCCCGCACGACGCCCTTGTCCAGCCACAGGACGCGGTCGCAGATGTCGGCCACGAAGCCCAGATCATGGGACACCATCAGGATCGTGCCCTTGCGGCTGAAATCCTTGATGTATGTCTCGCATTTGGCCTGGAAGATGGCGTCGCCGACCGACAGCGCCTCGTCGACGATGAGCACATCGGCGTCCGCATGGGCGCAGATCGCGAAGGCGACGCGCGAGATCATGCCCATGGAATAGGTGCGCATGGGCTGCTCGAAGAACGACCCGATGTCCGCGAAGGCGGCGATGCTCTCGATCCGGGCGTCGACCTCCTTGCGGGAAAGCCCCAGGATGGCGGCGCCGATGCGCGCGTTCTCACGGCCCGTCAACAGCCCGTCGAAGGCGGAGCCCAGCGCGAGAATGGGCGCCACCCGTCCCTTGACCTCGAAAGACCCCTTGGTCGGCATGGTGATGCCGCACAGGATTTGCAGCAGGGTCGTCTTGCCGGCGCCGTTGCGGCCGATGATGCCGACGTGCTCCCCCTGCGCCACGGTGAAATTCACATCGTGGAGAACCCATTTCTCCGTGTAGAATTTCTTCCACAGACCAAAGAGCACCTGCTTCAACTGGTCGTTCTGATGCGCGTAGAGCTGGAAGGCTTTCCCGATGCCCGCGCAGCGGATGGAGGGCTCAGATGACATCGACGATGACCGACTTGTAGCGCATGAAGAACTGGTAGCCCGCCACGAAGACCGCGACGGAGACCGCGACGATGACGAGATAGGCGAAGACGTTCGGAAGCCGCCCATCAAGCGCGAGGGCGCGCATCATCTCGATATAGTCGCCGACGATATTGAGGCGCAACCAGATGGCGGTGGAGGGGGAGATCTGGTCGATCTGCTCCAGCCGATAGAAGATCGGCGTCGCGAACATCAGCACCGGCACGATCGACGCCATGATATGCGCGACGTCGCGGGTGAAGGCGCCCAGCGCCATCAGGAACCAGACCACGCCCAGAAGGAAGAGCGCGAATGGCGCGATGAGCAGCGGCGTCAGCAGAATGGTGAGAGGCAGCGTTCCCGCCGTCACCAGCCGGAAGCCGATATAGACGCCGAAGGCGACGGCGGCGTAGATGAAGGCGCGGATGGTCGCCGTCCAGGCGATGGTCTCGCTGGGAAAGATCGAGCGCTTCACGAAGTTCACATGCTCGTGCAGCAGCATGGGCGCCCGGTAGGCGAGCTCGCTGAAGAGGTTGAAGACGATCAGCCCGATGAAGATTCCGCTCGAATAATCGGTCAGGCTCATGCCCGTCGACAGTTGCGGCACGGTGATCGAGAACAGCACCGTATAGGTGAGCAGCATGATCAGCGGCGACAGGACCGCCCAGGCGGGGCCGAGCAGCGAGCCGCGGAAGCGCGAGATGAATTCGCGCCGCACCACGGCGCGGATCAGCTCCCGGTTACGCCAGGCCCGCTCGAAGGGGGCGACATAGGCGGGCGGGATGGATGCGAGCAACGGCAGAAATTCCCTGGCTAAAGCGAGGCGGCGCGAGGCGCTCTGGTCCCGCATAGACCAGTTCGGGCCGCCTGCTGTCAATGCCGCCGCGCGAGGAAGGCGACCTGCGACAAATCCTCGTTACTGGAAAACAAGATGCGCAAGAGACGCCTTGCCCTCGCCCGTCATGGGCCCCGTCGATCCCCGGCCTCGGCCGCTACTCCACCGTGACGCTTTTCGCCAGATTGCGCGGCTGATCCACGTCTTTGCCCATGAAGGTCGCGACGTGATAGGCGAGAAGCTGGACCGGAACCGCATAGACCAGCGCCGCGAAGGCCCCCGCCACGCTTTCCGGCATCTCGACGAAGCCCGCCAGTTCGGCGGCCGCCTCCCGCCTGGCGCGCGGCGAGCCGATCAGGATCAGATGGCCGCCGCGGGCCGCGACTTCCTGAAGATTGGACACGGTCTTTTCCAGACTGGCGTCGGGCGGCGCCAGCACGATCACCGGCATGGCGTAGTCGATGAGCGCGATCGGCCCGTGCTTCAGCTCTCCGGCGGCGTAGCCCTCGGCGTGGATATAGGAGAGCTCCTTGAGCTTCAGCGCGCCTTCCAGCGATAGCGGGAAGGAGGGGCCGCGGCCGAGATAGAGCACGCTGGAGGCGCGGGCGACGTCGCGGGCGACGGGCTCGATCTGCGCCTCGCGGTTCAGCGCCTCGGCCATCTGGCCCGGCGCCGCGACCAGTTCGGCGACGAGCTCGCGTTCGCGCTCCCTGCTCAGGACGCCCCGCGCGCGTCCGAGCGCCAGCGCGAGGCAGGCGAACACCGCGAGCTGGCAGGTGAAGGCCTTGGTCGAGGCGACGCCGATCTCCGGACCGGCCAATGTCTTCGCCACCGTGTCGCTCTCGCGGGCGATGGTCGAGGTGTCGACATTGACGATGGAGAGAATGTGCTGGCCATGCTCGCGCGCGTAACGCAGCGCCGCCAGCGTGTCGGCGGTTTCGCCGGACTGGGAGACGAGGATCATCAGCCCCCCGCCGGGAAGCGGCGGGTCGCGGTAGCGGAACTCGGACGCGATGTCGATCTCGACCGAGAGCCGTGCGAAGCGCTCCAGCCAGTAGCGGGCCAGAAGCCCGGCGTAATAGGCGGTGCCGCAAGCCGAAATGGTCACGCGCGTCAGCGCGTTCGGGTCGAAGGTCAGCTCGAAGGGCAGCCGGACGACGCCTTCCGCGAGATCGAGATAATGGGCGAGCGTGCGCCCCACGACCTCCGGCTGCTCGTGAATCTCCTTGGCCATGAAGTGCCGGTAATTGCCCTTGTCGACCAGAAAGGAGCCCGGCGTCAGCGGCAGGCGGCGGCGCTCCACGGGCTTGTCCGACGCGTCGAAGAAGCGGGCGCCGTCCCGGCGCAGGACCACCCAGTCGCCTTCATCGAGATAGGCGATCGAGGTGGCGAAGGGCGCGAGCGCCAATGCGTCGGAGCCCAGATAGACGCCCTCCTCGCTCCAGCCCACGGCGAGCGGCGAGCCGCGCCGGGCGCCGATGAGCAGATCGGGCTGGTCGTCGAACAGGAACGCCAGAGCGAACGCCCCCTTCAGCCGCTTCAGCGCGGCCGCGACGGCGGCCTCGGGGCTGGCGCCTGCCTTCAGGCCCTCGGCGACGAGATGGGCGACCACTTCCGAGTCCGTCTGGGAGGCGAAGACATGGCCGCGCGCCATCAGTTCTTCCCGCAGTTCCCGGAAATTCTCGATGATGCCGTTGTGAACCACCGCGACCCGTTCGGCGGCGTGGGGATGCGCATTGTCCTCGGTCGGCTTGCCATGCGTCGCCCAGCGGGTGTGGCCGATGCCGATTTCACCCGCGAGCGGCGAGGCGGCCAGCTTCTCCTCGAGATTCTTGAGCTTGCCGCTCGCCCGCACTCGGGTCAGGCGACCCCGCTCCAGCGTCGCCACGCCGGCGGAATCATAGCCGCGGTATTCGAGGCGCTTGAGCGCCTCGACGAGTTGTCCCGCAACCGGGCCCTTGCCCAGAATGCCCACGATCCCGCACATGCTGCCTCCAGTAAACGGTTACAGAGCAAAAGCGTCGCCAGTCGCGGCGCGCAGCCGCAAAAGGGTGGGCGAACCGGCTCCCCCCTTTTTCAGAAAAAGGCGTGTTCCTGCGGCAAAAATGCAGCCGCTTCCTTACTTCTTTGTTTTCTTGGCCGCCTGCGCGGCGCGGAAGGCCGCGGCCCAGCCGGCTTTCTCCATCTGGCGCCCGCGCGCCACGGCGAGCGAATCGGAGGCCACGTCCCTGGTCACCACCGAGCCGGAGCCGACATAGGCCCCGGCGCCGATCTTCACCGGCGCGACGAGCGCCGAATTCGAGCCGATGAAGGCGTTCTCGCCGATCTCGGTGCGATATTTGAAGAAACCGTCGTAATTGCAGGTGATCGTCCCGGCGCCGATGTTGGCGTTCGCGCCGATGTCGGCGTCTCCGATATAGGTCAGATGATTGACCTTGGCGCCCGCCGCGACGCTGGCGTTCTTGATCTCCACGAAATTGCCGACCTTCGCCTTTTCGGCGAGTTGGGCGCCCGGCCGCAACCTCGCGAAGGGGCCGATCGTCGCGCCCGCGCCGACGCGCGCGCCCTCCAGATGCGAGAAGGCGTGAATCACGGCCTTGTCCCCGATGGAGACGCCGGGGCCGATCACGACATGGGGCTCGATGAGGACGTCACGTCCGAAAAGCGTGTCGGCGCACAGGAACACCGTCTCGGGCGCGATCATGGTGACGCCGGCGGCCATGGCGGCGCGGCGCAGGCGGTCCTGCGCGACGGCCTCCGCCCGGGCGAGCTGGATGCGGTCGTTGACGCCGAGAACCTCGGTCTCCGCCGCCAGCGCCACTTGCGCGTCCCGCCCGTCCGTCCGGGCGAGTTCGATGACGTCGGTGAGATAATATTCGCCCTTGGCGTTGGCGTTGCCGATGCGGGTGAGCCAATCGAGGGCGCGGGCGCCGTCAAGGGCCATCAGCCCGGCGTTGCTGAGGCGGATGGCGCGCTCGGCCTCGCTCGCGTCCTTCTCCTCGCGGATGGCCACGAGCCGGCCGGCGGCGTCCTGAATCAGCCGCCCGTAGCCGAAGGGGTCGGCGGCGACGAAGCCCAGCGCCACGACGCCCGCCCCCTCGGCCAGCCCCGCGCGCAGGGCGCGGATGGTCGCGCCGGTCACGAGCGGCGTGTCGGCGAACAGCACCAGAAGATCGTCGCAGCCGGCGGCGATGGCCTCGCGGGCCGCAAGGACGGCGTGCGCGGTGCCGAGCCGCTCGGCCTGCACGAAGGTCATGGCGCCCGGCGCCAGCCGCAGGGCCTCGGCGCGCACGTCGTCGCGCCCCGGCCCCAGGACGACGGCGACCGACTCGACCCCCGCCTCGGCGACCGCCGTCAGCACATGGGCGAGCATGGAGCGCCCGGCCACCTGATGCAGCACCTTCGGCGCATCCGATTTCATGCGCGTGCCCTCCCCTGCGGCGAGGACGATCGCGAGAGCTTTGCGGGAGCTCGGCATATGGGCCTTTGGTTTCAGAGTTGCGCGCCGGAAAGCGGCGGGCTGCACGTCGTTTCTTGCAGATTCGCCGCGCCGAGGGCAAGGGCGGCCGCGACGCCGGGACGCGGCCGGGCTGCTTCAATTAAACGCTTTTTGTTCGCCGAAATTCTTCTATAGAGAAGCGAAGCGACACATAGACAGCCTTCAGCTCCTGCCCGGTTCCTCGATGTTTGAACGAAGAGACGTTTTGAAAGCGGCCCTCGGCGCCCTTGCCTCGGGCCTCGCGCCTTCAGTCGCACAGGCGCAAGGGCCGCAACCGACGACGCCAAACCCTCCCGCCCCGTTCAGCCGCGAGATGATCGTCGAACTCGCGCGCGCGCTGGCGGCCAAACCCTATGCGGCGCCGCCGACCGATTTGCGGGAGCCCTTCGCCAGCCTGTCCTATGAGCAATTCGTCGGCATCAAGACGAAACCCGGCGCCGCGCTCTGGTCGGGCGAGAACCGCGGTTTCTCCATAGAGCCGCTGCACCGGGGCAATATTTTCACCGCCGCGGTGGACCTGTTCGTCATTGAAAATGGCGCGGCGACGAAAATCGCCTATGATTCCGGGCGCTTCGACTATGGCGCCCTGAAAATCCCCGAGAAGCTGCCCGATCTGGGCTATTCGGGCTTCCGCGTGCTGCACGCCCAGCCCGGCGGCGGCGAGGCGGAGCTCGCCATCTTCCAGGGCGCGAGCTTCTATCGCGCGGTGGCCGCCGGCCAGAATCTCGGCGTCACGGCGCGCGGCCTGTCGATCCGCACAGCGGACCCGCGCGGAGAGGAATTCCCGGCCTTCCGCAGCTTCTGGATCGAGAAGCCGGTGCTGGGCGACAATGCGCTCGTCATTCACGCCCTGCTCGATTCGCCGAGCGTCGCGGGCGTCTACCGCTTCACCGTGCGGCCCGGCGAGGCGACGCTCATCGACACGGAACTGACGCTCTTTCCCCGCACCAACGTCGATCATTATGGCCTCGCGGGCTTCGCCGCCGCCTCGCTCCACACGCCGCTCGATTCGCGCCGGCGCAACGACGACCTGCGGCCCATGGCCGCGGCGATCAACGGCATCCAGATGCTCACCGGCGCGGGCGAATGGCTGTGGCGCCCGGTCTCCAACCGCGAGGAGCTCCAGTTCTCCTCCTTCGTCGACGTGAACCCGAAAGGCTTCGGCGCGCTGGTCAGAAACCGCGACATCGCCGACTATCAGGACGACGATCAGCACTGGGAGCGCCGTCCGTCGCTCTGGATCGAGCCGCTGGGCGACTGGGGCGAGGGCGCCCTGCAACTCGTCGAAATTCCCTCGGAGTCCGAAAACAACGAGAATATCGTCACTTACTGGCGGCCGAAGGCGCCTCTCCCCGGCGGCGGGCAGGCGACGTTCGCCTACCGGCAGTTCTGGTGCTGGGAGCCTCCGAGCCGGCCGCCGCTGGCGACGGCCGTGCACGCCCGGGCGGGCCATGTTCCCGGAACCAAGCGTCGCCGTTTTGTTGTCGTTTTTTCGGGCGACGGTCTCGCCGACCAGCAAAAAACAGCGCGTCTTTCCGCCGCCTTGACCACATCCCCGGGATCAGCCACCAACGTCCGCACGTTTCTCAATCCGCAGGCGAAGACGTGCCGCGTCGTGTTCGACGTCGATCCCGCCGGCGAGACCTACTGCGAAATTCGCCTCGTCCTGCGCGCGGATGAGGAGCCGCTCAGCGAAACCTGGCTTTATCGATGGACTCCCTGACAATCGCGCCTGTCGACTCCACCCTGTCGGCGCCGGCCCCCAAAGACCCCGCGGCCACCGCGCCGACCCCGAACGAGCACCGGCTCTCCATGCCGGCGCAGAATCTGTTCAAATTCGACCGCCGGCAGCAGTTCCGCAAGCCGCTCGCGCCGCAATTGTGGCAGACGCCCTGGCTGGCCCGGCTCGTCACCTTCGGCGGCGGCCTCGCGCTCACCGTCTATGGCGGCTGGCAGATGTACAAGGTCATCGACGTCGGCGGCGTCACGACCCTGAAATGGGCGCTGCTTGCGCTGTTCGTGCTCAATTTCTCGTGGATCGCGCTGAGTTTCGCGAGCGCGGTCGTCGGCTTCGGCGCGCTGCTCTCGAAGCGGCCGGCTCCCGCCCTGCCGGAGACGCTGCGCGAGAAGACCGCCGTCGTCATGCCGATCTACAATGAGGCGCCGAGCCGCGTTTTCGCGGCCTTGCAGACCATCTACGAGGATGTGCAGGCGACCGGCCTCGGCGAGCATTTCGACTGGTTCTTCCTCTCCGACACGACCAATCCCGACGTCTGGATCGCGGAGGAGCGCGCCTTCATCGCGATCCGCCGGCGCCTTGGCCCCAAGGCGCGCATCTTCTATCGCCGCCGCGAGAAGAATATCGGCCGCAAGGCGGGCAATATCGAGGATTTCGTGACGCGCTGGGGCGGCGCCTACGCGCATATGGTCGTGCTCGACGCCGACAGCCTGATGACCGGCCCGACGATCGTGCGGCTCGCCGCCGCGATGGAGGCGGACCCGGACTCCGGGATCATCCAGACGCTGCCGCTGATCATCAACCGCAACACGCTGTTCGCCCGCGTGCAGCAGTTCGCCGCGCGCATCTATGGGCCGGTGATCGCGGTGGGCCTCTCCTGCTGGATGGGTCGCGACGGCAATTACTGGGGCCACAACGCCATCATCCGGACGGAGGCCTTCGCCCGCCACTGCGGCCTGCCGGACCTGCGCGGCAAGCCGCCGTTCGGCGGCCATATCCTGTCGCATGACTTCGTCGAGGCGGCGCTCATCCGCCGCGCGGGCTATGCGGTCTACATGATGCCGACGCTCGGCGGCTCCTATGAGGAAAGCCCGCCCTCGCTCATCGACCTGTCGATCCGCGACCGGCGCTGGTGCCAGGGCAACCTCCAGCACTCGCGCGTTCTCTTCTCGCGCGGTCTGAGCTGGGCCTCGCGCCAGCACTTCCTGACCGGCATCTTCGGCTATCTGACGTCGCCACTGTGGCTGCTGCAACTGCTCGTCGGCATCGTGATCGTCTTCCAGGCGAGCTACTTCAAGCCGGAGTATTTCACCAGCGAATTCGCGCTGTTCCCGACCTTCCCGCGCTTCGACGCCGAACGGTCGCTGGAGCTCTTCGCGCTCACCATGGGCATTCTGCTCGCGCCCAAGTTCTTCGGCCTGCTCGTCGCGATCTATGAGCCCGACACCCGCCGGGGCTCGGGCGGCGTGATCATGCTGCTGATCTCCACGCTGTTCGAGATCGTCCTGTCGGCGCTGCTGGCGCCGATCATGATGCTGATCCAGACCGGCCATGTCGTGCATATCGTCTTCGGCTTCGACACGGGCTGGGACCCGCAGCGGCGCGACGATGGTTCTGTGCCCTTCATCGACATTGTGCGCCGCCACCGCGCCCATGTGGCGCTGGGCGCGCTGAGCCTCGTCGCGGGCCTGCTGATCTCGCCGTCGCTGGTGGCCTGGATGTCCCCGACGATCGCGGGCCTCATTCTCGCCATTCCGATCTCCTGGCTCACCAGCCAGCGCTGGCTGGGGCTCGTGTTCCGCCGCGCCGGCGTGCTGGTGACGCCCGAGGAAACGACGACTCCGCCGATCGCCAAGCGCGGCAAGGCGCTCTCCAGGGCGCTCGCCCGCTCGGAGGAGGACGAGGTCAATGGCGTCGCCGCCATCCACGCCGATCCCGAGCTGCGCGAACTGCACGAAGCCTGGCTGCCGACCCGCAAGCCGCGCCAGCGCGGCGCGATCACCTCCGACCGCGCGGTCGCCGAGGCCAAGATCGCCGACGCGGAAACCATCGAGGAGGCTGTGAGCTGGCTCAACCGCGGCGAGCGCCTCGTGGCGCTCTCCGACCGCGCGCTGATCGCCATGATCGCGCGTTTGCCGAGAAAGGGCGAGAAACAGTCCGAGGCGCGGGCGGCGGAATAGAAACCCTCCAGCGCCGTGGCCCCGCCGGAAGGCGGGGTCGGGTGGGGTCAAGCGCCATCATGCACGGAGCTGAAAGAACCCCACCCGCCGGCCTTCGGCCGTCGACCTCCCCGTAAGGGAGAGGTTGGGCGCCTCATCGGCTCAAAGAGATACAATGACTCTCATCTACAAGATCATCTCCGCGCCCGAATGGCGCGCGGCCGAAGCGGCGGGCGTCTTCCACGGCGCGGCGATCGACCTTGCCGACGGCTACATCCATTTCTCCACCGCCGACCAAGCCTCCGAGACGGCCGCGAAACATTTCTCCGGCCAGAGCGACCTGCTGCTCGTCGCCGTCGACGCCGGCAAGCTCGGCGACGCGCTGAAATGGGAGCCGTCGCGCGGCGGCGCGCTGTTCCCGCATCTCTACGCGCCGCTCTCTCTCGACGCCGTCGCCCGCGTCGCGCCGCTGCCGCTGCGCGACTGGGGCCATGATTTCAGGGATCTTCTGTGATGGACGCCTTCGGCCTCGCCCTGCCCGTCCTGCGCCTGCTCGACCCAGAGGACGCGCATCGCGCGACCATCGCCGGGCTGAAACTGCTGCCGGGCCGCGCCCCCGCGCAAGACGATCCGCGCCTGGCGGTCTCCGCCTTCGGCCTCGACTTTCCGAATCCGATCGGTCTCGCCGCCGGCTTCGACAAGGACGCCGAGGCGCCCGACGCCATGCTCGGTTTCGGCTTCGGCTTCGTGGAGGTCGGCACGCTGACCCCGCGCGCCCAGCCCGGCAACCCGCGACCGCGCGCCTTCAGGCTTCCCGAGGACCGCGGCGTCATCAACCGTTACGGCTTCAACAATGAGGGTCATGCGCCGGCGCTGGCGCGTCTGTCGCGGCGCGCCCGCCGGGGCGTCGTCGGCGTCAATGTCGGCGCCAACAAGGACGCCGCCGACCGCGTCGCGGACTATGTCGCGGGCGTGAAAGCCTTCGCGGATGTGGCCAGCTATTTCACCATCAACGTCAGCTCGCCGAACACTCCGGGCCTGCGGGACCTTCAGGAGCCCGAGGCGCTCTCCGATCTTCTCGCCCGCGTCATCGAGACCCGGGACGCCGCCGCCGCGCGCCGCCCGGTGCTGCTGAAGATCGCCCCCGACCTCACGCTGGAACAGCTCGACGGCGTCGTGCGCGTCGCCCGCGCGCGGGGCGTGGACGGCATGATCGTCTCCAACACCACCATCTCGCGCCCGGGAACGCTGCGCTCGCCGCTCGCGGCGCAGGGCGGCGGCCTGTCCGGCGCGCCGCTCTTCCCGCTGTCCACTTACATGCTGGCGCAAACCTTCCTGCGCGTCGAGGGACAGTTCCCGCTCATCGGAGCCGGCGGCGTCGGCGACCCCCAGACCGCGCTGCGCAAGATCGAAGCCGGCGCGACGCTGGTGCAGCTCTATTCGGCGCTGATCTATGAAGGGCCGGGCCTCGCCGGGCGCATCAAGCGCGGCCTCATCGCCGCGCTGGAGAGAGAAAACACGACGCTCGCCGCGCTGACAGGCCGCAAGGCGGCGGAGATCGCGCGCGGGTGACAGGCGCCTGCGCGCGATGTTAGAGCGAGCCACGCTGATCGTGAGCCCAATCCCTCCCCCTTGCGGGGAGGGTGGCCCCGCGAAGCGGGGTCGGGTGGGGTCAGCCCCATCACGGCTGCAGCGGCTTGAACCCCACCCGGCGATCTTCGACCGCCGACGCCTCTCATCGCCAGACCGGCGACTCGCGCCTTGGCGCGCATATCGACTTCAGTGAGGAGACATCATGAGCGAACAGATCTGGCTGGCGACGGGCGAGGCGACGGTCCTCGCGGCGGACGGGCAATATACCGATGCGATGCCGGAAGTGCTGATCGGCAATGTGAAGGGCCCGGTCGGCCACGCCTTCGCCTCCATGACCGGACAGGTCGCCGGCCATCCGCGCATGTTCGTCATCCGCGACCTCAACCAGCAGGTCCGCCCCGCCACGATGATGACCACCAAGATGACGGTGAAGTCGGAAGCCTATGTCGAGCTGCTCGGCGGCGTGCTTCAGGCGGCGACCGCCGACGCCATCGTCGACTGCGTCGCGGAAGGACTCATTCCGAAGGCTCAGGCCAACGAGCTGTGCATGATCATCATGGTCTGGCTCGATCCGCGCTGCGCCACCGACGAGAACCTCGACAAGAAGGATCTCTATCGCACCAATTACGAGGCGACGAAGCTCGCGATCTCCCGCGCCCTGAAGGGCGAGCCGACGGTCGACCAGCTCATCGCCAATCGCAAGACCATCTCCCATTACGCGCTGGAAGGCGTGTTCGAGGACTGACGATCCCGGCGCGGCGGCGCTCCCGGCGTCGCCGCGCCAGTCACGACGAAAGGTCGAAGCGAAGCTGCCGCGGCGCCGCGCCGGCGCTCTCCAGCGACGACAGGCTGACGCCGAGCAGGCGCACGCCCTCGGCGGCCGGAAACACCGGCGCCAGCAGCTCCAGCGCGATCCGTTCGAAATCCTCCCGCGATGCAACCGGCGCCTCGATCGTGCGCGCGCGGGTGATTTGGTGAAAGTCGGCGTATTTCACCTTGAGAGTCACGGTTCGCCCGCGAACGCCATTCTTCTCGCAGGCGCGCCAGACCTTGTCGACGATCGGCGCCAGCGCCTCGCGCGCCGCCGGCAGGGTGAAGACATCTTGAATGAATGTGTTTTCGGCGCCGATGGACTTGCGCAGACGATTGGCGCGCACCGGCCGCTCGTCCACGCCGCGCGCGATCCAGTAATAATATGCGCCCGCCTTGCCGAAATGCTGCTGGAGGAACGCCAGCGACTGCGCCTTGAGGTCGAGGCCGGTTTCAATGCCGAGCCGGTTCATCTTCGCGCGCGTCGCCGGGCCGACGCCATGAAAGCGGCCGACCTCCAGCGTTTCCACAAAGCCCGGTCCCTGTCTTGGGGTGATCACGAACAGCCCGTCCGGCTTGCGGTAATCCGACGCGATCTTGGCCAAAAACTTGTTGTAGGAAACGCCGGCGGACGCGGTGAGGCCAGTCGCCTCCCGGATGCGGGCGCGGATCTCTTCCGCGATTTGGGTGGCTGAGGACACGCCTTTCAGAGTGTCGGTGACGTCGAGATAGGCCTCATCCAGCGCGAGTGGTTCGATGATCGGCGTGTAATCCGCGAAAATGTCGCGAATTTGCATGGAGACCGCGCGATAGACGTCGAAACGCGGCCGCACGAAGACCAGCTCCGGACATTTGCGGCGCGCCGTTACCGAGGGCATGGCCGAGCGCACGCCATATTTGCGCGCCTCGTAGCTCGCCGCCGCCACCACGCCCCGCTCCCGGGCGCCGCCGACGGCGACCGGCTTGCCGCGCAGCTCCGGATGGTCGCGCTGCTCGACCGAGGCGTAGAACGCGTCCATGTCGATGTGAATGATCTTGCGCGGCCGGGGGGCTTCGGCCGTCTCCGCCGCTCTCGGATCACGCGCGTTCATGGCCGCCAAATGTAGCGGAGCGCAACGCAATTTGCACCGGCTCCGCTGCGGCGGGCCGAACGACGTCGCCGCCCGCGCGTTCGAACCCGCGAAGGGAGACGGCCATGGACGAGGAGACTGTGAAGCGCTCCCTCCCCTGGGTGGTGGCGGCCGCGCTGTTCATGGAGCAACTCGACGCCACCATCGTCAACACCGCCGTTCCGGCCATGGCCGCCAGCCTGCATGTCACGCCGCTGAGCCTCAAGGCCGTCGCCGCGAGCTATATCCTCAGCCTCGCCGTGGGGTTTCCGGTGAGCGGCTGGGTCGCCGACCGCTATGGCTCGCGACGCGTGTTCGCCCTGGCGATCGCGGTCTTCACTTTGTCGTCGATCGGCTGCGGTCTGGCGCAGAACGCGCATCAGATGGTCGCGGCGCGCATTCTTCAGGGCGCGGGCGCCGCGCTCATGACGCCCGTGGGCCGCATGACCATCGTGCGCACCTTCGAGAAGTCGGAGCTCTTGCGCGCCATGAACTTCGTCATCATCCCGGCCCTGATCGGGCCGCTGCTCGGCCCCACCGTGGGCGGGCTGATCGTCAATTGGGTGTCCTGGCGCGTGATCTTCTTCGTCAATGTCCCGGTCGGGCTCGTGGCGCAATGGCTCGTCCACCGCTACATGCCCGATTATCGCGAAGAGACGCGCCATCCGCTGGACTGGACCGGGCTGCTTCTCTTCGGCGCCGGCACGGCGCTGTTGTCCTGGCTGCTGGAAATTTTCGGCGAGCACCAGATCGAGGCGGAAGCCGGCGCGGGGCTTTTCGCCGTTGCCCTTGCGCTGCTCGGCGCCTATTGGCTTCACGCCCGCCGCATCCCCTTCCCCCTCCTGAGGCTCTCGCTTTTCAGGGCGCGCACCTTTCGCGTCTCCGTCATCGGCGGCTTCATCACCCGGCTCGGCGTCGGCGGCCTGCCGTTTCTGACGCCATTGCTGTTTCAGGTCGGGCTCGGGATGCCGGCGTGGCAGTCCGGCCTGCTGATGATGCCCACCGCCGCCGCGGCCATGGGCATGAAAGTCATCTCGGCGCGGATCCTCGCCCGCTTCGGCTACAAGCGCGTGCTGATCGCCAACACGGTCATGATCGGCGCCGCCATCTGTCTTTATTCCCTCATCACCAGCGCGACCCCTTATGTCTTTCTCATCGGGACGGGGCTGGCGCTGGGCTTTTTCAACTCCCTGCAATTCACCAGCGTCAACAGCATGGCCTATGCCGACATTGAGCCGGCCGACTCCAGCATGGCGGCGACCATCGCAAGCTCCTTCCAGCAAATCTCGATGAGCTTCGGGCTCGCCGTCGGTTCGCTGGTCGCGGCGTGGTTTCTCGACGGCGCGCCGCAAACGGACCGGACGGCAGTGATCCATGCGCTGCATGACGCCTATCTGACGCTTGGCGGTTTGACTATTCTGTCCTCCCTGTCCTTCTGGACCTTGCAGTCCGGCGACGGCGCCACTGTCAGCGGGACGGGAGCGGAACCAACCTATGAGCGAAGCTTGCACGAGGGATAGCGGAATGGACGAGACGCAAGGCGCGCCGCGCGAAACGGCGACGGGATTCTCCAGCGACGCGAGTTCCTGGCTCCAGCTCGCGGCCGCCGTCGGCGTCTGCGCCCTGCTGATCGGCGCGGGCGTCTATATCCTGTCGGGCTATCTGCACGCCCTCGCCTGGGCCGTCGTGTTCGCCGTGGCGCTGTGGCCGCTCTACACGCGCGTTCGCCGCCGCCGTGTCTCGGGCGAGTTCGCGTCCCTTCTGTTCACGGCGCTCGTCGGCTTCAGCGTGATGGCGCCTGTCGCGCTGCTCGCGGCGGGCGCGCTGGTCGAGTTGCGCCAGCTTGTGGATTATGCGCGCATGGCGGGAGACTCGGGCCTGCCGGCGCCGGAGGCGATCCAGCGCCTGCCCTATGTCGGCGCCTGGATCACGCAATGGTGGGCGGAAAATCTCGCGCATGCGGGCTGGGCGAAAGACCTTCTGAAGCAGCTCAACACCTCTTCGACGCGCGAGCTCGGCGCGATGCTGGGCGCCGGCGCCGTGCGCCGCGCGATGCTGTTCATCGTGTGTCTGCTCGCCCTGTTCTTCCTGTTCCTCTATGGCGACAGCGTGGTGTCGCAGTCGCGCGTCGTCTCGCGCCGGCTGTTCGGCGCGCGCGGCGAGGTCGTGGCGGGGCAGATGATCGCCTCGGTGCGCGGCACGCTGAACGGACTGGTGCTGGTCGCCATCGGCGAAGGATTCATCCTGACCGCCGCCTATGTCGTCACGCACACGCCGCACCCGATCCTGCTCGGCGCGCTCACGACCTTCGCGGCCATGATTCCCTTCGCGGCCGCCATCGCGATTGGCGTCGCCGCCCTCGTCGCCGCCGTGAGCGTCGGCGCGCCGGCCGCGACCATCATCGTGGCCGTGGGCGCGGTCACGGTGTTCGTGGCGGACCATTTCGTGCGGCCGCAACTGATCGGCGCCACGACCAAGATGCCCTTCGTCTGGGTGCTGCTGGGCATTCTCGGCGGCGTCGAATGCTTCGAGCTTCTCGGCCTGTTCCTTGGGCCTGCGATCATGGCGGCGCTCATCTCGCTGTGGCGCGACCTCTCGGCCCCGCCCGAGGCCCCTTTGGGATAATTTCGCCAAAGCCCCCATGCGCGCGCGCCAGAACGCCCCAAGTGTGACCTGATGAACGGAAGGAGCGCGCCGATGGGTTCTCTCACGCCAGAGCTGTCCAGCCTCATCGACGCGCATCGCGCGGCGTTCGAGACATTCGAAGCGACCCATGAGGACGACGACAACTTCCTCAGCGCCAGCCGCGCCGAGGACATCGCCCGCTATGACGTGGCCGTGCGGCCCTGCGCCAGCGCGGCCGAATTCATCGAAAAACTGCGCTATTTGATGGAAATCGAGCGAAGCCTGTGGGGCGAGCCCGAGTTTCTCACCCAATTCGGCTCCATCGCCGTGGCGGTGCGCGACTATTTCGAGCAGCAGCAGGCAAGCCGGCAGTAGAGGCTCGCGGAGAACGCCCTCCGGGCGGGGAAGGCGGCAGGGGCCGCTTTTCCAGACGGCCCGGAGCGCTATGTCCTCCCGCACGGCCGGGCGGAAAGGGTTGCGACAATGCGACAGACACTCCTGCGCGCGGCTTCGTTTGCCGTCCTGGCGCTGGCGAGCGCCCCCGCGAACGCGCAAGACGCCCCCGCCGGCTGCGCCTCAGACAACGCCGGCCTCAGCCTGCCGCGCGGATTCTGCGCCACCATCTTCGCCGATCACATCGGCCACGCCCGACACATGGCCGTCGCGCCGAATGGCGTCGTCTATGTCAATACGTGGAGCGGGCGCTATTACGGAACCGCCCGGCCGCCGGCCGGCGGCTTCATCGTCGCCTTGCAGGACGCCAATGGCGACGGCCGCGCCGAAATTATCAGACGCTTCGGCGAGACGCCGGTCGGCGGCGGCGCGGGCGGCACGGGCGTCGCCCTTTACGATGGCGCTCTCTATGCCGAGGAAGGCGACCGCATCCTGCGCTACAGCCTGCCGAAAGACGACATCGTTCCGAACGGAAAGCCACAAATTGTCGTTTCCGGCCTGCCGCTCACGGGCGACCACCCGATGCATCCCTTTGCGATCGACGCGGCGGGCAATCTTTTCGTCGACTCCGCGTCCGCCACGAATTCCTGCCAGGCGCAAAACCGCATGCGCGAGTCGCCCGGCCTCGACCCCTGCCGCGAGCTGGAGACGCGCGCCGGCGTCTGGCGCTATGACGCCAGGGCCACCGGCCAGACATTCTCTCCCGCCGAGCGCTTCGCGACCGGCATTCGCAATGGCGAGGGAATCGCGATCGACGGCGATCGGATCTACGTCACCCAGCATGGGCGCGACCAGCTCTCGGAGAATTGGCCGAAGATCTTCACGCGCGAACAGGGCCCGGAGCTGCCCGCCGAGGAGCTCGTGGAGCTGAAGCAGGGCGCCGATTACGGTTGGCCCTATTGCTATTACGACGGCTTCCTCGGCGCGCTGGTTCTCGCGCCGGAATATGGCGGCGACGGCGGCAAGACCTTCGGCGTCTGCGCGCAAAAGCAGGGTCCGCTGGCGTCCTTCCCCGCTCATTGGGCGCCAAACGATCTCGCGATCTACCATGGCGGCCTGTTTCCGACATCCTATGACGGCGGCTTCTTCATCGCCTTCCACGGCTCCTGGAATCGCGCGCCCTTCCCGCAGGGCGGCTACAACATCGTTTTCCAGCCCATGGCGGCGGGCAAGCCCAACCGCGATTTCATTGTCTTCGCCGACGGCTTCGCCGGCAGGAGCAAGGACCCTGGCGCGGCCCGCCACCGACCCTCGGGCGTCGCCGTCGGCCCTGATGGCGCGCTCTATGTTTCAGACGACGTCGGCGGACGTATCTGGCGCATCGTTTTCCATGGCGACGTCGCCAGCACGGGCGTCGAGCCGGCGCCAACGACGCCGCAGACCTATGCGCGCGCCGCCGAAGCGTCGCCGCCGGAGGGCGTGAATCCCGACGCTGGCAAGATGGAAGGCCGCAAGCTGCCGACACCGCCCGGCGTCACCGACGCAGAGGTCGCGAAAGGCGAGCGCATCTTCAACGGACATGCAGCGAGCGGGAACTGTTCGGGCTGCCATGGCGAGAATGGCAAGGGCTCCCCGCTCGGGCCGGATCTCACCAGCGGCAAATGGCTGTGGGGCGACGGCAGTCTCGACGCCATTCGCAAGACGATCGCCGATGGCGTGCCGGCGCCGAAAGACTACAGAAGCCCCATGCCGCCCAAGGGCGGAGCGCCGCTCACCGATGCGGACGTCACCGCCGTCGCCGCCTATGTCTGGGCCATCGGCCATCCTGCTGGAAAGTAAAGGAACGCCATGATTTTGCTTCAATGGCTGCCTAGCCTTTAATCAAGTCGACGGAGACGCCGGCACGAGAACGCTCCGACCGTGGATGTAACGGCGGGGCGTTTTTCGTTTGGCGCCGTCCTTGCTCCGCGCGCGTGGCGCCGCGCGAAACGTCTCCGGATAGATTTTTCGCGCCGATGGCGTAGCATGTTGCGCGCGCCGGCCCGTCGCCGCGCCAGGACTGATGTTGCTGGAGCCGCCGATGTCGACCGACAAGAGCATCCTGGTCTGTGGGATTGGCGAGACAGCCTCCGCCGTGGCGCGGCGTCTTCATGTGGATGGTTACGCCGTCGGCCTGTACCGCGCCACCGCGCCCTTGCTGCTGCGCCGTCGGATGAGCTTCGCCGACGCCTGGCACGACGGCTATGCGCTTCTCGAAGGAGTCGAGGCGCGCCGCGCCGACGTGAACGCCGAATTCCAGCTCGGGCTGCGCACGCGCGCCTTCATTCCGCTGCTGCGCGGACGGTATGCGGACGCGCTCGAACGCTGGCCCTGGGACGTGATCGTCGCGGCGCAGGAAGACCGCGAGCCCGCGCCGCTCACGACGCCCGACGACGCGGAACTCACTATCGGACTGGGACCGTCGTTTTGTCCCGGCGTCGATTGTCACCTCGTCATCGAGACGGACGGCCCCGATCCCGGCGCCGTTCATCGCAAGGCGGCCGCGCCGCAAAGGCGCGCGCGTGAGGCGGAGTGCGCGCATGTCTTCGCCCCGGTCTCGGGGCTGTTCCGTGCGGAGGTCTCCATCGGCGCCTCTGTCGAGGCCGGCGGCACGCTCGGCTATGTCGGCGACGCGCCCGTGCTCGCGCCCATCAGCGGGCGCGTTGGCGGGATCGCGCGGCGCGAGCAGGCGGTCGTCGAAGGCGCGCCCGTCGCGGAGATCGCCCATGCGCGCTCCACCCAGGTCTCGGGGATCAGCTTCGCCAATCAACTCGTCTCCCGCGGCGTTTCCTTCGCGATTGAAATGGAGCTTGAGGGATTCGAGCCTTTTTCTTTCCAGGACTGGTTTTAAATTAAACGCCACGCCGTCTCGCGCGCCCCCGGCCGCCCCGCCGCCGGGACGACGCGCGCCTTTAGAGGACCCTATGCCGAACACCGCCAATCCCCTGCTGACGACCTGGACCACCCCCTTCGCGCTGCCGCCCTTCGGCGCCATTCGCAGCGAGCACTTCCGTCCGGCCTTCGAGACGGCGCTCGCCAGCCATGAGGCGGAGATTGCGGAGATCGCCGGGAATCCGGACGCGCCGACATTCGAGAACACCATAGAGGCGCTGGAGCGCGCGGGGAAAGCGCTGACCGACGTCGGCTCGGTGTTCTGGAACCTCGCCGCGACCGACACCAATCCCCAATTGCAGGAGATCGAGCGCGACATGGCGAGCGCCCTCTCCCGGCACGCGAGCGACATCTCCATGAACCCCGAGCTGTTTCGTCGCGTCGAAACGCTTTACGAAACGCGCGACAGCCTCGGCCTGACGCCCGAGCAACGCCGCGTGCTGGAACTCACGCACAAGAATTTCGTGCGCGCCGGCGCGCGGCTGAAGACGGAGGAAAAGGACCGCCTCAAATCCATCATGGAGCGGCTCGCGGCGCTCGCGACGCAATTCTCACAAAACGTTCTCGCGGACGAATCCTCCTGGCTGCTGCTCCTCGAGGAAAGCGACCTCGACGGCCTCTCCGACGATTTCCGCGCGGCGGCGGCGCGGCTCGCGGCCGAACGCGGCGCTCCCGGCAAATATGCGGTGAGCCTGTCCCGGTCGAGCGCGGAGACATTTCTGCAAAGCTCCGCGCGACGTGACCTGCGCGAGACCGTGTTTCGCGCCTGGGCGCGGCGCGGACAGAACGCCGGCGAAACCGATAATCTGGAGATCATCCGCGAGATCCTCGCGTTGCGCGACGCGCGCGCGAAGCTTCTCGGTTTCGAGAGTTTCGCCGCATACAAGCTCGACGACACCATGGCGAAGACGCCGGCCGCCGTGCGCGATCTGCTCGATCGCGTCTGGTCGCCCGCGCTCTCCCGCGCCGCCGAGGAGCGCGCGCATATTCAAAAGCTCGTCGACGCCGGGGGCGCCAATTTCGCCGTCGCCGCCCATGACTGGCGCTTCTACGCCGAGCGCGTGCGCAAGGACCTCTACGATCTCGATCAGGCGACGCTGCGCCCCTATTTCCAGCTCGATCGCATGATCGCGGCGGCGTTCCATGTCGCGGAACGACTCTTCGGTCTTCGCTTCGTCGAGCGCGAGGGCCTCGATGTCTATCACCCCGATGTGCGCGCCTTCGAGGTTCTGGATCGCGACGGAACGCATGTCGCGCTCTTCCTCGCCGACTATTTCGCCAGGCCCTCGAAACGCAGCGGCGCCTGGATGTCGGACTTCCGCTCGCAGCACAAGCTCGATGGCGAGGTTCGCCCCATCATCGTCAATGTGATGAACTTCACCAAGGGCGCCGAAGGCGAGCCGACCCTGCTCAGTCTCGACGACGCGCGCACGCTGTTCCACGAATTCGGCCACGCCCTGCATGGCATGCTGTCGGATGTGACCTATCCGCTCGTCTCCGGCACCAATGTGGCGCGCGACTTCGTGGAGTTGCCGTCGCAGCTCTACGAGCACTGGCTGCTGGAGCCCGCTGTCCTGAAACAGTTCGCGCGGCATGCGGAGACCGGCGCGCCCATGCCCGACGATCTTCTCGAACGCATCCTCGCCTCGCGCCATTTCAACCAGGGTTTCGGCACGGTGGAGTTCTGCGCCTCGGCCTATGTCGATATGGACGTGCACGAACGAGCCCTGCCCGCGGATGTCGACGTCGCCGACCTCGAACGACAGAGCCTCGAAAAGATTTCCATGCCGGAGGAGATCATCATGCGGCACCGGCTGCCGCACTTCGGGCATATCTTCTCGGGCGACGGCTATTCCGCCGGTTATTACAGCTATCTGTGGGCGGAAGTGCTCGACGCCGACGCCTTCGAAGCCTTCAAGGAAACCGGCGACCCCTTCCACCGGGACGTCGCGGACAGGCTGAAGGCCTTCGTTTACGCGGCGGGCGGGCGGCAGGACGCCGCCGAGGCCTATCTCGCCTTTCGGGGCCGGATGCCGACGGTCGAGCCGCTCTTGCGCCAGCGGGGCTTCCTGAACGCGGCGCGTTCCTGAAGCGTGCGCTTGCGTCATGCGCGCCGCCGCGCTTGTCCGGCGGCGCAAGATGATTAAGTGTCAAGCGCAAGCTTTTGAGAGGGGCTTTCGATGTCACGGTCGCTTCAGGGCAAGACGCTTTTCATCACCGGCGCGAGCCGCGGCATCGGCCTCGCCATTGCGAAGCGCGCCGCGCGGGACGGCGCCAATATCGCCATCGCCGCCAAGAGCGTGACGGAAAACCCGAAGCTCCCCGGCACGATCTTCACCGCGGCGCAGGAGATTGAGGCCGCCGGCGGCCGGGCGCTCGCCATTTCCTGCGACATCCGCTTCGACGATCAGGTCGAGGCTGCGATGCAGAAGACCGTCGACATCTTCGGGGGCGTCGACATTCTCGTCAACAACGCCAGCGCCATCGACCTGCGCGGCGTCGATCAGCTCGACATGAAGCGATTCGATCTGATGCACCAGATCAATGCGCGCGGGAGCTACCTTTGCGCCAGGCTGGCTCTGCCGCATCTGCGCAAGGCCGAAAATCCGCATATTCTCACCATGTCGCCGCCGCTCGACATGAATCCCAAATGGTTTGCGCCGAACCTTGCCTACACCATGGCGAAATACGGCATGAGCCTGGTGACTCTGGGCCTGTCGAAGGACCTCGCGCGGGAGGGGATCGCGGTGAATTCGCTCTGGCCGGAAACCGCGATCGCGACCGCCGCCGTGGGCAATCTGCTCGGCGGCGAGGAGGTGATCAAGCGCTCGCGCAAACCGGAGATTGTCGCCGACGCCGCCCACGCCATCCTGACGCGCGCCTCGCGCGACTGCACCGGCCGTTTCTTCATCGACGTGCTGGCGCTGGCGGAAGAAGGGATCACCGATCTGTCCGCCTATTCCGTCGACCCCAATCAGGCGGCCATCCTGGATTTCTTCCTCGAAGAGCCGATCAGTCCGAATGTCGTCAAATCGGCGTTCCACGCCGGCCGATGACGGAAAGGATCGCGCGCCGCCCGCCTCGGGCAAGCTTTCGGCTGGAAACTGCCGCCGGGACAAACACCGGCGGGCGCCATGCAATCGGCTTTTTACGTCACGCTCTCCTCTCAGGTTGCGCTTGAAAAGCGTCTGACGACGATCGCGGAAAACGTCGCCAACGCGGGCACGGTCGGCTATCGGGCGACCGGCGTGAGCTTCGATACGGTGCTCTCGAAGGCCTCGCCGACGACGACCGCCTATGCCTCGGCCGGGACGGACTTCATTTCCCGCGCGTCCGGCGGTCTGGTGAAGACCGACAATCCGTTCGATGTGGCCGTCGTCGGCGACGCATGGTTCGCCATCCAGACTCCGCAGGGGGTCGCCTATACGCGCGACGGCCGTTTTCGGATGCAGGAAACCGGCGACGTGCGCACCCTGCTCGGCTTTCCGGTGCTCGACGCGGGCAACGCGCCCATCGTTCTCGATCCGACCGCCGGGCCGCCGATGATTTTCCGCGACGGGACGATTCAGCAGGGCGACCGCCAGATTGGCGCCGTTGGGCTGTTCGAGATCGACGAGGCGGCGACGCTGAAGCGCGGCGAAAACTCCAGCGTGATTCCGTCGACTCCGGCGACGCCGGTCATCAATTTCATTCGCAACGGCGTGGCCCAGGGCCATCTGGAAAACGCCAATGTCAGCCCCGTGAGCGAAATCACCAAACTCATCATGACGCATCGCAGTTTCGAAAGCGCCACGGCGGCCTACGACATGCTGGATACGTCCCAGCGCGCCGCGGTGCGCACGCTTGGCGGCGGCTGAGCGCATGATGGACGCGCTGTCCCGCCTCGGCGAGGCGGTGGATTGCTTTATCCACGCGGGCGAGCGCATCGCCATCAGCGGCGTGGTCACGGAAGTCTCGCCCTCGCATTTTCGCGTGGAAGGCCTGTCGCAATTTCTGCGGCTCGATGATTGCGTCCTGCTGGAGGGCGGCGGTCGCGCCTGTCACGGGCAGGCGATCCGCATCGACCGGCGCGGCGTGCTGGTCAAATCCTTCGAAAGCAATGCGGGCGTCGGGCTCGGGGCGCGCGTCACGCTGCTGGGGCCGATCCGCATCGCGCCCGATCCGGGCTGGAAGGGTCGCGTCATCGACGCCCTCGGACGCCCCATCGACGGGCGCGGACCGCTGCCGCGCGGCGCGCCGCGCCCGCTCGACGCCGCTCCCCCAAATCCCATGCTGCGCGCCCGGGTCCATGCGCCGGCGCCGACGGGCGTCGCCGCCATCGACGCCTTCACGCCGCTGTGCCGGGGGCAGCGCGTGGGCGTCTTTGCCGGCTCCGGCGTCGGCAAGTCGACGCTGCTCTCAATGATGACCCGTTCCGCCGCTTTCGACGCCGCCGTCATCTGCCTCGTCGGCGAACGCGGCCGGGAGGTGCGCGACTTCCTCACCGAGGCGCTGGGCATGAGCGCGGCGAACGCCGTCGTCGTCGTCGCGACCGGCGACGAAAGCCCCATGATGCGCCGCCTCGCGCCGCTCGCCGCGACCACCATCGCGGAAAGCTATCGCGACAGCGGCCTGTCCGTGCTGCTGATCATGGATTCCGTCACCCGCTACGCCCATGCGCTGCGTGAGATCGCGCTCGCCGCGGGCGAGCCGCCCGCCGCCAATGGGTTCGCGCCGAGCGTCTTTGCGGATATTCCGCGCCTGCTCGAACGCGCCGGTCCCGGCGTCGACGACGGCGGCTCGATCACGGCGATCTTTTCGGTGCTGGTGGACGGCGACAATCACAATGATCCGATCGCCGATTGCGTGCGCGGCACGCTCGACGGCCATATCGTGCTCGAACGCGAGATCGCCGAACAGGGCCGCTATCCCGCCATCAACATTCTGAAATCCATCTCCCGCCTCGCCGACCGGGTCTGGAGCCACGAGGAGCGCGACATTGTCGCAAAGGCGCGCGCGCTCGTCGCGCGCTACGAGGACACGCGCGATCTGCGCCTTCTCGGCGGCTATCAGCCGGGCGGCGACGCAACGCTCGATCGCGCTGTCGCGCTGACTCCGGCGATCTACCAGGCCTTGCAGCAGGCGCCCGACGCGCCCTCGAAAGCCGGCGCCATTCAGGAGCTCGCGGCCATTCTCTCCACCGCCGCCCCGGCCGCCAGTCACAGGTAAGCTTGCGGGTTCAAAGCTTCCTTGATGACCATGCGAGTCGGAACAGGGCGGACGCAGCGCGTGCGGGCGGCGAGACATCGGGCGGCGGCCGGCGTCGTCAGCCTGCTCCTCTGCGCCTGTGACGCCGCTCTCGCGCAATCGCGCGGCGCGACCAGGGAGCAGCAGCAATATTGCGCCAACATCGCCGCCTCGGCCGAAACGCTGCGGCTGGAACGCCGGCGCAAGGAGCTCGCCGAACTCGAGACGGAGGTCGGCGGCCGGCTGCAGGCTCTGGAGACCCGGCAGAATGAATTGCGTGCGCTTGTCGACCGGCTCGACGCCTTCGAACGCAACGCGAGCGAGGCGCTTGTCGGGCTCTATTCGCGCATGAAGCCGGACGCCGCCGCCGCACAACTCGCCGAGCTCGACGAAGATGTCGCGGCATCGCTGGTCCTGCAACTCAAAACCAAGATTTCCAGCGCGATCCTGGGCGAGATGGACGCCGCCCGTGCGGCCGCGCTCGCCAAAAAAATCTCCGATTTCCGAAAATCCAGCGCGGCGCGAAAGCCATGATCAGACCCTTCCACGCCTGCGCCCTCTCCCTCGCGCTCGCCGCCTGCGCGACGGACCCGCGCGATTTCGCGCGCGAACCGCATCTGTCGCCGATCGGCAGCGGGCTCAATTTCTACGACGATCAGCTTCCCACCGGAATCACCCGCGCCGCCTCGCTCGGGCCGGGCATGCGGCTCGACGAAAACCGCGTCAATCTGTTCCGGGACGTGAAGGCGATGAGCGTCGGAGACGTCGTCACCGTCATGATTTCCATGGACGACCGCGCCAATCTCGGCAATTCGACCGACCGCTCGCGCGAAGGCAAGATCAATTCGAAATGGTCCTTCCTGCTCGATCTTCTCCCCCAGATCGGCGGGCTCGCGGGCTCCCAGACCAAGCAGACCGGCGCCTGGCAAAACGACATCGACTCGAAGACCGAGACGCAGGGTCGGGGATCGATCAATCGTTCGGAGCAGGTCAGGTTCACCCTGGCGGCGGCGGTGACGGCGGTGCTGCCCAACGGCAATCTGGTTCTGCACGGGTCGCAGGAAATTCGCGTCAACAACGAACTGCGCGTTCTGACCGTCGGCGGCGTCGCGCGGCCGCGCGACATCAACAAGGACAATTCCATCTCCTACGACAAGATCGCCGAGGCGCGCGTCTCCTATGGCGGACGCGGCCGGTTGAGCGAGATGCAGCAGCCCGCCTGGGGCCAGCAGCTCTACGACACTTTCGTTCCGTTCTGAGGGGCTTTCGACGTGGCGGACGCTGGCGGAAAATCAAAAGGCGGCTTGATGGCGTTGCTGATCCCGCTCGTCGCGGTGACGCTCATCGGCGGCGGCGGGGGAGCCTTTCTGGGGTCCTCCATGCTGGCGCCCAAGGAGCCGGAGAAGGGCAAGGCCGCCGGCGAGGGCGTTCAGAGCGCCGACAAGACCGGCGAGGACGGCGGGGCGAAGGGCCACGCAAAGGCCGAGGAGAAGTCCGACGCCCATGGCGGAGCCAAGTCCGAGTCGCATGGCGGCGGGTCCGGGGGCGGGCATGGGGGTGGAGATGGGGGCGGACATGGCGACAAGCCAGACGACAAGCACGGCGGCGGCGACGCCCATGGCAAGGGTGACAGCCACGGCGATCCGCATGGCAAGGCTGCGGAGAAAAAGGAACAGCTCCCGCCGGAGCTGCATGTGAAGGAGCTTCCGCCGCTCGTCACCAATCTTGGCGGCGACAAGAGAGGTTGGGTGCGTCTGCAATCGGCCATCGTTTACGATGCGCATGAAACGCAGCACCCGGAATCGCTGATCCCGGCCCTCATGTCCGACATCACCGCCTTCATGAGCACCATCGACGTGGCCGCGATCGAGGGACCGGATGGCCTGCGGCGCCTGCAAGAGGAGCTCGGCGAGCGCGCCGCGACGCGTTCAGAGCGTCAAGTGAAGGAATTCATCATCGAATCGCTGGTCGTGCAATGACCTCGAAAGCCGTTCGCGCCGCGCTCGCATCGGGCCTCCTGCTGGCGGCGGCCTTCTCGCCCGTCGCGGGCGTCGCGGCGGAGGGGCTGGATCTCGGCGCGCTTCTGCCCGGTGGCGGCGGCGCGATGAGCGGGCGCATGATTCAGCTTCTCGGGGCCCTGACGATCCTTTCGATCGCGCCGGGCCTGCTCGTCATGGCGACGAGCTTCACCCGCTTCGCAATCGCGCTGTCTTTCCTGCGCGCGGGTCTTGGTCTGCAAAGCACGCCCGCCAATCTGGTCCTGATCAGCCTCGCGCTATTCATGACCTTCTATGTCATGGCGCCGAGCGCGGAGAAGGCTTGGGAGACGGGCGGACGGCCGCTTGTCGAAGGCAAGATCGGCGAGGCCGAGGCCTTCACCCGCATGTCGGCGCCGTTCCGCGAGTTCATGCTCGCCAATGTTCGCGAGAAGGATCTGCGCCTCTTCGCGGACCTCAGAAAAGTGGAGTCGTCGGCCGCGAAGGACGGACCGCGCCTGGACGTTCTTGTTCCCGCCTTCATGACCTCGGAACTGCGGCGCGGATTCGAGATTGGCTTTCTGATCGTGGTTCCCTTCCTCGCCATCGACATCATCGTCGCCGTGATCACAATGTCGATGGGCATGATGATGCTGCCGCCGACGACGATCGCGCTGCCGGCCAAAGTGCTCTTCTTCATCTTGATGGACGGATGGAACCTGCTGGTCGGCAGTTTGATCCGCTCCTACGGCTGAAGCGGAGGATCAACGCCGGTTGACGCCCTCTGGCCGAAGGCTCGCATCTTCCGCGAAAAGCCGACGAGGGCTCCACATGACCGAGGCGGCGGCGGCAGGGGCCGGGCGAACGGGAGACGACGGCGGCGGTCGATCGGATGACCGCGAGTTGGCGACGCAGGGCGAGCGGGGGCGAGGCAGGGACGCCAGCCGCGAACGCCCTGGCTGTGAGCTTTCCATAGCTAGCCGTTCACACCGGACCTCGCTGAGGGAGCTGCAAAGCTTCGCCGTTCCTCCCAAGCCCTTATGAGCAAACGAGAATATGCGATTTACGCCGCGTGGCCCGGTGAAATTCGCCGCCGGCGCTCAAGGAAGGTTGATCGATCGCGCAGGTCGCGCACGCCAGCCGCCGCGCTCCGGGCCTCCGCGTCTGGCTGCAAGGATCGAACCCGCGTCGCTGTCACCTGCCCCGCCGGCGCCGGCGACAGGCTGTTGAAGCTCCATACCTCTCGCAGGATTCGCCTTTCGATTTCTCCTTTGCGTCGGACTCCAGATCGCAACTGTTTGCCGCCCGGGAGTGAGGCCGTCGCTCGACGAAACCTTCGGTTTTGACGCTAGGGCTCTCCAGGAACTCGGCGCCCGCTTCCTCGACATGAGGGAATTTGCAGACCGATTCCGTCGCTCACTCCGTTTTTCCCCTTTTCAAAAAGAAACCGGCCGGATCTTTCGATCCGGCCGGCGTTTATGTCAGCGATCGTTGTTCGATCAGGGCATGTCGCCCGCGACGAACTTCGGAATCACCGGGCCGCCGATTTCAGCCGCGAAGCGCTTGCCGTCCGGCGTGAAGAAGA
>NZ_JBPFEB010000086.1:0-23308 GCF_051061225.1 Methylocystis sp.
GAAGACGGCCGCTGACGTTGTGCTGCCGCCGATAATGGTCTCCCGGAAAACGATGGGCGATGTCGAGCACCTCTCGAAGACCCTCGCGCTCCCGCCGGATTGGATGCTTGCCCGCCTGCTCGAGGCCGTGGCCGCCGAGCCAAACGTCGCGGTCAATCTGCTGGACGGTGCGAAGGCACCAAAGACGCAGTCTGCATAACTTTTTCGCTCTTGGATGTCATGATCGTCCAGGCATACGAAACGCCCTGGCTCCGGGGTGCGATGCCAGGGCGCTTTCTACTTTTTAATCAGTGACGCTAGGCTGCTATACAGTCGTCACCGAGCCAATCCCCTTCGTTGTCGTTCCCGCATGATTTCTCTCCATTATGACAGCGCCGAGAGAATTCAAATCTTAGTTCCTCGCTCGGATCAAAAACGGTCTCGATCTTCAGGGACTGGAACCAACGGAAAAGTTGGGTTGCATCCTTAACCGCTTTTTTTGACGGCTTGGCCGGTGTCACCGGCTCGCTTAGCTCAAAGAACGCACTCGGGTCCTTCAAAAAGGATGCGAGATATGCAGCCATTCTGAAGTGCTTCTCGCTGGGTGCGGAGAGTGCCTTAACGCCGCTTTCACACCTAGAGAAATGCTCTGGCGTTAGGTCTAGAAACTCCGCGAGCGCTTTTGCCTTTACGCCGACAGCCTTGCGGATAAATCTTATTTCCTCGCCAGATAGTTTTCTCGTGTGCAGGACGCGTGAGCGTACCACAGCATTTATCAACCCAACGGTATCTTGGATGCAGACGGTCTGCTCTCCCGTCTGCTCGTTGATTCCGAACGTCACTCCATTGTGTAGAACAACCTTGAATGGCGCCCCCAATGTATCGACGCAATATGGCGCCTGAGCAGCAGGAACGCATTCTCGTTCTTGCTTCATCTCTAGCCTCCTCATAGGACTCTCTTCACGTTCCGCACGTCCACATCGTAAGTCTCCGAGACAACCACTATCTCGGCAACGATATATCCCCCATCCCCGTCGTAGCCCCTGACGATCCATAACGCCCCTGGCTCATCAAGTTTGTCAGCATACGTAACGACCCCATGCCTGAAGACGTTGCGAATATCGACAATCGAGACCGCCTCACGGCGAAACATCTCGGGCGTGAATTTGAAGCCGCCCTCACATGGCAAATAGGCGCTCGCGTATTCGCGGAGCCACTCGGTTTCAATCGACAATTCCTCAGCAACAGTGGCCTGCATTCCCAGCCTCCTAAAATCATATGAACACGTTAACAAATTCTTGATCCAAGATCAAGTGCGGCGTTATTCCGCCTCGACCCCGGTCATTTGGGCGGCGCATCTTCGCCGCCGCCCACGCCGTCGACAAGCAGCGCCCGAACGTCCACCCGAGCCCCAGACGCTGCCCGTCCCGATAGCGGAGCCAGGCGTCGGTCATAATCGCGGCGCGATCGTAGGTTGGGGCTGTCTGGGAACGTAGCGGCGGCCGAGCCTCGGGGATAAGGCTGTCCTTAGCTCGGCCGCCTCCGCCGTTGCTGCGTGATTTAGAATTCGTGCTCATGGCTCCTCCGACAAGCCCGGCGGCCATCTCGACGGGAAGCGCCAGCCCCCGCGCGAATCCATGGGCGGGCTCTTGCTTTTGGTCTCGCGCCAGTGCGCCGCCCATGCCCTCCCGGCGTCGCTGTCGGCGGCGATCCAGACGAGCGCCGCCTGCGGGGCCGCAGGACGGTCGGCCGCGTAGGCCCGCACGGCCTCGACGATCTGCCTGGCGGAGCGTTTCTCGACAGCCATCCGCTCGACCATGGCGACGAGCCCCTCCAGGGCGTCTCCGCGTGTGCGCGCATCATGCGCACGCGCCGCGCACGCGTGTTTTTCTGTTCCAGGATCTATGGGGATCATCACCTTGTCCCTTTCGGTTGCGAGAGCCATAGGTCGACCAGCCCCGGCGATGTCGCCGGGCGGGCCCATGGCGTCCGCGTCTTGCGCGTGAGCCCCCCTGCTGCGTGCGGCGCGCACGGGTCGGCGGCTACTTGCGACACATGCCGTTGTGTCGGTCTCCGAGGTTCCGCCTTTCGGTCTCCTCTGGCCCTGGGAGACGCCCCACAGTTGGGCCAAAATTCATCCCGCCGCTGCCGTCGTAAACCGACCAGCGGGAAAGGCCCTCCCGCGTGCGGGGAGCCGGTGAGTGCGATGGAAGGTGGCCCCCCGCTACGGCGGCTCCGGCTCTTCGTCGGCTCCGTCCTCGAGGTCAGCGTCGCCGTCGAGTTGATCGCAAAGGTCGATCAGGTTCTCGATCAGCGCCTCGATCCGCTGACGCGTGCCGCTGGGCACTTCAACGAAACAGCGGGAAGCAGGAGTTGCTGGGGTCACTGGTTCGCCTCCCGCTCAGCGCCGAGCTGCACATCCACTTGGTCATGCAGCTCCATGATGGCGTCGACGAGCATCTCGGACAGTCGATTGAGCGCCTTCCGTTCACCGGGCTCTGTCGAAGCGCTTCCACTGATTGCCATCTCCAAGGCACGGGCGTGATGCTGGAGCTGTGACAGCCTGTCGACGAGCTCGACGGTGGAGAGGGGCTCAGTCACGGCGACTTTCCTCCTCTTCCTTGCTGAGCGCGAGGTAGAGCTCGCCGATTTCGCAATGCGCTGCCGAGAGGACGCCCTCGAGCGCCTCGTGGTCATGCTCGGATATGGCTTGCTCGCGCTTCAGCCCAGAGAGGCAGAGTTCCGCGGCTCTTAGCCTCGACATCACGGTTTTCAGGCTGTCGACGACGAATGCCTTGTCGAGAGGCGGCCGGGATAACTCAGTCATGGCGCTCCCCCGTCTTTTCCGTCCGCAGGCGCTCGAACAGCTCTGCGGCCGCGTTCGCGGCGTCGTTCAAGAGGCGCACGATCCCGTCGCCGTGCTCGCCGAACGCGCCTTCGTGGCTGTGGGCCCGCTCGGCGAGATACGCGAGGCCGGCGAGGCGGTCGCGCTGGCGAAGCGCGAGGCAATATGTGGTCGGCGCCTCGCCTGTGGGGGTCTCAGCGGCCATGGCGCCCTCCCTTGATCGCGGCGACGGCGCGGGCGGTCTCGGCGGCCGTGAAGGCGAGCCACAAGGTGGCGAAGGGGGCGAGGGCGATAAGGGTGGTGGTTGTTTTCCAGGTCATGGGCATGGCTTTCCCGTTCACGGAAACTGGGGTTTCCGCGTTGGCGAGTGAGTGTTGGTTTGCTATGTTGCACTTATAGGTAATCAGCGCCCTGTTTGGCTGTCAACCCCTTAAGTGGCGCAAAACAGCTATAGGTGTAAATTGCTCGTCACGGGGGAACAGTTGCGAGGGGCTCGCGCCATGGTGAGGCTAGAGCAATCGGACCTGGCAAAAACGGCCGGTGTGTCGGTCGATACGATCAAGCGCCTCGAACGCACGCAGGGCGTCGTCTCTGCCAATCTGGCTACAGTGCACGCAATCGTCGCCGCCCTCGAGGCCGCAGGCGTGGTCTTCCTCGACGCTGGGGAAAGCGCAGACGGTGGGCCTGGTGTCCGGCTAAAGGCGGTCCAGGAGCCAGCACCCGACCTCGGCTCGGCGGACGGGCAATGACGCTATGGCCGAGCCGCTAAGCCCCAAGACAGTCATCGAAACGCTGCGGTCCGTGGGGATCTCGGAGGCGGAAATCGAATTCCGCCAACTAGACCATGGGTGGCGCATTCGCGCGCAAGGCGGCCTCGTTGTGCAGATGCGCCAAAGCGGCGAGCTCGTGATTTCGGGAAAAAATACTCACGCTGTGCGCAGGGCCCTCGGCCTGACCGGCCGTGGCAAGCTGAAGCCGCCGGCGTGATCTCGCGGTCGGCGCCGTCTTCCTCACCTAGGGGAAAAAAGGTCGCGACCGCCGCCGAGATGTGGTGAGCGCCTCTTGCCGTCCCCAAGCATTTTTTCGGAATCTGATCCGTAGTCAAAACCAACGTTCAGTTGTAATTCGACCAGTGAAATCCGAGACTAAGGGTTAGAACGTGATCGATAAAACCCAGCCCGGGCGCAAGCGGCGTTACGGCCCGAAGCTGAGGGCATTGCTTATTCAAGCAAGTATTGCGCTTCGGGCGCAGCTCGACGAGCTTGAGGCTGAGAATGCCGAGCTTAGACGACGCCTCGACGAGGCCATCGGCGTTCCTGTGCTGCCTTCGCTGCTCGAAAAGCTCTCGCCGGGAGCACGCATCGAGTTTGATAGGTGCCGGCGCGGCCTCAAAGGCGAAAGCGACGAAGAGAAGCTCGTTTCTCTGGTCGAGATGTTCCTGCGATCGAGCGCCCGCAACCGGGTCAGCGACGACTTTACTGCCGATTAGCACAGCGCGGCGGCTTCGTTGGATTCGTCCTTCGAGACCCGCGGCGGCCGCGCGGACGCTATCACAGTGCCGTAAACCAGCGACTACGTCAGATAGTCCGGCGAGCGGCTCAAGAAAAAGCCCGGCGCTGGGCCGGGCTAGGTCAGAAAGCTTTGGACGCCGGAATAACCGCCGGATTGAGGCTTTCGTTCCGCCCCACCGGCATGGGCAAAGGAATTACACGAAGAAAGCCCGAGGCCCCAACGCGGACTGTCGGGGCGCCAGGCAGAAGCTTCATGGTCTCTTATTGGCGCAGCGGGCGGCTACCGCCGCCGCGCACCTCAAGTTTATGAAAATCCCACTGCATAGATAGCTGTGGATTCCACCATCGTGGAAAACCACAATCGCCGTCTGACTGAGGGGATATAAGTGTCGACCGCGCGGCTGCTTCACGCCAAAGCATCCGCGTCGCCTGGCTTGAGACACGCAGGCGAGGGCTGGCGGCTCCGGCTCTTTCAGGAGTCGCCAGCCTTCCGCTATCTTCATCGGGACAAATTAAAGGCGCGGAGCCCGATTTAAGCTGGCGGCCAGAGCTGTTCGTCCCCGGCCCCCCGCCGCCAGCCACGCCTGTTAGCCATAAAAACGGGCGGCGCAGCGGGACTTCCAGTAACGCCACGCTCTCAGGAAGCTATCGCGCTCAATCAGGCTGACAAGCCCGTGACCGCTTTGGGGCTTACGGCCCAGGGCTCCAAAAAAGGGCCGCCAGCTCGCCTGTGCTCAAATTCAGGCGGCGCGGCGGAGGCTGGACGCTTCGGCGCGCGCGCGGGACCTTGCCAAGAGCAATGTGCGTCCATCCACTGCGACACTTGACCGCTGTGCCGCAAAGCTTGCTCGGCAGAGCTGGCGCCCTTATGAGCGCGCAACTAGGTCTCGACGACGGGTTCAACCGCAGAGACTAGGAAGGAAAGTGTGGTGGCAAGAAAGTTGCGACCGCCTCCTATTCCGGCTTTCATAGCCTTATCTCTCGATCAAGAGTCTTAAGCGCCACGGCATCGTGGGCGGGAGTCAATTGCGTGCTAGAATATCTTCAATCAGCGGAGCAACGAGCCATAGACGAAATCCGACAACTGCATCAGCTCGCGAAGGTGATTGCAGATCGCTTAGAGAGCACGCTACTTGAGCAGTTACCTGATGAAATCGTCCGTCTCCTCGGCATTCTTGAGGTAAGGCAAATAGAAATCGAAAACTCAAGATTTTGTGATCGCACTGACGAGCATGATCGCTAAATCCTGTGCAGCGGCGCGCCCAATGGTCAGGCGGTCCTTGCCGGTGGCTTCGGCGGTTGATTGTCAAAACGACAAATTGTCGGTTTGCCTTTTACCGCCTGTAAATTGGTTCCCGCGATCGCCACCATGCCCCGTCTCCGGGTGAAGCTCCTCATAAATCTCCTTCCGCCGCGCGACCGCCGCCGCCTGCTGCGCGATTTCACTAACTTACACTAGCGCCGCAATCTCTCTACCGAGAGCGGCCATAAGATCGTCGGGCAATTCCAGCACGGGGCGAGCGACGCCGCCGTGCGAATAGGCGGGAACGTCGACGCGCAGCCGGCCGGTCAGCTCTCTTCTCACCTCGAGGCCGTGAAGGCGGAGGGGAATGCGCCCAATCTCGATTTCAGCCGACGCGACGGCGAGCAAGCCGCCCTTGCCCACGTGCTCGATTGAGACAGTCAGGCGGCAGGGCGTGGTGCGCATGGGCCTGCAGTTACTCCGTCACGCCGAATTTCACGCATGTTTCATAGTCAGGCCAAAGGTCACGCGGTGGCAGGCCGAGTAGCGTGTCGTTGACAACGTTCGCCGCAGCGAGTCCTTCCTCAAAAGCAAACCGACGGATTTTTTCGACCGTCTCTTCGTCAACGCCCGCGTTCTTCGCGGCCCGCGCGGCGACATTCGGCACAAAGACAAACATCGAAGCGAGCGCGATCCTCGATCCTGCAACAACCGGGTTGTCTGGATCGTCCTTCGCTCCGCGCGACGACGCCTTACCGCGCAGCTCCCGTAAAATTGCGTGCGCCGCCTCGCCGGCTTTGCCGTCGATATTGGAAGCGATCCATTTAGCCGCGCTTTCGAAGTCTAATTGCCCGTCCGCGCGCTGTGGCATGCCAGCCGAAATGTATTGGCTCACCCTTCCAGGTGAAATCCCAAGTTTTTCAGAGAATTCACGCTTGCCGACGATCATGTAGTTTCTCCGCTTTTAGATCGTATAAAAATTTTTGTAGATCGGAACCACGGGGGGCTGCGTGCCGCAACGAGGGGGGGGCCCCTTTGGAAGGACCCGAGCCGGGGGGTGGCCACTCCTGACCCTCCTCGCCCTCCCGATGGTCGGCGGGCGGGGTGTCGTTGCTCGCCCCGCCCGCCCCGCGCACGTCTCCGCCGAAGGGACAGCGCGCGTTCCTATGCATCGCCAATCTTGAAAAGCCCCCGCCGCCCTCCGCCTTCGCAGAGCAGGTGCTCGGATTCAGCGGAAGGGACGCAGTACTCGACGAACTGGCGACCATCGTATTCAGCCCTCATCATCTCGAGCCGCAGACCGCGCTTGAGCGCGTCGGCGAGATGCTCGACGGAGCGCCACACGAGAGGAACGCGGAGAACTTGACGCGTCGTCCTATGCACGAGGCGGGTCCAAGCTTCAGGATTTCTGCCAGTTGCGTAGTGGGTGAGGGAGGCCATGTTTGCGATTATCCGGTCGTCTCCTTCACGGCCATGGTCGCCGGCGCCAATCATCATTTGAGCAATTGGTCCTGCTGCCGCGATGATCGCCTTCGGCAAAAAGAGCAGGTAATCGCCTTTGTCTGGCTTTGCCCATGTCTCGGGGCTGCCAACGCTGATGACTTCAATATCGTCGACAGAAACAGCGCGTTCGGCTCGAAATTCTCCCACGTAACCAGAGAGATGCAACCCGTCAGTAAATCGGCACTGCACGATGACGTCGCTATCAGCGCGGCCAAGCGCGAAGGCGACGGCCGCATGTGCCGCTTCATGAATGGCGATCGTATGCACGGGGTCAATCATGCGCACCCCCAGCGTTGGCGAGCAGCCGGTCGATGATTGCTTCCTGCTCGGCCTCGCGGGTGGCCATCGCTTCGCGGATCATGTCGGCGGCGGTCTGCGGTGCCGATCGGTAGGAATAGTCCGCGCTACGAATCTGGGCACCCGTATCTGCGGGTATCGGAACCGCGGAAATTTCGTGTGGCTCCCAATCGATCACGCGCCAGAGCGGCACCTGGCCCTTGCCGCGCGCGATCTTTTCAATGGCGTGGGTCAGATAGCCGACGCTGATATTGCGAATGATGCCGTCGCGTATCTTTGCGACGTTGTCAGCGTCGCGCGGAGCGGTTGAGAGCTTGATAGTCGCGATCCCTTGACCTTTCTCGATGCGGGCGGAGCCGGGCACAACGCTGCCAATCACGTCCTCCAGCGACCAGTTGGCATGCGTATTCAAGAACGGCGCGCCAGCGTTCAGCCTGTCCAGGCGGACTGACTTCGAGTTGACGACAAGCTCCTCGTCATAGGGCCCATCAATCCATGACTGACGCCGCACGATCGCTCCAGTCGTCCAAACGAGATCGACCGTGTTGTCGACTTCATTGAACGAAGACGCACGGACCTCGGCGCCCCGCCTACATAGGTTCATTGTTCGCCCCCATCAATCCGCACGCGCCTGGCGTCCTCGTGTTGGCGCGCAGACGCCAGCCGGCGGCCGAAATCAGCGATGAACTCTTCGCTGACGACGAACGGGTTTCCGTCGTGGAAATGGTTAGGCGAATGCCCGGCCCGTCGTGCGGCGGCGTCGAAACTTTCGTGCGCGTTTTTCAGCTTTTCGAGGGCGTCGACCGCACTCCCCATCGCCGCGTGAAAGGCGGAAGCAGCCGTGTGTCTCTCATCAAAAGCCACCCTCATTGCACGCTCGGCGACTTCCTTCTCCGCCGCCTGGAGGCGGGACTGCAAGAGGCGCTCGAGTTCATCGAGGCGCTCCAACCTGGCGTGATGGCGCTCGGCCGCCATGTCCGCCTTGATGAGGGTCTCTTCCGAAACAGAGGGGTCGACGAGCATGCCCTTCCTGCGAGCAGAATGCGTAGCAAGCTCGCCGTGAAGGCGGACACGCTCGCTCTCGACCGACTGGAGATCCTCAGCGATCGCCGCAATACGAGCCTCAGCCGTCTCGGCGTTGTCTGCACCCTTCAAAAAATCGAAGAATCCCATGGTTACTTGTCCTCTTTTCCGACGCCAGTCGCCGCGGCTTTCTTCGGCGCGACCATCTCAGCGACGCGATTGAGCAGAGTCTTGTTGAATTTCGCGCGGCCACTTTTGACCAGACGGTCCGCGACACTGTCCTCAAACGAGGCAATCTCTCCGGCTGCGTAAAGGCAGGGCCAGACTTGCGTGTTTTCGGTGAATTCGATGGCTTTCATCGGGCCTCCGCTGATTTACGCCAAGCATGGCAGGGCCGGCTTATTAAGTTCAAGCCCTGCGACTTAATATGTTTGGTCACGATGGCCCTCCGCGATGTTTTTCAGTTGCACATGGCCGATCGTCTTGCCGTTGTTCAGCACTGTGAGATTCCGAAATTCCGGATCGTCAGTGCGGCGGGCGACGTGCTCAATCCACGCCTCAGCCAGGCGTTTGCAGCGCCCGCTAAGCGCGCCGTGGCCGAAACGTGTTTCGAGCAGTTCCTGGATCAGGGCGTCTCGGCGATCAAGCCTCTTTGCACGAGCCGCGCGCAGGGCGGCGTCGATCGCGTCGCGGAGGATTTCGCGGCGGGCGTCGCCCATCTCCGTCGCCGCGGCATGGATGATTGCGATTGCGGCGGCGACATCGGCGTCTGCTGGCGGGAGGGCGGCGATGGCCTCGGCGAGGCGGGGGTCACAGGTCATCGGCGCGCCACTCCAGGCATTCCGCTATTGGGTGCGTGAGCGAGCGTGAGAAACCGTGAAATCTCACGAAATGTCACGCGCCCAAGGCGGGAGAAGACCGTGAGCGAGCGTGAAGGGGTTCTATAAGAACCCTCACGCATCTCACGCTCACGCAGGGTCAGGGCAGCCACAGGACGCGCCCCCCGTTCCGCTCCCCGGCTACCAGTCTTTTGGCGTCCAGGTTCTTCTTGATTGCTGAGTTGAAGGCTTGCCTCTGCCGATCGGCAAGCTTCTTGGCGGTGTCGCCTTCCTTCGGCTTCTCCGCGATGCGCGTGTAATAGCGTTCCCTAACAATCTCATCGGAGACAGCCCTTACCAGCGGTCCGGTTGGGAAGGGCCGGAAGGTCTCGCCAAGTTCGTCGATCGCCTGCGATGTGACTTCCATAAAAAGTCGCTGCGACGGCGGAACGACGGGTGCGCGGGCCTTTGGCGCGGCGTCGGTCGCATCTTCAACGCTGTCGACAACGAGAGTCGATATCTCGTCGCCGTCCTCGTCATGGCCAATCACTATGCGGTCCAGCCGGGCGATCAGCTTCACGTCTGACGTATCATCTTTGAGCTTGGCGAGGGTGAGAGTTGCTGCGATATCGCCTTCAACCCGTTCGCACAGGATCGCTGCGTCGAGGGCGCCCAAGAGCGATGAGTGGCCACGCATCCGGCGATCATCACCAAGGCCAGTATGGTGCACCACAAGCACGAGACAGTTGAAGCGCTCAGCTAGCGCGCCGGCATTCGCGACGAACGCGGTCATCCCCGCGCCGTTTTCGTCGTTTCCGCCGAGCGTCGCGGCGAGCGTGTCCAAGACGAGTAGGCCCGGGGCTACGCGCGCTGCGTCTATGGCCGAGACGAGGGCCGCAAGGTCGCCCTTCTCGGCGCCTAGGTTCGGCGCTGTGGGGATCATCATGAAAGGAACATCGTCGGGAAGGTTGGGGTGCGCGATCTGAAATCCGGCCTTGCGTTTCCGCAGCCCAGCCGCCGCCTCTGCCGCGATGATGACCACTGGCGCTTGGTGCACGCGCCGCCCCGCCCAATCCCAGCCGAGTGCTATCGACAAGCCGATGTGGGAGACGATGAAGCTTTTGAAGCTGCCTGGCTTTCCGAAGATCGCCGCGAGCCCAACACGCGGGAGAACGCGCTTGATGGCCCACTCTTCGCGCCCATCGAAGGCAATTTCAGACCACTGCTCGATCCGAAATCGCCTGTCGCTGGCGGGGCGCGACTTCGACTGCGGAGGGTTGTCGTCAAGAGGGGCCCAGTCTGTCATGCGGCCCTCCTGCGTTTTTCCCTCGGCGCCACGATCTGGGGGGTGACCGTCAATTCCTCGCGCAAACGCCTCCCGAATTCGTGATCCATGACGCCAAGCGTCACGCCATCGAGCCAGCGCGCGGCGCGCGCGGCGTCGATTATGAAAACACCTTCGCGGTCGGCGCGCAGCCAGGAGAGAACGCTTTCATGGGCAATGAGCGGTCCGTCGATCTGAGGGCGCGCGACGTTTTCCAGGCCGAGTGCCGGCACTGCACCGCGCCAGAGCGCGAGCTCGCCCCGTTCGAGGCCCCACGCCGCGATATCCACGACGTCGGCAAATTCGTCCCGCGCTGGGATGATCGCGGCGGGCGTCGACGGGTTTCCTGGAACGAACTTCGCGAGCTCGAACCGCGCGCCAGGGAAGAAAACGACGGGCTCGGCGGCGAGCGCGTCGAGATGGTCGCGGCCGTTGACGGCGCGCCCGCGCACGCCGAGGCGGTATAGCGCAGACCACGCACGCTCAACGCACACTATCGGCGCGCACGCAAGATATTCCAGTTCAATCTGGTTGAGCAGGCCGAGGCCGAGCGTGCGCGGGTCTATCGGCGGGCCATTGGGGACGCCTGTGAACGGGAGATCAGTGTCCATCTTCGCCTCCCGTAATGGCACCAATCCGGAGGAGGCCAGCGACGGCGATCAGCGCCGCCTCGGCGCGGCCGTCGTCTTTGACGCGGGCGAAGAGGTCGGCTTTATGCGGCCAGCGGCGGATGGCTTCTGCGCGCGCGGCGTCCTTGGTGCCGTCCCGGCCAGGGGGAATACCCACGGCGCGCTTCCACGTCTGCGGCGTGAGGAACGTAGCCGGGATGCCCGCCGCGCCGAGAGCACCCTCAATCACGCCGCGGGCGCGGCCGAACGCAAAAGCGCCAACGGGTCCCTCACCTGGCCGCGCGCCGACGAATTCAACGAAGGCGGCGCCTGCGTGAGATTTCCAAAGGATGCTCGCCAGGAGAGGCGCGTTCACTGCCTTGCGGCCGGCCGGGCCGTCGGCGAGTGTCGGCATGTCGGCAATATCGATCAGCTCGCCCGTGGGGGAAAGGATGGCGACGCCGCCGCGCGCTCCGATGTCGATTCCGAGGATGGATTTCATGCGCGGCCCTCCTCATGAGAGAGGCGGACCGGGGTGGCATCGCGCCAGCGCGCTAGACGTGCGGCGCAAAATTTGTGGAATTCTGGGAGGCTTTCGGTTATCTCGTGAGTGCCTTCCGTTGCGCGAGAAGAGCAGTCCCGAGCCCGGCCCGCCGCCCGCGAGGCCGGGTTCATCTTTTTGGGGGTCATAGGATCAGGCCGCCTTCCCGCCGTTCTTGGAGGAAAGGCGCTCGGGAAGCGTATGGACGCTCGCGGCGACAACGCGCACGCTGCGGCCAAAACTGACAGTCTCAATCAGCCCCAGTCGGCGCATATCCGCGAACTGCTGCTTGCCGATGCGGAGCGCGGAACGCGCCTCGTCAATCGTCATGAGGACCGGGGCGGCCTCACGGTTGGGAATTTTCAACGGGTTCATGGGTTCTCCCATCTGCGCCACTCGGCGCGTGACGGGAGGATCATGGCTACTGACGGAAGTGGCGTCAGTGCAGCAAAAGTATTGCCTTCTTACTGTTTAGAATCAGATACTTGTGCGAGACGATATCCTGAAGGCGTCTTCGACTCGCAAGACGGAATCGGGGGAGCAACTGGCGACGGTAAGGGACGTGATCCGATCGCCCGTTCGAATTGCGCCATGCTCAAATGCGGGTCGGCTCGCCAGATATCCCGCGAGCCTCTCGACAAGGTGTTTCGGCCAGCCGAGATAACTAAGCGCGAGACGGCCTATTCTGTGATCCGACGCATCCGGGCTCACAATCCCTTGAAGCCCAACGTAACTTTGCGCCAGCCAAAAAGTGTCCGCCTGGTCACGCGACTGCGACGCCTTTCGCTCGATTATCGCGAGGCGCCCGCGCCATTGCCGCAAACCGTCAGGAGCAAGTGCGCGCGTGCGCCAGACTTCTTCGCTGCTCTGGTCGTTCCCGGCCGTGTTCGAAAGGGAAAGCCTTTTGCGGCCGCGCCTCACGATCTCCGCTTCGGATTTGACGTTCCTGTCGCTCGTCAGCATGTCGCAAAACTTCACGAGCGCCGCGTCGATTTCTTCGCCCTGTTTGGTCATCCAGAACACGAGAGCGACGGCAAACCTGTCATCATCACTTACAAGCCTCGCCCTCGGCCTGCCGCCGTCGCCCTTGCGCGGACCGCGCTTGCCTTGCCTCATTTGCTCGCGCCTCCAGGCACACGGAAGGGAACGACTCCTTGTCCTTGTGGCGCCTCCCCGCAAATTTCTTTGAGCTTCGAATCCCATGCCTGGAGGGCGATCTGCTTCCTATCAAGCATGTCACTTTTTAGATAATGGCGACGCAAAACCGTCCCGCCTTTGTCGCCACTCTCGTGCCCGATCAAGGCGCCGATGACATCTCGGGAGACGCCCATTTCGTCAAGCTGAGAGGCAAACGTGCGGCGCAAATCATGCGAGCTGAAATGGGCAATGTGGATATGTTTTTGCTTTAGGCGCAGCCAGCTTGCTACGGCGACCGTATTGAGCGGTCCACCGCGTTCGCTTAGGAATAATGGACCTCGAAAAACTTCTAGCCGATTTGCGATTATGTCGCGCGCCGTTCCGACGAGTGGCGTGGCACGCGGCTGGCCATTTTTCGAGCGCGCCGCCGGCAATATCCAGAGTGACCCGTCTGCTTCGATTTCGTCGGAGCACATTCCGGCGATCTCCCCGACGCGCGCGCCGAGCAGGAGTTGCAGTTTCAAGACGACCGGATGTGTTCCGGATGTCTGCTTGTCGAGCCAAGCGACCAGCTCCCGTATCTCTGCGGATGAAAGGGTCCGATCGCGTGGCGTCCCTGGGTCGTATGTCGGGAGGCCGGCCGTAGGATCTGCGTCGATTAAATCCTTTGCGAGCGCCCACTTAAACATGGTCCCAATCGCCTGCCGGCGCTGTTGTGCCTCCCGCCGGCGCCCGCTGTCAGCGACGTCGTCAAGCATCTCGCCGTAATCGCGTTTCCGGGTATCCTCGATCTTCTGTCCGAGGATAGGCTCAAGGGCGCGCCGGAGCCGGCGCGCCGTTTCCTCGCCGGTGCGGAGCCGCCCGCGAAGACGCGCCGCCGTGTATTTGTCGATCAAGGCCCCGACGGTCAGGGCACTTTCAGATTCTACCCTGTCTGCGATCTCGTCTTTGAGGAGATTGCGCCCGGCGCGCGCCGCCATTCCAACCTCATGGGCGCGGTCGCGCAGCGCCTGGAGGCTTTTGCCATCCCGGCCATCCCCATAGCGGAAAGTGCCGATCGGCCCCGAGACGCCCGCTTTGCTGCCTTTGACCCTAAATGCCACATAAGCGGTAATGGCCCCATCCTCCGCGACGCGGAATGAGAGGCCACGGGTTGTCGAATCCTTCACCTTGAACGGCTCGGCCGCAGGTTTGAGCGACTCCAGGTATCTCTGGGTGATTGCCTTTGTTGCGACGGTTCTACCGCCGCCGCCCTTCGAAGCCATCGCAACACCATCGCAACAAATTGCCGCCCATTGGACAAACCGTGACGGTAGCCTGACGGAATTTAAACCCATGAATTCGCATAAGCAACAAGGCCGAGACGGACATCTGACGGGATAGGACGGCGGGATAAAAAAGGGCTGGGAACGCCTTTCGAACGCGATCTGAATCAGCCCGGGCTGATCTCCCCCGAGGCGGCCGCCCATCCGCCGGTCTTCGCCCGCGCCCGCGCGGTTGCCCGCTATGACAGCGACAAGGCGCGCTCGCTCGCCCACCGGCTGAAATATCACGACCGGATGGAGCTGGCCGGTCCGATGGGCCGGTGGATGGCGCGCGCCGGCGCGGATCTTCTGGCCGACGCCGACCGCCTCGTCCCCATCCCCCTGCACAGGCTGCGGCTGACCGCCCGCCGCTTCAATCAGTCCGCGGAGCTTGCCTATGTCATCTCCCGGGCGTGCGGCGCGCCGGTGGAGACGCTGGCGCTCATGCGCGTCAAGGCCACGGCGCCTCAGGTGGGCCTGTCCCGCGCCCAGCGCGCGGCCAATCTCTCGGGCGCGTTCCGGGTCGATCCGGCGCGCGCGAGCCTGCTCGAGGGGCGGCGCGTGGTCCTCATCGACGACGTGCTGACGACGGGCGCCACGGCCAACGCCGCCGCCCGCGCCCTTCTCAAGGCAGGGGCGACGCAGGTCGATCTGCTCGTGTTCGCCCGGGCCGTGACAAGCGGATGACGACAGGGGTATAAGCGGCGCAACAACTTGCCATCCAGTCGAGACGTCAATGGCGCGAGTGGAAATCTACACGACCCCGACCTGCCCTTATTGCATCGCCGCCAAGACGCTGCTGGCCCAGAAGGGCGCGGCCTTCGAGGAGATCAGCGTGGCGGGCGATCCGGAGGGACGCCGCGCCATGACGGCCCGCGCCGGCGGCCGGTCGACCGTGCCGCAGATTTTCATCGACGGCCGGCACATCGGCGGCTGTGACGATCTTTATGCGCTCGACGGCGAAGGCGGCCTCGATCCGCTGCTCGCCACGACGGGAGCCTGACAATGATCCATTACGCCCTCGTCTGCGACGCGGGACACGATTTCGACGGCTGGTTCCGCGACAGCGCCGCCTTCGAAGGGCAATCGTCACAGCGTCTCGTGTCCTGCCCCTTCTGTTCGTCGACGAATGTTACGAGGGCGGTGATGGCGCCTCACGTCGCGCGCGGCGGAGGCGAGGACGAGGCCACGAAGCTGCGGAGCATGATCCGCCAACTGCGCGACAATGTCGTCGCAGGGACCGAAGACGTCGGCGAGCGCTTCCCGGAGGAGGCCCGCGCGATCGAGGAGGGCGACGCGACGCGGCGTCCGATCCGCGGCCGCGCCACCTTCGAGGAGGCGAAGGCGCTCCTCGAAGATGGCATAGAGATCCTGCCGATTCCAGAACTCCCAGGCGAAAGCTGAAGCGCTGCCGGCGGCCTACATCATGCCGGGCGGCTCTCGCAGCGCCTGCGCGCGGTCGAGATGCTGTTGCAGCGTGGCGAGCGACTTCTTCGCCCAGCTCTTCAACTCCGCAAGGTCGCCGTTATTGGCGTAGGTCTGGAACAGCCGGATCGCCGCTTAATGCCCCTCGACCTGCTGGTCGCGGAAGGTGCGCTCCATTTGCTGGCCGCTGGCGGAGGTCAGCTCCTGAAGCTTTTTGGCATGGTCGGCGTCCAGCGTGGTGGGCAATTCGAGATCCTCACGCCCGGCGATCGCGGCCAGCTCGTCGCTCATCCGCCCATGATCGCGCTGGATGGCCATTGCGTAATCGTGGACCACATGATCTTTGACCTTGGGCTCGACGACGCGGCCGGACTGAATTTCGAAACTGTTGACGTTCCATGCCTGCTGCGCGAATTGCAGGGCGCTCATGCGCGCGCCCTGCCCGGCGGCGGGCGGCTGCGTCGTGGCGGCGGGCGGCGTGACCGCCTGCTGGGCGGCCGATTGCAGCGTGAGGGCGAGCAGAACGCTTGCAGCGATTGCGAGTCTCATGGCCTTGCTCCGCGCCCCGCCATGAAACCCGAGGCCAATCCGCTGGTTCCTCGCGGAACCGGTCAATCCTTCGGCGGATCGAAGCGCGCGCAGTTCACCGACGCCAACCGCTCCCGGGCGCGCGCCTGATCCGTCGTGCGCTTGGCGAAAGCGCGGACCAGCACAAAGCCGCGCTTGGTCGGCGAGGTGAGACGAACTTCCTGCGGCGGCGCTTCGTCGGAGGCGCTCTGAAGCGCGTCCATCTGCTTTTCGTCGCCGATGACGATGTCGATCTTGCCCTTGATCGCCGCGCGGTCGGTGACGGCGTGATAGAGGCGGCCGCCGCCGGAGTGAAAGGACAGCGCCAGAAAATCCTCGCCGTCAGCCGGCATGGCGACGCGCAGCAAACCTTTCGAGAGATCGTAGACGCAAACGCCCTCGGCGAAGGCGGGGTCCTCGAACGGCAGGGGCTCGGCGCCCGGCGCCGCCGGGGGCAACATGACGAACCTCCCGCTCGGCTGGTCGCCGACCACCTGCAAGACCCGCGCGTAAGCCGTGCGCGGCGCCACCGCCGGCATGAGCAGCACCGACACGACATGCACGATTCCGGCGATCAGCAGCGTCGTCGCCGCCCAGGGCAGATAATCGAAGAAACGGTCCGGAAGGGTCAGGCGCACTGGATTTTCACAATCTTTGGAAAGCCGTTCGGATCGGGCCGCTCGTCGGTGTCGAGCGGCGTGTCGTAGAGACGCAGCAACAGGACGAATCTGCGCGCCTCGCCCGGCGAGAGCCAATTGCCGGCGCGGGCGTTGCGCGCAACGGAGATGGTGAACGCCCCGCCCTCGCGCCGCAGCACGTCGACGGACGAAAAACCGAAGCGGCCGGTGGGATTGTCGATCAGGCGGCCATCCGGCGCCGCCATGGAAAGCGTCCAGTACCGCGCGGCCGGAATCGGATCGACGATGGCGTATTCGCAGGCGCCGTCGAGCGTCTCGCCCGCGGAGTCCGCCGTCGCCAGGAAGACGAGTCCCTGATCGCGCCCCAGCGGCGCCTCGCCGGAGCGGGCCAGCACGGCGCGCGCATAAGGATCGGCGTTGGGGCCGCCGATGCTGGGCCACGCCGTCCAGGGACCGGCCCGCAATGGATTGAAGCCATAGCCGGAATTCAGCAGGATCAGCGTGGCCAGCAGACCAAGCCCCAAGCCGCCCAGCATGGCGCCGCCCGCGCGAAGATATTTTGCGTAAGGGCGCGTCACGCGTCGAATCCCCTCATTGCACGGCTCCAACGGCGGGGACGCCGCTTCCGCGCGATTCCGCGACGGTCGCGGGCGCGAGCATGCTCTGCTTGCCGCCGCCGGCGGCCCTGGCCTTCTTCTCGATCGATTCCAGCGCCTGCACGGCGCCCTTTGTGAGCGTCGCCGGACGCTGCGGTCCGCCGAGCTCCAGCGTCTTCACCGCCCCGGCGTTCGCGGCGGCGACCTCCGGCTTCGCCTCGGGCTTCAGTCCGACGATGGGCTTCAGCGGAACGCCCTGATGCGCATAGGCCATGACGTCGTGCCAGGTGCCCGCCGGCAATGTGCCGCCCGTCATGTTGTTCATGGGCTCATTGTCGTCGTTGCCATACCAGACGCAGCCGCCCATCGTGCCGCTGTAGCCGCAGAACCAGGCGTCCTTGTAACCGTTGGTGGTGCCGGTCTTGCCGATGACGTCGATGCCCTCGCCGAGAATGGCGCGGCGGGCGGTGCCCTCCTCCACGACCTTCTTCATCATGGTCGCGAGATCAACGACCTTGTCGAGCGGCAACACCTGCTTCTGGGGCGGCGCGTCGCGGTCGTGGCGATAGAGAAGATCGCCCTGCCGGTTGCGGATTTCCACCGCCGCATAGGGAATGGTGCGCTTGCCGCCATTCACGAAGGAGGAATAGGCGGCGGAATGTTCGAGCAGGATCACGTCGCTCTGGCCGATGGGCAAAGACGGCGTGTCCTCGAGCGGGGTGGAGATGCCGAGCTTGCGACAGGTCTCGATGATCTTGGCGCGGCCCTCGCGCGCATTGCCGTTGCCGATGGCGATCGACAACTGGATCGCCACGGTGTTGAGCGATTTCGCGAGCGCCATGGCGAGCGGCAGCGAGCCGGCGTAGCCGCCGCTGTAATTGTGGACGCAGTAATTGCCGATGCAGGTGGGCCGGTCGGTGACGATGGTCGTCGGCTTGAATTTGCCGGTCATCAACGCCGTCAGATAGACATAGGGCTTGAAGGACGAGCCCGGCTGGCGCGAGCCGTCGGTGGCGCGGTTGAACTGGCTCGCGCCGTAATCGCGCCCGCCGACGATGGCGCGCACGGCGCCGTCCGGCTCCATCACCACCATCGCCGACTGCTTGACGTGATAGGCGCGGCCCTGCTCCCGCAGGTTCCGCTCGATCACCTCCTCGGTATGCTTCTGCACATTGGAGTCGAGCGAGGTGCGCACGGTCAGCACGCGATTGTCGCCCAGCTTGCCGCTCGCCGTCAGCTTGCGGATTTCGCCATAGGCGTAATCGAGGAACCAGTCGGGACTGTCGTCGCGCTGGCGATCCACCGGCGTCGCCGGGCTGCGCTGCGCGGCGATGATCTGGCTCTCGCTCATGAAGCCCGCGTCGACCAGATTATTGAGCACGTCATTGGCGCGGGCGCGGGCGGCCGGGAGATTGTTGTGCGGGGCGTATTTGGTCGGCGCCTTGAAGAGACCCGCGAGCATGGCGGCTTCCGCGAGGGTGACGTCCTTGACCGACTTGCCGAAATAGAATTCGGCCGCCGCCTGGATGCCGAAGGCCCCGCCGCCCATGTAGACACGGTCGAGGTAGAGCTGGAGGATCTCGCGCTTGGTGAGATGATGCTCCAGCCACAGCGCCAGAAACGCCTCGTTGATCTTGCGCGTGATGGTGCGCTCGTTCGACAGGAACAGATTCTTGGCGAGCTGCTGCGTGATGGAGGAGCCGCCCTGCACGACGCCGGATGACCGCGCATTGACGGTGAGCGCCCGCAACGTGCCGATGACGTCGATGCCGAAATGCTCGTAAAAGCGGCGATCCTCGGTCGCGAGCACCGCCTTGACGAGATAGTCCGGATATTCCTCGAGCGGCACGGAGTCGTCATGCTTGATGCCGCGCTGGCCGACCTCGTTCCCGTAGCGGTCGAGGAAGGTGACGGCGAGGTCGCTCTGCTTGAGCCAGTCGCCTTCGCTGGTCATCTGGAAGGCCGAACCCGCCAGCGCGACCATGACGATCAGGCCGCCGAGCCCGAGCGTCAGCGCCTCGCAGGACAGCTCCACAGCGACACGGGAGAAGCCCGAGACATGGAACCGCGCCATGAAGGCGGAGAAATTCTCGTACATCTCGCGCGAGCGCCGGCCGCTGTCGAACAGGCTCGAATCGATGAGCGCGTCGGTTGACAGCAGAATGCGCCTGATGCGCTTGACGAATGGCGAGGACCAGAAACGCTCGAACAAGGCTTGTGAACTCCCCGGCCGCCGGACGAACGCCCGGCCCGCAAGTTTAGCACCATATAAACCAACTTGACGACGCCCCGCGAGCCGCGCATTGCCGATATGGTTTCCGCCGGCCGGCGGGACAGGCGTGTGGGACAAAAATGGCTGGTAAAAAAGGCGAAAGCGGCGCGACGGCGCCCTTTTGGGAAAAGCCGCTCTCGGAGCTGACCCGGGCGCAATGGGAAAAACTCTGCGACGGCTGCGGACGCTGCTGCCTGGTCAAGCTCGAGGACGAGGACACCGGGGCGATCCACCACACGAGCATCGCCTGCAAGCTGCTCGATCAGGAGAGCTGCCAGTGCGGCGACTACAAGAACCGTCGCGACCATGTGCCGGACTGCATCCGGCTGACGCTGACGAAATTGCAGACCATCCCCTGGCTGCCGCCCACCTGCGCCTATGTGCTGCGCAACGAGGGCAAACCCCTGCCCCCCTGGCACCCGCTGATCTCCGGCGATCCCGACAGCGTCCACCGCGCCGACGTCTCCGTGCGGGGGAAAGTCGAGGCGACCGAGGAAGAGGTGGACGACGAGGATACGCCGGAGTTCATCCGCGCCTGGCCGAAACGCTGGCCGAGGAAGGCGCGATATTGAGGGGGTCCGGCGACTCCTCGCGAGCCGGCCGGGAAGGCGACCGACAGGACTATTTTCCATATTATAGGATTTTATTCTTGACAGCGTGACGCTGCCGGGCTAGAACAAGCACATGCTCCACTATTGCGCCCGAGCGGCGCGGTGGGGCTGCTTCTCCTCACCTCCCCCCTTGGCGCGCTTCCGCCTCTCCCCGCGAGAGACGGCGGCGCGCCGCCCTTTTGGGGCCAGCCTCTTCCGCAACCGGAGGGGATGCGAGCTGTCATGCAGAAAAAGACATCGCCGCCCTCGCGGCAAAAGATCGAACAGGCGCGCCTGCTCTATGACGCCGGGGCGCCGATCACCGAAATTCTCGCGCTGCTCGCCATGACCGCCGGACGGTTCCGACGGTTCCGGGAAGCCAACGACTGGCCGCTGCGCGCCTCCGCCTGCCCCCGCAAGGCTGATCCGCCGGAAGCGGCGTCGGCTCCTCCCCCGGCGCCGCGCGCCACACCCGACCATGGCCGCCTCATTGCGCGGCTCGAAGACGCCGTCGAGCGGGAATTCGCCCGCGCCGAAACGGCGCTGGAAAAACACGCGCCGAAGACGATCGAAAGCAGCGCCCGCGCGCTGGCGACGCTCGTGAAGGCGCTCGCCGAACTCAAACGCCTGCGGCGCGACGCCGATTTCAGGGAGGACGCCACGCGCGACGATGACGACGCCAACGACGAGAGCCGCGAGCCGCCCCGCGAATTGGCCGAACTCCGCGCGGAGCTTGCTCGACGGCTTGAACGACTGCGCGGCGACAGGCCGGCTGAATGAGGCGCTCGAGCCATTCTCCGCGCGCGAACTGTCACGGCTTCTCGCCGACTGGGAGTTCGTCGCGCGCAAGGATCAATGGCCGCCCCATCTCGCCGCCAGCGGCGAGCCCTGGCGCATCTGGCTCATTCTGGGCGGACGCGGCGCGGGCAAGACACGCGCCGGCGCCGAATGGGTGAAGGGCCTCGCCACGGGGCGCTCCCAATTCGCCGCGCGGCCGGTCGGCCGCATCGCCCTCATCGGCGAAACCGCCGCCGACGTGCGGGACGTGATGATCGAGGGCGTCTCCGGCGTCCTCTCGGTGCATGGCCGCCGCGAGCGGCCGCGCTGGGAAAGCTCGCGCCGCCGGCTGCTTTGGGACTCCGGCGCCATGGCGCAAGCCTTTTCGGCCGAAGACCCCGAAAGCCTGCGCGGCCCGCAATTCGACGCCGCCTGGTGCGACGAACTCGCCAAATGGCGCTACGCCAGGGAGACATGGGACATGCTGCAATTTGGCCTGCGTCTCGGCGACTGGCCGCGACAGCTCGTGACCACGACGCCCCGCCCGACGCCTCTGCTCAAGGAGCTGCTCGCCCATCCGGCGACGGCTCTCACACGCGCGTTGACCCGAGAAAACGCGGCCAATCTGGCGCCCTCCTTTCTCGAAGCCATGATTGCGCAATATGCCGGAACGCGGCTCGGCCGGCAGGAGCTGGATGGAGAAATGGTCGAGGAGCGCAAGGACGCCTTGTGGACGCGCGGGATGATCGAAAGCCTGCGCGTGAAGGAGGCGCCGCCCCTGTCGCGCATCGTCGTCGCAATCGACCCGCCGGCAAGCTCCGGCAAGCGCGCCGACAATTGCGGCATCGTCGCCTGCGGCGCCGACGCCTCGGGATGCGTCCATGTGCTCGAGGACGCGACGCTCTCCGCCGCGCGTCCGGCGCAATGGGCGCGCGCGGCGATCGCGCTCTATCACAGGCTCTCGGCGGACGCCCTCGTCGCTGAAGTTAATCAGGGCGGCGAAATGGTGCGCGCCGTGCTGAATGAAGCCGATCCCGCCGCGCCCGTCACCATGGTTCGCGCCACACGCGGCAAATATCTGCGCGCCGCGCCCGTCGCGCAACTCTATGAACAGGGGCGCGTGAAACATGTCGGCGCCTTTCCGGCGCTCGAAGACGAAATGTGCGACTTCGGCCTCGATGGCCTTTCCTCCGGCCGCTCCCCCGATCGTCTCGACGCGCTCGTCTGGGCGATCGCCGCGCTGGCGCTGACGCCGAAAGCGCCCGAGCCGCGCATGCGGCGCATGTAAGTCCGCCTGCTTTCCTCGCCTCTTCTCTTTCCGGGCTCTCTCATGACATCTCTTTTCTCGCGCCTCTTCGGCGCGGCGGCGCCGTCGCGCGAAGTGAAATATTCGCGCGCGGCGAAACTCCTCGCCATGCACGCCATCGGCCAGCCGCGCTGGACCTCGCGCAACAGCGCCGCCATGACGCGCGAAGGCTATGAGCGCAACGCGGTCGGTCATCGCTGCGTGCGCATGGTGGCCGAGGCCGCCGCCTCCGTGCCCTGGTTGGTTTACGAAGGCCGCGAGGAAATTCCCGACCATCCGCTGCTCTCCCTGGTCGAGCGTCCCAACCCGCTGGACACGAGCGTTTCCTTTATCGAGGCGATTTGCGCCAATCTGCTGCTTTACGGAAACGCCTATATCGAGTCCGTTCTGCTCGACGGGCAATTGCGCGAACTCTACGCGCTGCGGCCCGACCGGATGCGCGTCGAACCCGGCCGCAACGGCTGGCCCGCCGCCTTCATCTATCGCGCGCAGGGCGACGAAATCCGTTACGACATGCAGGGCGAGGGCGTCGAGCCGATCCTGCATATTCGCCTGTTTCATCCGCTCGACGATTATTACGGCTTCGCGCCGCTCGCCGCCGCGCAGGTGGCGCTCGACACCCATAACGCCGCGAGCTTCTGGAACAAGGCGCTGCTCGACAATTCCGCCCGCCCCTCCGGCGCGCTGGTCTATTCCGGCCCCGACGGCGCGCATCTCTCCGACGAACAATTCACCCGCCTCAAGCAGGAACTGGAGGAAAACTTCTCGGGCGCCGACAACGCCGGCCGCCCGCTGCTGCTCGAAGGCGGACTCGACTGGCGCGCGCTGTCGCTCTCGCCGAAAGACATGGACTTCGCGGAATCGAAGGCGAACGCCGCGCGCGAGATCGCGCTCGCCTTCGGCGTGCCGCCGCTGCTGCTGGGCCTGCCGGGCGACAATACTTTCGCCAATTACTCCGAAGCCAATCGCGCCTTCTGGCGCCAGACGGTGCTGCCGCTCGTCAC
>NZ_JBPFEB010000087.1:0-21664 GCF_051061225.1 Methylocystis sp.
GACGACAAGAAGATCCAGGACTACAACTATACCGCCACGAAGGAAGCCATCGCCCGCGCCGTTCGCGGCGAGCCGAAGGCGTCGGAAGTCGTCGCCAAGCGCAACGACGCGAAGCACCCCTTCGCTCCGAACTGAGTTCGGGCGCAGGCTCGAATGGAAGGGGAGCCCTCGCGGCTCCCCTTTTTCTTTTCCGCTTTACGTAAGGCGACGAGAGGCGCGCATGACCGCGACCATCGGCTGGGACATCGGCGGCGCCCATGTCAAGGCGGCGCGCGTGGAGGCGGGGCGGATTGTCGCCGTGACGCAGCGCGCCTGCGCCCCGCATCTGGGCCTTGCGCATCTCGAGGCGCCCATCCGCGAGACGCTCGCGGAGCTCGGGCGAGCCGAACGCCACCGCGTCACCATGACCGCGGAACTGTCGGACGCCTTCGCGGACCGGACGCAAGGGGTCGTCTCCGTCGCCGCCATCGCCGCGCGTGAGATCGGGGCGGGGGAGATTCTCTACTATGCCGGCGCGCGGGGGTTCGTGGAACGCACGGGCGTGGCCCAGGCCGCGCGGTCGATTGCCTCCGCCAATTGGCGCGCCAGCGCGGAGCTCGTCGCGCAGCGCTGCGGTGAAGCCCTGTTCGTCGACATGGGTTCGACCACCACCGATCTCGTCCCCATTCACGGGGGCCGCGTTTGCGCGCTTGGAGAAACCGACGCGGAACGGCTCGTGCATGGCGAGCTGGCATACGCCGGCTTTTCCCGCGGCGCGCCGCAGGCCTATGCGACGCGCGCGCCCATCAACGGGCGCTGGTCGCCGCTGGTCAATGAGAGCTTCGCCGCCATGGCGGATGTCCGCCGCGTGCTGGGCGATCTGCCGGAGGGCGAGAGCCGCGCCGATCTGTCGCCGACGGCCGACGGGCGTCCGAAGACGGTCGCCGCGTCCTCGGCACGGCTCGCGCGGATCGTTGGCCTGGATGGGAGCGAGCTGACGCCGGCGCAGGCGCGCACGCTCGCCGATTATCTGGCGCGCGCGCAAGTGCGCGTCATAGAGGATCAGATGGCGCTTCTGAGTTCGCGAGACGCGGTCGCGCCGCATGCGCCCCTTGTCGGCGCGGGCGTGGGCCGCGCGCTCGTGGCGCGGATGGCGACCGCGCAGGGGCGCGCCTATCGGGATTTCGCGGACCTCATCGACGCGCCCGCCGCGCTTGCGGCCGCCGCGGGCGATTGCGCGCCAGCCGCGGCGATCGCCTTATTGGATATCTGACTCTAGCGCTTTCACGCGCTGGCGAGATGCGCCCGTATCTTCTCCATCACCATGTCCCACGCCTCGCGCTCGGCCGAGCCGGCGGTCTTCTCGATGGCGATGGTCAGATAAGCGAGTTCGTTCTCGATCTTTTCGTGCGACAGCCGCCCAAGGCGCGTCGCCAGAATCGCCGCCTCGAGCACGGCGGAGCGGGCGCGATTCATGCCGAGGAACGGGCGATGCGATTCCATGTGCCGCACCCGGCAGAAGAAACGCGGGCGCAACTCGTCCGCTTCTACGTGATCGATCTCCAATTCGGCATGCGCCAGCGCGCAGGAGAGTCGCGGCGCCGGCCAGCCGTCGATATCGGTGAGGGGAAAGCTTCGCGTCCCGGTCACGAGGCCCGCGAAGACGCGCGCGTCATCCGTAAAGCTCGCGGTGAACTTCCTGCCGTGTTCGAGATTGAACAGCGTCGTCGAGGGGCGGAACGGCGCGGCGATCCAGTGGTCGCCTTCCTCGATGAGACCCAGCGGCGCAATATGGGGCCGCCCTTCCGGCGTGAGCGTCGTGACGACGCATTCGTGAATCAGCGGCATTCTATTTCCCTTCGACCGCCTTGCGCATCGTGTGGCCGATTTCCTTGAAGCGCGTCGCGTCTTCGTCGCTTGTGTCCATTGCCGCGCCGAAATCGAGCGGCTCATCCTGGCGGTAGCGCTTGCCGAGCTTGAAGGCGAGCTCGGCCTTCATCAGCTCGGCTCCAAGATAAAAGGCATGTGCGCCGTCGTGCGCGACGTTGAGATGGGGAAAGAGCGCCATGGCGTCCGTCTCCACCGCGTGAAATTGCCTGGCGAACACATGCACGCCGTCGCTCGAGGTCTCGATGCGGAAATTCGCGTCGCGCAATTCGCGCGCAAGTTCGGCGATCTCGCCGGGGGTCGAGGACCAGGGTCGCCGGTCGTGCACCTGAAGCAGCGCGTCGCTGTAGCCTTTCGGCAGGGCGCGATCGGCGCGGGCGGCGTACATGAGCCGCCGGGCGGCGTCATGCTCCTGGAGCGTGCGCCGGGTGTGCGGGCTCACCTGCACGGTGAGCAGGTGACGAATGCCCAGCTCGGAGCAAATTCCAAGCATGGCGGCGGTGATTCCCGCCGTGTCGGCGTCGGTGAGTTCGGTGAGATTTCCCGTGCCCATCATGATCTCGGCTTCGGGCTCGCGCGCGCGAATCTCAACATAGCGCGCGATGGAGGCCGCGAAGCCGAAATGGATGGGATCGAGGATCGGATCGAGAATGAACGCGATCCCTTTCGCGCGGGCGATCCGCGCGGCGCGTTGCAGGGAGTCGAGGTCGCCGTGCGGGCGCGGCACGAGGATCGGCACGAGGGCGGAATGATCGGGCAGGATCGAGAGCGTTTCCTCGTCGAGGCTCAGCAGATGATCCGCGCCGGCCGCGACGGCGCGCGAGAGCTCCGCGACATTGGCGGAGTCGACCGAGACCTTGAACCCTTCCGCCTTCAGCGCGGCGATCGTTTCCTCCATATGATCGAAGGGCGTGTCCGGCAGGCAGCCGAGGTCGATGACGTCGGCGCCGGCGCGCACAAGGCCGCGCGCCTTTTCTACGACCTCCGCGACGCTCATCTTCGAGGCGTCGACGATCTCGGCGAAAATGCGCATGTCATGGCGCGACAGGTCCGGCGCGACGCCGCCATGGCCGAGCCAGACCGGAAGATCGGCGATTTCCTCCGGCCCGCGTTCGAAGGGCACGCCGAAGGCTTGCGTGAGCGCGTCGAGATCGGCGCGGCAACGGCCCGGCAGGATGACGCGATCCGCCTCGACCGGGCGCGGCAGGCGGCGCAGGATGATGTCCTGCGTCATCAGCGCCGCGACCTTCACGCCAATATCGTGGATGCGCCAGCCGCGCGCCTTCTCGCCGAAGCCGGCGACCATCCGCTCCAGTCGCGGATAGGCCAGGTGGCCGGTGAGAAACAGCAGGCGTTCACTCATGCTTGGGGGCTTTCTTGCAGGTCTGGCCATAATGCGGACCATCTCCCTCTCCCCGCAAGGCGGGGAGAGGGGAGGGGTGAGGGTCCAGGCCGCATCGACTCATGTAGTTCGTTTTACGATGGACTTGCCCTTGTGCAGATGACCGCCGTTGCTTCGCCCCTCACCCCAGCCCTCTCCCCGCAGGCGGGGAGAGGGGGCGGGCCGGGTTACGCCTGCTCCGCCAGCTCCCGCTTGCGCCGTTCCACAGCCTCCCGAAGCGCGGCGAGGCTTTCGACCACCTGCGTCGCCTCGAAAGACTTCAGCCTGTCGGTGTTCTCAAGATCAATACGACGCGGATAGACCATGACCATGCCCTTGGGCGCGCGCGTCTCCAGCTCCGGCGCGGTGTCGCAGGCGAAGACGATGGTGGGGACCCGGCACTTGCCGGCCTGCGCGAAGACATTGGTCGCGAGATTGTCCGAAATGCCGTAGACCGCCTTGGCGACGGTGTTCGAGGTCGCGGGCGCGACGACGAGCGTGTGATAGACGTTGTAGTAGAAGCCGCCGACCGGCGCGGCGCTGGCGGTCGTATCCTTGAAGATGCGGATCGTGTCGGGGAGGTTGAGATCGTGCTTGTACATGCGCACCACCTCCGCCGCCGCCTTGCTGACGAAGAGATCGCAATGATCGAGCGAGCGGATCATCTCCAGGCTTTCGGTGAAGAAATGGCCGGAGCCGGTGAGCGCCCATCCCCAGCGCGGCGTGACAATGTGCGTTTTTGTCATGAAGCGATCTTCTGTGTTGAGGAGGCGACGGGGACGCCGGGCAGGGCGCCGCCGGCCAGCGCCTGCGCCGCGGTGGCGAGCGCGCGCGGACCCGCGACGGTGACGGGCGTTCCGTCGACATAGTCGGGAAAAGCCGGATCGACAACGCCGGCCGAGACGAGACTGCGCAAAGCACAATCGGCGCCGATGTCGACGCTCTTGATCATGAGCAGCGCCGAGGCGCCGGCGGCGCGGGCGAGCCAGGCGGCGAGGCTGTCGGACGTGACCTCCCAGCCGGGCGCGATGTCCGCCGCCGCGACCATGGCCGAGGCGCGCCACACGGCGATGCGGCCGCGCGCATGAAGCTCGGCCATCTCGCCGGGCGTCGCCGCGAGATCGAGGCCATGGAGGCTCCCGAGGGCCAGGGCATATTGCTCCATGGCCAGAACCGCCATGGCGTGCGCCGTCCGGTCGTCGAAGCCGAGTTTGGGCTGCGCGGCGCGCACGGCGTTGGCGAAGGGGCCGCCGCCGGCGACGATTGTCAGCCGGTGCGGCCAGGCGCGCAGCGCTTCGATCCACCGCGCGAGCAGGGGCGAGTCGTGGAGGCTGCCGCCGATCTTGGCGACGAGAAGGGGGCGGGCGTCCGGGGCCACGGGGTCAATTCGGTTTCACGCGGCGCGCGTCGGGGTGACGCTCGCGCCGGATCTTCACGCCGACCGCTCCGGGCGCGACGTCCAGCTTTTCGACCTGAACCACGACGCAGCGCACGCGCTCATGCAGCAGCACGCTCTCGGCCAGCCGCTCGGCGATGGTCTCGACCATGGCGATGTGGCCGCCGGAGAGGATCACCTTGATGGCGTCCATGATGACGTCATAGGAGAAGACCGAGCGCATGTCGTCGGTCACATCCGCGCGCGCCACCTCGGCGTCGACGTTGAAGCGCACGCGCTGCGTGTGGCCATATTCATGCGCATAGGCGCCGACCTCCACCGGCACGACATAATCGTGCAGGAAGACGCAGTCGGTTTCATTGAGCCCCGGCGGCTCGATATAGCCGCGCGCGATCAGCGCCCATTCGGCGGCGAGCGTCTCGATCTTGTCGCCGCGGGTGGGGATCAGATCGCGGATCAGCGCGGTGGCGGCGGCGGTGAGGCCGGCGCGGCGGTCGCCATGGGCGCAGAGCGCGCCGCGAAAGCCCAGAACGTCGGGGCCGGTGACGAGGAGGCGCGGGACGTCCGGCGGTTCGAGCGCCCCGGCGAGACCGGCGGCGAGGCCCAGCTCGCGGCAGCGGCGGGTGAACTCGGACAGCGCGCCGACGGACATCATGTCGATGAGCCGGCCCTTGCCCTTGTGCGCTGTGTCCAGCATGGCGCCGTGGACTCCCGCTTTCGCGAGGGTCGGGAGATGCTCGAAAGCGGGGGCGAGGTCGGCGAAAAGCACGGCGACGAGCTTCACCCGCTGCGCGAGGGGAGCCAGAGTGGCGACGATCTCGCCTGCGTCCGGGGTCTGCGGCAGCGCGAATTTGATGTAGTCCACACCGGTTTCAGCTGCTTCCTCGAAGGCGCGGCGGGCATGGGCGGCGTCATGCGGCAGGTCGACGACGGCGCTCACCGGGCAGCGGCCGCCCACGCCCGCGACAATGTCCGCGACTTGCGGCAGCGACAGAGCTCCGAGCGCGCCGCGCGCGGGGTCTTTGCAGTCAATGATGTCGGCGCCATGGGCGAGAGCGACCTCCGCTTCCTCGCGCGAGAGAACGCTGGCCAACATCAGGGTCATTTCTTTCGGGCTCCAGAGGGACGGGCGGGGTTTCAATATACGGTTGCGGCTGTTCTGTGAATTGCACGGGGTGGCGAGGCCCCCTCCCCAACCCTCCCCCGCTCTCGCGGGAGAGGGAGCAGCCCCCGGCCCTCATCTGGAACGCTGATCGCGAGGGTCCCCTCTCCCGCTTGCGGGGGAGGGACAGGGAGGGGGCCTTGCCGCTACTCGATCCGCGACCCATTCGCCGAAAGCACCGTCGCCGCCAGATAGAGCGACCCGGCGATCAGCACGCGTGGCGGCTGGTCGAAGGGGCGGGACGACAGGAGTCCAAGCGCCTCCTCGACGCTGTTCGCCGCAGCCGAAACGGAAATGCCCTCGGCCTTGGCCATTGCGGCGACCTCCTCGGGCGGCCAGCTCTTGTGCTCGCCCTCGACCGGCACGGCCACGACCTCCCGCGCCAGACCCGCGAAATGGCGCAGCAGGGCGCCCACGTCCTTCGTCGTCTGCGCGCCGCAGATCAGGACCAGCGGGCGCGGGGCGCGGTCGTGGAATTCGGCCATGGCCTCAGCCAGCACGCGGCCGCCGTCCTCATTATGGCCGCCGTCGAGCCAGACCTCGGCGCCCGACGGCGCGAGATCGACGATGCGCCCGCGCAGGAGGCGCTGGAGCCGCGCCGGCCATTCGGCTCGCGTGAGCCCTGTCTCCATGGCGCGGGCAGGCATGTCCGGCCACACCGCCCGGAGCGCCGCGAGCGCCCCGGCGGCGTTGAGATGCTGATGGCGCCCGGCGAGGCGGGGCAGGGGCAGATCGAGCAGGCCGCGCTCATCCTCGAAGACGAGCCGGCCATTTTCCTCGCGGACATGAAAGTCCCGGTCCGCCATCAGAACCGGCGCGCCGACGCGGCGGGCCTCGCGCTCGAGGGTTTTCTCGGCGCCCTCGGACTGGAAACCGATGACTGCCGGGGCGCCGCGCTTGAAGATGCCGGCCTTCTCATAGGCGATCTTCTCGACCGTATCGCCGAGGAACTCCATGTGGTCGAGCGAGACCGAGGTGACGATGGTCGCCTTCGGGGTGTTGATGACGTTGGTGGCGTCGTAACGGCCGCCGAGGCCGGTTTCGAGCAGGAGCCAGTCGGCCGGCGTCTCGGCGAAGAGCGAGAAGGCCGCGGCCGTCGTCACCTCGAAAAAGGTGATGGGTTGGCCGCCATTGGCGTCCTCGCAGCGCTCGAGCACCGCGTTGAGCCGGTCGTCGTCGACGAGCCGGCCGCCGCCGTCCGCGCCAAGGCGGATGCGCTCGTTGAAGCGGATGAGATGCGGCGACGTATAGACGTGCACGCGCTGGCCGGCCGCCTCCAGCATGGCGCGCAGGAAGGCGATGGTCGAGCCCTTGCCGTTGGTGCCGGCGACGTGAATCGTCGGCGGCAGGCGCAGGTCGGGGCGGCCGAGCGCCTCCAGCAGCCGCTCGGTGCGCCCGAGCGACAGGTCGATCTTCTTGGGATGAAGGGTGAGCAGTCGCGACAGGATCGCGTCATGCTGATCCATGGCGGCTGCGCCTTTTCGTTCAGGCGGCGCGCCGCGGGGGCGTCTTGGTCAAAAGGCCGCAGAGGCGCGCGAGCGTCCCGCGCATCTCCTGGCGCGGCACCACCATGTCCACCATGCCGTGGTCGCGCAGATATTCCGCGCGCTGGAAGCCCTCCGGCAGCTTCTCACGGATGGTCTGCTCGATGACGCGCGCGCCGGCGAAGCCGATGATGGCGCCGGGCTCGGCGATCTGCACGTCGCCCAGCATCGCATAGGACGCGGTGACGCCGCCGGTCGTCGGATTGGTGAGCACAACGAGATAGGGCAGGCGCGCGTCCCGCAGGCGCTGCACGGCGATGGTCGTGCGCGGCATCTGCATGAGCGAGAACATGCCTTCCTGCATGCGCGCGCCGCCCGAGGCCGTGAAGATGATGAAGGGGGTCCGCTTGGCGAGCGCATGTTCCGCCCCGGCGACGATGGCCTCCCCCGCCGCCATGCCGAGCGAGCCGCCCAGGAATTCGAAGTCCTGCACGGCCACGGTGACCTGCGAGCCGTCGAGCCTGCCCGTGGCGAGCGTCACGGCGTCCTGCTGGCCGGTCTTCAGCCGATATTCCTTCAGCTTGTCGACGTAGCGCTTGATATCGCGAAACTTCAGCGGGTCGATCGGCGCGTCCGGCGTCGGCAGCAGCTCCATCTCGCCATTGTCGAACAACGTGGCGAGCCGCACGTCCACCGGGCAGCGCATGTGATAGCCCGAACCCGGCACGACGAAGAGATTGGCCTCGATGTCCTTGTGAAAGACGAGCTGGCCGCTCTCCGGGCATTTCACCCAGAGGTTTTCCGGCGCCTCACGCTTGATGAGCGCCTTGATCTTGGGCGGGACGACGTTGGAATACCAGTTCATGCCCAAAGCCTCGTGAGCCAGGAAAATGCGCCGCCGCCGTTGCCGTCCGCGGACCCGCTCCGCGCCCCGCGCACGCCGGCGGAAATGCTCGCGACGAGCGAGGCGACCGCCTCGACGGTGGTCGCGCTCGCCTTGTCGCCGGCGCCGAGGGACGCCCTGAGCGCCTCCACCAGCGCCGATCCCACCACCCCGCCCTCGGCGTTGCGGGCGATCTCGGCGGCGTTCTCGGCGTTCTTCACGCCGAATCCCACCGCGATCGGCAGATCGGTGTGCGCCTTGATGCGTTTCACGGCGGCGCTGACCCCCGCGTAATCCGCGAGCGCCGCGCCGGTGATGCCCGTCAGCGACACATAATAAACGAAACCGGAGGTGTTTTCGAGCACCTTGGGGAGGCGTCTGTCGTCGGTCGTGGGCGTGGCGAGGCGGATGAAGTTGAGGCCCGCGTCGCGCGCCGGGATGCAGAGCTCCGCATCCTCCTCCGGCGGCAGGTCGACGACGATCAGGCCGTCGACGCCGGCGGCTTTCGCGTCGGCCAGGAACCTGTCGACGCCATAGACATAGATCGGATTGTAATAGCCCATCAGCACGATCGGCGTGTGGGCGTCGTCGGCGCGGAACGCCGTCACGAGCTTCAGGGTCTTTTTCAGCGTCATGCCCGCCCTGAGCGCGCGCAGCCCCGCCGCCTGGATCGCCGGGCCGTCGGCCATGGGATCGGTGAAGGGCATGCCGACCTCGATGACGTCGGCGCCCGCCGCGGGGAGCGCCCTGACGATCGCGAGCGACGTCTCTGGGTCGGGATCGCCGGCCATGACGAAGGTCACGAGGGCGGCGCGCCCCTCCGTGCGGAGGGCGTTGAAACGGGCGTCGATACGGGTGGACATAAGAATTTGGCGTCTTTCCGGTTCGGCGGGGTCTCCCGCCCCTTTCGAGGATGGCTTAGTCCCTGGCCCGCGTCCCGTCCACCCCCCTTTGCGGGGTCGCGGCGGAGTTGGGATTTTCGTGCGCGTCCAACATCATCAAATCGTCACCTGCGCCCCGAGCTCCACGACGCGGTCCGGCGGGATGGAGAAGAAGTCCGGCGCGCTCGACGCCTGCCGGGTGAGCGAGACATAGAGCGCGTCCTGCCAGGCGGGCATTTTCGAGGCGGGGCTCGCCTTCACCACGCGGCGGCCGACGAAGAAGCTCGTGGTCATGAGATCACAGACGAACCCGGCCTTGCGCATGAGAGCGAGGGCGCGCGGCACATTCGGGCTCTCCATGTACCCGAAATGCAGCGTCGCTACCGAGAAATCCTCCGAGAGCTTCTCGATCTCGAAGCGCTTGTCCGGGCGCACGCGCGGGCGGTTTTCCGTGCGCACGCACAGAAGCAGCACCCGCTGATGCAACACCTTGTTGTGCTTGATGTTGTGCATCAGGGAGGCCGGCGCGGTCTTCGGATCGTTGGTCAGGAAAACCGCCGTGCCGGGAGCGCGCATGGGCTGCGATTTTTCGAGCATGGGGATCAGCTCGGAGATGGGAATCGAGTCGGCGTGGGTCTTCTCGTTCAGCAGGCCGGCGCCGCGCACCCAGGTCCACATGACGATCATGGCGCAGGCGCCGAGCGTCAGCGGAACCCAGCCGCCATCGACGATCTTGAGCAGATTGGCCGCAAGGAAGGCGACATCCACCACCAGGAAGGCGGCGATGAAGGCCACGCTGAGCGGAAGCGGCCATTTCCAGTCCCGCCAGACGACGACGAAGGCCAGCGAGGTGGTGACGACCATGGTCCCGGTCACCGCGATGCCATAGGCCGAGGCCAGCGCCGACGAGCTGCGGAAGGCGATGACCAGCAGCAACACGCCGAGCAGCAGCAGGCGGTTGACGCGCGGGATGTAGATCTGCCCCTCCTGCGCCTCCGAGGTGTGGATGATTTCGAGGCGCGGCAGCAGGCCGAGCTGGATGGCCTGCCGCACGATGGAGAAGGCGCCGGTGATCACCGCCTGACTGGCGATGACCGTCGCGACCGTCGAGAGCAGCACGAGCGGCAGCAGCGCCCAGTCCGGCGCGAGCAGGAAGAAGGGATTGTCGATCGCCTCCGGCCGCGACAGGATCAGCGCGCCCTGGCCCAGATAGTTCAGCAGCAGCGCCGGCAGCACGAAGCCGAGCCAGGCGGCCTGGATCGGGAAGCGCCCGAAATGGCCCATGTCGGCGTAAAGCGCCTCCGCGCCGGTGACGCCGAGGAAGACCGAGCCCAGCACGGCGAAGCCGAGCCAGCCATGTTCGAGCAGGAAGTCGACGCCGCTGCGCGGGTCGAAGGCCCAGAGCACCTGCGGCGCGTCGCCGATATGCATGGCGCCGAGACCGGCGATGACGGCGAAGAAAGCCACCATGATCGGGCCGAAGAAGGCCGCGACCCGCGCCGTGCCGTGGCTCTGCACCCAGAACAGGGTGATCAGGATGACAAGCGTGATCGGCAGCACATACTCGCTGAACCGATGGGTGACGAGTTCGAGTCCCTCGACCGCCGACAGCACCGAGATGGCGGGGGTGATGATCGCGTCGCCGGAGAAGAGCGCCGCGCCGGCGACGCCGAGAAGGAAGATCGCCGCCGAGCGCCCGCCGACCGAGGATTCGGCCAGAGCCATGAGCGAGAGCGTTCCGCCTTCGCCGCGGTTGTCGGCGCGCATCAGGAACAGGACATATTTGATGGTGACGGTGAAGATGAGGGCGAAGATCAGCAGGGAGATCGCGCCGATGACCGCCTCCTGCGTGAGAAGATCGGCCTTCACGCTATGCGACAGCGACTCGCGCAGGGCGTAGAGCGGGCTCGTGCCAATGTCGCCGTAGACCACGCCGATCGAGCCGAGGATCAGCGCGGCGGGGGAGTGTCTCGCGTGTCCGTCGTCGGCGGACGCCTCCGGGTCCTGGGCGTTGACTGGAATATGCTTTGTCATGAACGCCTCCAGTAAAAGGGGTCAGATTGTCACCTGCGCCCCCAGCTCGACGACCCTGTCAGAGGGAATCGAGAAGAAGTCTGTCGCATTCGCCGCCTGTTTGGTGAGCGAGACATAGAGCTTGTCCTGCCAGGCGGGCATCTCCGAGGCCGGGCTCTCCTTGATCGTGCGCCGGCCGAGAAAGAAGCTCGTGGTCATGATGTCATATTTGAAGCCGGCCTTGCGCATCAGCGCCAGGGCGGCGGGCACGCGCGGGCTCTCCATGAAGCCGAAATGCAGGATGGCGCTGGAGAAGTCGTCGGACAGGCGGGTCAGTTCGAAGCGCTTTTCCGGCGCGACGCGCGGGCGGTTCTCCGTGCGCACGCAGATGATCAGCACCCGCTCATGCAGCACCTTGTTGTGCTTGATGTTGTGCATGAGGGCCGTCGGCGCGACATTGGGGTCGCTGGTCAGAAACACCGCCGTGCCCGGCACCCGGGTGGGCTTGGATTTCTGAAGCATGGCGATCAGATCCATGATCGGGATCGAGTCGCGGTGAGTCTTCTCGCCCAGAAGCCTCGTGCCGCGCACCCATGTCCACATGATGATCATGACGCAGCCGCCGAGCACCAGCGGCACCCAGCCGCCTTCGACGATCTTCAGCAGATTGGCCGCGAGGAAGGTGAACTCAACCACGAGGAAGGACGTCGCGAACACAATGGCGAGCCAGAGCGGCCAGCCCCATTTGCGCCAGGCGACGATGAAGAGCAGCGAGGTCGAGAGCACCATGGTGCCGGTCACGGCGATGCCATAAGCCGAGGCCAGCGCCGACGAGCTCTTGAAGGCGATGACGAGCAGCAGCACGCCGATCAGCAGGATGCGGTTGATGCGGCCGATATAGATCTGCCCTTCGAGCATGGCCGAGGTGTGGGTGATTTCAAGGCGGGGCAGCAGGCCGAGCTGGATCGCCTGACGCGCGAGCGAGAAGGCGCCGGTGATCACCGCCTGCGCGGCGATGGTGGTGGCCATGGTCGAGAGAATGACGAGCGGCAGCAGGCCCCATTCCGGCGCCATGAGGAAGAAGGGATTGCCGACGGCCTCCGGGCGCGACAGCACCAGCGCGCCCTGTCCGAGATAGTTCAGCAGCAGGGCGGGCAGAACGAAGCCGACCCAGGCGAGCTGGATCGGGAAGCGGCCGAAGTGGCCCATGTCCGCATAAAGCGCCTCGACGCCGGTGACGGCGAGAAAGACCGAGCCGAGCACGGTGAAACCGAGCCAGCCATGCGTCAGCAGAAAGACGACGCCGTGGCGCGGATTGAAGGCCGAGAGCACTTGCGGCGCGTCGGCGATATGCAGGGCGCCGAGAACCCCCATGGTGAGGAAGAAGGTGATCATTATGGGGCCGAAGAAAGCCGCGACCCGCGCCGTTCCGTGACTTTGCACCCAGAACAGCGTCACCAGAATGAAGATCGTCGTCGGCATCACATATTCGGTGAAGCGATGCGTCACCAGCTCCAGGCCCTCGATGGAGGAGAGCACAGAGATCGCGGGGGTGATCATCGCCTCGCCCGCAAAGAGCGCCGCGCCGCCGACGCCCAGCAGAAAGGCCACTCTGGTCTGCCGCCCCAGCGCCGTCTGCGCCAGCGCCATCAACGAAAGAATGCCGCCCTCGCCGCGGTTGTCGGCGCGCATGACGAAAAAGATGTATTTGATGGTGACGGTGAAGATCAGCGCGAAAATCAGCAGCGAGATCGAGCCGATGACGCTTTGCTCCGTCAGCGCGTCCGCCTGCACCTCATGGGCGAGCGACTCGCGCAGGGCGTAGAGCGGGCTCGTGCCGATGTCCCCGTAGACGACGCCGATCGAGCCGACGATCAGGCCGAGCAAGTCGCCTTTGCCATGTTCGTGGCCGCCACCATCGCCGTGGCCGACGTCCTGCGCGGGGCCGGCGGCCGCCGCGCCGGCCTGGCGCTCGGCGCCCGATAGCTCATTCATCAGTCGTTCCTTTTGGAGGAGGTTCCGGGCGCGCGCGCCGGCGGCGAGGGGGGCGGCTCGAGCACAAGCTTCCGGGCAGGCACGGACAATGGCCCCTTTTCAGGCGCGAAAGGCGCCCTTTCGCAAACGGAGCGGCCATATACGCCCTTTTCAGGCCGATGAGAAGGCTTGCCTGCGGGGCGCCTCGCGCGCACCTTCATCACGTGATGACCATCGAAAGGAGGCGCAAATGGCGTCAGGTTCGCAGGACAAGGCCCTCGCCGCTTCAGCCGGCGGGGCTGGAGACGACCTTCCGCCCACCGACCTCCAGGGGCTCGAGGCGGGCGACGCCGTCCTGCCCTGCGGCGCGCCCGCCTATTACGCCATGCCGGAGGGGGGCAGGGACCTGCCGATCGTGCTCGTCGCACAGGAAATTTTCGGCCTCAACGATCATATCCGCGACATTGTCCGCCGCTTCGGCAAGCTCGGCTATCTGGCCGTCGCGCCGGATTTCCTGATCCGTTATGGCGATCCGTCCAAAGCGCCCGACATCGAGACCATCCTGCGCGAGATCGTCGCCAGGGTTCCCGATTCGGAGACGATGATGATCTTCGACGAGTCCCTCGATTTCGCGGAGAGCCGGGGCGGCGCGCGGGGGCGGGCCGCCATCACCGGCTTCTGCTGGGGCGGGCGCGTGGCGTGGCTCTATGCCGCGCATAATCCCGAGCTTTTGGCGTGCGTCCCCTGGTATGGCCGCCTCGACGGCGCCCATACGGCCGTGCAGCCGCAATGGCCGATCGACGTGGCGGAGAAGATCAGCGTCTCGACGCTGGGGCTCTACGGCGGCGCCGATCCGAGCATTCCGCTCGACCTCGTCGACCGGATGATGGCGCGCCTCGCGCAGGCCGGGGCGCCGGCGGACATTCTTGTCTATGATGAGGCGCCGCACGCCTTTTTTGCCGATTACCGGCCAAGCTACCGGCCGCAGGCGGCGAAGGACGCGTGGAGCCGGATGCTCGCTTTCCTGCGCACGCATGGCGTCGGATAGACGCGTCGCCGGGCGAAACAGCATTGGGCGGCGTCAGAAATCGCTGGCCAGCCCCCTCACTTCCCAGTCGCCGTAGCGGGCCGGATCGAGCCCGCCGCGGCCGCCGCGCTCTTCCGGCCGGGCCGCCTCGCCGGCGGCCGTGCGCCGCGCCTCGGCTTCCGCCAGCGCGCGCCGCGCCTCGGGGGGCAGGGGGCGGGCCGACAAGACGGGGTCTTGCGCTGATTTTGCTTTGTCTGACTCGGACATGGCGTTTTCGCAGATTCTCGCCTGCCCGCGTCGCTCTGTGTTATAATTCGGCCCGGACCGGGCAGTGGAGACGGCCGTTTGAGCGATAGTAAATCATTCCCCGGGCGGTCGAAACCGGGGCGTCACGCCACCCGGCAGGGGTTCGTTCCGGCAGAAGCGGCCCGCGAGGCGGAAGCGGCGAAGATCCCCGGATTGCCGGCAAGGCTCGCGGCGGCCGCGATCATTGGCGACGTCATCCAGGGCGGCCATCGGCTCGATGAATGTTTCTCCCCCCAGGCGGTCCCGAATCGGCTGACGGGACTCGAGCCCCGCGACGTCGCGCTGGCCCGCTCGATCGCCACGGCGGCGTTGCGCCGCCTCGGGATCATCCGCCATGTGCTGGCGGAACTGCTCGAGAAGGGCTTGCCGCGTCAGGCCGGCCGGCTCGAATACACGCTGATCGCCGCCGCCGCGCAGCTTCTCTTTCTGGACGCCGCCGACCACGCCGCGATCGACCTCGCGGTGCGCGCGACCAAGCTCGAACCGAAGACCGGCGCCTATGCCGGCATGGTGAATGGCGTGCTGCGCAATCTGCTGAGGCGGCGCGAGGAGTTTCTGGAGCTCGCCGCCGGCGGCGAATATGACGCGCCGCCATGGCTGGCCCAGCGCTGGCGCAAACACTATGGCGAGGCCGGCGCCCGCGCCATCGCCGCCATCTACATGAAGGAGCCGCCGCTCGACCTTTCCGTCAAGTCGGACCCCGAGGGATGGGCGGAGCGGCTCGACGGCGTGGTGCTGCCGACCGGCTCCGTGCGGCTGAGAACGCGCACGCCGATCGTCGAGCTGCCGGGCTATCATGAAGGCGAATGGTGGGTTCAGGACGCGGCGGCCGCCCTGCCGGCGCGCCTTCTGGCCCCCAAGGCCGACGAGCGGGTGCTCGACATGTGCGCGGCCCCGGGGGGCAAGACGGCGCAGCTTGCGCAGGCGGGCGCTCATGTGGTGGCGCTCGACCGTTCGGCGGAACGCCTGAAGATGCTCGCCGCCAATCTGTCGCGGCTCGACCTTCGCGCCGACGTCGCCGTGGGAGACGCCACCGGCTACCAGGCGCAACCCTTTGACGCCATTCTCATCGACGCGCCCTGTTCCGCGACCGGGACGGCGCGCCGGCATCCCGACGTCCCCTGGACGAAGAAGCCCGGCGACATCGACACGCTCGCGGCGCTCCAGACGAAAATGCTCGCCCGCGCCGCGCTGCTGACCAAGGCGGGGGGACGGATCGTCTATTGCACCTGCTCGCTCGAGCCCGAGGAGGGCGAGCAGCAAGTGGCGGCGTTCCTGCGCAGAAACCCCGACTTCCGCCGCCAGCCGGTCACGGAGGCCGACGGTGCGCCGCCGGAATTCATCAACCGCGACGGCGACCTGCGCACGCTCCCCTATTTCTGGCCCAACGAAGACGCGCGACTGGCGGGCATCGACGGCTTCTTTGCCGCGCGGCTGGTGCGGCAGGCCTGACCGCCCGCCCGCCTGGGCTCAGCCGCGCGGGGCCGCTTGCAGCGAGCCCAGCAGGTCGCTCAGGGCGGCAAGTTCCGCGGGCTTGGTCAGATGACCATCGAAGCCCGCGTCGCGCACGCGCGCCTGCACCTGGGCCTTTCCCCATCCGCTGAGCGCCACGAGCGCGACGTCGCGTCCCTCGGGCAGGGCGCGAATGCGCCGGGCGGTTTCGAATCCGTCGGGCGGGGGCATGCCGAGATCGAGCAGGACGAGTTCGGGCCGGAAAGTCTTCAGAGCCGAGACGCCCGAGTCGCTGCAATAGGCGACGCTTGTCGTCGCGCCGAAATCAGCGAGCAGTTCCGCGAAACTGTCGGCGACGTCGGCGTCGTCGTCGATGATGAGAACGCGGCGCGGCGTCCTGGACGGGCGCGCCGGCGTCTCCGGGAGGCTGGCGCTTTCGGTCAGCGCCGGCAGGCGGACGATGAAGTCGCTGCCGCATCCCACGCCCGCGCTTCGCGCTTCGACCGAGCCGCCGTGAAGGTGCAAAAGCCTGCGGACGAGCGCGAGACCAACTCCCAGCCCCCCTTTGGCGCGGCCGAGCGTGCGGTCGACCTGCGTGAAATAGTCGAAAATCTGCGGCAGCATTTCCACCGGGATGCCGACGCCGCTGTCGCGCACGCTCACCACGGCCTCATCGCCGGACCTCTCGACCGAAAGCGTGATCCTTCCGCCTTGCTCGGTGTATTTGGCGGCGTTGTCGAGCAGATTGGTGAAGACCTGCGCCAGCCGAACGGGGTCGCCGTCGACCGTCACCGCGTCGTCCGTGAAGGAGGTTTCGAGGCGATGCCCGCCGGCCTGGATCGCGGGCTGCGCCGTCTCGATCGCATGGCGCAGAACCGACAGGAGATCGATCCTGTCGCGTTTCAACTCGATCTTGCCACGCGAAATGCGCGAGAAATCCAGCAGATCGTTGACCAGCCGGATGAGATGCTGGACCTGTCGATCCGCAATGGCGAGGAGCTTGCGGTCGCGTTCCCGCGCGAGCGCGCCCTCCTGTTTGAGGAGGTGGACCGAGTTCCGGATCGGCGCCAGCGGATTGCGCAACTCATGGGCGAGGGTCGCGAGAAATTCGTCCTTGCGCCGGTCCGCCGCCTTCAGCGCCTCTTCCGCGCGTTTGCGCTCGGTGATGTCGCGCACGAAGGCGCGAAAGCCGATGATGTCCTTCTTCCCATCGTAAACCGGCCAGGCGCGCAGGCTCACCGGAAAGACCGTGCCGTTCCTGTGCACATATTCCTTCTCATATTCGCCCGAGTCGGCGAAGGGGATGATCCTTTCGCGCAGGATCGCGTCCTCCCACGCATGCCACCGCGCGGGCGTGAGCTCCTGATAGGTGCGCGTGCGCAGTTCCTCGAGCGAAAAGCCGAGCATCTCCTGAAACGCAGGATTGGCGTCCTGAATCGTGCCGCGCAGGTCCACGGTGACGATCCCGTCGCGGCTCGTTTCGAAGAGCAGTCGATACCGCTCCTCGCTTTCCCGGAGGGTCTCGTTCGCTTCCTCGCGAAGGCGGCGCTGCGTGCGCGTGATTGCCGTCTCGAGTGCGTCGCGGCTGCGGCGGCTGGCCCAGCCCACGCCGAGGCAGGTGGCGCATGAGGCGAAGGCGTAGACAGCGAGGCGAAAGAGGTCGTTTGGATCGGCGATCGCCAGCGATCCGATCGGGGGAAGAAAGAAATAGGCGCCGCCGAGCCCGCCAAGGACCGCCGCCAGCAGGCCGGGGCCGGCGCCCACCAGGACGGACAAGAGCAGGGCCGTGAAAAACAGCGGGATGAAAGGCCGCTCGGCCGCCGCGCCGCCCAACAGCGCGCAAAGAGCGATCGTCGCGGCCACGGCAGGCGCAGCCACGGCGTATCGCGCCGCCGCGGGCCAGGAACGAACGCCTTCAAAATTCATCATTATAACGCGCTAACGACTGCGCCCTCCGCCCGGCCGCAAAGCAAAGCTAAATTGCGTCAATGTTATGGAGGGACGGAAACATTCGCCGCTTTCAAGGAGATCGCGATGGTCTCGCGCGCGGGGCGGGCGGCGGAGGCTCCCATTCGCCTCATGGAGCGGCGAAGGGCGAAAAGGCCTCGACGACGTCGAGATAGACCTGCCGCTTGAATGGCACGATGAGGTCTGGCAGGGCCGAGAGCTTTTCCCAGCGCCAGGCGTCGAATTCGGGCTTGTGCTTGCCGCCGCCGGGAGCGTGGATGTCAATCTCGTCGTCCTGGCCGAGAAAGCGCAGGGCGAACCAGCGCTGGGTCTGGCCGACATATTTCCCGGACCAGCTCTTCTTCGCGTCCGGCGGCAGGTCGTAGGACAGCCATGTCGGCGCCTCCGCGAGGAATTTCACGCTCGACACGTTGGTTTCCTCGTAAAGCTCGCGCAGCGCCGCCTCGAACGGCGTCTCGCCCTCGTCGATGCCGCCCTGCGGCATTTGCCAGAGATAGGGAGCCGAGACCTGATCGAAGGCGCCCTTGGAGCGCCGGTGGCCCACGAAAATGAGTCCGTCCCGGTTGATGAGCGTGACCCCGACGCAGGGGCGATAACGGCTGTCCGGCGCGCAGGCGGTCATTTGCGCCCGTCTCCCGCCGCCGCGCCGCGCGGCGCGAGCGCCGAGGAAACGGGCGCGAGCGCGAGGCCGCGCCGCTCCAGAGCCTTCGAAAAGCGCGCGATCCGGGCGACCGCGGCCGGGCTGGCGTTGGCGAAGCCGATCGCCGCGCCCTTGTCTCGGGCGAGCGTCTCGAGCTTTGCAAGCGCGGCGTCCATCGCCTGCGGCGCGTCGTCGAGGATCACGTCGACCTGCCCGAAGGGGGCGCCGAGCCGTTGCGCCACGGCGGCGGCGCGCGACTGCGGCGAGGCGCCGTCGTCGAGATAGAAAAGTCCGCGCCGGGATATCTCGCCCAGCGCCGAAGACATGGCCGTTTCATCGGCCGTAAAGCGTCCGCCAAGGTAATTCATGACGCCAGCATAACCCGCGAATCGACTCATCAGCCAGAGGAGATCGTCGCCGCCGCCGTCGGCCGCGTCCGTCGTGAGCATATGCGGACCCGGATTGTTGCGCGGATAGTCGAACGGCTCCATCGGCGCCTGGAGAAGGGTCTCGTGACCGCGCGCGCGCCTGTTGCGCCAGCCGGTCGAGCTCCGTCCCATATGGCGCGAAGGCGAGCGTGACCGCCTCCGGAAGCTGGTCGATGGCGTCCAGCGACGACTGCGCGTCGAGGCCGAGCCCGCCCACCACCAGAGCGATGCGGGGCGTGTCCGGCCGGAGCGTCGTCGCCGCGACGAAGGGACGAGCGTAAACATCCATCGGCCGGGCGCCGTCCGCGCCGATCTTCGGCAACAGGCCGAAGCGGCTCTTTTCCGTCACCCGGCGGTCGGGCGCGGGCGCGAGCCGGACGCCGGAGGCGGGCTCCACCCGAATGATGCGCGCCACGCCGCCTTCCCCGCCCGGCCGCGTCACTTTCACGCCTGAGAGCGCCTCGATCTCCCGCGCCACGCTGTCCGTGGCGGGCGGCTCGGTCGTGGCCGTCGCGGACGGTTGCGGCGCCAACGGGCCAGGCGCCGGCGCCTTTGCGGGCTCTATTCTCGCGACGGCGTGCGGCTCGCCGCCATAGGGGTCGCGCGGCGCGACGGAGAGCGCGCCGACGATGGCCGCGACGGCGCCGGCCGCGATCAGGCGCAGGTTTGGCCGCCGCGGGGGCGCGGACGTGACCGCCGGCTGGCGCGTCTGGCCGAGAGGGGCGTCGAGGTCGTCGGACATGATGGCGAAGCGCGCTCGCGGAGGATGCGAAAGTCCAGAATCACACCTGCTTATTGTGAAGCCTGCGCTGCGCCCTGTCGAGGGCGCTTGCTCAGCCGGTGAGCGCGCCGTCGGCTTCCATCAGCTCCAGCAGCATGCCCTCACGCAGGCCCCGGTCCGCGATTCGGGTGCGGGCGGCGGGGAATGTCTCGCGAATCGCCTCGAAAATGGCGCAGCCCGCGAGAACGAGGTCGGCGCGTTGCGGGCCGATGCATCCATTCGCCACGCGCGCGTCGAAATCCATCGCCCGCAGTCGCTCGATGGCGCGCGTCGCCTCGGCGTCCGTCATCCAGAGGCCGTCCACCCGCCACCGGTCGTAGCGCTCCAGCCCCAGATGCACGCCGGCGAGGGTCGTGACGGTTCCGGAGGTCCCGAGTAGGTGAAAACGCGCGCAGCGCCTCACTTCCGTCGTTTCCTCGACGAAATGGGCGAGGGCTTCCAGGGCGTGGTTCTTCATCGCCGCGAAGGTGCGGGCGTCCACGACGCGCCCGCCGAAATGCTCCGCCAGCGTAACGACGCCGAGTTCGAGCGAGGTCCAACTGTGCAGCTCGCGGGGCTCGCCGGGCGCGGGCGGCCGGGTGAGCCAGACAAGTTCGGTCGAGCCGCCGCCAATGTCGAAGAGCAGCACGCTGCTCGCCTGGGGATCAGCAAGCGAGCCGCAGCCGCGCGCCGCGAATCGGGCCTCGGTTTCCCGGTCGATGACTTCGAGTTCGAGTCCGGTGCGCTCGCGCACCCGCTCGACGAATTCCTCGCCATTGGCGGCGCCGCGACAAGCCTGGGTGGCGACGAGCCGGGCGCGGGAGACGCCGCGCGCCTCCATCTTGGCGCGGCAGATATCGAGCGCCGCGATGGTGCGCTCAATGGCGGCCTCGCTGATCCGTCCCGCGCGTCCGAGGCCCTCGCCGAGGCGCACGATGCGCGAAAAGGCGTCGATGACGCGCAGGAAATCGGTGTTGCGGCGGCGGGGCCGGCGCTCCGGCCGGGCGATGAGCAACCGGCAATTATTGGTGCCGAGATCGAGGGCGGCGTAAGTATGCACGCCCGAGGGCGCGGGCCGGCCGATGGCGAGCGCAGCCGCGACCGCGACGCCGGCCTGCGTCCGCGCCGCCTCTACTGCTTCCAGAGCTGGCCCCGGATTCGCGGGCTGCTCGGTGCCTGCCAAGTTCCTGCTCCCGCGATAATACGGTTTCGCGCGCTCTCGCCGCCTGCGCGACCCCACGGGTCGAACTTCCTAAATGCAGGATTGGCGCGCGGCCTGCAAGTGGCGTCGCAGCGCGCCGCGACAGCGCGAGAGCTTTTCGCCCCCGCCAGACAGTTGACAGCGCGCCCGGCTCTCTCTAGATCACGTCCCGCTGCGGCGCAAAACCGACGGCCCGTTGGGGGATAGTTCAACGGTAGAACAGCGGACTCTGACTCCGTTAATCTTGGTTCGAATCCAGGTCCCCCAGCCACTTGATTTCAAAGGAAAATCTGCCGTTCAGAGGGTCGGAAAAGGCCCTTTTTCATGTTGCACGTGTTGCAATCCATTCCCGTTGATTTCCCGGCAGTTCCACCGGGAGCCGGCGAATCCGTGCGACATGGATGCGACATGAAAGCGCGCCCCACAACGCAAAAGTGCCCTGCCGGTTCATCCGCGGTCAGGGCGCTTGAGCATCATGGGGATATGCCTGGATAATCTACGCCCGGCGCTTGTGCAATACAAGGGCGGCGCTAAGGTGCGGCCAGGAGGTCGCCCCAATGGCCAAAACGCAGAAGCCTGTCCCGCTTGCCTCGATGCGTCTCGCGCAGGCAGCCTATCTCGCCGGCTTGGGCCACTCGGCAGCGGAGATCGGCGCCGCCACGGGCATGAAAACCGGCCACGTCTATTGGCTGCTCTTCACCCACCATATTCGCCTGGCGCCGAAGACGGCCGCTGACGTTGTGCTGCCGCCGATAATGGTCTCCCGGAAAACGATGGGCGATGTCGAGCACCTCTCGAAGACCCTCGCGCTCCCGCCGGATTGGATGCTTGCCCGCCTGCTC
>NZ_JBPFEB010000088.1:0-13326 GCF_051061225.1 Methylocystis sp.
GACGACAAGAAGATCCAGGACTACAACTATACCGCCACGAAGGAAGCCATCGCCCGCGCCGTTCGCGGCGAGCCGAAGGCGTCGGAAGTCGTCGCCAAGCGCAACGACGCGAAGCACCCCTTCGCTCCGAACTGAGTTCGGCTGCTCCTTCAGGGGCAATGATGGGGAGCCGTCGCCGGCTCCCCTTTCAGCCGTACAAGACCGCGACGCGCGATACCGGCGTCGGAACAAAACAGGTGGGGCTTCCGCGCGTGCGCTAGCTGAAAACGCCGCTGGACGCGATCAGCACCGGGAGGGATGGAAAAAATGGCTTCTTTCTTCGAGAAGATTCTTGGCGCGCTGTTTCCCAAGCCGTCGAGCGGGTTCACCGGCTCGGCGAGCGCCAAGACGGGTGTCGGCGAGTCGCTCGTCGGCGACGGCAATGAGGTCGCCCACATCGACCTGATCATGGGTCCGCGCGGCTCGGCGGCCGAAAAGGCTTTCGCCAACGGCCTCGTCAACAACAAGGACGGCTTTACGACGCTGCTCGCGGTCATCGCGCCGAACCTGCTCGTCAAGCCCTACACGATGATGTTCAACAAGGTGACCATCAAGAACGCCAAGCAGGCCGTTCAGATGTTCGGCCCGGCGCAGCATGGCGTCGCCAAGGCCGTCGCCGACTCGGTGGCCGAAGGCGTGATCCCGCTCGACAAGGCTGAAGACCTCTTCATCTGCGTCGGCGTGTTCATCCATTGGGACGCCAACGACGATCAGAAGATCCAGGACTTCAACTATCAGGCCACGAAGGAAGCCATCGCCCGCGCGATGAAGGGCGACCCGAAGGCCCAGCGCGTCGTCCAGGAGCGCGTCACCGCCAAGCATCCTTTCGCCGCCAACTGATCGGCCGCGCAAGCTTGGACAACAGGGGGAGCCCGCGTGGCTCCCCCTTTATTTTTGGAGAGGTCGAAGGCGTCATGGCGCGCGTGTCGCGGCCTTGCCCCTCACCCCAACCCTCTCCCCGCGATTGCGGGGCGAGGGGGCCAGAAGCCCGCATCCCCTCCTCTCCCCGCCAGTGGGGAGAGGCTGGGTGAGGGGCAAGGCCGCAGACGCAATCCTATTCAGCGCCCCGCCAAAGCGGCCAGATCGGCCGCCGTCAGCCGCCCCTCATGCAGCGCCGTGGCGATGAGCGCGCCGGCCGCGCCCGCCGCCTTCAGCGACCGCAGGTCGTCGAGGCCACGGACGCCGCCGGCCGCATAGACCCGCCGGCGCCCCGCCCGCGCCCCGATCTCGCGCAACAGCGACACATCCGGTCCCTGTCCGGCTCCGACCCGCGCCAGCGTCATGACGATGACGCGCGCCGGCCAGAACGCCGCATCCGCATGAAGGCGCGGATCGCCGAGGACGCCTTGCGTCGAAACGTCGAGCGAGAGAATGGCGCGCGGATCGTCGCGCAGGGCAAGGGCTTCTTGCGCGCTCTTCAGCGTCTCGCTGCCAAAGACAAGGTCGATCGAGTCGGACTGGCGCCAGGGCGCGGCGTCCGCCGCCTGCGTCCATCCCGCGTCCACCCAAAGTCGCGCGGGGGCGACCGCCTCCGCGATGTCGAGGATGGCGGCGCGATTGTCGCCGCGCCCTTCGATGGCGTCGAGATCGGCGACATACAGCGCCGCGAAGCGATGCAGCGTGAAAAGGCCCAGCGCGACGTCGCGCGGCGCGCTGCTCGCGGCGAGCGGCGTCGCCAGCGGCGCATAGGTTTCACGACGGCCGGCGATGGCGCGCACGGCGGCGCCGTTGCGAATATCGATGACGGGAATGACCTGCATGAGGCATTATAGACCCATGCCGATCACGAAACACACCGTCGCCCGTCTCATCGCCGCCCTGCCGCTCTTCGCCGCCGCGCCCGCCGCCGCCCAGACGATGCAGGGCGACTGGCCGTGCAAACAGGTGCGCGTGCCGGAAATTGCGCTGGGCGGCGTCTGGACGGGGCCGTCTCTCGACAAGGAGCGCCAGGCGTGGCGCGACGACCCCGCCGTGTCCGAACTCGTGGCGCGCATCGCGCCGCGCCGCACGCCGCAGGAGGAGGCGGGGCGCCTTGTCGCCGATTTCGCCAGAGCCGCCGGGCAGAACCGGAAGGCGCGTCTGACTTTGCTCTTCGCCGGGCTCTATGAGCGCATGAACGACGAGCGGCGCGAGGTGGTGCTCGGCCTCGATCGCTTCGGCCGCCGCCTCAAGGAGATGGCGGAAAAGACCCGCCAGGAGACGCAGGCCTTCTACGACCTCCAGAACCAGAAGCCGCCGGACCCCGAGGCGGTCAAGAAGGCCGCCGAGACGCTGCAATGGCGCGTGCGCCTGTTCGAGGAGCAGCGCAAGATGATCGGCTATGTCTGCGAGAGCCCGGCGCTGATCGAACAGCGCTTCGGCGCCCTGGCGCGCGCGCTCCTCGCGGCGATGGACGAACCCGGTTGACTCGCCCCGCGCTTCAGGAGCCCTGGCGTGACGGATCAGAGGCGGGAGCGGATACGACGGCGCGCCTGAGAAAGGCGATCCCTTTCTCGCGCGACTCGCGCGCCTCCGGCAGGAAGGGCAGCAATTGCCAGCCATGCGGGACATCGGGCCAAAGCTCAATATCCGCCGAGACGCCCGCCGCCCGCGCGCGCTCGACCAGACGGGCAGCGTCGTCGCGCAGCGCCTCGTCCATGCCGGCGTGGACGAGAAGCGGCGGAAGTCCCGCAAGGTCGGCGTAGACCGGCGAGGCCAGCGGGTTTCGCCCGCTCGTCCGCCCCAGCACGGCGCGGGCGCCCGTGAGGATCAGGCGACGGGTGAAGAGCGCGTCCTTGTCCTCGTTTTCGCGCGCCGAGGCGCCCGTGGCGGCGAGATCGGTCCAGGGCGAAAACAGCGCGGCGGCGCGGGGCAAGGGCAGGCCTTCGTCGCGCGCCCGCAGCATCAGCGAGACGGCCAGCCCGCCTCCCGCGGAATCTCCCGCGAGAACCACCGGCCCCGGCCGGGCGTCGAGAACCGCGCGATAGGCGCGCAGGGCGTCGTCGAGCGCCGCCGGAAACACATGCGCGGGCGCCAGCCGGTAGGCGGGCGCGAAGACGTCGAAGCCGGCGCGCGCGAACGCCTTCGACACATAGCGAAAGGCGCGCGGCGAGCCGACGAGAAAGCCGCCGCCGTGCAGATAGACCAGCGTCGCGAGGGCCTTGCCGCCTTCGGCGGGCAGCCGGTCGCCGGCGACGTCTGCTCCGAAGGGGGCGTCTTGCTGCGCGGCATGCTGCGCAAAAAACATCTGCGCCGCCTGCGCGCGGCGGATCAGACCTTCGAGGCGCGGTTTGACGAAACGGCGCAGCAGCGCCGCCGTGAGGCGGGCCTGAACGCTCCCGCGCGCCGTCATTTGGGCGGCGCGGGGGCCGTCGGGCTCTTTGGCGGCGCGGGCGGTTGCGGCGCGGCCGGCGGCTTCGGCCCGGCGGGCTGTTGCGGCCGGGAGGCGTTGGAGAGGTAATCGAGCGACGGGTCGTTCAACCCCTGCTCCTTGGCGAGATCGCGCCACTGCTTCGCCTTGGCGAGATCGACCTCGACTCCGAGTCCCTCGGCGTAAAGATGCGCGAGGCGGTTCTGCGCCACGGCGTTGCCCTTCATCGCCGCCTTGCGCAGAAGCTCGACGGCCGTCGTGCGGTCGCGATCGACGCCGACCCCGTTGAACTGCATGATGGCGTATTCGACCATGCCCGGCGGAAACTCCGCGTCGGCGGCGCGCTTGAACCAGTTCGCCGCCTCGCGGTCGTCCTTCGCGACCCCCTTGCCGGTCTTGTAGAGAACGCCGATGGCGTAATCGGCGTCGGCGCTGCCGGCCGCCGAGGCCCGCTTGAAGAAGGCGATCGCCGCCCCGAAGTCCGGATCGCGGCCGCCGTTCTCCAGCGCCATCTCACCGAGCAGATGCAGGGCGGCGGCATGGTCCAGCGCGCCGGCCTTTTCGAGATAGGCGCGGGCGCGGGCGCGGTCCTTCGGGATGTCGATCCCTTCCAGCAGGGCGACGCCATACAGATAGGCCCCCTCGCCATTGCCCGCGTCGCCCCCGCGTCTGAACCAGTCCATCGCCTGTTTCATGTCGCGCTTGACGCCCGCGCCTTCGAGATAGAGGCGGCCGATCAGGGTCAGGGCGGCGGCGTCCTTCGGATTGGCCTCGACCCGTTTCTTCGCCTCCGCCATCGCGGCCTTGTAGTCGCCGCGCTGATAGGCGCCGAAGGCCAGATCGCGCGATGCAGCCGAGGCGGCGGGGGCCGTCTCTTCCTTGGCCATCGCGGGAGCGGCCAGGGCGAGGGCGGCGAGCGCAATCGACAGACATCTTCTCATGGCTGCGAGCCTTCCTGTTCGAGGATCGCCAGCGCCTCGGCGACGGCCGCGGCGGGGCCGCGCGCATCGGTCCAGACGGCGTCGTCCAGCATGACGAAATCGGCGCCCGCCCGCGCGAGCGGCGCGACCTCTGAAAGCGTCCGCGCCCGCGCGACGCAAGGCGTCCTGAACAGCTCCGCCCACCAGTCGACGCGCTCGACGAGGAGCCGCGGGTCCTCATCGTCGAACAGAACGTAATCGACGCCGATTTCGCCCGCGCGCATGGCGTCGTCGCGCATCGGCAGATCGCCGGCGCCGACGATATATTTGGGCGACAGTTTCTTCGCGGCCTCCACGAGCTCCTCGCCCGCGCCGGAGATATGGGCGCCATCGGCCCGCGCGCGCATCGCGACCGTCACCGAGCCGTCGACCAGAACCGCGACGCCGCTCTCCTGCGCGATGGGCGCCAGCGCGCGGACGATGTCCTCGTTCTTGCGCGGATCGTCGCCCGCGAGCCGGATGAGCAGCGACGCGACCTCGCCGGCGGAAAGCGCCGCGGTCAGCGCCGGTAGAAAGTCGCGCGCCTCGGCGAGCGGCGGCGTGGCGAGATAGAGGCGCGCGGGCTCTTCGCTCATTTGCCGTCCCCGAGACAGTCGAGCCAGCTCTGCGCGGCGCGGCGCACATTGTCGGGGGCCGTGCCGCCGTAGCTGGTGCGGCTCTCGACCGATTTGTCCACCCCGAGCACCTCGAAGACCTCCGCCGTGATGCGCGGCTCGACGCCTTGCAGATCGGCGAGCGCGAGGTCCTCGAGCCCGACGCCGCGCCCCTCGGCCAGCGCCACCACGCGGCCGGTGACGTGATGCGCCTCGCGGAACGGCAGATTGAGCCGGCGCACGAGCCAGTCGGCGAGATCCGTCGCGGTGGAAAAGCCCCCGCCGGCCGCCGCTCTCATGCGCGCGCGATTGACCGTCATGTCGCGGACCATGCCGGCCATGGCGGCGATGCAGAGCGAGAGCGAGTCGAGCGAGTCGAAGGCGCCTTCCTTGTCCTCCTGCATGTCCTTGGAATAGGCGAGCGGCAGGCCCTTCATCACGATCAGCAGCGCCTGCAACGCGCCAATGATGCGGCCCGACTTGCCGCGCACGAGCTCGGCCGCGTCGGGATTGCGCTTTTGCGGCATGATCGAGGAGCCGGTGGTGAATTTGTCGGAGAGCGAGATGAAGGCGAATTGCGGCGTCGTCCACAGCACGATCTCTTCCGCGAAGCGGGACAGATGGGTGGCGCAAATGGCGGCGGCCGCGAGCGTCTCCAGCACGAAATCGCGGTCGGAGACGCTGTCGAGCGAATTGGCCGTCGGGCGGTCGAAGCCCAGCGCCGAGGCGGTCATCGACCGGTCGATGGGGAAAGAGGTCCCGGCGAGCGCCGCCGCGCCCAGCGGACATTCGTTGAGCCGGGCGCGCGCATCGCGGAAACGCCCGCGATCGCGGCCGATCATCTCGACATAGGCGAGCAGGTGATGGCCGAGCGTGACCGGCTGGGCGCTTTGCAGATGGGTGAAGCCCGGCATGACGCTGCCGGCCTCCTCCATGGCGCGTTCGACCAGCGCGCGCTGGAGATCGGCGAGCTGCGCGTTGAGCCCGTCGATCTCGTCGCGGATGTAGAGGCGGAAATCGGTTGCGACCTGATCATTGCGCGAGCGCGCCGTGTGCAGCCGCCCGGCGGCGGGGCCGATCAGCTCCGCGAGCCGCGACTCGGCGTTCATATGGATGTCTTCGAGCGCGCGGGAAAAGGTGAATTCGCCGCGCTCCATCTCGCCCGCGATCTGCGTGAGCCCCTGCGTGATCTTCGCGGCGTCCTCGGCCGAGACGATGCCCTGCCGGCCGAGCATGGCGACATGGGCGAGCGAGCCGCGAACGTCCTGGGGCCCGAGACGCTTGTCAAAATCGATGGAGACGTTAATGGCCTCCAGCACCGCGTCGGTTGCGCTCTGAAAGCGACCGCCCCATATCTTGCTCGTCATTTTCACCCCGGAGCCTGCGTCGATGAAGAAACCCGCCGCCTTTTCGCGTCGTCTTGCGACCTTTGTGTGGGCGGCGGCCGGCGCCGGGTTTTTATACGCGGGCGGACCCAGCGGCAAGGAAGCGCGCGCCGCCGACTGCGCCGCCGCCGCGAAGACGGCGGAGGCCGTGAAGGATCTGGCCAGGGGCGAGGTCGCCGCGATGAATGTCTCGAAGGCCCCCGGGAAGCTCCCCGACTACGCCTTCAACGATCCCGATGGAAAGCCCGTCTCGCTCGCGGCCTTCCGGGGCAAGACCGTGCTGCTCAACGTCTGGGCGACGTGGTGCGTCCCGTGCCGCGCCGAAATGCCGGAGCTCGACAAGCTTCAGGCCGAGCTGGGGTCCGACAAATTCCAGGTCGTCGCGATCAACATCGACACGTCGCGGCCCGAGCGGCCGAAGAAGTTCTTCGACGAGACCGGGGTGAAGGCGCTGACGCTCTACGCCGATCCCAAAGCCAACATCTTTTACGAGCTCAAGCAGTCGGGCAAGGCGCTGGGCCTGCCGGTGACCATCCTGCTCGATCCCGAGGGCTGCCAGATCGGCCTGATGAACGGCCCCGCCGACTGGCATTCCGCCGACGCCAGGACGCTGGTGAGCAAGGCTCTGGAGGCGGCGGGGAGGTAAGGACCTCCCCGACCCGGGATCGGCGTGGAGGGCGGACGCCGCTCTCACCCCTGGTGCGGCTTCTTCTTCTTCTTGACGTGAGGCGGCGTCGCGGCGGGCGCCGCAGGGGCGGCTGGACTCGTCGCGGCGGCGGGGGCGGCTGCGGCGGGCGCCTCAGGCGCCGGCGTCGCGGTCGCGGCGGCGGGCTCGGCGGCGGGCGGCGCGGCTTCGCTCTTTTGCGGCGCGCTCTCGGTCGCCGGCTGCTCGGCGGGACTGGACGCCGGCTGCGTCGTGAAGAGCCATGTCAGACCGGCGATGATCACCACCGCCGCCGCAAGGCCGAGGCCGATCAGGCTCGAATGCCGGGAGACGCCGGTCGCGCCGGTCGCGGCCGTCGGGGCCACGGCGGAGGGCGCCGGATCGGCGGCATGGGCGCTCGCGGATTCGGCCGGCAGCACGCCGCGATATTGACTCCAGACCCAGGCGGCGGGCGGCTGCCCCTCCGGTCCTTCCCTATTCGCCATCTCCAAACCTCCCAAGAAGCGCGGAGCTCGAAATTCGAGCCGCAGGGGCGCATGTTGCAATGGCTCGGCGCGGGCCACAAGCGCCATGAAGCGATGCAGTAAACGCCTCTCCGAACAGACAATGTTCACAGGCGGCGGCTCGGCGGGAGGACAAGCGCGAAAATCGCGCTAAGTAAGGGGCGATTCTTTTCGGCTCACTTCGAGAAGCGAGACAGTCATGACCATCAAAGCAGGCGACAGGATTCCCGACGTCACCCTCACGATCATGGGCAAGAACGGGCCCGAACCCATCAAGACCGGCGATTATTTCAGGGGCCGCAAGATCGCGCTCTTCTCCGTGCCGGGCGCCTTCACGCCCACCTGCCACGCCAAACACCTGCCCGGCTTCGTGGCCCATTTCGACGACCTCAAGGCCAAGGGCGTCGACGCCGTCGCCGTCACGGCGGTCAATGACGTCTTCACCCTCGACGCCTGGCTGAAGGATCGCGGCGCCGCCGGGAAGATCGACGGCCTCGCCGACGGCTCCGGCGTTTTCGCCCGCGCGCTCGGCGTGGAGCTCGATCTCGCGGAGTTCGGCCTCGGCGTGCGCGGCAAACGCTTCTCCGCGATCGTGACCGACGGCGTCGTCGACTGGATCAATATCGAGGAGAACTCCAGCCTCGCGACGGTCTCCAGCGCGGAAGCGACGCTCGAAAAGCTCTGATCCCCCGCCCCTCTCCCCGCGCCCGCGGGGAGAGGGGATTTTCCGCTTTCGGCGGCGCACGCCGCCTTGCTCCTTTTCTCGTGCTTGCTCCTTTTCTCGCGCTTGCGCATATAGTGCCGAATGCCTCCCGCCCCGACGAACCGCCGCCCCGCCTCGCCCAAGGAAGCCCCGCAAGAGCCCTTCAAGCGGGCCGTCGCCGGCGCCATGCGCGCCATGGCGAAGACCCCCAAGCTCGACGTGACCTTCGCGTCCGAGCGGCCCTCGCTCGTTTCGACGCCGGAGGGCGCCAAGGCGCGCGTCACCGAGCCGCCGCGCAAGCTGACCGCGAAGGAGGCGGCCGTCGTGCGCGGTCAGGCCGATTCGATCGCGCTGCGCCTCGCCTGCCACGACGACGCGGTCCACCGCCGCTATGCGCCGGACGCCCTGGAGGCGCGCGCCGCCTTCGACGCCTTGGAGCAGGCCCGGGTCGAATCGATCGGCGCCCGGCGCATGGCGGGCGTCGCCGCCAATATCGGCGCGATGCTGGAAGACCGCTATACGCGCAGCCATACGGAAAAGATCATGAGCCGCGCCGACGCGCCGCTCGAGGACGCGCTGGCGCTCCTGGCCCGCGAGCGCCTCACCGGGCTCGAGCCGCCGCCGCATGGCGCGAAGATCGTGGAGTTCTGGCGCGGCGTGATCGAGGAGCGCGCCGGCGGCGATCTCGACCGCCTGTCCGGCGCGATCCACGACCAGAAGCAGTTCGCCCATATCGTGCGCGAGCTTCTGTCCCATCTCGACATGGCCGGCGCCGAGGCGCCCGAGGAGACCGAGGCCGAGGACGTCGAGGAGCCGCCGCAGAACCCCGACGAGAGCGAGGACCAGAAGCAGGAAGAGGATCAGGCAAAGAGCCAGGCCGAGATGGAGACCTCGCTCGCCGCCGACGAGTCCGAGCAGGACGGCGAGAGCGAATCGGCCGAGGCCCCGTACGGCGAATCGCCGGAGGAAGGCGACGAGGGCGATCTCGAGGAAGCCCCCGACGCGCGCCGCCCCACGACCCCGGCCGCCGACCGCTCGGGGAGCGATTATCACGCCTACACCACCCGCTTCGACGAGACCGTGCGCGCGGAGGAGCTCTGCGACGCCGAGGAGCTCGACCGGCTGCGCGCCTATCTCGACAAGCAGCTTCTGCATCTGTCGTCGGTGGTCGGCCGCCTCGCCAACCGCCTGCAACGCCGCCTGATGGCGCAGCAGAGCCGGTCCTGGGAGTTCGACCTCGAAGAGGGCATGCTCGATCCGGCCCGCCTGCCGCGCATCATCATCGACCCCCAGCAGCCGCTCTCCTTCAAACGCGAGAAGGACACGGACTTCCGCGACACGGTCGTCACCCTGCTGCTCGACAATTCCGGCTCGATGCGCGGGCGGCCGATCACCGTCGCCGCGACCTGCGCCGACATCCTCGCCCGCACGCTGGAGCGCTGCGGGGTGAAGGTCGAGATTCTCGGCTTCACCACCCGCGCCTGGAAGGGCGGGCAATCCCGCGAGCTGTGGCTCAACGAGGGCAAGAAAGCCAACCCCGGCCGCCTCAACGACATCCGCCACATCATCTACAAGGCCGCCGACGCCCCCTGGCGGCGCGCGCGGCGCAATCTCGGCCTGATGATGCGCGAGGGCCTGCTGAAGGAGAATATCGACGGCGAGGCGCTGGACTGGGCGCATCGGCGGCTGCTGGCGCGTCAGGAGCAGCGCCGCATCCTGATGATGATCTCCGACGGCGCGCCGGTCGACGATTCGACGCTCTCGGTCAATCCCGGCAACTATCTGGAGCGCCACCTGCGTCAGGTGATCCACGACATCGAGACGAAATCGGCGGTGGAGCTCATCGCCATCGGCATCGGCCATGACGTCACCCGCTACTATCGCCGCGCCGTGACCATTGTCGACGCGGAGGAGCTGGGCGGCGCCATGACCGAGAAGCTCGCGGAGCTGTTCAGCGAGACGAGCCGCCCCTCCTAGCGCTTTCCGCCAAAGTGGAAACCGGTTGGGCGCAAGAAAGCGCAACAAAACAAAAAACGAGAGCGCCGCTCTGATTCCATCGGAGCGGGAATGCTCTAGTCGTCGTCGCGAAACGAGCGGTGGCCGGTCGTGATCGACGAGATCATGGTCTGCCGGGAGACGATGTCCTCGCGGATGGCCGCATAGACGTGGATCATGACGAAGAGGATGATGACCCACATGCCCGCATGATGCAGCGCATGCATCTCCTGGCTGTTGGGGAAGATATAGAACATCCAGCCGAACAGCGTCGCCTGGATGGAATCGATGCCTTTCGCCTCGGAATAGAGCGCCCCGCCGGTCGCGATCATGAACAGCGCCGAGGTGGTGAACATGAGCACCATCGCGATATTGGCGAGGGGATTGTGGCCCACATATTTCATCGGCGCCTTGACGAGGAACAGATACCACGCGGTCTCATAGAGAGCGCCGTACCAGAACCTCGGCTTCCAGACTGGCAGGTAGAACAGCTGCCGCGAATAATAATTGCCGACGAAGGCCCAGAGCATCCGCATCAGGAAGGCGAGCGCGAAGGTCTGCGCGGCGGCGAAATGGGCGAAGCGGATATAGCCCATCAGAAACTTGTCCGCCGCCTCGCCGCTGGTCGTCGGAAGCGGGGCGCCGATGAGATAGCCCGTCACGACGAGGATGACGATGCAGCCGGCGTTGGTCCAGTGCCAGAGCCGCACCGGCGCTTCATAAACATAGACCGTCGTGCGCGGAACGCCCCGTTTGCCGGTCGTGTCCGCAGATATGACCAGAGGCGCATAATCCTGCATGGAAACGTCTCCCTGTCGCTCCAGTTAAGTCCCGCCGCGCGGCCGCGACAAAGGCCGCTCCCGCTCAAAGCACTTTCACCGACGCCATTTCCTGTCCGTCCTCGCTCATGACATGGGTCGAGCAGGCGAGACACGGATCAAAGGAATGCAGCGTGCGGAGAATCTCCAGCGGCTGGGACGGATCGGCCATCGGCGTGTTCAGAAGCGCGGCCTCGAAGGCGCCGATATTGCCTTTCGGATCGCGCGGGCTGCCGTTCCAGGTCGTCGGCACGACGCACTGGTATTGTCGATCTTCGTGTCCTTGATCTTGATCCAGTGGCCGAGCGAGCCGCGCGGCGCCTCCGAAAATCCGACGCCCTTGCAGTCCTTCGGCCAAGTGTCGGGCTTCCACTTGTCCGTGTTCGCCGTCGACGAGTCGCCGGCTTTCAACGTGGAGATGAGCTTGTCGTAGAAGCGTCGCATCTGTTGGCCCGCCCATTGCGCTTCGAGCGCGCGGGCGGCGGTGCGTCCGAGCGTCGAGAACAACGCCTGCTCGGGCAGGCCGAGGTCCTTCAGCGCCTTTTCGACCGGGCCTCTGAACTCCGGCCTGTTCTGCGCGTAGCCGATCACCCAGCGCGCGAGCGGCCCGACCTCCATGGCGTTGCCCTTCCAGCGCGGTGCCTTGATCCAGGAATATTTCGCGGATTCGTCGAGCGACTCGATATTGGTCCGCGTGCCCTTGGTCTTCGGGCCGAGGGCGAAGTTCGGTTCGGTGACGCCCTCCCAGGGATGCAGGCCTCTGGTCTCGTCCGGATATTTGTACCAGGAGTGCGTGACGAACTCCTGTATCTCGGACGGATTGCGCAGATCGACCGGATGCACGTCGGAGAGGTTGCCGTTGATGATCGCGCCGCGCGGCAGATTGAGGCTTCGTTCCGAATAATCGTTGGCGCGCTCGGGAATGTCGCCATAGGCGAGCACGTTCTTGCCGGAGAGGCCGCCGCCATGGAGCCAATCCTTGTAGAAGGAGGCGATCGCCATCACGTCCGGCAGATAGACCTGCTCGATGAACTGGTTTGTCTGGTCGATGATGGTCGACACATAGTTGAGACTCTCGATATTGATGGCGCCGATGCCGCCGACGCCGTCGATGTTGAGCGGGCAGGGAACGCCGCCCACAAGCCAGTTCGGATGCGGATTCTTGCCGCCGAAGATCGTATGGATCTTGACCAGCTCCTTCTGGAAATCGAGCGCCTCCAGATAATGCGTCACCGCCATGAGATTGGCTTCCGGCGGAAGCTTGTAGGCGGGGTTGCCCCAATAGCCGTTCTTGAACGGCCCGAGCTGGCCGGAGTCGACGAATTTCGTCAGCCGCGTCTGAACATCCTTAAAATAGCCCGGCGACGACAGCGGCCAGGGCGAGATCGACTGCGCGAGCGTCGAGGTTTCCTTGGGGTCCGCCTTCAGCGCCGAGACGATGTCGACCCAGTCGAGCGCATGCAGGTGATAGAAATGCACGATATGATCATGCGCCTGCAGGGTGAGCTGCATGATGTTGCGAATGGAGTTCGCATTCTCGGGAATCTTGATCGCCAGCGCATCCTCGACGGCGCGGACCGAGGCGAGCGCATGCGTGCCGGTGCAGACGCCGCAGATGCGTTCGGTGAAGGCCCAGGCGTCGCGCGGATCGCGTCCGCGCAGGATCGTCTCGATGCCGCGCCACATCGTTCCGGTCGAAACGGCGTTGCGGATGACATTGTTCGAGTCGACGTTCACCTCGACGCGCATGTGGCCTTCGATGCGCGTGACAGGGTCGACAACAATGCGCTTGCCGCTGTTGTCGAGTGCAAAACCATTGGGCGTACGGGTGTTCATCGGCAGTGTCCGCGATAAGTGAGGATCAGGCGTTCTCGTGCCGGTTCGCCGCGCGGCGAACGGCCGTGAGGGCGGCGTGGAGCCCGATCGCGCCAGCCGCGATGGAGGCGGCGCCGAAGCCGATTTCATCCGCGTTCTTTTCGACCTCGAACAGGGTCACCCTGTTGAGCCGTTCGTAGAAGGAGCCCTGATCCCAGAAGGCTTCTTCCGAACAGCCGAGGCAGCCGTGGCCGGACTGGATCGGGAAGGAGACGCCGCCGTTCCAGCGCACCGCGGAGCAGGCGTTGTAGGTCGTCGGACCCTTGCACCCGAGCTTGTAGAGGCAATAGCCCTTGCGGGCGCCCTCGTCGTCCCAGTCCTCGACGAACTGGCCGGCGTCGAAATGCGGCCGCCGGTAGCATTTGTCGTGGATGCGCTGGGAATAGAACATCTTGGGCCGGCCCTGGCGATCGAGTTCCGGC
>NZ_JBPFEB010000089.1:0-3442 GCF_051061225.1 Methylocystis sp.
CATTTCCGCTCGACCAAGCGGCGTCATTCGCGCATTCTTATGGGGGTTGTTCATCCGAAGAAGTCCCGAGTGCATCGTGTGGCAACGACCACTCTCAAGCCTTCAGCTCGGGTGAACAACCTCCTCAGAGACCACACCTAGCCTGGGCTACGCGGATGTTATTGGCGAGGGCGTCGGGCTGAAGTGACAACAAAAACGCCCGGCCTGTCCATCCGAGGTCCGGGCGCTTTCGTCATCATCGGGATATGCAGGGACGATCCACCCTTGGCGCTTCTGAAACACAATCCCGCGCGGCTATGCTGCCGGCGGGAGGTGCGCCAATGGCCCAAGCATCCAAGCGAGCGGTCCAAGTCCCACTTGGGTCCATGCGCTTGGCCAAAGCGGCGTATCTCGCGGGGGCAGGCCACTCGGCAGCGGAGATAGGCGCCGCCACGGCATGAAAACCGGCCATGTCTACTGGTTGCTGTTCACCCACCACATTTGGCTCGCGCCCAAAGATAGACGCCGACGCCGTGCTCCCGCCGCTGATGGTCACTCGGAAGACGATGGAGGACCTTGAGAGCCTCTCCAAAAACCTCGCCCTCCCGCCGGACTGGATGATGGCGCGCTTGCTCGAGGCCGTGATCGCCGAGCGCAATATTGCGGGGGAACCTTTTGGATGGGGTGAAGGCGCCGAAGCCGCGTGAGGCGGCCTGATCGCGAATCCTCTGGCCTCCCAGGGTCTCCTAGCTAATATCGAGTGCCAGCGGCACGCTGCGAGCCAACGATGGGGGGACGGACGAATGGCAATCGATCTAAGCGGCGATTGGCACACGCTGACCATCCAACAGGTGGGTAATCAGGTCACGGCAACTGCCACCGTTCCCAACCCGCACTTTACACACGGCCAAGGCACGCTCGTCGGTGATACTCTGACGATGACGTTTACCGGCGGCGCCTTTGTTCAAACGCATACGGGTAAGGTTAGCCCAGACGGGCGCGCGATTTCTTGGTCAAACGGCACGGTTTGGGTCAAATAGGCTGCACCGGCCGTCCATAAGCCTCGCGCCGCCATCGCCATGCCGCGCCGTATCTTCGCCGCCGCCCATGCCGTCGCCAAGCACCGCCCGAAGGTCCAGCCGAGGCCGAGGCGCTGGCCATCCCAGAGGCGGCACCAAGCGTCTCGCATGCGTGGGGGGAGCCGGTTATTACGATGGAAAATCTGCGGCTACGGCGGCCCGGCGCGCGCGGCGAACGCAAAGAGCGGGAGCGCCTCGTCCTCCTCCAGCTCTCATCGTCCTGGAGGTCGGCGTCGCCCTGCAGCTCGTCCGCGAGCGCAATGAGCGCGCCGGCGAGGTCATCGAGGCCGGGGAGGTCGGGCGGGTCGAGATCGCCGAGGGCGTCGAGAGCGGGAGACGCTCCTCTCAAGTCCGGCGGGAGGCTAGGCGCAGTGGCAAGCCGCGATGGCCTTAGGGCACCCTCACCCTGGCGATCAACCGGGAATGCCTTTCTCGGTGTTGGGTTGCCTGGTAGAAATCATCTCAGGCGATAGATTCGTTACCACGTCCGCAAGTGGTGGTCAAACTCTTTCCATGGACGGTCGAAAAATGCTCACTGGAGCGCAAATGAGGGCGGCGAGGGCTCTGGTCCGGTGGACGGTGGAAGATTTGGCAAAGGCCGCGAAAGTCGGTGTCATGACCGTTCGCCGTGCCGAGGCTAATGATGGGCCGCCTTCGATGATGGCAAATAACCTCGCCGCGATCCAAACAGCGCTCGAGGGCGCCGGGGTCGATTTCATACACCAGAACGGACACGGGCCAGGCGTCCGCCTTCGCGACCGCATCGAGTCCAAGGAGCCGGCGTCGGACCTCGGCGCGGCAGATGGGCAATAACCGCTAGGGCCAGCGGGGGAGCACTGCCGATGAAGCTCAAAGTCGAAATGACCCTCACCGCCGAAACGGCCCAAAAGCTCCAGGAGACTGCCGAGCGCCTTGTGGGCATGGATCTCGGAGAAGACGGAATTCTCGCCGCCGTTGTGCTCTTGCGCATTGTTGCCAGCTACGAACGGGCGCGCGAAACGGCCGGTAGCCCTGCTAAGGAAAACTCAGCGAGTCACAAATGACCAAGGAAGAAGCCGAACGGGTGATCCGCCACCTAGTCCATAAATGGGCTAAGGACAGCGGCATAAACTTGGCTACCGAGCAGCCGAGTTTCTCTGCCTTCCAATCCTGGCTGCATGACAACGCATACTCGCATTATCTGAGTTTCCGGTCCGCGAACGGCGCACAATATGATGCCCAGGCGTGGTTTGATCAGGAGCTTCGCCAAACCTCGCGGAACTAGCCCGCAGTGCGTGGAGGGAAGCGACAAGACCATGAGGCAATGACCGCGCCGCTGAGCCCCACGACAATCATCGAAACGCTGCGATCGATGGGATCTTCCGGCAACTGGACAAAGGCTGGCGCATTCGGGCGCAGGGTGGCCTTGTCATTCACATGGGCAAAAATGGTCGTCTTGTGATGTCGGGCAGGAACGCCCGCAATGTGAGCAATGCGATCAAAACCGCTAACGTAAGCACGGCGAGGGGTGAGGCTTAGGAAGGGGGCTGCGAAATGTGCGAGCTCTCCTTGCTGCGCAGGTCTCTCGAGGCCGCTGGCGTGATCTTCGTGGACGAGAATGGTGAAGGCCCGGGGGTGCGGTTGAAGAAGCCCGCCAAGTGACGAATTGGGATAGCGGGGACGCATTGGAGCCGGCAGTGAATCAGAAGCTGATCGACGAGGGATTTCGCGTCGCCAGCCGGATGGCTGCAGATCGAGCTGTGGAGATTGACCGCGCCGCGCTTATGCAGGCGGTGATGTCCGTGGTCGGCGAAGCCAACGGGCAAGACCAGCCCGAGGAAGTTGCCGAGGACGCCTTGGACCTATTAGGAAAGACTCCCGGCCCATCATCATCTCGGCGGGGGCGCAGACCGTTTTAGCCTCCTGCCGGGCTCCCCAATTCTCTGCCGCATGCCGGCATGGCTATGTGACAAAATGCCAGTCGCCTTTGTTCCAAGTGCTCGGAAATTGAGGGCCAATCCGAAGTGGCCCGTAAATCTCGGCGGGGAATACTGTAACGCTGGCCGCCTGGCTCGATCCAAGCGCCAGAAGCGATTTACAATACGTTCGGCCGACGTGGGCCGCCTTTAAAAAGTTGCAAAGAAAGGCCCTTGGCGGCGACTACCAAGGGGCTTCGTATCACCTTTTGATTTTACCAGTTTCGGCCACCATAGCCGCCATGATCATGCCCATAGCCGCCGTGGTCATGTCCCCAACGATCACCGCCGCAGGCAATTCTGTAACCTTTGCGCTGCATTTCTCGACATGACATACGGTCGTCGGAATGGCCCCACCGATCACCGCGGCGACCACCATATCCATCGCGGTCGTGCCCCCAGCGATCTCCGCCGCGACCGTAGTCGTGG
>NZ_JBPFEB010000090.1:0-7263 GCF_051061225.1 Methylocystis sp.
CATTTCCGCTCGACCAAGCGGCGTCATTCGCGCATTCTTATGGGGGTTGTTCATCCGAAGAAGTCCCGAGTGCATCGTGTGGCAACGACCACTCTCAAGCCTTCAGCTCGGGTGAACAACCTCCTCAGAGACCACACCTAGAGGCCCGGGATGAGGAAGACGCCGACAAGGCTTGCCGCCAACATGCCGCCGAAGACCGATGTGCCGACCGCACGCTCGAAGTCCATGGCGGCGACGGTCAAAGCCGACCTTCAGGAGATCCATTACGCTGAAACCAAGGCCGCGGCGCGAGCGGGTATAAGCGTCTTCCAGGGGGCGGCGGGCAGGTCCCTCGCCCTTGCTCCGCTCGCGCTCTAAACCGATAAGCAGCCCTATGGCGAGGGCGACGGCAAAATCCAGCCACAGCGAGTCTGTCATTTCCAAAGCTTAGCCGATGTCGGCTCTCGATCCAAAGGGAGGCTTGTCTGCCCACGCTCGAATAAAATCCAGTGCTGACAGCAATCTGACAGCATAGCCGGGTCAAGTTCGCCATCATGGCCTGCGACGCTGATCGCGAGGCGAACAGGAGAGAAAATGATGCGCGGCTATGCCTATTTAATTGACGCCGGAGCGACCCTGGCCCTGTCGACCCTTGCCCAGGCGGCTCCCAAATGCACCGCTGAATCGAAGAACAAATGGATCTCCGAGCAGGCGATGAAGGCCAAAGCGATGGAGCTTGGCTATGAGGGGATCAAAACCTTCAAGGTCTCTGGCGATTGCTACGAGATCTACGGCTACAACAAGGACGGCCAAAAAGCAGAGGTTTACTTGAACCCCGTTACCGGGGAAGTGGTCAAAGCGAATATCGGGGGCTGATATGACCCTTGCAGGACCCTTGAGCAAAGGCGCGCGCGCCTCGGATCGTTCCATCAAAGTCCGCGTCTGGGATCCGCTGGTGCGAGCCTTTCACTGGCTCGTCGCAACCGGCTGCTTCATTGACCTCTTCCTCCTTGACGACGGCAGATTCTGGCACCGAGCAATCGGTTACGTCGTAGCCGCTGCGCTTGCCGTGCGCCCGATCTGGGGGGTGTTGGAACGAAGCATGCTCGTTTCCAGGCGCTTATCCCGACGCCTTTCGGGCTTCTGAGCTATGTTCGCCCGCTTGCAAGGAGAGCCAAGGCCTCATCGGTCTGTCCATGACAGGCTCGCTCTGCGCCCTTCGGCAAATCACGAATTTTTTCTCAGTCATCGTCGAACGAGCCTTGTTCGGCGCCCTTGTGGCAAGCCTTGCAGTCGCCTTTGAATTTTGCGCCGTTCTCCGCAAGAGCAGCCGGACCAACCCGGTTTCTCTTTTCATGTTTGCGTTTCCACCACGGTAGGTCGGTGATACGCGCCGGCGTGACCTCTGGATTGAGGTCGCGCAGCAATTTCGCGCCGATGCCTCCCGTGTCAGCATTGGCGACAAGGTAGTCGGCAATCGCTTTGGTCGTCGCGTCGTCGAGCGAAGCGTTCTCGCCAAAATGGTTGTTAAGATTGGCGACGATCGAGGACCACGAGCGGGCGGGTAGAAGTGCGGGCGGATACAGCATATGGCAGGCCGCGCATTCCTTGGCGACGGTCTTTTCTCGCACCGGGGTAAGGCTCAACCCATCGGCCATTAGCGACTGTGCGCCGAAAGCAACGCCAGACAACGCGGCTACGACGGCGATCGTTCCGGAATTCACATAGCGGCCCATTGGGGATCTCCTCAGATCAGATGGAAAGCAGGAACGCGAGGATGTCGGATTTCTCCTGAGCCGAACATTCGCGACCCAGAACGTCTGAACAATTTCGTTTGAACCATTTCTCCACCTCCGCCCGGTCGGTGAAGCGATTGGGCGCGGCCGAAGCCGCCATCGGTCCAATCGTTTTGCCTGCGCGCGTCTTGCCCGGGCCGGAAAGATTGGTGGTATGGCAGGAGATGCAGGACGGCGGTTCGGCCTTTCCTCCGGCGTGGGTGGCGAAGAACAGGGCTTTGCCGCGCGCCGCATCGCCTTTCGCGATGGCTTCATAGGTCTCGAAAAGGGCTTTTTGGGCGGGGTTCGTCGCCGCGGCCGACGTGGTCAAGAAAGCCAATGCCGCGGCGGCAAGTATGATGGGTTCGGAGACCGACATGATGGGGCCCTCAATGGCTATGTCGTTTGCAGAATATCCTGCGACAGCGACGGGCGTCTGCGCGCGCGTTTTCAGGTTATTACTTGTCACCAGGCGTGCGCTTACGGCCTGTAAACATTGATAGGACGAGGTTTTCGCCATGCTCGATGGAAGCGACAAAGACGCCGAGAAGATGCAGACCGATTAATGCGAGCATGATCGTCACGGCGCCTTCATGCGCTTCCTCGACCCATTTCTGTCCCCAGAATGCGTCCATCGTCAGCATGATGCCGGTGGCCGAGACCGCGAGGAGCGTCAACATCAGCACGATCACCATAAGACCGCCGGCGGGATTGTGACCGACGTAGCGCTCTGCCTGGAGCCTGGCGGAATCGAAGACAAATCGCGCCACTTCCCGACGCGAAAAGCAAAAATCGCGAAAACGCGCATGCTCGGAACCGACGAATCCCCACAAAATACGCAGCGCGACAAGCGCTAAAACGGTATAGCCTGCGCTTTGATGGACAATCTCGTAGATGTCTTTCGTGGCGAAAGCGATCACGAACATACCGACGAGCGCCCAGTGGAATACGCGCACGAACGGATCCCAGACCTTCACGTCGGATCCTTGAGTAACGAGTTCGCTTTCCGCGACCAGCTGTGTCATCGGGGTTATCCTCTCAAATAGAAAAAGCGCAGGATGGAGCGGTGAAGGCAAGCGCCGGCCCCCCCAGTGCCTTATTACGCACCGGCCTTGCTCGCTCGTCTCACTTGAGGACTGTCGACGCCAGTTGGGCGGTCGTCGGATCGTAAAAAAGTTCGAAGCGCTTGCCGTCCTTGGTGGCGTAGACCTCGTAACAACTGCCTGATACTTTGGATTTCATGATCAAGTAGCCATCCGACTTCACTTTGGCTTCAACGTCCTCGATCTTCATCCACGAAGCTTGGGGAGACTTGGTGCAGCCTGCCGCGTAGCTGCCTGCGTAGGCAGAGCTCGCAGTGAAGGTGAGAACCGTGGCAATGAGGAGGTTCGAGAGGATGTTTGAGCGGCTCATGATCGCTTGTCCTTCCGCTTTTGGGCTATCGGCGGTCATTCGACCGATGGGCTGACAGTAAAAGAAGCCGCCCCGCATCCGCCTGACGCCCGATGTCAGCGTATTGTCAGGCTGCGTCGTTCAATAATGGAGCCGGGATGTTTCTGGATCGCGTAACCTTGCGGCGCTCACACCTTGGACTGTGTTCAGTCCAAGGCCTGTTGCTTGGCCTCGGCCTTTCATGTTGCGCGCTTCAAGGCGGGAAAGCGGACGAAAGGATCGGACAGGACGAAATCCGAACGGCGGTCCGACGCGGTGAAATGCGATCCCTGTCGGAAATCGAAGACCTCCTGCGTGATAAGCTGCCCGGCGAAGCCATCAAGGTCGAGATAGAACGCGAGCACGGCCGCTGGATCTACGAATTCAAGGTTCTGGATCGCGGCGGTCAGCGCTTTGACGTGTATGTGGACGCCAGGACCGGCGAGATTCTGGAGACGACGAGGAAATGACCCGCGTTTTGCTTGTCGAAGACGATGCGGCAATTCTACGCGATATACGAACAGTACTCGAGGCGAACGGCTACCTTGTTGAAACGACGGCTGACGGTGAGGAGGCGTGGTTCAAGGGCGACACCGAGGAGTATGCCGCAGTTGTTCTCGATCTCGGGTTGCCGCGACTTGACGGCCTCGCTGTTTTGAAACGTTGGCGCCAGAATAGGCGTACGATGCCGGTGATCGTGCTGACCGCCCGCGGAACATGGCCAGAGCGCGTAGAAGGTATTGACGCCGGCGCCGACGATTATCTCGGTAAGCCATTCCAGATGGAAGAACTGCTCGCGCGTCTACGGTCTGTCCTGCGGCGTCACGCCGGGCAGGCGACGAGCCTGATAGAATGCGGCTCGGTGACGCTCGACGAGCGACAGATGCGGGTCAGCGTCAAGGGCGCGCCGCTAGCTCTGTCGGCATTAGAGTATCGTCTTGTTTCTTTTCTCATGAGGAATCGCGGCCGCGTTGTGCCGCAGCATGAGCTTATGGAGCACGTTTACGCCCATGACACCGAGCCGGACAGCAACGCGCTTGAGGTTTTGATTGGACGGGTTCGCAGAAAACTGGGTGTGGATCTCATCGAGACTCGGCGCGGATTCGGTTACATTGTTCCGGGGCCGACATGAGCGGACGCTCGCTTACTCTCCGGCTGCTTGCTGCGGGATTCGTCGCAATGCTGGCCGCGCTCGCTCTTGCGGGATTCGCGCTTGCCTTTCTGTTCGAGCGGCACGTCGAACGCCGCGCCGTCGCCGAGGCGGACGCGCAGCTGCGAACACTAATTGCCGGGTCGAGTCTATCGGAGACTGGAGCGCTGACCGTCGCCACCCCTCCCGGCGACCCGCAATTTGCGGAAGCCTATAGCGGACTGTATTGGCAAATTCAGTCGGACGGAATCGTTCTTGCCCGCTCCCGCTCGCTCTGGGACGAAGAAATCTCGCTGCCGCCGGACGAAGTGCCGGATGGCGGCGTTCATGTTCATGATGTGAAAGGGCCGCGCGGCGCAGCTCTGCTGGCGGTAGAACGCTCCGTCCTGCTGACGAGCGGCGGCGTCGCAAGGGCCTATCGTATGGTTGTGACGCGGGACCACGCCGAAATTGAGCGGGCGCGTAACGCCTTCTCGCGCGATCTGACCGTGGCATTGACGCTGCTCGGCGTCGTGCTCGCCGCAGCGTCCGTCGCGCAAATACGCTTTGGCCTGCGCCCATTGAACGCGATTCGTGACGAATTGCATCATGTTCGCTCGGGCGCACAGTTGCGCCTTCCCGCCGTGTTTCCGCGCGAGGTCATCCCGCTCGCCGACGAAATCAACGTGCTGCTGGATGAGCGCGACATCGCAATCGAACAGGCGCGCGGACGAGCTGCTGATCTTGCTCATGGCCTCAAGACGCCGCTTACGGCGTTGAACGCAGACGCGCGCAAGCTCCGTGAGAGGGGACAAATTGACATCGCCGACGACATCGAGGCGCTCGGCGCGATGATGCATCGCAACGTGCTTCGGGAGCTGACGCGCGCGCGCATCGTCGGCCGCCGCGGTGGCGCGCCGCTCGTCAGAATCAGGCCTGTCGCCGAAGCCGTGGCCGCGGTGGTGGCAAAGACGCCGGCGGCGACAGGCAAAGCGTTCGAATTCGACATCGACAGTGATTTTTCGATGTCTATCGATCGGGCCGACCTCGAGGAGCTGCTTGGCAATCTGATCGAGAACGCCACGCGCCACGCGGTGTCCACCGTCAGAATAAGGGTCGGCGCGGATCGCAATGCTCTACGACTTTCGGTATGCGACGACGGGCAAGGGCTTGAGCCGGATCAGATGACACGTCTGATGCGGCGGGGTGAACAACAGACCACATCGAGCGACGGAGCGGGACTCGGTCTGTCAATCGTACGCGAGCTTGTTGAGGCCTACGGCGGTACGATTTGGCTCGGACGTAGCGACCTAGGCGGGCTCTCCGTTGAAGTCTCTGTTCCTTATTTGAACGTCAATTGAGATTATCCGACCGCCACCATTATCGGTCGCGATCCTCTTCGGCGTGCCGTTTTGATCGATCGCCCTTAGTGGGAAGGGAAACGCCGCTTTGCGATCCCGCTTTGCCGCCAGCAGGAAGTCCACCGTGGCGCCGCCCTTGTCGACGGCCCGATACATCGTTTGTGTTCTAGGGCTCAGACCTATAAACTGGTTGGCGTAAGAGCAGGCTTGTGATTCACCGCTTCCAAAAGGAAGCGCCAATGATTCCCGACCTTTTCTGGCTGACCGAGGCCCAGTTTTCGAAGATTTTGCCGCATCTGCCGACAGACACACGCGGCAAGGCGAGGGTCGATGACCGGCGTGTGATCAGCGGGATTGTCCACGTCCTCAAGTCGGGCGGGCGCTGGATCGACGCCCCGCCGGAATACGGACCAAAGAAGACCCTCTACAACCGGTATGTCCGCTGGGCGGCCAAGGGCGTTTGGGTTCAACTTTTCGAGGCGCTCGCTGCAGCAGGAGGGCCGCCGACGCAGGTTCTCATCGACTCATCAGCGGTCAAGGCGCATCGCTCTGCAAGTGGGGGCAAAGGGGGGAGTGCGCCCAGGCGATTGGCCGATCAAGGGGCGGGCGGACGACAAAAATCCATGCGCTAACGGACGCCAAATGCCGGCCCGTCGCTTTCATGCTTACTGGCGGCCAGGTCGCAGATTGCACCGCCGGCGCGGAACTTTTGGCAAGGATGCCTTCCTGCAATATTCTGCACGGCGACAAGGGCTACGACACCAACGCCCTTCGCCGCCAGATTGAGGCTGGCGGGGCCATGCCGAACATCCCGCCGAAGGCCAACCGCAAGTGGAAGAACTGCTTCTCGCCGTTTCTCTATCGCAACCGTAATGCCATTGAGCGCATGTTTTGCCGGTTGAAAGACTTCAGGCGCGTCGCCACGCGCTACGATCGAAGCGCCGTGAACTTCCTCGCCGCAGTCTGCATCGCGGCAACGGTCAGCTACTGGTTATGAGTCTGGGCCCTAGCACTACTTTGGCAGTTTAGGTTCGCCGGTTTTGGCGAGTAGCTTATTGCAATGAGGACATCGCTTGGATGGCGGCCGAGCGAAAAGGTCAAGGATGGCTTGCCGGATCGCCGGCATGGTTGGTTGTGGCGCCGGTCCCCCGACTCTTTTTTTCCGTCCCGCTGCTCTGAGGCGGCGGGACTGGAGGAAGCCTTTGCGCGGCTTCAACGAGCAAGCCGCTCCTGCACTTCCATGTTGTGGGTTACCAGCATGGATTTATCGCTTTGCTTGACGAAATGGTACCGCGCGACGTAAGGCTTAGATAAGCCCTTCAGGCAGATCGCCCCGGGCGGCTCGAATGTCTCTATTTCGAACGTCGAGATTGCGCGAACGCCTTTGTCGAGAGTCGTTTGCCACGCTCTCGTGCCGGCCAAGAACAATCGGCGCGGGATTGGGGTTAAAGGTAAGCGCTCAACGCCTCCCGTGTAGCGGACTTACGCTTGGACGCCGATGATTGGTTGCCCTGGATTCGGGTGATCGACATAGGTCTGAGCATATGTCTGGAGATAGAACGTTTCAGGTTTTGGATGTGAGCCCAGC
>NZ_JBPFEB010000091.1:0-7790 GCF_051061225.1 Methylocystis sp.
CTTGATCGCTCTTTCGATGATGGCGAGCGCCAATGCCGGCTTGGTGGCGAAGCCGCCATTGGCGCTGTCGACAATCTCCTGCGGAACATGCACCTTCGACATACGCGCTTTATCTTCGGTCCAACTCTTGGGCAGATAAAGTTCACGGTCGATAAAAGCATGGCCGCGCTCGGTGGCGTAGCAGGCGAAAACGCCGATCTGGCAGTTGGTGACTTTGCCCGCTGAGCCCGTGTATTGCCGCGCGACGCCGCAGGACGCCTTGCCCTGCTTGAGGAAGCCCGTCTCGTCTATGACGAGAACCGCATCGTCATCCGCCAGGGTTTCGAGCGCATAATCACGCACAATGTCGCGCAGCGCATCCGCGTCCCAACGGCCGCGGCCCAAAATTGCCTGTTGCCGCCAAGGTCCCTGATCGCCAGCGGCTTCAGCCCGCATCCAGCCAGTCTTGCGCCGCTCTTCGCCCAGCAACCCGTCGAGAAAATGCTCCGCGGACCGCGCAACACGCTCCTGCGTGAAGAGAGGTCGCATCCGACGCTTCACGTCACGCAGCGACGAAGCCCACAACTCCAGCGTCGTCTCGATCGAGGCTCTCGACATTCCCATGATCCCCAGTCCGAATCATGGTGTCCCATCGAGTCAGAACTCCGCCAAAAATGCAACTGTAATGCTAGGCCCGGATGGCGGGGCAACCAGAAGTTTGCGCCCGTTGCCTAACTCGGATCGCCAACCTCGCCGAGCTCAATGACTCCCTGTGTGGCAATGAAGGCGATACGCTTGTCGAGCCGTTTTTGAGCTGGTTGCTACATTCGATCGAGCATGCTTTCGGAGAGCAAACCGTATTCATAACAAGGATAGAAGCCAACTATAGTCTACCGCGCAATCGCGCACGCTGCCTGGGGTTGGTCCTGTGCGAGGCGGTCATGAACTCAATGAAGCACGCTTTCCGAGGCGCGACTTCGGGAACTCTATTGGTGACCTTCGCCAGCGTGGATCAGGGTTATCGGCTGATCGTTGCAGATAACGGGGTAGGGTTCGAAAAGCCTGTCATGCGGAAGGGACGAGGGATGGGTTACATGGGCGAACTGGCAGATGAGCTACAGGGCGATTTGTACGTCGAAAGTCTGACCCGCGGAACGAGAGTTTCTCTGACTTTCCCCGCGTAGAACATGAGTCTGCTTGTCGTGTGATTTGATCGCGCTCGACAGAAAGCCCGCTCGCCAGGAATGTTTCCTCGGCGAGAGAGGACGCGCCGCGAAACCTTCGCGCTTATGAGTGGTAATCCGGTTTTCTCGCCGAGGCAGGGGCCAGGCGCAGAAGCGCTTCAGGAGCGACACGTTCATGGCCGTCAACTTCGCTCTGGAGCCGATAAAGCGGCCCCTCATAACTCTCAGGCAACAGGCGCACGATCGTAGATGCGCCCGCCTTCGTCAGGCGGTCATCCTCTGCCGCAAAGCGCACACTCGAACCCAAGGGAAACCGATGCCTGACCGTGGGTGAGCGATGGAGAGAGCTATGAGCGCTGGGTTGATGTAGCATTTTATTGAGCCCGCTTGAGAATACCGGGATAAACTTGTTTGGCGTGGTTGCGACAAGGTTGCCGCGCTTGCGCGGGGTTGACTCGCGTAGCGACGAAAAGGGCGAACAGGGTCAAGGCTACAGCCAGGGCCAAGAGCAGGAACATGCTCCATCTCAGAATATTTAGGAGCCTTCATGACTGCGCGCTTCATCCCTTTTCAAGCTCAAGCCCTCATGAGAGCGGCTACAGGGCACAACCAACCACGCGCCTACTTGTCCGACCGCAAGTTTGGAGGCAGACTCCTCGAGCTGAGCTTTCGATAGGCCGTCGCAAGCATCAGATGGCGCAGGGTCTCCTCCCTCCATCTCTTGAAATCTCGCTTCGGGGGGACATTTCGGTAGAATCTGAAGCAGTCAGGAATCTTGTGATGCAGGCGGCGCAATGCATTGGGGAGGACGACGCAAGTATCGTTCGAAGACAGTTGGGAGAGGCAATACGAAGCGCCACCCATGGGCTGATCCTCTCATCCTTGCCGGAGGAGATTCGTCTCCTTCTGGAAATCCTGGAAACACAAGTCAACAGTGAGACGGTAAGAGAGCAGCGCTGATTTCACACAGCAGCGTCAGCGTCTGGTTCCCTTGATTGGGCTGTCGAGAATCTTTCGCACAGTCTGGGCAAATTGGCGCAGAGTGAATGGCTTGGTGAGAACGTTTTCGATCTGGATATTCTGTCCAAGCAGCATCGCCCGGGGAAAGCCCGTCATGTAGAGAACCTTCAAGTCATGCCGCCGGAACACTGCCTCCCGCGTCAATTGCGCTCCGTCCATCTCCGGCATCACCACATCCGTAACAAGGAGAGCGACTTCTGGATGCGCCCTCAGGACGCCAATCGCCGCTGCGCCTCCTCCCGCCTCTTGAACGGTGTAACCCAGTTCGCGGGCAGCGAGCGCAGTGAGCTTCAAGGCGGTGGGATCGTCATCGACGACAAGCATCATTTCCTCCGGCTTCCCGAGCGGCAGTTCTGCGTCGTCCGAACGGGAGTTGGCGCCTGCGGCTCCGAGGAAGCGCGGGAACAGAATGCTAATATTGGTTCCAAGCCCCGGCTCGGAGTAAATCTTAATGTGGCCGTTCGATTGTTTCACGAAGCCATGAACTTGGGACAATCCAAGTCCGGTCCCCTTACCCATCGGTTTCGTTGTGAAAAACGGGTCGAAGGCGCGCGCTACGACGTCTGGCTTCATCCCCTCGCCGGTGTCGGCGACTGAGAGCTTGATATACTCACCAGGCTGGACGCCAGGATTTTGCGCTGAATAGCTCTCGTCGATCATAGCGTTCTCGGTGGTGACGATTAGCCGTCCCCCATTTGGCATGGCGTCGCGGGCGTTCACCGCCAGGTTCAGCAATGCATTCTCGAGCTCATGAGCGTCGAGGCACGCCTCCTATAGACCCTCCGCCAGGTGCGTCTCCAACTCGATCTTGGAGCCTGTCGTCCGCCGCAAAATATCCGACATGCCACGAACAAGATCGTTGGCGTCTAATACCTTGGGGTCGAGTGGCCTGCTCGCGTGAGAAGGCGAGGAGGCGACGAACGAGCCGGGCGGCCTTGTCTGCGCCCTCCTCGGCGGCATCAACAAGCATGTGGAAGTCGCCTTCCACGGTTTTGAGTTTCCGTCTCAGTATATTGAGGCTTGAGACGATGACGGCCAGCATATTGTTGAAGTCGTGAGCGATACCGCCTGTCAGTTGGCCCATGGCTTCGAGCTTCTGGGCTTGGCGCAGCTGAGCCTCAACCTTTACTCGCTCGCTCGATTGTTGGATAACTTCTTGATACGCTGTCTTTAAATTTTCATTCGCGGCTTCGAGGGCGATGAGTTGGCGCTCAGATGTCAATAAGACGAAAAGGCCAGACGCAGCCACCGCAAGGAAGAGAAAGCCAAAGACGATCTCGAGCGCCTCTGCGGCGCCCAGATAGGCCTGCTCCCTTTGCTGATAAAGATGATCCTCCTCGCTCATCATCTCATCAAAGATACGCGTCGCTTGGCGCATAATTTCCAGCCCGTGTCCGCCTTTTAACGACGCCAGCGCCTCCTCAGGGCGTCCTTCGGCGACGCTTCGGACCCTGCTCCTCATCAACTCCAATCTTTCGCGGATGAGGGGAAGCACGCGTTCTATCGCGATAAGCTGCTTCGTGTTGTCGGCCACAAGGTCGCGAAGATCGTCGATCTTCCTCTCTATCTGAGGCGCGACCGTTTCGTAGGGGAGCTCTAGGAATCGGTGATCCTGCGTCGCAATGAAGCCGCGCTCACCGCTCTCGGCGCGGCGGAGCAACGCAGAAAGGCTACCGAGGCTGTTTTTCACAGCCATTGTATGCCTTACCCACATAGAGGCGTCACGTTTGCGGCCCTCTGTGTGCATCGCAGCAACCACCGCAAATCCGACGATGGCCATGGCGAACAATACGGAGAGCAAGGCTGCGCGCTGTCTATGCGGAAGCTTCACTTTAACCCGCCAAAAGTTAGGTTTGCTGATTCATTATCATAGACCTGAGAAGCGGGAGAATACGGACGAGGCTTTTCCGAGAAGGCGACCCCGGCAATCACATCCCCCTCTTAACGCACTTTAGGTGGCGCGTGATCCCGCTCCTCCGGGCCCCGTCGGGGCTCAGCGTGAACGCAACCATTGCTCTCCTGCTGATGAAGCGAGTTACTGCGGCCGGAGCGAGCGCCTCCCGGGAGTAGCCCGCCCAAAAAACACTCAATCCCGCCCAGGCGTGTCCATTTAAGCTTGGCAGGGGTAATGCTAGATTATCCCGCCCTTACATGGGAATGGAGCTAGCACGCGCGTGGAGGGGGATGTGGACGAGCGGCGCCGCCTTGACAGCCAGAAGCAAGTTTTTTTGGAAAACGCGCTCCGGGAGAACGACTTGGTTCTCCAGATGGCCCTCGAGTCGGGGGGCATCGGGATCCACGTCTGGGAGCCGCAAACAGGTGAACTGGTCTGGGACGACAGGGTCAGAGCGCAATGGGGTTTAAGGCCGGGCGCGCATGTCGATTATGAAATCTTCATGCAAGGCGTGCACCCGATGGACAGAGCCGCCGTTGAGGACGCAGTCGAACGCGCGCTCGATCCACAAAACGGCGGCTACTATCAAGCCGAATACAGGGTCGTAGGGATAGAAGATCGAATCGAGCGCTGGATCGTCGCGACGGGGCGCGTTCTGTTTTCCGAAAAGAAGGCAGCGCGCCTAATTGCACCACGCAGGATGTCACAGAGAAAAGGCGGGCTGAGAAGAAACTGCTCTATAGCGAAGCATTGTTTCGGGCGGTTTTCGAAACGACAAACGCAGCGTTGGCGCAAATAGATACAAGGACGGGTCGTTTTATCCAGGTTAACCGCAGGTTTGCCTCGCTGCTTGGGTGGCAACCCGCTGAGCTTCACAATATGCGAATTCATGACTTTCTGGTGGATGATTGCGACAATGACTGGGATGGGTTGAGGGGACTCGCGGACGGAGTCCGCGGGGTCTTTGAAGCGGATAATCTTTTTCTCCGGCGGGACGGTTCGGTGTTCCGAGGCCACGCGGTCGCCAATCGTGTGGACGGCCTCGCGGGAGCTTCTATTGCTGTTCTCCTACTTTCTGATCTCAAAGACGGAGTTTAATTCCTTGGATAGGCTCGCGGGAGGCTGGTGAGCGGCTGCGGGGACTATGTGAGGAGGGTTATTGGTTATGGACGATGGGGAGCCTTGCTGACGCCGCGGCGGCCTATTCGCAAGGTCCTCTGGGGCCGGAACTTCGTCGCGGTGTGTAAATACCAATGGACAGGGTGAAAAGCAGCTAACCGGGATTTACAGTTTCCCGCTAGGGTTATCGCCGCATCGAATGTGGACGCCTCAAGCGTAGCCGCCCTGCTATTGAGATCGAGAGTTATGAAGAACTGCGCATAATAAAGCTGCTGCGTGGCTTCGTCCTGTTTCGATGTGAATACGCCAGCGCCGAAAGTCTCGACGCCGAACTGCGGCTTGGACAGTGAAAATCCAATGGCTCTTCCAAACACTGATTTTTTGTCGAGAAGAACTTCGCCTCGGTAAACTACGTCGAGAAGATTCCTGTTCTCTACAGCAAGTTTCACCGCCACTTTAGACTTGGTTCCTTCTTTGCCAAAAACGCAGCTCAAATGCTCCGGCACTTGGCCTTCTCTGAGAAGAATCATCCGCGCGGCTGGCTGTAAGGTCGCTTCGAAAAAAGCTGCGCACGGGTGATATCCGATCAAAAAGGCTGCCGCTGCCCACCTGAACATTGCGCAACCTCAGCGTGGTTCCCACCTGCACCCTTGCCACGCAGTAGCGAGGTGAAAAAGTCACAGCGGCATGCGCGCGGCCGCCCGGTGCCGGACGGCCTCTGACCTCTCAAAAGTAGCCCCCGCTGATTACCCGCAAAAGTAGGACCCAAGGAGAGGTGAAGGGCAAAGTAGGCTTGCATCCTCGCCCGGCAAGCTTCTACTGCAGTCTCGCCTGACGGCGCCGCCAGTGACGTTTGGCCGGTTTAGTCCTTCTTGGGGCGCGCTTGATTTTCTGGTAGCGACGAGCGCCTTTACAGCCGCAGCTGGTAGCAACCACGCATCCGGTCGCCATGGACTGCGTCCCGATCCATTCGGATGACAAGTCTGCGTGCCCTCAGCGGCCGCCAGTTTTTTGCGTAAGGAGACTTGCTAGCCATTTGGTGCCGCGCCGTGATAGCGTCCGCGCGGCCGTTGCGAAGTGCCCCTCGCGTCGGCCAGCTAAGGCTGGGGAGGCGGAACCTCGCCCGCCCTAGCCGCTACTGGCGGCTTCAGATGGGCGATCGGCCGGCCGTGTCATTTTTGAGCGACCAACCTCGGCCGCCGCCTCCGTGGAGCCGCCCAGACGTTGAATGAGGTGCGCGCCAGTGGCGCTTCATCATTCAGCCAGCCTTCAAACTCACCCTCGCCCCTTGCCATGCAAGACGCACTCGTTGGTCGGGCCCCAGCCCCTAATGAGCAGTCGGGGCTCAACTAGCGTCGGATCGACCTGCTCTAGAAGCGCTCGCGTGTGAAAAGTACGATCGTGGGCGCGTTTCGCCAGCTGGAGAAGTGGTGATCACCGCCAATGACGCTCTAAGCTTTATTGAGTAAGTCTCGCATCGATTGCGCGGCTGGTGGGCCAAAATTCACTCGCGCTCTAGTCCTATGGCTCCCCGGCGCCCGATGCTGGGACGTTTAGGAGCTTTTGGATCGCGCCCGTCAAACTCTCAAGAGTGACGCTTTCGGAGCACCGAGACGCTCTCCGTAGCCTGAAAGGCGTCTAACAGCTCCCCTGCATAGCCGGTGATAAGTAGAATCGGAATACTTGGTTGGGCCGCGCGAGCAGCCTCAGCGATATGGCGGCCGCTCACTCCGGGAAGACCCACGTCTGTGATAAGCAAGTCTAAAGGCTCGCATGATTCGATGACGTCCATGCCAGCCTGACCATCGCTCGCTACGATAACGATAAGGCCCATATCCTCGATAGTGTCGGTAATCAGCGAGCGTACCTCCGGCTGATCCTCGACAACCAAAGCCTTTCCTCTATGGTTTCTTCGAGGAGGCATTTTTTGGCCCTCAACCTTCATTTCGGTGGCGGCCGCGGGCATCGAAGGTTTGCATGCTGGGAGGAATATCTGAACTGTTGTCCCTTTGTTGATGGAGCTGCAAATTCGAACATTTCCTCCAGACTGACGCGCGAAACCGTAAACCTGGGGCAACCCCAGCCCCGTTCCTTTGCCGGTTGGTTTCGTTGTGAAGAAGGGCTCAAGCACACGAATTAGCTGCTCCGGGCTCATACCGACGCCATCATCGCTCACCTCTATCTCTACGTAGCTGCCTGGCTCCAATTCGGGGTCCTCAAGGCCACTGGTTAGCTTCCGGTCAATAAGACGAATTCTAAGGACGCCGCCTTCTGGCATGGCGTCACGGGCATTGATCGCAAGGTTCAACAATGCGCTCTCCAGCTGAGATGGATCACAGGCCACGCTCTGTGCCGCGTCTAAAATCAACTCCAGCCTTATTTCGGGCCCTATAGTTCGCCTCAGCATTTCCTCCAACCCCGCAACCACGCTTTTTGGTTCGATAACCTTTGGGACTAGAGGGTGTTATGTACTTTGGTGATTGATTGCTTTAGTAGAATCGGATGTCTTCGATTCGCAAACCGTATCCTTCTGACGTCAGCGACGAAGAGTGGTCGCTGGTTGCGCCTTATCTGACGCTCATGGACGAGGGCGC
>NZ_JBPFEB010000092.1:0-45690 GCF_051061225.1 Methylocystis sp.
TTCGCTCGGCCGCCAGCAGTCGCTGTCGGAAGCGACGCAGCAGACGATCGACGCCGAGGTGCGCCGTCTGGTTCAGGAGGCCTATGACAAGGCCCGCCAGATCCTGACGGAGAAGCGCTCCCAGCTCGACGTGATCGCCAATGCGCTGCTGGAGTTCGAGACGCTGACAGGCGAGGAGATGAAGGGTCTTCTCGTCGGCAAGCGCCCGGTGCGCGAGGACACCAGCTCCTCCGCCCCGCAGCCGCCGAGAGGCTCCGCCGTCCCGACAACGGGACAGAACCCGGAGCCGGATGTCGGCGGGCTATCGCCGAACCCGGTTTGAGATGGAAAAGCCCGGCGATTTCGCCGGGCTTTTTTCATGCGCCGATTTCACTTCCCTATCGAACATGGGACTGCTGCCGTCCACGAGAAACAGCAGCCCTGTCGACACGCCTCGAGGGCCGGCAGCGTTTTTCCTGGATTGCGAACGCGGATCTTGACAGGCATATTGTAACGCTTACGCTAAAAGCGCCTGCAGGGATGTCCCATATGTCGCTTTTCTCGGATTATAACAAAACCGTCAGACCGGAGACGACCGCCGCCACGAGCGGTCTCGCGCCGGTCGCAGACAAAAAGGAGGACAAACACTCCGCGGCAAAGACGGTCCTGATCTTTACGCCAAGCGGAGATCGGCGCCTTGGCGGGACAGCCAGGGGACTGCAAAAAAAATGCGCCGCGGGCGGAGTCTCTTCTGACCATGTCGCGGCGTCGGGTCCGAAACTGGCGTCCACGATCACGCAACTTCGCACCGAAGGTAAGATCGGCAACGATACCCAAATCATCATCTCAATGCACGGCGTGATCGTCGATGACGGGGACAGTAAAGTCGACCTCGCCCTTGCACACGAAGACGCCGAATTGGAGAACGCGGGCTCTGCTCTCGAGATCCTGGAAGCAATTCGCAAGCCCCTCGAAGGCAGCGATGAAACATGTTCGGCCACGGTCTACATAGCGTCCTGTGGCGCGGGCGCTGAGGATTTCGTCAACCGCGTGCAGGAGCTGCATAATCGCTATAAGGCCGGGGTCTGTTTCCTGCTGTCGAGCAAGGCAGATGTTTCGGAAGAGGAAAGCAACATCGCGATGAACGCGGTTTGCAACCAGTTCGTCTCGGCAAAACGGTCCGCCGGCCAGTCGCCTACGCCAGATCATATCTTCGCGGTGCTGACCGCGCAGGCGGGCGATTGCATGAGCATGGTCGTGGCGAATGAAGCACGCCCGCGGAGGGTCCACGCGCCAAAGAGCGAGAGCGATGCGGGAGCCGAGGCGCTGATCAGGAGGCTCGATCACGAGGCGTTGATTTTCAGCGAAAAAGGCGCAAGTCACGGCCTCCTGGCGGCCCGCAGCGGAATTTTCGCGGAAGGCGCGCAACTTCCGAAGGCTACAATCTCTGGCGATCTTGCGGCTATGGAGGATTATCAGAAGGCGCTGCTCGGGCTGAGCGGACCGGAAAAAGAGACACAAGGCAGACAGTATTTCAGGATAGCGGAAAAATTAGCTCTCCAGTCGAACTGGAAGACCTTGGCGGCGCATATCGAGACGTCGCCTGGATTCGCTCGAATGAGAGAACAAGGCTGGAACGGCGCTCACGAGGGTTTGATCGAACTCTTCCACGCGGCGTACCGCGATCAGGATCTAGATGCAGAAAGGTCCGACCAAAAACTTCGCTTTCTCATGAATAGTATTTTTGAGCGTTACAGTCGAGCTTCCGAGGACACTCATTTACGCATTATGAAAGAGCTCTTCAAAGATAATCCCGAATTATTCGATAAGCTGAACAAGGCGGGGTTTTTCATACGGAGCGGCGGACAGACCGAGAAAAACTTGCAATCCATAACGGTGTTTCTTGCCCGCAAATCGAACCTTGCTCACCTGAGAGACGTATTGGATTTCCGGCCTGATCCATCAACAAAGGCTGCCGCGGAAATCTGGAGACAGAACCTTTCGAGCGGCCAGCCAGAGGCAATTCGCTTGTCCCTGCAACTTATTGACGCGGCCGCAACCAACGAAGAAGATTCAGATGCAATCATAGATTATGTCATTGCTACGATAAGAACCTGCAAATGCGAGCCTTTTCTTAAAGCGCAATATGCGGATATTCTAGAGAACCATATCGACGCGTTTGGGATATTGACTCTGAAAGACATCATTTAAACCGACACGGCGCCTCGCGTGAGGCCGAGCGAGCGCTTCGTCGCCACGGCGTTCTCCCCGCGGTCGCTGCGTACCCGGACGATCAAATTGCCAGCGGAGCTGGTTGCGCGGAAAAGGAATGCACAACCCTGACATCGTTTTCACTGATCTATGTCAACCCTATCCTCTGAGCAGAACGCCAAGGGGGGTGCTGTTCATGTATAGCGATTTCAACATCTACCGCCCAATCACAGAGACCCAGGGAATTACGGACAAGACGGCGAAAGCGCCCTCTCACGCCAGAACCATCATAATCTTCGCAGCGGGAGGAGACACAGCGAAGAATGATTACACCAAGGCGCTCGACCAGCAATGCCGCGCCGCCAGCGTCTCCTCCTCTCACATGCCGATCAATGACGCTGCGGGTCTGCCGGCGACGATGAGCGCCATGCGCCGCGACGGCACGATTGGAGACGGAAGCCAGATCTTGCTCGACCTGCATGGCGGCATTGGCAAGGACAGAGATGGAAAAGTAGATTTGAAGCTCGCATCGGCAAGCGATTCCCAGGACGAGGGATCAGCCCTCGAAGTCCTGCACGAAATTCGCAAGCCCCTCGATGGCAGTAATCAGGCCTGTGCCGCGACTGTCTATATTACTGCCTGCCATTCGGGCTCGCAGGACTTCGTCAATCGCGTGCAGGATCTGCACAATCTCTACAAGGCCGGCGTGTGTTTCCTGCTGTCGAGCAAAGCCGTTTCCCTTACGGCCTCGTGCAACGCCGCGTTGAAGACGGTTTGCGAGGAATTCATTTCCGCAAACAGATGTGATGGCAACCCACCCACGACCGAGCATCTCTGGGCGCTGTTGATGAGCGAGGCGGTCGACTGCGTGAGCATGGTGGTCGCGAATGAGGCGCATCCGCGAAGAGTCCATGGAATGGAGGCCATGAGCGATGCCGGATCCGACGCCGTGATAGACAGGCTCGATCGCTCGGCGCTCATCTTCCTTGACGACAAGACGACTTGTCTCGGGCTCACGTCGACCGAAACCGGACCTTTCGAGAAATACACTCAAGTCCCGAAGCGAAAGGAAAAGCCTTACACGATATCGGGCGATCTTTCTGGGTTGAAAGCGAGCAAGGAGTCGCTCGAAGCGCTGAAACGAGCCGGAAGAAAGACGGAAATAAGCCGCGATTGGTTTTTTCGCAAAATCAGCCGATCTTCCGACCGTGAGACCCTCGAGAAGCTTATTGCTGGAGAACCCGAATTCGCCGCGCTTAAAGGCGCGGACTGGAGCGAAGCTCACGATCGTGTGGTTGATCTCCTTACGATGGCGAACGATGACGAGAATAAACAAAGGCGTGACGAGAAGGTCGAGTATCTTGCAAGATTTATTCATTCTGGCCTGCAGCAGAACGATCGATACCGCTTCGTTCTGAACAAGCTCCTTCCCAGGCTCTCTGACGAGGTCCTACGCAACCTCAACAGGATGGGGCTTTTCATCAAACATGGTGGAGACCTCCGCGTCATCCAGCCTATTTGTGAGGATATGGCGAAGAGGCCCGGCGGGCTCGAACATCTGAAGATTATATTCAACATCGTCCCTGAAAACATTTTTCCGAATCCGGATCGGAAGCCTGCCAAGGATCGGCCGACGTTTGGCGAAATACTGATCATGAAGCTCGCGAGCGAAAAACCATTCCCAAGAAAGGTGGGGGACCGCTTCTTGAGGGAGTTGAAATCCTCGGCCCCCGGACAAAGCGAAATCTTCAGTTACCTGGGAGAACATGAGGAAAAGGCGGTCGCCAAACTCGCCGCTGAAGCGGACATTTCTATACTGAAGACAAGAGTATCAGAGCTCCCTAAACCGGGTGAACATTTAAATCTCATGCTCAGCGCTCTCATAGGCGCGGATAAGGACGTCGTTGCCGAGCGGCGTGCGGAAAAGATCAATTGGTTGTCGAAAGAGATAATACTGAACACCGACTCACAGATCACACTCGCGGCAAAAAGAGTTTTTACCGAGAGCCCTCAACTCTTCGATGCGCTGAACAACGCAGGTTTTTTCTTCAAGACCAGCGATCAGCTCTTTATAAAGGTCGGGCCTTTGGCGTTATTTCTGGTCGAGCATTCGGATCTGAAAAGCTTGAAGGACCTGATGGAGCGCAAGTTTGCAGACGCTGATCCTCCGTCAAACGCATCAAGAACCGCAGGCGAAATCTGGAGTGCAGGGGTCTCCGAGATGTCATTAGCTTCTGTTATATTTTCTCTGCAGATCCTAGAGTCCGCGGAGAAAAATCCGAACGCGAACAACAGAAACGAAATTGCCGCCTATATCATCGGAATAATAAGAGACGCTGGCTCCTGGCAAGATCGGACTGATCGAATCTGGAGTTTGTGCTCCCGAGCTGTAGGCGAACGACTTTACAAAGAGGGCGTCATCGGACCGCGCGAGTAGCAAGTTCGAGCGATACGGATTCGACAGACGAAGATTAGCGGGGAAAAGGCGCGCGGCGCTGGCGTTCCGCCGCTCGCGCGCCCCGCCACCGCCGGCGGTGGCGGCGCCCTGCCCGCTTGCTGGATGACCGTTCAGGAAATCAACGTCTCCACCACCTCCGCCGGCCGGCACAGAGCCGCCCGGTCGCCGATCACCACGATCGGGCGCTCGATCAGGATCGGATGCTGCGCAATAGCGTCAAAAATCTCGTCGTCCGTCACGGCGGGATTGTCGAGGCCGAGCTCCTCATAGGGCGTGCCGCGTTTGCGGAGAATGTCCCGCACGTTTTTCCCCATCTTCCTCAGCGTCGCCTCGAGTGTTTCGCGATCCGGCGGCGTCTTCAGATAGTCCACGATCCGGGGTTCGAGACCCGCCTCCTGGAGGGCCGCAAGCACCTTGCGGGACGTGCCGCAGTTGGGATTGTGGTAAATGATTGTCTGCATCGCCGTCCCTCTTTAACGAGAATTCCGACCGATGGATGACTCCATCGCGCAATGTTGTAAAACATGCCCCGGGTTTGGGGCGCATTTTTCCCGTCATATTGACGCCTGACGTCGCAGTCACTTTGTTGTGCATACGAGAAGGATACGTGATGGCCCGCAACTATTTTGGAACAGACGGAATCCGAGGCCTCGCCAATGTCACGATCACGCCCGAGCTCGCCCTCAAGGTCGGTCAGGCGGCGGGGCTGATCTTCCAGCGCGGCGAAGGGCGCCACCGCGTCGTCATCGGCAAGGACACCCGTCTTTCCGGCTACATGATCGAATATGCGCTGGTCGCGGGCTTCGCCTCCGTCGGCATGGACACGCTGCTGCTTGGCCCCATGCCGACGCCGGCCGTCGCCATGCTCACCCGCTCCATGCGCGCCGACGTCGGCGTCATGATCTCGGCGTCGCACAACTCCTTCGAGGACAATGGCATCAAGCTGTTCGGCCCCGACGGCCACAAGCTCTCGGACGAGATCGAGGCGGACATCGAGCGCCTGCTGGACAGCGATCTGACCCGGCGGCTGGCCGGCGCGACCCAGCTCGGCCGCGCCCGCCGCATCGACGACGTGCGCGCCCGCTACATCGAATTCGCCAAGCACACCCTGCCCCGCAATCTGAGCTTCGAAGGTCTGCGCGTAGTCATCGACTGCGCCAATGGCGCCGCCTACAAGGTCGCGCCCGAGGCGCTCTGGGAGCTGGGCGCGGAGGTCATCGCCATCGGCGTCGAGCCGGACGGCTTCAACATCAATCGGGACGTGGGCTCCACCTCGCCGCAGACGCTGCGCAACAAGGTTCGCGAATTGCGCGCCGACGTCGGCATCGCGCTCGACGGCGACGCTGATCGCGTGATCCTCGTCGACGAAACCGGCGCCGTGATCGACGGCGACCAGGTGATGGCGGTGGTGGCCGGGAGCTGGCGCGACCAGGGCCTGCTGTCCAAACCCGGCCTCGTCGCCACCATCATGTCCAATCTCGGTCTCGAGCGGCATCTCAACGGCATGGGCCTCACGCTCGAGCGCACCGCCGTCGGCGACCGCTATGTCATCGAGCGCATGCGTCAGCAGGGCTACAACGTCGGCGGCGAGCAGTCCGGCCATGTCATTCTGTCCGACTATTCCACAACCGGCGACGGTCTCGTCACCGCCATGCAGGTGCTCGCGGAGGTCAAGCGGCGCAACCGGCGGGTGAGTGAGGTGTGCCATTGCTTCGAGCCCCTGCCGCAGGTCCTCAAGAGCGTGCGCGCCCAGAAGAAGATGCTCGAAAAGGACTCGGTGACGGTGGCCATCGACTCGGCCCGCGAAAGGCTCGGCGCCGCCGGGCGCCTCATCGTGCGCCCCTCCGGCACCGAGCCGGTCATCCGCGTCATGGCCGAAGGCGACGACCGCGACCTGGTCGAGTCGCTCGTCGCGCAGGTGTGCAACGCGTTGCGGGACTCCGCCGAAGCGGCCTGATTTTCCCGTTCCCGACCCGCGACGCCCGACGGCGATTTTTTCTCCGCCGGGCGTCGCCATTCAGGGCAATACAAGCTTCCATATCATATATTTACGAGACTCCCCGAGCGCCCGGTAAGGTTAACTTGACCTTAAGTGTTCGCATGCAATCTCAGCCTTGGCCATATCGCCGAGGGACCGCTTCGCGGCCCATATTTCGCAAAGGGAAGTCACCATGGGCCGTTCATTCGCCCTCCTTTTGGCGGCCGCAATCGCCGTTGGCGCAAGCGCCAGCGCTCGGGCCGCCGATCTCCTGCCGCCGCCCCCGCCAATGGAGCCGCCGCCGCCGCCCCCGCTGGATTTCGGCGGCTGGTATCTGCGCGGCGACGTTGGCGTCGGCGCCTATCAGCTCTCGGGTCTGCGCTCGACCTTCACCGATCCCACGGTGGTCGTGCCCGCCCCGCTGTTCAATGGCGCGTCGATTGGCGACGCGGCCTTCGCGGGCGCGGGCGTCGGCTATCAGTTCAACAACTGGTTCCGCTTCGACGTCACCGGGGAATATCGCACCGCGGCGCAGTACAGCGCCATCCAGAGCTACACCGACATCTGGAGCGCTCCCGGCAGGTCGCCCTGCGGCTTCGATGCGCGCTGCCACGACCTCTATCATGGCCAGCACAGCGCCTCGGTCTTCCTCGCCAACGCCTATTTCGATCTCGGCACCTGGTATGGGATCACGCCCTATGTCGGCGGCGGCGTCGGCGTCGGCGTGAACTGGCTGCAGAATTTCTACGACATCTCGGCCCAGCCGGCCGGGGGCTTCGGTTATGCGCGCGATCGCATGCAGACAAACTTCGCCTGGCAGCTCGGCGCGGGCCTCGCCTACAATGTCACGCCCAATCTGAAGCTCGAAGTCGGCTACCGCTATCTGGATCTCGGCAAGATGAACACCGGCACGATCGTCTGCCAGGGCGTGGCGGTCTGCGCCGGCGAAGTGCAGAGCGCCTATCTGGCCTCCCACGACGTGCGGGTCGGATTCCGCTATATCCTGCCGACCCTGGCGCCGCCCCCGCCGCCGCCGCTCATGCGCAAATATTGAGAGACGAAAAGGCGCGGTCCGATCCGCGCCTTTTCTTTTCGCCTCGCGGCGCGGCGTGAAATGCGGCATAGAGTGGCGGATGGAGTCCGCCGACGAAGAGCTGAGCCCACCGCCGGGAAGCAACGCGCCCGAGATCAGCGTCACCGAGCTCGCCAATGCGCTCAAGCGCACGGTCGAGGACCGTTTCGGCCGCGTGCGGGTGCGCGGCGAAATCTCCAACTATCGCGGGCCCCACGCCTCCGGCCACGCCTATTTCTGCCTCAAGGATCAGGGCGCGCGCCTCGACGCCGTGATCTGGAAGGGAACCTTCCTGCGCCTGCGCACCCGCCCGCAGGAGGGGCTCGAAGTCGTCGCGACGGGGCGCATCACCACCTTCCCCGGCAAGTCGTCCTATCAGATCGTCATCGAGGCGATGGAGCCCGCGGGCGTCGGCGCGCTGATGGCGCTGCTCGACGAAAGGCGCAAGAAGCTCGCCGCCGAGGGCCTGTTCGAAGACGCGCGCAAGCGGCCGTTGCCATTTCTCCCGAGGGTCGTCGGCGTCGTCACCTCGCCGACAGGCGCCGTCATTCGCGACATTCTGCATCGCCTCGCCGACCGGTTCCCGCGCCGGGTGCTGGTCTGGCCGGTGCGCGTGCAGGGCGAGACCTCCGCCGCGGAGGTGGCTGACGCCATCTCGGGCTTCAACGCCCTGCCCCCGGACGGCCCGATTCCCCGCCCCGACGTGCTGATCGTCGCGCGCGGCGGCGGCTCGCTGGAGGATTTGTGGAGCTTCAACGAGGAAATCGTCGTGCGCGCGGCGGCGGCGAGCGCGATTCCGCTGATCTCCGCGATCGGCCATGAGACCGATACGACGCTGCTCGATTTTGTCGCCGATCTGCGCGCGCCCACGCCGACGGGCGCGGCGGAGAAGGCCGTGCCGGTGCGCGCCGAGCTTGCGGAGCGTCTCGCGGCGCGGGCGCGACGCCTCGCTCTGGCGAAAACCCGCGCCCTGGATGATCGCCGCACACGACTTGCGACCTTCGCGCGCCTCCTGCCGACGCCCGAGCAAGTGTTGCAGACGCCGCGCCAGCGCGCAGACCGCGCCGCCGAACGGCTGCGCGCCGCCTTGCGCGCCGCGCAGGACTCGCGCCGCCTGCGCCTGTCGCGTCTGTCGCATGCGCTGGCAGGCCATTCCCCCCAGGCGGAATTGCGCGGCAAGACGGAGCGTCTGCGCGGCCTCGGCCAACGCCTCGAACAGGGCCTGAAGGCGCGGATCGCGCTCGCCCGCCAGCAGGGAGCAAGCGACCGCCAGCGGCTCCCGAACGCCGCCGCGCGCCTGCAACGCGCCTGGGATATGGCGCGCGACCAGCGCAGGGACCGGCTGGCGCGGCTGGCACGGCTTCAGGAGTCGCTCAGCCACAAGGCGGTGCTCGCGCGCGGCTTCGCGCTGGTGCGCAACGAGCGGGACGAGCTTGTGCGCAGCGTCGAAGGGGCGCCGGCGGGCGCGGCGCTCACCATCGAATTCGCCGACGGGCGCGTGGCGGCGTTCGCCGGAGCGGCCGGCTCCACGCCGGCGCCCGAAGCAGCGCCACCCAGGCGCCGTCCACGCGACAAGACGCCGGAACGGACGCCGGAGGGGGGTCAGGGCTCGCTTTTCTAGGTTAGGCGAGGGAAAGCGCGACACGGCAAAAAACGAGAGCCCCGGTCTGAGTCACAGACCGGGGCTCTCTCATTCGAGGCCAGCCGCGCTGGCGTCAGGAATTTCCGTCCTCTTCGAGCAGCCGCGTTTCTCCGTCCCGATAAAGGCCGGCCTCCGAGGCTTCGTTCAGAAGCAGGTTGATGATGTAGTTCCAGTTGAACTCGGCGAAGAGCGCGCTGATGAGTTCGATCCGCTCTTCCTCGTCGAACTCGAACACCTTTCCCACCGCCTTGTTCAGCAGTTCGGTGAAAAGCGAATCGCCGTCGGCGTAGGGCGCCTTCGACAGGAAGGCTTTCAGATCGGCTTCGCCAAAAAGTCCGGCGACGATCGCCGCCGTCATCTGATCCCGCTCATCGGCGTCTTCGACGAGGTCTTCGTCATGCGAATCTTCCATTGCATCACTTTCTTCTCAAGAGACCGGCCCTTCGGACAGATCGCCGCGGACAAGCCGCGCGAATGCCTACTCGAACCGCATCTGAAACGCCACAATGCTGCGCTGCATTGTGGCGCGGGGAAGGTAACAGAAGACATTGGTGGAGAGCCGCGCCTCCAGGCAATGCTTGTGGCTTTCGGTCCAGTCGTAGCCGAGCGTATCCATGCACGCCTTGATCTTCTGCTCGATCAGGACCGGCTGTGCGCGCCGCTCCAACGGAAAGTCGCGCTCGACCTGATATTCGCAGTCGGTCACGTCCATCTTCATCCCTTCGAAATAGCGGCCGCTGGCGCCGCTGGTGACGAACATGGCTTCCGTCGCGAGGATGAACACGAGTCCGAGCGCAAGGGCCACCTTGCCCTGGGTCTTGGTCTTGAAGAAATGGAGATCGAGAAGCGAAAGCAGGCCGATGGCGAGAAGTCCCCCGCCGAGAAAGAGCGTTATCGGCGAGAGAAACGGCGCGATGCCCTCGTTCATCATGTCCTCCAGACTCGTGCCGCACTTTACCATGATAGTGACACATTCGCACGCCGCAAGACGTCTCCGCCCGGACGAAGCGGCGCGGGCGCGGCCGTTCATCTTTCGTTAACCCTTTAACCTTTTATTAAGCAAATCAGAAATCCGCCGGGGTGTGGCCGGTTCCGCACACCTTCCGTCAAGGTTGACGGAACCTTCGTTTAACCATCCGGCGGCTAGGACTGTCGCAGTCTTGAAGTCCCCACAGGAGTTGACCCGATGCAGCTTTCCGCGAGCGCCCGCCGCGCCCAGTTCGCCCTCGCCCTGACGGCCGCGCTGGCCATGGCGGGCTGCGCGAAGAACACGGCGGACGAGGCGGCCGCCGATCTCGCCGGCGGCGCCGGGGCCGGCGGCGGCGGCCGGGGCGGAATCGCGCGCAGCGGCGTCGGCGCGCCCGGCAGCCCGCAGGACTTCGCCAACAATGTCGGCGACCGAATCTTTTTCGAGACGGATTCGACCGATCTCACCTCGCAGGCCCAGGCGACGCTCGACCGTCAGGCGGAGTGGCTGAACCGTTACGGCCGCTACAGCTTCACCATCGAGGGCCACGCCGACGAGCGCGGCACGCGCGAATACAACTTCGCCCTGGGCGCGCGCCGCGCTGAAACGGCGAAAAACTACCTGATCTCGCGCGGCGTCGCCTCCTCGCGCATCCGCACGGTCAGCTATGGCAAGGAGCGGCCGGTCGCGGTTTGCGACGATATTTCCTGCTGGTCGCAGAACCGCCGCGCCGTGACCCTGCTCCCCGGCGGAAATTCCTGACGAAAAGAAGAAAAGGCCCCTTGCGTCTGCGACGCTGTTGCGGCAAGAGAGGCGCGCGCCGACTGGCGCTGCAGGAGTGTAGCTCAACTGGTAGAGCACCGGTCTCCAAAACCGGGGGTTGGGGGTTCGAGCCCCTCCACTCCTGCCACTCTTAAAAAAAAACTGTCGGATCGCAGCACGGCGGGAAACCGATCGCGAGTGGCCCATCGATTTTTGTGACAAAAAAAGTGTCGCCCTCACGGGCCCTGTCTGGCGGACGTTCCCACGTGCTTGCCAAATGAGAGGGCGGCTACGCCACATTCCCGAACCATTTCCGGCCTTGGATACAGAGGGGCGGAGCGATGTCGGGTTATGCGTTTCACGATCCAGACCTTTATTGCGCTCGTGCGCCGGGAGGCGGTTTTCGCCATTTCCGAAATCAGCAAGGGAGCCATGATCCTCGGCGTCGGCGATATGGCCACTGCGGATCAAGTCGGCGAAGTGATCGTCGGCGCATGGCCCATCATTGCCTTTGTCGTCGGGTGTCTCCTCCCTGTAGCCGGCCAAAGCTAGCCGCCGCGCGGCTGTGTTCGCCCGCCGGAGACGGCCCGCCCAAGTCCCCTCAGCCCAGACGGGCCTCCGCGCGGGCTGCCGGCGCGCAATCACACGCGTCGGGGGAATATCCCGCACGTGGTTCGAGGCTGTGTCGAGACGGTGAACGCCGCGCGGCGCCCGGAACAAGTCCAAATGCGGCGCGTTCTCTTCATGCAGCGTTAGGAACCGTCCCCCAGCGGGGTCAGGGCGGGAACGCCCGGAGAGGTTCCGTTCCCTGTGGGGAAAGCGCTGGCGCGCGAAGTGGTTGCCCAACCCTCGCGCGTGCCTGCGTCGCGAGACGCCAGGGCGCAGATTGGCGGTCCCTCGCTGTGACAGGCGAGCGGGCCGCCTTTCACGTGGGTTTCTTCGCAGAATCGGGAAAAGCCGAACGGCCGGGGAGGTGAGGAGGTTCCCGCCTCGCCAGACCCCAGCCGAGCCGCCACGGGGGCAAGTCGACAGCGGCCGGTCGCAGGATAGCAGGGTCGGCGTCCCGCCGAATGTCCCGCGCGTTTCTGTTCAATTCGCGGCGAGCGCGGCCATCAGGGCGGGAAAGCCCGCGGCGCCGATCTTCACGATGAAGAATGTCATGCACGCCACGGCCATGGCCTTGAGCAAAATCTCTCCTTGCGGGTGCATTGCTCTATCCTCACTGGGCTTGGAAACCGGATAGCTGACGCGCCCGGACCTCATGGCAAGCGCGACCAGAAACCGGCGCGGCGGGGCGCCTCATTTGCAGTCCCCCTGCCCCTGGGCTAACTGTCCCACGCCCACCCATTCTCTGGTTTCGATCGCCCCCGGATGACCCATCGCGCCCCTGATATCGCCTCTTTCCGCCGCATCGTCGTCAAGGTCGGCTCCTCGCTTCTGGTCGACCCCAGCGAGGCGTCGGCGAAGCGTGGCTGGCTCACCCGCCTTGCCGACGACATCGCCACGCTGCATCGCGGCGGCGCGGATGTGCTCGTGGTGTCGTCCGGCGCCGTGGCGCTCGGGCGCAGCGTGCTCGGCTTCCCGCACGGCGCGCTGAAGCTGGAAGACAGCCAGGCCGCCGCCGCCGTCGGACAGATCGCGCTGGCGCGGCTCTGGGCCGAGGCGCTGCACGCGCGCGGACTCATCGCCGGCCAGGTGCTCGTGACCTTCGGCGACACGGAGGAGCGCCGCCGCTATCTTTACGCGCGCGAATGCCTCACGCGGCTGATGGCGCTGCGCGCCGTTCCCGTCATCAACGAGAATGACACGGTCGCCACGGCCGAGATCCGTTACGGGGACAATGACCGCCTCGCCGCCCGCGTCGCGACGATGGCGAGCGCGGATCTTCTGGTGCTGCTCTCGGATGTGGACGGGCTCTACACCGCCCCGCCCGCCAGCGATCCCTCCGCCAGACATATCCCCGTGGTGCCGCGCATCACCGCCGAGATCGAGGCCATGGCGGGCGGCGCGGCCTCGCAATATTCGCGGGGCGGCATGCGCACGAAGATCGAGGCGGCCAAGATCGCCACGACCGGCGGCGCCCATATGGTGATCGCCGACGGCCGCGACGAGGCGCCGATCGAGCGCATCGCGAAGGGCGAGCGGTGCACCTGGTTCCTCACCCCGTCGAACCCCGTGACGGCGCGCAAGAAATGGATCGCTGGCTCGCTGGAGCCGAAGGGCGCCGTGCATATCGACGAGGGCGCGGCGCGCGCGCTCGCCTCCGGCGCGAGCCTGTTGCCGGCGGGCGTGACGCGCGTCGAAGGCGCCTTCGCGCGCGGCGACTGCATCGTCATCCGCAACCATCAGGGCGGCGAGATCGGACGCGGCCTCGTCACCTATGACGCGGTCGACGCGGCCCGAATCGTGGGACGCTCAACGAAGGACATCGAGGCGCTGCTCGGCTTCAAGGGGCCGGACGAGGTCATCCACCGCGACGACATGGCGCTCGCCGGGGAGTAACCGGGGGAAGGTCGCGTTGCCCGCGCCGGGCAAAATGCTAAGATCAAGCCATGGAGGGAATCACTCACGTCAGGACACGGCCCGCACGGGTGTCGCTTTGGCGCTGTGTCGTCGTCTGTCTGCTTTTCCTGATGTCCGGCCCCGCCGCCGCCCAGAACTGCGCGGCGACCATGAGCAACGTCAGCTTTGGAGCGAAGACGGTCTCCAACGTGTATGGCTCCACGACAACCGCAACCATCACCGAGGGTTGCACGGCGGGTTTCCCCACGCGCGGCACGCTCAACATCTGCAACAGGATCAACTACGGATCCAGCAGCACGAGCGTCACCAACCGCTACTTGCGCTCGTCGGGGACAAGCGGCGTCATCGGCTATCAACTCTACGCCGACCCGGCCTTTTCGACGGTTTTCACCTACTCCCCCGGCCTCATCACCGCGATCCACTATTCGCAGGCGAGCGGCGGGTCGACGAATGTGACGGTCTACGCAAAAATACAGTCCCTCCCGATGGGGGTGCCGCCGGGAACCTATAGCGACACCTATTCCGTCTCCTCGGGCTCCCTAGCGAGATTCGGGGCCCTGGCGGAATCGGACGTCTGCACGAATACTGCGTATATTGGCGTCGCCTTGACGTTCAACGTCTCGGTCACGCTCCTTGCCTCCTGTACCGTCCAGACAGCAAACCTGACCTTTCCCACAAGCGGCATCATCAAGAACGCCATCGACGCCACCGGGTCGATGTATGTCTCCTGCACCAGCACGACCCCCTATAACGTCGGTCTTTCGGCGGGGAACGGCGCAGGCGCCACCGTCGCCGCGCGCAAGATGACCGGCCCGGGCGGCGCGACCTTGACCTATTCTCTCTATCGGGAGTCCACGCGCGGCGCCGTTTGGGGAACGACGGTCGGCTCGGACACGGTCTACGGCTTCGGCAACGGGTCCCAGCAATCGTACTTGATCTACGGCCGCGTCCCCGTCCAGATCACCCCCACCCCCGGCCTCTATTCCGACACGGTCATTGTCACCGTGACCTACTGAGCGAACCGCCGGGCGGAAGCTTGCCGGCGGATGTCGAAACTTTAACCCTGCTGAGCGGCCGTCCGCTCTTGGCGCCTTTCCGGGCTTCCCCCATATTTCCAGACGCCGCGCCTTTTGGGCCGGTTCCTACTGGGAGAGACTGATGTCACCGGAAGAACGTCAACTGCTCGTCGGGCTGTTTGAGCGCACGAAGAGCGCCGCCAGCGGTCCACGCGACCAGGAGGCGGAAACTTTCATCACCGAGCAGATCAAGCAGCAGCCGGCCGCGCCCTACCTTCTGGCGCAGACGGTGATCGTGCAGGATCAGGCCTTGCAGGGCGCCAACGCCCGGATCGAGGAACTCGAAGCGAAGGTGAAGGACTTGCAGTCCAAGCCCGCGGGCGGCGGTTTTCTCGGTGGTCTGTTCGGAGGCGGCCAACGCCAGGCGCCTCCGCCGCGCCGTCCCGCGCCGCCTCCCGGCTATGGCGCCCCGCAGGGCGGGCCCTGGGGCGCGCCGCAGGGCAACAATCCGGTCGCGGGCGGCTATGCGCCGCAGGGCTGGGGTCAGCAGCAGCCCGAGAGCGGCGGCTTCCTGAAGGGCGCGCTCGGCACGGCCGCCGGCGTCGCGGGCGGCGTGCTGCTCGCCGACAGCATTCGCAGCCTCTTCTCGCACGGAAGCGGCTCCGGGATGGGCAATCTCGGAATTGGGTCGGGCTTCACGCCCAGCAGCGAGACGACCGTCATCAACAATTACTATGGCGACGAGCCGGGAGCCGGCGGCTATGACGCCAGCGACGACCAGGGATTTGGCGGCGACGACGGCGGCGGCGTGAGCGACGCCGACTACAGCACCGATCCCGGCTTCGATGACGGAGGCGGCTTCGACGACGGCGGCGACGGCGGCTTCGACGTCTGATCGCCTCAAGGAATAGAGGAAGCCCGCCGGGAGACCGGCGGGCTTTTTGCTGTTCGCGGCCTGTGCGCCGGCGCACAAACTTCCGGGCGCGGCGCGATTAAACCTCTTCCCGTTCGCAAGACGAACCTGCCAAGAAGAGGGGAATGACCATGATCCGCAAGACGTCCTGCATCCGCATCGCGCTCGCTGTGGCGATTGTCGGCCTCGGCGCCGATGTCGCCGTCGCCGCCGCCAAGGCCGTTTTCGCGAAGAGCGCCGACGCGCCTGCGGTTGAAAGCGTCTCCAGCGTGAAGCCGTTCATTCTGGCGATCGACGACGAAGCCGCCGCCAGGATGAACTGTCACGAGGTCGTGGTCGAGACCGACGACGGCTATGGCGTGCGCGGCACGGTCACGCGCACGGTCTGCCGCAAGGTGCTGTGACGCCTCACATGCCGCCGAGGCAGACGTATTTGATCTCCAGATAATCGTCGAGACCGTAGCGTGAGCCTTCCCGGCCAAGGCCGGACTGCTTCACGCCGCCGAAGGGAGCGACCTCGGTGGAAATGAGACTTTCGTTCACGCCCACCATGCCGAACTCCAGCCGCTCCGCCACCCGGAAGATGCGCCCGACGTCGCCGCTGTAGAAATAGGCGGCAAGGCCAAAGGGGGTCGCATTGGCGAGGCGGACCGCCTCCTCCTCCGTGTCGAAGGGGATCACGGGGGCCACGGGGCCGAAGGTCTCCTCCCGAAAGATGAGCGCCTCGGCCGGGACATCGGCGAGCACGGTCGGCTCGAAGAACAGCCCGCCACGCGCATGACGCGCCCCGCCCGCCAGCAGTTTCGCGCCATGGGCGAGGGCGTCGGCGATATGGCGCTCCACCTTCTCGACAGCCGCCGCCTCGATCAGAGGACCAACAGCAACGCCCTCCTCCGCGCCAGCCCCGACCTTCAGGGCGCTCGCCGCTTCCGCCAGCTTCTGCGCGAAGGCCCCTGCGACGCCGCGCTGCACGAGGAAGCGGTTCGCCGAAATGCATGTCTGTCCGCCATTCCGATATTTCGTCGCAATCGCGCCTTTCACGGCGCGGTCGAGATCGGCGTCGTCGAAGACGATGAGCGGCGCATTGCCGCCCAGCTCCATCGAGCATTTCTGAATATTCTCGGCCGCCAGCCGCAACAGGATGCGCCCGACCTCGGTCGAGCCTGTGAAGCTGATCTTGCGCACGAGTGGGTTGCGCGTGAGCTCCTGCCCGACCGGAGCCGGATCGAGCGCGGTCACGACGCTGAGGACGCCCGCCGGAACGCCGGCGCGTTCGGCCAGCTCCGCGAGCGCCAGCGCCGAGAAGGGGGTGAGCTCCGCCGGCTTCACCACCATCGTGCAGCCGGCGCCCAGCGCCGCCGCAACCTTGCGCGCGAGCATCGCGGATGGAAAATTCCACGGCGTGATCGCCGCCGTCACGCCCACCGCCTGCTTCATCACCAGCAGGCGCCGGTCGAGCGGGCCGGGGATGATGTCGCCGTAAACCCGGCGCCCCTCCTCCGCGAACCAGTCGATAAAGGCGGCGCCATAGGCGATCTCGCCACGCGCTTCCGCGAGCGGCTTGCCCTGCTCGGCCGTGATGATCCGCGCCAGACGCTCCTGATCCGCCATCACCAGCTCGTACCAGCGCCGCATGATCTGCGCGCGCTCCTTCGCCGGGCGGTCGCGCCAGAGCGGCAGCGTGGTCCCCGCGGCCTCGATCGCGCGCCGGGTTTCGGCGACGCCCATGTCCGGGACGCGCCCAAGCGTTGCGCCGGTCGCGGGATCATGCACGGGAAAGGTGGCCCCATTATCGGCGGAAACCCATGCGCCGCCGATAAAGGCGCGTTCAATGAAGGAAAGCTGCTTCGCGGTCATGGTTCCGTTTCCCTGCCGGTCGCGCGGCGGTCCGCGCCCTGCGTCAGATACAGGACAGGCGCTTCAAGGAAAGTTTATGTTTTGCAGGCTTACTGCCAAGCTCACCCTCGCTGGTCGCCGCGCATAAGACGTCATCATTGACAAAGAAGTCTCAAAAGACAGTCGCCATCATCCAGACGCAGGCCGAAAACGCCGGCGCGCAGGAAATCGCGCGTCAGCTCGCCAGCGGCTTCGAAGCGCGCGGCTGGCGCACGCGGCAGATCTTCTTCTTTCGGCGCACCGCCAGCTTCGATCGCGATGACAATGTCTTTTTCTGCGCGGCCGAGCGGCCCCGCTCCATCCCCGGCGTGCTGCAAACGATCCGCGCGCTTCATGGCGAACTGCGGCGACAAAGGCCCGACGCGGTCGTGACGCTTCAGCATTATGGGAATGTCATCGCCGCGCCGGTGGCGAGACTCGCAGGAGCGCGGTTGATCATCGCCAACCAGCTCTCCGCTCCGGAGGTTATCCCGCGCGGCGTCGCCCTCGTCGACAAGGCGCTGGGAACGATCGGCGCCTATGATCATATCGTCGTCAATTCGGCGCAGACCGCCGCCGCCTACTCTGCCTATCCCGCGCCCTATGCGAGGCGCGTGACCCGCATCGATCACGGATTCATCGACAAATCCGCCGCTCTGTCCCGCTCCGACGCGCGCGAACGGCTCGGGCTGCCGCCGGATGTGACATTGCTCGGCTGCGCCGCGCGTCTGTGTCCGCTCAAGCAACTCGATCTCGCGATCGCGCTGTTGCCACGGAATGAGCGCCAGCATCTCGCGCTCGCCGGACAGGGACCCGACCGCGCGCGCCTCGAACATCACGCGCAGGCGCTGGGCGTGCGGGAGCGCGTGCATTTCCTGGGCGAACTCGACAAGACCGCGCTCGGCGCCTTTCTCGCCGCGCTGGATTGTTTCGTCTTTCCAAGCGCGGCGGAAACCTTCGGCCTCGCGCCCGTCGAAGCGGCGCAGGCGGGCGTGCCTGTCGTCGCCAATGATCTCGACGTTCTGCGCGAGGTGCTCGCGGTCGACGGCGCGCCTTGCGCGCTCTTCGTCGACGCGAGGGACACCGCTGCTTTCGCCGGCGCCGTCGGGCGCGTGCTTGGCGACTCCGCGACGCGAGAGGCGCTGACCGCGACCGGCCGCCGCCTCGTCGAACGCTATCCGCTCGAAGCCATGATTGATCAGTTCATGCGGCTGATGGAGACTCCGTCGACGTGATACGACCGCGCATCGCCATCGCCGTCCCGACCTCGCATTTCCTGCGCTGGCATGAGCGCCTGCGCGACAGCCTCGCGGCGCGCTGGCCGGCGGCCGAGATCACCTTCCGCTTCTCGCGCGTCGACGTTCCGCAGGCGCCTTCGGTCATGCGGCTCATCGCCATGGAGCGACGCCTCATCCGCCGTGGCGCGCCAACGCTCTGTGATCGCCTCGAACCGCCATCCAACCAATCGCCCGACGCCGCCGCCGATATCGTCATCGATCTTGCTGGCGATCAGACGGGCGCCGGTGAGATCGTCCTCAGGCCGCTTTGCGATGGCCATCCGACCGATCAGGCGGCCGTTGCGGCGCTGCTCTCGCATCGTGCTCCAGGCCTTGCGGTGGAAGACGCCGGAACCGGCGCCATTGTCGCCGAGGGCCTGCCCTCTCTCGAAGGCGCGGATTGCCTCGTCAGCGGGCTCGAAGCGGTTTACTCGCGCGTCGCCGCGCTGCTCGAAAAGGCCGTCGCGAATCCGAGGCAGCGCCTGTCTCCGGTCGCGCCCGTCGCCCAGTCTCCGGCTGCGCCGCTCGCATACCTCCTGCGCAACGTCGCCTTCCAGTGCGGGCGTGCGCTCTATCATCTGTGCTGCCACTCGCCGCATTGGAGAGTCGGCTGGCGCTTCACGCAAGGACCTGGCGTTCTCGAAACCGGCGCGATTGGCGGCGGTCCATGGCGGATCATGGACGATCGCGACATGGATTTCGCGGCCGATCCGTTCCCGATCGAATGGCGCGGGCGACAGGGCGTCTTCTATGAGCGACTGGATTACCGAACGAATCTCGGCGAGATCTGGTATCAGCCGTTCGATGAGACAGGCCCGGCCGGACGCCCCGTCCCGGCGATCACGGAGCCGTGGCATCTGTCCTATCCCTTTCTGATCGAGGAAGACGGCGTTCTCTACATGCTCCCGGAGGCCTCCGCCTCGGGAGCCGTCACGCTCTATCGCTGCGTCTCCTTCCCGGACAAATGGGAGCCGGTCGCGCGCCTTCTCGACGGCGTCGAAGCGGCGGACGCCACCATCTTCCGCCATGACGGCCGTTACTGGATGACGTCTGTCGTGCGGCAAGGCGTGGGCGGCTACTCCGACACGCTCGCCCTTCATCACGCGAAGAGCCTCTTCGGCCCATGGGAGGCGCATGCGCGCAATCCCGTCATCATCGACTCGCGCTTCGCACGACCGGCCGGCGCCGTGGTCGCCACGCCAACAGGTGTCTACAGGCCCGCGCAGGATTGCTCGGAAGGCTATGGCATGGCGATGACGATCATGCGCATCGACAGGCTCGATCCCGAGACCTTCGCGCAGTCATGCGTCAGCCGGATTTCCCCCGGCCCGGCTTGGCCGGGGGCGCGTCTGCACACCATCAACCGCTGCGGGCAGCTCGAATGTATCGACGGCGCCATCTTCGCGCCGAAATATCTCCCGCTGCGCCGCCTCACCCAGGACTATATTGACCGGCGCAGGCAGCCGAGCGACGATGCCGCGCGCCCGTGCGGCTTTCTCGCAAATTAGCGAGCGCCCTGCGGCCCTTCTCCTCCCGCCGCTGACGTTCAGCGCGACGACATCAGGCCAGCGTCGGATGGCCCGCGCGCGCGGCAAGCTTCGCCCGCAGCGGGCCGAGCAGGCTGAGGATGGAGGGATCGACGCCAATCTCGCGGCGGCAGATCGCTGAAAGCAGCATGAACAGCGGCGCATTCACCAGCGCCCAGCCGAAGGCCGCGCCCGGCGCGCCGAAACGCCATGCAAGAACCGATGTGAGCGCGACGCGCAGCACGGTGGCGATGGCGATGATGCGCGAATAGAGTCTTTCCTGCCCCGTCGTCAGCAGAATCACCGACGCCGAGCCGCAGGTGGACATGATGAAGCAGCCCGTCGACAGAATGACGAGCGTCGGATAGTCGCTTGCAAAGCGCGCCCCAAAGATGGTCAGAAGCTTCGCGCCGAAAATGTAGATCAGCAGCAGCAGCGGCGCGAGCATCGTCGTAGACACGAGCACCAGCGACCGCAGGATCTCCTGAAGCTTCTCGACCTGCCCCGAAAAATAGAGAGTCGCGCTGCGCGACACCGTGTAGGTGTTGAGCCCTGTCAGCACCATCAGGAAGACATTGGCCAGACGCGCGGCAGCGAAGTAATCCCCCGCCGCCGCCGGAGAGGCGACATAGCCGATCAGCATCACGTCGAAATACATGCTCGCGGCTTCGAGAACGGCGGATTGCCACATTGGCCCCGACCGAGTGAGCCACGCGCGCCAATTGCCGCAATCGACCTCCTCCACATCATGCGACCGGTAAACCCGGCGCACGTGAAAGAGGGCCGCGCCAAACGAGAGGATTTGTCCCACGCCGGCCGCGAGAAAGAATTCCGCCGTCGTCAATCCCTGATGCAGCACCGCCCAGATCACGACCCCGAGCAGCAGAACGCGCCAGATCAGCTCCCGCGTCACCTCCGACACCACGAAGCTCGCGATGACCCGCGTCGAATGCGACGAATAATGCAGGATGGTCTGCGTCAGGAGGAAGAAGGCGGCCGCGAGCAGCGTCGTGCGGGTCACGCATGAAAAGAAGAGGGGCGCAAAAAGCCACAGGCCCAGAGCGAAGGCCCCGCCGAAGGCAAGCGTCATCACCCACCCGAAGCGATAGGCGCCCCAGGCCTGCCGGTAATCGCCGCTGCCCGAATATTCTCCGTAAGAGCGCGCAATCAGCGTGTCTTGCCCGAACACCGCCGCGACGGCGAGGAAGCTGATGGCGTTGAACCAGACGGCCAGATGGCCGAATTGATCCGCGGTCATGGCGCGCGCGGCAAGCGTGAAGACAGCGAGCGTGAGCAAGGCGCCGCACGCCTTGATCGCCATTGCGACAATGGCCCCCATCGCCGCCTGGCGCGATCTCAATTTGCACAGCAGAGCCGCAAGGCGCTCACGCATGGGTTGCACTCCAAAGCTCGCATGATCTTACACGCCGGCGAGTCTGGCGCAGCGGCATTTCACGATCGTGGTTAGCCGCAATGTAAACGGCTCGAATCCTGATAACGAACGACTCTAGCGCGTCGACGTAAAGACTTCGTCAGCTAGGGAGAGAGGAGCGCGCGCATCACGCCTTCATCGATTGCGCCGGCGCCGTCGAGAAGACCGAAGTCGGTCGCATAATCCCAATGCGCCCATCCAAATCCATGCGTCTCCGCCGCGCGCCGGGTCGCAGATAACCATGCAAGGCGGTGCAGCCGTTTCACTTTTCCCTTGAGAACGCCAAACTCGTTGATCATCACGGGCGCGGCGTGGCGCGTGCTCCATTGCGCGAGCTTCGCGAAGTCGCGATTGATGGACTCCGCGTCCCACGCCTGCGCGGCCATCTGGCGCAACTCTACTGCGAGGGGTTCGTCTCCCGCGGCGCTCGCCTGCCGCGCGAGCGCGAGGAGCGCCGGATCGGCCGCGCTGCTTGGAAAAGGCACGCCCGCCGCCCGGCCCCACGGACTGTCTGCTTCCCAATCGGCGCCCTGATGGGTGAAGACCATCGGATCATAGTAATGGCAGGCGTAGACAATCCTTTCGCCGGACAAGGGCTGCGACTCCGCAAGCGAGTCCCATCTCTGATAGGGCGCGGGGCCGACGATGACGTAGGTTTCGGGCAGTTGGCCGCGCACCTCCCCGATCAGCGCTTCGGACATCGGGCGCCAGACAGACTCGCTGGTCGCGGGCTCGTTCAGCAGCTCGACGAAAATCCGCTCGGCCGGCCATCGCGCGAGATGGCGGGCGAGGCGCGCCCATCCATTGATCAACACCAGTTGCGCCGACGCCGGGTTGCGCGCGAGAAGCGCATTGACGTCCCTGCCCGGATGCAGATCAATTGTGACCGCAAAGCCGAGCGCGAGAAGCACATCGACGGCGCGGCTCATGTCGTCCATCGTGCTGGCGATCGTGGCGGGACCGGAATGGCGGCCAGCACATTTTCCGCGACCACCGGAAGGCGCACGTGAGTCATGCCGAGCGCGCGCAAGGCCCGCAGCGTCTCGCGATGCGCGTCGCGTCCCGCACGCAGCGGCGCCTGGTCCGGCAGATTGAACCCACGCCGCAACGCCTCGGGCAGAGCGGCGCCCGCCGCGACGGAGGGCGATTGCGACGCCGCGCCCAGGAGGCCGGCGCCGACCGTCAACAGCGCGCGGCGTCGGGAGAGATGGCGATGCATCGCGTAACTCATGGTTAATTCTTTTCATATTCTATACAGCCACGATCACGCTGTGAACCGGAAACAATCTCTGGCGCCCATGACGAGAAGTTCCGAGCATGCGACGGGGCGCGGGCGCGTCGGGGACACGGCCGATGATGTGCTGGACCTGTGGCGCGCGCCTGCACGCCAGGGGCAGGCTCTCATCGACACTGCCGCCGTATGGCTCTTCCTGCGCCGCAATCTTTTGCGCCTCTGCGCCGTGAGCGCTGTGTCGGCGGTTCTGGCTTTTGGCTTCGCGCTGGCGTTCCTCACAAAATATTCCGCCACAGCGGTGCTGATCGTCGATCCACGTGCGGCGAAGGTGACGCGCGCCGGCGGCGTGATCTCCAACATCGGCGGCGACGCCGTCGCCATCGAGAGTCTGGTTCAGATTGCCCGTTCCGAGGGGTTTCTCGGCGAACTCGTCGATGAGCTCGACCTGACGAAGGACGTGGGTTTCGGCGGCTATGGCGACGATCCGGAGAAAGCGCGTCTGTCGGCGATCGACAGGCTTGCCGCCAAACTGTCGATCTCGCGGCGAGGCACGACCTATGTGATCGACATCACCGCCAGCGCGCCGACAGCGGAGGCGAGCGCCCGGATTGCGAACGCGGCGGCCAACAAGATTCTCAAGGATCAGACCGCGCTGCGCAGCGGAGTCAGCGCCGCGACCGCGCGCGAGATTGAAAGCCGGCTGAGCGAGCTTCGCGGCCGCGTCAGCCGCGCCGAAGAGGCGGCCGCCGAACTTAAGGCGCGTCTCAAGGTCACGGACGCCGGCCAGGGCAGCACGCTGCTGGAGCGCCGCATCTTCGAAATGAACCAGCAACTCGTGCTCGCCAGCGCCCGCACGGCCGAGGCGCGCGCGCATTTCGAGCTTCTCCGCAAGGCGGGCGCGACGGCGGGCGACAGTCTTCCCCAATCGGTCCAGTCGTCGGTGCTGGGCGCCCTGCGCGCTGAATATGCGCGCCTGTCGAGGCAGTCGGCGGATCAGGCGACGGTGCTCGGCCCGCGCCACCCCGCCGTCACCAGCCTCAACGCCCAGCTCGCCGACGTCAAACGGCAGATCGCGGCGGAGATCGGCCGCATGATGAGCGCCGCCCGCACGGAATTTCTGGAGGCGGAACAGCGCGAGGCGGACCTCTCGCGGCAACTGAAGACCGCGCAGACGGAAAGCGGCGAACTCGGTCCGCAGATGGTGAAGCTCGACGAGCTCGAACGCGAGGCGAAGGCCGAACGCGCCGTCTACGAAGAACTACTCAACCGTGAGCGCGAATTGCTGCAGGTGAAGGACCTCGAACCGAGCGACATCCGCTTCGCCTCGCGCGCGACCCCGCCGGCGCGCCCGTCGCCCGGCCGCGCCATCCTCGCCGTCGGCGCCCTCTTCGTCGGACTGCTCGTCGGCTTCTGCTACGTGTTCGCGCGTGAATGGAGGCGGCGCACGATCAGGACCACGGCGCAGGCGGCGCGTCTCGGCGATGTCGAGCCCCTCGCCTTCCTGCCTCTGCTGGCGCCGAAAGTCGGAAAGACGTCCGAGGCCGTCAAAGTCCCCGATCTGACGCCCTGGCTCAGGGAACTTTGCCGCGATCTCGTTCCGCGACGCGGCGGCGACAAAGGGCGGCTCATCCTGGTCGCCTCGGCGAAGCGGGGGGAAGGACGCTCGACCGTCGCCGTGAATCTTGCCGCCTCTCTGGCCAAGGGCGGGCAACGCACGCTGCTGATCGAGGCGGATCGCGCAGCCCATGTCAAAAAGCCGCCCTATGGGCTGCTCGATGTTCTGAGCGCCGGCGAAGGGCTGAGAGCGGCCTTCGTCGAGCAGCGCGCGGATGGCTACACGCTGCTGCCCTATGGCGGCCGCAGGGTCAAAACTCCGGACGCCATCGGCGCCCTGATGAACAGCGTCACGTTGCGGGCGGCGCTCTCGCTTGCGCGGCGGTGGTTCGACGTCATCGTCATCGACGGTCCCCCGGCTCTCGACTCCCCGCATGCGCGCTTTCTCGCGAGTCTCGCGGATGAGATCCTCTTCGTCGTCGAGTGGGACAAGACCAGCGACGTCGACGCCGCTCTCGCGCTCGAACGTCTGGAGGCGACGCAGGCAGGGCTTCTGTTCAACAAGACCGACGCCGCGCGGCTGAAGCTCTACGACCCGGAACAGTCGCGCCAGCTCGAAAGCGTCAGGCTCGCGGCCTGATTGCCTCCATGAGCAACGCCCGGCCCCTTCCGCGCACAGACCATCCAAAGGCGGAGACGCAGACACAGGCGATCACACAGCTCGGCGCCGGCCTTGCGCTGGCGTTCATCGTCACGGCCGCGCCGGTCCTGCTGCATGTGATCAGCCAGCCCGTCGCAATCCTCTTCTGCATCGCCGCCGCCGCATTGGTCGTTCGGGTCTTTCAGGAGCACATTCTCACGGTCGTGCTGACGGCGAACATTTTCCAGAACGTCTTCGTCTCTCTCGTGTCCCCGAACTTCACGGACTTCTCGGACATCGAGCCGCTCAAGAGCTATAATTTCATCACGACGATCTGCGTCTGGGCCGGGGTCGCGCTCCAGTTCGTCTGGCGCCGGGAGTCCTATTCGCCCCTCGTGCGGCGCATGATCCTCGTCTCGATCGTCGTGCTCGGCCTCGTCGGCCTGTATTTCGCGGCGGGACTCGCGATCAACAGCCGCAACGCGATCATCTACATGCGCAACATCGGCCTTCCGGTGCTGATGTTCCAGCTCTTTCTCGTCGTCGGGGCCGAGCGCCGGGTCGATCTGCCGTCGATCGTCGCGGCCGTGCTGGGCCTGACCTTGCTGTGCGGCTACATGGAGCTCGCCTTTACGGATACGTGGCTGACGCTCACCAATGGCTGGACTTACAATACGCTGAACGCCGCCAAGCGCCTCGTGGACATGCAGGAGATACAGGCCAACGCGAAGGAAGGCAGAGTCATCACCAACGCAATCGAATATTCGCAGTCGAAATTCCTCAATCTGGGCCTTCCGGGCGCCTTCGATTTCATGGTGGCGCGCCTGCAGGGGCCGAATTTCCATCCGATCAGCTTCGGCTATCTGCTCGCGACGCTCATCGCCTTCTCGATCATCGACGGCTATGCGCCCATCGGATTCCTGGCCGTGCCGCTGCTGCTGGCGACGAGCGCCAAGGGACCCCTCGCGCTTCTTCTTGCGTCGCTGGGCGTCTATTGGCTCGCGCGGCGTGTCGGCGCACGTCGCGCGGTCGCGGCGCTGGCTCTCGTGCTCTGCGCCTATGCGGTTATCGGCGTCGTCTCCGGCAGGTCCAGTGGCGACTATCATGTGCTCGGCCTTCTGGGCGGGCTCAACGGCTTTCTCAAATTTCCCGTTGGCCACACGCTCGGCGACGGCGGCAATCTGTCCGTGCCGGATTTCAACGCCATCGACTGGAGCAAATTCCAGCAGGACGGCGCGGCGTCTCTCGCCGTGGAGAGCGCCGTCGGCGTGCTGTTCTTCCAGCTTGGCGTGGCGGCGGCGGCGGTCCTCGCCTTCTATGTCTGGATCGCGCGCATCGCCTGGCGTCTGTTCGACGCCACCCACGCGCCGGCGCTCGCCTTCGCGGGCGGGGCGACTCTCACCCTGCTCGTCAACGGGCTGTTTCAGGAGGAAGCCTATTTCTCGCCGCTCTCGCTTGGTCTTCTGATGTCCTTCGTCGGACTCGTCCTCGGCTCTGTCGACCGCGAGATCGTCGCCCGCCGCTTCGCCCGCGCGCAACCGGCAGGCAAGCTGGCGCGGGCCTCCCTGCATCACGACGCCGCTTTGGGGTTTGCGCCGCCGTCGCCGCCCGGCCGCGTCAAGCGCCCACTGGCAAGCCGCCCAAAACCGACATAATCTTAGGGGAATCATCGGCCGCGCGACGACGCGCGCCCCTTCCCTGCCCGAGGTGGTTTTTTGGCTGATCTTCCCTTCCGCTATCCGCTCTCCCGCCGTGGCCTGATCCGCGCCGGCGCCCTTGGCGCGACAAGCCTGCTGACGCCGCGGGTTTTCGCAAAGGACGCGGCGAAGGCGCAGCCCGCCGCCCCCGTCGCGGGCGAGATCGAGAGCCATGGCCTCTCCACCTTCGGGGACCTCGCCGAACCGGCGGATTTCAAACATTTCGGCTATGTGAACCCCGATGCGCCGAAAGGCGGCGTGCTGGCGCTGTCGCCGCCGAGCCCCACCTACGACACGTTCAACGCCTATGTGCTGCGCGGCAACCCCGCCACCGGCATGTCGCTCGTCTTCGACAGCCTGATGAACCAGAGCCTCGACGAGCGCGACGCCTATTACGGCCTCGTCGCCAAAAAGGTGCGCATCTCGCCCGACAAGCTCACTTATACGTTTCTGCTGCGCAAGGAGGCGCGCTTCCACGACGGGACGCCGCTCACGGCCCATGACGCGGCCTTCTCCCTGAATATTCTCAAGGAAAAGGGCCATCCGGTCATCAGCCAGATGCTGCGCGATCTCGAAAGCGCCACGCCCGAGGCCGATGACGTCCTCGTCGTCAAACTCGCGCCCGGCCGCACGCGCGACCTTCCGCTGAATGTCGCCAGCCAGCCGATTTTTTCGAAGGCCTATTACAAGGACCGCGACTTCGAGGCCACGACGATGGAGCCGCCGCTCGGCTCGGGCCCCTACAAGGTGGGGCAGTTCGAGCAGGGCCGGTATATCGCCTTTCACCGCGTGCCGGATTACTGGGCCAAGGACCTGCCGATCGCGCGCGGCCAGGGCAATTTCGACGTCGTCCGCTTCGAATATTTCGGCGACTCGCAGGTGGCCTTCGAGGCGTTCAAGGCGGGCGCCTTTACCGAGCGCGAGGAGAATATCGCCCGCGTCTGGGCCACGGGCTATGACTTCCCCGCCTTCAAGGACGGCCGGGTGAAGCGCGCGACGTCGCCCAACAACAACATCCCCAACATTCAGGGATGGATGTTCAACACGCGGCGCAAGATCTTCAAGGACCCGCGCGTGCGCGAGGCCATCGGCTACGCCTTCGATTACGAATGGACCAGCCGCAACCTCATGTATGACGCCTATAAGCGCATCTCCTCCTATTTCGAAAACTCGGAGCTGGCGGCGCGCGGCCTGCCCAGCGACGCGGAGAAAGCGCTGCTGGAGCCCTGGCGCGCAGAGCTTCCGGCCGAGGTCTTCGGCGAGCCCTTCATGTCCCCCGTCTCCGACGGCTCGGGCCAGGATCGCGCCCTGCTCAAGAAGGCGAACGATCTCTTCGTCGCCGCCGGCTGCACCCGCAAGGACGGCGTTCTGCGCCTGCCCGACGGGACGCCGCTCGAATTCGAATTTCTCGACAATTCGAACGTCTTCGAACGCCACACCCAGCCCTTCATCAAGAATTTGAAGCTTCTCGGCGTGACGGCGCGCATCCGCATCGTCGACGCCGCCCAGTACAAGAAGCGGCTGGAGGACTTCGATTTCGACGTCGTTCACGACGTGATGATGATGGCGTGGAACCCCGGCGAGGAGTTGCGCGCCTATTTCAGCTCCAAGACCGCGAATGTGAACGGCGCGCGCAATCTTGCTGGGATTTCCAATCCGGCGATCGACGCTTTAGTTGACAAGGCGCAGCAGGCCGCCACGCGCGAGGAGCTCGTCACCTGCTGCCGCGCTCTCGACCGGGCGCTGCGCTCGCAGCGGTACTGGATTCCGCACTGGTACAATCCCGTGCACCGCTACGCCTATTGGGATCTCTTCGGCCAGCCCGAGCGTCAGCCGAAATTCGACACCGGCGTCCTCTGGACCTGGTGGTACGACGACGACAAGGCGAAAAAGATCAACTTCACGGGACGCTGACGCACATGGGAGCCTATATCGCCCGCCGGGTGCTGCTGATGATCCCGACGATCCTCGGCATCATGCTCATTTCCTTCGTGATCGTGCAGTTCGCGCCGGGCGGACCTGTCGAGCGCATCATCGCCCAGCTTCAGGGCTTCGACGTCGGCGCGACCGGCCGCTTCTCGGGCGGCGGCGGCGACGTGGGCCAGGGCGCGGCGACGCAGGCCGGGCCGATGGCCGCTGAAAGCGCCTCCAAATATCGCGGCGCGCAGGGGTTGGACCCGAAATTCATCGCGGAACTGGAAAAGCAGTTCGGCTTCGACAAGCCGGCCTGGGAGCGTTTCCTGCTGATGGTCAAGAATTACGCGATGTTCGATTTCGGGCGGAGCTACTTCCGCGACGAGAGCGTCATCAAGTTGATCGGCCAGAAGCTGCCCGTCTCCATGTCGCTCGGGATCTGGATGACGCTCCTGTCCTATTCGATCTCCATTCCCCTCGGCATCGCAAAGGCCGTGCGGGATGGCAGCAGATTCGACATGTGGACCTCCAATCTCGTCATCGTCGGATATGCGATCCCGAGCTTTCTCTTCGCCATGCTGCTCATCGTGCTCTTCGCGGGCGGCTCCTTCTGGCAGATATTCCCGCTGCGCGGACTGACGTCGGATGATTTCGACCAGCTCACGCTGCTCGGCAAGGTGAAGGATTATCTCTGGCACATCGTGCTGCCGGTGAGCGCCATGACGCTCGGCGCCTTCGCCACCCAGACGTTCCTGACCAAGAACTCGTTCCTGGACGAGATCCGCAAGCAATATGTGCAGACGGCGCGCATGAAGGGGCTGACGGAGAACCGCGTGCTGTACGGCCACGTGTTCCGCAACGCCATGCTCATCGTCATCGCCGGTTTTCCGGGCGCCTTCGTGCACGCCTTTCTCACCGGCTCGGTGCTGATCGAGACGATCTTCTCCCTCGACGGCCTCGGCTATCTCTCCTTCGAGAGCATCGTGAACCGTGATTATCCGGTGGTTTTCGCCAATCTCTACATCTTCGCGCTGGTCGGCCTCGTCGTGAATCTTCTCTCCGACCTCACCTATACCTGGATCGATCCGCGGATCGATTTCGAGACGCGCGAGGTCTGATCATGAGCGTAGCAACCGAGACTGGCGTCCGCCTCGCGCCGCCCATCGCCCGCGAAGGTCTGCTTCGGCTCTCGCCGCTGGACCAGCGGCGGCTGGCCAATTTCAGGGCGAACAAGCGCGGCTATTGGTCCTTCTGGCTCTTCATGGCGCTCTTCGTCATGTCGCTGCTCTCCAATATCCTCGCCAATGACCGGCCGATCCTGGCCTGGTACAAGGGGGAGCTGCTCTTTCCGGTTTTCGTGACCTATCCGGAAGAGAAATTCGGCGGCTTTCTCGCGCGGACCGATTATCGCGATCCGACGATCGAAAGCGAGATCAAGGCGCATGGCTGGATGCTCTGGCCGCCGGTCCGCTACTCCTACGACACGCATAATCTCGACCTGCCCACCCCCGCGCCGTCGCCGCCGACCTGGATGCTGAGCAAGGCGCAATGCGAGGCCGCCGCCGCCAAGCTGCTGAAGCCCGGCGAGCCGAACCGGGGCTGCTCCGCCATCGAATGGAACTGGCTCGGCACCGACGATCAGGGCCGCGACGTCGTCGCGCGCTTGCTGTACGGCTTCCGTATCTCGGTGCTGTTCGGCCTCATCCTCGCGACGATCTCCTCGATCGTCGGCGTCGCGGCCGGAGCGGTGCAGGGCTTTTTTGGCGGTCGGGTCGACCTCGTGTTTCAGCGCTTCATCGAAGTCTGGTCCTCGCTGCCGCAGCTTTACCTGCTGATCATCATCTCATCGTTCCTGACGCCGGGCTTCTTCGTCCTGCTCGCCATTCTGCTACTGTTTTCATGGGTGTCGCTGGTGCATGTCGTGCGCGCCGAATTTCTGCGCGCCCGCAATTTCGAATATGTGAACGCCGCACGGGCGCTGGGGCTGACCAATTTCACAATCATCTGGCGCCATCTTCTGCCCAACGCCACCGTGGCGACGCTGACCTTCCTGCCCTTCATCCTCAACTCGTCGATCACCACGCTGACGGCGCTGGATTTTCTGGGCTTCGGCCTGCCGCCCGGCTCGCCCTCGCTCGGCGAGCTGCTGCTGCAAGGCAAATCCAACCTCCAGGCGCCATGGCTCGGCCTGACCGGCTTCGCCATCATCGCTCTGATGCTGTCGCTGCTCGTCTTCATCGGAGAAGCCGTGCGCGACGCCTTCGACCCGAGAAAGAATTTCCGGTGACCTCCGCCCCCCTCCTCGACATTCGCAACCTCTCCGTCTCCTTCCTTCAGGGCGGACGCGAGACGAAGGCCGTTGACGGCGTCTCGTTTTCGCTGGAGCGCGGCAAGACGCTCGCGCTCGTGGGCGAGTCCGGTTCCGGCAAATCGATCAGCGCGCTGTCCATCGTCCGCCTGCTGCCGCCCGGCGCCATGGCGACGGGCGAGGCGCTCTTCGGCGGGCGCGACATGCTGACGGTCAGCGAGAGGGAGTTGCGGTCCATTCGCGGCGCGCGCATTACCATGGTCTTTCAGGAGCCCATGACCTCGCTCAATCCACTTCAGACCATCGAGCAGCAGATCGCCGAGATTCTCGAGCTTCACGGCATGCAAGGTCGCGAGGCCATGCGTTCGCGGGTGATCGAACTGCTCACGGAGGTCGGCATCCCGAACCCGGAAGCGCGACTGGGCGCCTATCCGCACCAGCTTTCGGGGGGGCAGCGGCAGCGCGTCATGATCGCGATGGCGCTCGCCAACAAGCCGGACCTGCTCATTGCCGACGAGCCGACCACCGCGCTCGACGTCACCGTGCAGGCGCAGATCATCGCCCTCCTGGAACGCCTGCAAAAGACCTATGGCATGGCGATCCTGTTCATCACCCACGACCTCAATCTGGTCCGCCGTTTTGCCGACTCCGTCTGCGTGATGCAGAAGGGACGCATCGTCGAGAGCGGCGATGTCGCCAGCGTCTTCGCCTCCCCACGCCATCCGTACACAAAGGCGCTGCTGACCGCCGAGCCCAAGGGCGACCCGATCGTCGAAGACGAGACGGCGCCCGTCGTCATCTCCGCCGACGATCTGCGCGTCTGGTTCCCCATCAAGCACGGCTTCATGCGCCGCACCGTCGATTACATCAAGGCCGTCGATGGCGTGACGCTGAATGTGCGCGCGGGCGGAACAGTGGGCGTCGTCGGCGAATCCGGCTCGGGGAAAACGACGCTGGCGCTCGCCATGTTGCGTTTGATCCGCTCGGAGGGGCCGATCGTCTTCCTCGGATCGCGCATTGACGGCGACAGCGTGGCTCAGATGCGTCCGCTGCGGCGGGACATGCAGATTGTTTTCCAGGATCCGTACGGCTCGCTGTCGCCGCGCATGTCCGTCGCCGAGATCGTGGCGGAGGGCCTCACGGTGCAACGGCCGGAACTGACTCTCGACGAACGCCGGGAGATTGTCGCGCGCGCGTTGATGGAGACCGGCCTCGATCCGGCGACCATGGACCGCTATCCGCACGAATTCTCCGGCGGCCAGCGTCAGCGCATCGCCATCGCCCGCGCCATTGTGCTGGAGCCGAAATTCATCGTGCTCGACGAGCCGACATCGGCTCTGGACATGTCCGTGCAGGCGCAGATCATCGACCTGCTGCGCGATCTTCAGCGCCGCCGCTCTCTGGCTTATCTGTTCATTAGCCATGATTTGCGTGTCGTGAAGGCGCTGGCTGGCCATCTTATCGTCATGCGACACGGGAAAGTCGTCGAATCCGGACCCGCCGCCGCCGTTTTCGACAATCCCACGAATGACTACACGCGCGCCCTCTTCGCGGCGGCCTTCCGCAATCAGGCCGCGCCAATTAACAGCGACGCTTAAGCGAATTGTTAAAGTCGACGTAATTTATTCAAGTTCGCGCAGGCTTTGCCTGCGACATTCATTTTTAGCATTGTGATTGAGAGGCAAGATATGACAACGCCCGCCGGGGACGCCGCTGCGATTATTCGGGCCCGTTGCCAGATAGACTCCGTTGAAAGCGCCATCATCCTCGGGCCGATCTTCTACGGCGCCGCGGATCTCGGCGAACGGGTGGCGGCCATCCCCTACGCCGAGCTTCCCGGCTTTCCGACTGGCGCAGGCCTGGAGGACGGAGAGTTGATCGTCACCAGCATCGAGGGTGCGCTGACGGCGGTCCTCAAAGGCCGCTCGACGTTTTACGACACTGGCGATCCGAGCCTGATGGCGGGGCCGATCGAGACGCTGACCCTCCTCGGCGCCCGCAGTCTCCTGTGTACGGGGCTGGCGCTTTCCGTGCAGGCTGATCTGTTGCCGGGCAACCTCGTCGCGGTCACGGACCATATCAATTTCACCGGGCTGAACCCGCTGATCGGCGCGCCCTCGGGCGGCAAGTCGATCGTCAACATGAACGAGGCCTACGAGAGACGCCTCATCCGGCGCATGAAGACCGCCGCCGCGGCAAGCGGCGTGTCCATGCACGAGGGCGTCATGATCTGGTTCTCCGGCCCGAGTTTCGAGACGCCCGCGGAGGCGAAGATGGCGCGCCTGCTCGGCGCCGAGATTCTCGGCTGGACGATCGTGCCGGAGTGCATCCTGGCGCGTCGTTACGGATTGCCTTTCGCGGGCCTTGCTGTCGTGACTGATTTCGCTGCCGGATTCTCGTCAGGCAATCCGAATCCGGATTTCACACGCGGTCCGGCGGCCGCCGGCGTCGTCGCGGCGAAGCGGCTGATCCGCGGCTTCTCGAAGGCGCGCTAGACTGTCTTCATGCGAACGTCGTCCGCGCCGCTGGTCTCCCGCCGGCGCGGATCGCGGTTGATCAGCATGGTCGCGCGCAGCGTCTGCACCACCCTGCCCGCGCGATCGAGCGTCTTGCTGTCGAAGGTCGCGAAGCCGCGCTCGGGGCTCGATCGCGAGAGACGCAGGCCGGTGATCTCGCCCTCGATATGCAGGCGGTCGCCGGGGCGCACGGGACGTTTCCAAGCGATCGTCGTCTCCACGCCCACGACGCCGCCGGGGAAGGTCGCGCCGGAGCGTTCGAGCAGATGGCGCACCGTCGCGGCCGCAGTCTGCCAGCCGCTGGCGACCAGCCCGCCGAACATGCTCTCCCGCGCCGTGAAGGGATCGACGTGGAAATACTGCGGATCATTGTCGCGGGCGAAGCGGATGATCGCCTCCTCCGTCACCTCCTCGGGCTCGGAGACGAAGCGCTGTCCGACATGGAGATCCTCGAAGTAGAGACTCTTCGTCATTGCACTACCAGCTCAGGCGCCTCACGCCGGTGACCTCCCCCGCGCCCGCTTCGAGATTGCGGGCGCGCACCAGCGCCAGCGGCTCGCTCGACACCAGCATATGCGTCCCGTTTGCGTGCAGGAGCGTTTCCGGGTCGCGCATCAGTCCGACATGGCCTTTCCAGAAAACGAGGTCCCCGCGCGCCAGCGGCGCGCCCGGCTCGACAGGCGCGCCGAGCTCCGCCTCCTGCATGTCGCTGTCGCGCGGCGCCTTGCGCCCGGAGGCGGCGAGCGCAATCTGCACGAGGCCGGAGCAGTCGACGCCGCTGACCGACTTGCCGCCCCATAGATAGGGCGCGCCGATCAGCGTTTCGGCCACCGCGACGAAATCCTGCGCGGGCGCGTCCAGCGGCGCGAGATGCGTGCGCCAGACGAAGCCCCTGTCGCGCGTCACGAGAAAATTGTCGCGTTCCTCGACGATGCAGACATCCGCGCTGAGCGGCAGGGCGAGCAGCGGCGGCTGCTTGATGCTCGCGGCAGGATAGACGAAGGTGCGCGGCACACAGACGCGGTGCGTGGGCGCGCTCAATTCGCTCCATAGGGTGTTGGCGCCGATCCAGCCGACATAGCCGTCGCGCGCGAGCTGCGCCCATGCCCAGCCTTCCTCCTCGTCATAGACGGTCACGCGCTCGCCATAGAGAGCCTGCGTATCGACGGCGGCGTCGGGGCGCGGTTCGCGACGCATGTCCACGACGCCTTCCTTCACCTCCATCACCGCGCCTTCCACATAGCGTTCGGCGGTGACACGGCCTCTCAGATAGGCCGCCGCAAGGTCGGGGCGGGCGGGCGTCAGCCGCCGGTCCGGTGTCGCGCTCACTTCGTGGCCCCCTTCGCCGCGCGCTTTTCGATGAGATCGTAGAGCAGCCGCGCGCCCTGCACTTCGCCGCCTTCCGGGCGGCCGGGCCTGGTTGACGGATTCCAGCAATAGACGTCGAAATGCGCCCAGCGCGCCGGCTCGCTCACGAAACGCCGCAGGAACAGCCCCGCGACAATGGAGCCCGAGAAGCCGCCGCTCGTCACGCTCACCACGTCGGAAATCTTGCCGTCGAGCCCGCTGTCGTAATTGTCCCACAGCGGCAGACGCCAGACAGGATCATTGGCCGCGCGGCCGCAGGCGGCGATCTCCTCGGCGAGCGCGTCGTCGCCCGTGTAGAAGGGCGGCAGCTCCGGCCCGAGCGCCACGCGCGCGGCGCCCGTCAGCGTCGCGAAATTGAAGAGAAGATCGGGGTTGTCTTCGCTGGCGCAGGCGAGCGCATCGGCGAGAATGAGCCGCCCCTCGGCGTCGGTGTTGCCGATCTCGACGGTCAGCCCCTTGCGGCTGCGATAAATGTCGCTGGTGCGGAAGGCGTTCGCCGAAATGGAATTCTCCACGATGGGCAACAGCACGCGCAGCCGCACGGGAACCGCGCCGTCCATGAGCATGGCGGCGAGCGCGAGAGTCACGGCCGCGCCGCCCATGTCCTTTTTCATCAGCGCCATGGCGGACGACGGCTTGATGTCGAGACCGCCGCTGTCGAAGCACACGCCCTTGCCGACGAGCGTGACTTTCAGCCCGTCCTCGGGTCCATGGGTGAAGTCCACGAGGCGCGGGGCCTGCGCCGCCGCCCGGCCAACGGCGTGGATGAGCGGGAAGTTCTCGGCAAGCAGAGCCTCGCCGACGATCACCCGCGCGCTCGCGCCATGTCTGGCCGCGAGCGCCAGAGCGGCTTCGGCCAGCGCCTCCGGTCCCATGTCATTTGCGGGCGTGTTCACGAGATCGCGGCCGAGCGCCACGGCGGCGGCGATGCGCTCGACGCGGGCGCGGTCGACGCCCTCGGGCGCGCACAGGCGAGGCTTCTCGCCTTTCGACGCGACGTAACGGGTGAAGGAATAGCTGGACAACAGAAAGGCGAGCGCCGCCTGCTGCGGATCGGAGACGTTCGCGCCGAGCCGATACAGCCCCGGCGGCAAGGCGGCGGCGAGCTTGCCGGCGAGGAACGGGTCGCGCTTCTTCGCCCCCGGCTCCTCGACGCCGAAGAAGACGCGCGGCGCGGCGCCTTCGAGCGCCGGCGAAACCAGCAGGCTTCCGGGCTTCGCCTCGAAACCCGTCGCGGCGGCCAGCGCGGAGACGGCCGCCGGCAGGGTCTCCCTCATCTGCGGCCAGCCCGTCCTGTCAACAAAATCGACGGCCGTCGCCTCGGCGGACCAGTCTTCGAGCTTCATGGCTTCTTCCTGTTAAGCTTCCGTTAGGGTTAACGGTTTATTGCCAGGCGAGGTGTTGCATCAAGACATACGGAACCATCTCCGCCGTGACAAAGTCGCCCCATCCCCCGTCCCGGCTTTGCGCGTTGCTGACGCTCCTTGCGCTCCTGAGCCTTCCCGCCTGCAACAGGGAGTCGCTTGGCGACGTTACGGGGTCCATCGGCGGCTCCGCAACGGCCCTGCCCACCGACGAAGCGGCGTTGCGCCGCTACGCCGAAGACTGGAGCCAGCGCTATGACCGCAACCCGAAGGACAAGGCCACCGCGATGACCTATGCGAAGGCCCTGCATGCGCTGGACCAGAACGCGCAGGCCGTCGCCGTGATGCAAGGGCTGGCGATCACCTATCCCGAGGATATGAAGGTGCTCGCCGCTTATGGCAAGGCGCTCGCTGACGCAGGCAAGCTTCAGCAGGCTGCGGAAATTCTCGAAAAGGCCCATACGCCGGAGCGCCCCGACTGGTCGGTGCTGTCCACGCAGGGGTCCATCGCCGATCAGCTCGGCGACCACGAAGGCGCCCGCGGCTATTACGAGGCCGCGCTGAAAATCCGCCCCAATGAGCCGACGGTTCTCTCGAATGTCGGCCTGTCCTATGCGCTGGCGAAAAACCTTCCGCGCGCCGAAGAAACGCTGCGCCTCGCCGCCGCCCAGCCGACGGCCGACCGGCGCGTGCGGCAGAATCTGGCGCTGGTGCTCGCCTTGCAGGGCAAATTTCAGGAAGCAGAGGATTTGTCCCGCCGCGACCTCTCGCCCGAGGACGCCGCGCAGAACGTCGCCGCCATCCGCCAGATGATCTCCCAGTCGGACACGTGGCGGGAGATTCAGGCGGGCGCGACCAGGAAGCGAAGCGCCGCCCGATGAAAATGCCCTCCGAGTCGGCGTCGGAGGGCAAGTGACAGAGGAAGGCGTAAAGCGGACTCAGGAGTTCACATTGCGACTCGTGCGGGCGATGTAGATCGCCGCTCCCACCACCATGGCGAGCATGACCGCGGGAATGATAAAGCCGTTCATAAGGGCCTCCAGTTGCTTGCGTGAAGCGCCTTCTGTTTACCCGCCCTCGTGAACGCTTTGACGACGGGCGGGTAACGGTCGCGTGAACGGAGACGTCAGCGCATGCCCCCGAAACCGGGCGGCCCGCCGCCGTCGCCGTCATGGCGACGGGGCTCTTCACGCGGACGCGGTTGCGCCCCCGGCTGCGGCCAGCCGGACGGCCGCATCGGCGCCATGCCGGAGGGCGGCGGCGGGCGGTCCATCGCGGGTTCGCGCATGGCTGGTTCGCGCATGACTGGCTCGCGCATGGCGGGCGGAGGGGCCTCGCGCATCTGCGGCGGGACGCCGCCGGGGTAGCCGGCGCCCTGATGGCGCGGGAATGGCTGGGCGTCCGGACCCGGCACGGGCTCGGGGCGTGGCGGCGCGGCGTCGCGCCGCATGCCGCGCATTGGCGCGCCCATTTCGCGCATTGGCGCGCTCTCGCGCATGTCGGGCATGTCCATCGGCGGGGGACGCATGCGCGCCGGCGCGCGCGTCTCGCCGCCCATCGGCTCGCCGAACATGTCGCCGCGCGGCCGGCCAGGAGGCCCGCCGAAGCCGCCGTCGATGTCCTGCGGCTGGCGCGGGGGATGAACAGCTCTCGCCCCCGGCGCCCGGCCCTCCCCGGCGAAGGGGTTGGACGGACCCCGGCCCGGCTCCATGCCGGCCGGCGGCAGGCGCGCGGGCCTGTCTGCGCGCGCCGGGGACGGCGGCTGCATCCGCTCAAGACGGCCGGGCTCGCCCCCGTCGCGCGGCGGGGGCATTCCCCCGCCGAGGGGATCGACGCCCTGAATCTTCTCGTGGGTCTGTGGATGACTCGCGGCGCCCGGCGACACGCGCTCGGGCCGACCCGGTCGCGCCGCGCCCGTCGCCGGCGCGGTCAGTGCAGGATCGCCGGCCGGGAGACCCGCCGGGAGCCCCCGTTTGTCATGGCCAACCGCCTCGCGGCCCGGCGCGCCGGGCGGCGGCGCGGATCGCTGGCTCGGCATGGCCTGCCCGTCCGCCGGACCTTGCGGCAGCACGTGCTCTTTCGACAATCCGGCGGGAAGCCGCGCGCCGGAGACGCCGGCTGGCGGCTCCCCCGCGCCGATCCCGCCGGGCGCGCCGTCGCGGGCGCCCGGATGCGGTCCCATCGGACGCTGCGTCGCCACGCCGGCGCCCGGCGCGGGAAGCGCCTGATCCTTCGCGGGCGCGCCCGGCGGAAGTGGCGCGGGCGGATGCTCGCCACCGGGACCCGCAGGCCCGCCGGGTTGCGGCCGGGCGTCGGGCGCCATGGCGGGAACCGGCCCGCCGGGGGGCGGAACGGCCCCCTGCCCCATGCCGGCGGGCGCCGCCGCCGGGTTTCGCCGGGCGATAAAATTGGGCAGCGTCGCGCCGACGGCGACGGCAGCGGCGCCCGCGCCGGCCGCCGTCAGCGCCTCCGTGGAGATCACGGCGCCGGTCGGGTTGCGCACCACGACCCGGTTTTCCTCCGGATTCACCACGACGGCGTTGTGCACATTGTTGAAGATGAAATTGGCGGGCGGCGGCGCGATATAGGGCGGCGGGCGCTCCCAGACGGGGATCGGGACATAAGGCGGCGCCGGCAGCACATAGGCCTCCGTCACCACGATCGGCGGCGGCAGGATGATGAAGTCCGGCGGCGGCGGCGGCAGAAAATAGACCGGCGGCGGCGGGGGCGGCGGAAAGTCCCAGATCGGGTCGGCGAAATACATCACCGGCTGGTCGATGAAGACGAGTTCATCCGGCGGCGGCGGCGGATAGCCGTAATCGACCATCGCGAAATCCGGCGGCGGCTCGAACTCGTAGCGAAGCTCCGCGAGACGGCGGCGCGCGTCCCAGGCGTGCGGGCCTTTCGGATAACGGCGCAGATAGGACCAATAGGCTTCTGGCGTATCCATGACGCGGGAGCGCCGCCAGGTCAGCGCCTCGCGGCGCGCGGCGGCCATGGCCCGCGCGCGCTTCACATAGGGCGACGCCGGATAGGTCGCGACATAATCCTGATAGCCTTGCAGCGTGTCTCGGCGCAGCGCGGCGGAAAAGCCGTCGTCCGGTCCGAGCGCGCTGATCGGCTGCGACATCCGGGCCAGATCCTCCTTGCGCGGCGGGGCGCCGGCCTCGCGCTGGAAGAACACGAAATCGGTCTCGACGCGCTGAGAATTCCACGGAATTTGGGCGCCCTTGGTCTTCTCCGAAACGCGCAGACGCGCGTTCTCGAAGACCTCCATCAGCGGCCGCCCGCCGTCGCGCATCATTTCCGCGAGCGCATGGGCGTAGGGGCCGTAATCGCCGCTCGCTTCCGGCGCGATCGTCCCCGGCGCGGCGTTGAAGGCCAGAAGCGTCTGACCGCCGGGCTCGTACAGCGCAAGGCCGCCGGCGAGGGGCTGCCCCGCCAGCTTGAAGGGAGAGGCGCGCGCCGCATCCAGCGTCACGACGCTCAGCTTCGCGGCCGAGGTCGCCAGCGGCTTCAGATAATCCGACACGCGCAGGCCCCGCAGCGGTATGTCGGCGTCGCGAGCAATCTTCGCGTCGACGGACAGAATGTAGTTTTCGCCTTCGAGCTGGAGGCCGTAACCAGAGACATAGACGAAAGCGACGGCGTCCCGCCCCGCCTCGTTGACCTTGTCGAGAAAGTCCCGGAACGCCTGTTTCAGCGCCGCCTCTTCGAGGTCGCGCGCGCCGGTGACGTCGAAACCCGCGGCCTGGAGCGTCTGCGCGACGAGGCCCGCGTCATTGGCCGCCGTGGCGATGGGCCTGGCGGGATAGGCCGCCTCGCCGATGACCAGCGCGAGGCGGCGCTCCGCCGCATCCGCGCCCCGTCCCGCCGCGAGGGCGAGCAGCGCGACGATCGCTACCGCCACTGTCCGAAACAACTGCATCACTGGCCTCCCCGGGCGCGTCAGCCTCGCATTCACTGTCCATTCAGCAGCTTCGTGGCTGAACGGATGCTGAACTATGGGAGCCCGCGAACGGCGGCCCAGCGGAGACTTCACGCCAATTCTTTGAACATTTTGTGGATTTTTTGAGCGATGGGCGCCCGCGCGGCGCCCATGCCCGGCAAGGCGCCCGTTCTCACGCCGCTTCGTTCATTCGTTGCGCAGTCTGGCACGGAGATTGCTGACAGAACGCCCATCCTGCATTCCACAACAGCAGTCATGCCCGAATGAAAACCATCACAGCGATTATCAAACCCTTCAAGCTGGACGAAGTGCGTGACGCGCTCATGGGCGTCGGCGCCCATGGCATGACGGCGACGGAGGTCAAAGGCTACGGGCGGCAGAAGGGCCATACCGAGATCTACCGCGGCGCGGAATACATGATTTCCTTCCTGCCGAAGGTCAAAATCGAGGTGGCGGTCACCGACGATCTGGCCGATCGCGTCGTCGAGGCGATCCGCAAGGCCGCCCATACCGGCCAGATCGGCGACGGGAAAATCTTCGTCACCCCGCTGGAGCGCGCCCTGCGCATCCGCACCGGCGAAGCCGACAACGACGCGCTCTAAGACCGCCAATCGAGAGAAGAGAACCATGCGCCATTCCCATTTTGCGGGACGGATGACGTCCCGCGCGCGGGCCGGACTGTCCTCGGCCGTCGGCGCGGCCCTGCTGGCGACCCCCGCCTTCGCGCAGGACGCGCCGAAGATCGACGGGGCCGACACCGCCTTCATGATCGTCGCGACCGCGCTCGTGCTCATGATGACCCTGCCGGGTCTCGCGCTGTTCTACAGCGGCATGGTGCGCAAGAAGAACGTCCTCGCCACCATGGCGCAGAGCCTCATCGCCACGGCGGTTGTCTCGCTGCTGTGGATCGGCGTCGCCTACAGCCTGACCTTCTCGGGCGACGGCGCCTATCTCGGCGATATGGCGCGCGTGATGCTCAGGGGCGTCGGCCTGGAGACGGTGAGCCCGCTCGCCAACACCATCCCCGAAATTCTGTTCATGGCCTATCAGATGACCTTCGCGGTCATCACCTGCGCGCTGGTCGGCGGATCCGTGGCCGAGCGCATGAAATTCTCGGCCTTCATCCTCTTCTGCGTCGTCTGGCTCTTCATCGTCTATGTGCCCTCGGCGCACTGGGTGTGGGGCGGCGGCTTTCTTCAGAAGATTGGCGTTCTCGATTTCGCGGGCGGCACGGTCGTGCATATCAACGCCGGCGTCGCGGGTCTCGTCTGCGCGCTGGTCATGGGCAATCGCGTCGGCTTCGGCCGTGAAAACCTCTCGCCCTTCGATCTCTCGCTGGCGGTGATCGGCACCGGACTGCTGTGGGTCGGCTGGTTCGGATTCAACGGCGGCTCCGCGCTCGGCGCCAATTCACGGGCCGTCTTCGCGATTGTCGCGACACATCTCGCCGCCTGTTCGGGCGCGCTGGTGTGGAGCGGGCTGGAGTGGCTGGAGCGCGGCAAGCCTTCGGTGCTCGGCGTCGTCTCCGGCGCGGTGGCCGGGCTCGGCACGATCACACCCGCCTCGGGCTACGTCCTGCCGTGGCACGGCGTGGTGATCGGCCTGATCGCGGGCGGCGTCTGCTACTGGTTCTGCACGGTCGCCAAGCACAGGTTCCATTACGACGACACGCTGGACGTCTTCGGCGTCCATGGCGTCGGCGGAATCATGGGCACGCTGCTGGCGGGCGTCTTCGCGACCCGCGCGGTGACGGCCTCCGAGTCGAGCCCCGGCGTGGCGGGCCTGCTGGAGGGCGACCCGCATCAACTCGTCGTGCAGGCCGTCGGCGTTGCGGTGACCGTCGTCTGGTGCGTCATCGGCACGCTGATCACGCTGAGGATCGTGTCGCTGTTCACCAAGCTGCGCGTCACCAGCGACGACGAGCGCGAGGGTCTGGACATCGCGCTGCACGGTGAAGCGCTGCATCAGTAAAGGGGCGACCGGAGGGAGGGTTTTCTGCTTTTAAGGGCAGACGACGTCCGTTGTATCGGCGCCGCCCGCCGCCTTCGCCAGCCGCCGGTCGAACGTCACGAAGCCCACGCTGCGCCCCTCTGGGCAAGTGGAGGGCGTCGGCGAATCCGCCCTGCCCAATGCGGTATTAAATTACCCTATACTGTCTTTACCAGAAAATCTGCGGCGCTCCGGGCGCTCACAGCGCGGAAAACCGCTTGACCCGCGCTCGCGCACCCCCTATTTACCGTCCATCCGAACAGTTCGTTCAGACGGAATTCGAGATCCCATGTACGGCAAGACCTATTCGGCGAAACCCGCCGACATCGAAAAGAAATGGGTGCTGATCGACGCCTCCGGGCTCGTCGTCGGCCGCCTCGCCTCGCTGATCGCGCTGCGTCTGCGCGGCAAGCACAAGGCCACCTTCACTCCCCATATGGACGACGGCGACAACATCATCGTCGTCAACGCCGACAAGGTCGTCCTGACCGGCCGCAAGCGCGACCAGAAGGTCTATCACCACCACACCGGCTTCCCGGGCGGCATCAAGGAGCGCTCGGCCAAGTTCATTCTGGAAGGCCGCTTCCCCGAGCGCGTGCTCGAGAAGGCCGTTCAGCGCATGCTGCCGCGTGGCCCGCTCGGCCGTCAGCAGCTCGGCAATCTGCGCGTCTACAAGGGCGCCACGCATCCGCACGAGGCGCAGAACCCGCAGACGCTCGACGTCGCCGCCCTGAACGCCAAGAATAGCCGGAGCGCCTGATCATGGCCGAGACCACCCTCTCCTCGCTCGCCGACCTCAATCAGGCGGCTGTCGCCGCCGCGGCCGAAGCGCCCAAATACGAGCAGAAGCTCGACAAATACGGCCGCGCCTACGCCACGGGCAAGCGCAAGAACGCCGTCGCCCGCGTTTGGGTGAAGCCGGGTTCCGGCAAGATCACCGTCAACGGCCGTGATCTCGACGTTTACTTCGCACGCCCCGTCCTGCGCATGATCCTGCAACAGCCGCTCGCTGTCGCCAAGCGCACGGGCCAGTATGACATCATGGTGTCGGTGGCCGGCGGCGGCCTCTCGGGCCAGGCGGGCGCGGTGCGCCACGGCCTCGCCAAGGCGCTGACCAATTACGAGCCGGAGTTGCGCTCGCCCTTGAAGAAGGAAGGCTTCCTCACCCGCGATTCGCGCGTGGTCGAGCGCAAGAAATACGGCAAGCGGAAAGCCCGCCGCAGCTTCCAGTTCTCGAAGCGCTGATACGGGCGCGCTCTTCTGGATTCGACATCGAGCCGGGCCATGCGCCCGGCTTTTTTTGTCGCGAGGGCCTCGAGGCGAAACACGTCAACTCGATCGTTCTCGGGAACGTCGGCGCAGCGTTTTCCTGTTCCGTTGGCTATTTGCTTCGACATATGCTGACCCAAAATCGAGAGTAGCTTCGCGGAGATTATCGCTCATGCGCGCACCGCTTTTCGCCGCCGCCATCCTCCTCACCTCTCCGACTCTCGCCGCCGAACCCCATATCATCGGCGCCAAGGACGGTAAGGACGTCGTCACGATCCGCGCGCCGGAGGCCTCGACCTCGAAACAGGCGCTGCCCTTCTTTCCGGGCGTCTCCAACAAGAACGCCGGCGCCAAGGGGCTGTCGCTCTTGAAGGTCGTCATCCCGCCTGGCGCTTCCGCGCAGGCCCACGTCCACAAGGGCCATGAGTCGGCGATCTATCTGCTTCAGGGCACGGTCGAGACGCGCTACGGCGAGCATTTGGAAAAGAGCGTCGTCAATGTCGCCGGCGATTTCATCTACATCCCCGCCGACGTGCCGCATCAGCCGACCAATCTTAGCAAGACTGAGCCGGCCATTGGCATCGTCGCCCGCAACGACGGCGACGAACAGGAGCATGTCATCCTGTTGCCGAAGAAATAGCGGCGAACGGGGACGCTTTTCAGTCTAAATGATTGAGGAGCGACCGCCCTGCCGCCTCCACGATGATTGCGCCGGCGACGCCGAGAGAAGCGATCAGCAGGAAGAAATCCACGCTCGCGAGGCTCGACCAGAGCCCGCCGAGCCATCCCGCCAGGAAATTGCCGAGAAACATCGACGTGAACCAAAGGCCCATCAGCGCCGAGCGCGCGCCTTTCGGAGCCAGGCGGGAAACGAGCGACAGTGTGATCGGCGAGAAATGCAGCTCCGCAAGAGTGATGACGACGAAATAAGCCAAAAGCCAAAGCCAGCTTGTCTTTTCGCCCTCGCCGCTCCAGGCGGCGAGGGCCATGATTACATAGCTCGCAGCGGCGCCCAGACAGCCAATAGACAGCTTGCGCATGGTCGAAGGCTCTCGGCCGCGCCGCGCCAGCTGCCCCCAGAAAGCGACGAGTGGCGGGGTGAAGAGAAAGATCATCAGCGGATTGAAGGCCTGAAACCAGGTGACGGGAATTTCCGCGCGCCAGCTCAGGAAGCCAACGCCGCGATCGGTGAAATGGTCCGCCCAAAGCGCGATCGTATTTCCCTGCTGCTCGAAGGCCGCCCAGAACAAGGCGGAGGGAAGGAAGAGCAGCAGGATAGGTAGAAGCGCCCGGCTAAGCGGCGGTCCCTCTTCGTCGCTCGCAGCGTCGCGCGCGCTCAGCGTCGGCGGATCGGGCGGGAGATGGGGGCGGCCGAGGAGATAAGTGGCTAGTCCGATAGCCATCCCGACCCCCGCGCATGCGAAGCCGTAATGCCAGCCGATTTTCTCTCCGATCGTCCCGCAAACGAGCGGCGCGAAGAAAGCGCCGACGTTGATGCCGACGTAGAAAATTGAATAGGCGCGGTCGCGGCGCGCGTCGCCTTCCGCATAAAGCTCACCGACCTGCGTGGAAATATTGGGCTTGAAGGCGCCGCAGCCCAAAGCGATGAGCGCCAGCGCGACGAGAAAAAGCGGCTCCGACGCCATCATGAAATGGCCTGTCGCCATCAGCCCCGCGCCGAGCGCGATCGTTCTCGCGCGCCCGAGCAGCCGATCGGCGATAAACCCGCCGAGGATCGGCGTCAGATAGACGAGCCCCGTATAAAGCCCGTAGATTTGCGAGGCGAAAGGCTGCGGGGCGAGCGGGCCGGCAAAAAACTCCAGGCCGCGCTTCAACTCGACCAGCCCCAGCGCTTTTTCCATGCGCGCGGGCTCGAGAAGATAACCCACCATGTAGAGAACGAGAAGCGCGCGCATCCCGTAATAAGAAAAGCGCTCCCACATTTCCGACGCGAAAAGATAGGCAAGCCCGCGCGGGTGGCCGAAGAAACGAGACGAATCGAGCATTTTCTCGGGAATTCTCCGTGCGGTCGAGACGCGGATTCACGCGAGCAAAACCGGAATGCTTAAAAGACCCCAGCGTCCAGACCCGCGGCAACCAGCATGCCGAGCTCCCGGCACGCGCCGATGAAATCCTCGCGCCATTCGCCGCGGCAGATCAGCGACGCATTGGCGTGGCAGGCCAGGCGTTTGATCAATTGCAGTCCCGCCTTCTACAACGACCAGATGATCCGGCTGTCCGACCTGCTGGTAAGGCA
>NZ_JBPFEB010000093.1:0-143551 GCF_051061225.1 Methylocystis sp.
TGACTTCATGAGAGGGTTCCCGAACGAAATTTGCAGAACGCAGACCTACGCCCCGAAAGGGGACGCCGTTCCGCCAGTGAAGCGAAACGGCGCCCCGCGTTTCAATTAGTGATGATGACCACCGACGGTGTTGCCGTTGGCGGTCAGCGCGCCGGCGAAGGAGTCGTCGACCGCAATGGCGTTGCCATTGAACGAGTCGTTGATCTTCGTCACGTCGACCTTGGTGACGTCGAGCGTGTTGCCGACATGGTCGAGCTTCAGGCCGCCAGCGACGCCGCCACGATCGGCGACGTTGACCGTCGAGTCGATGGAGATCTTCGACACCGAGGTGTTGTCGATGTGGGTGTTGTTCGAGCCGATCGTGACGATGAAGGCCGAGCCGCGGCCGCCATTGGCGTCGATGCCGTTGCCGATGCCGTCCTGCGAGGCGCCCGCGAGGGTGATCGACTTCTGCGAAGCCAGATTCGCCTGAAGCGCGCCGACCTTCGCGCCAGCCTCGGCCTCGTTGCGGCCAACGCCCACGCCAGCGTTGATGGGCAGGAAGTTGTGGTCCGCGTCCTGCAGAGCCACGCCCTGGCCAGCAACAGCCACCGGGATCGCGATCGCGCCGGCGATGCCGCCCTGGTTGATTTCGTTGCTCGACAGAGCCACAGCCGCGTTCACCGCAATCACGTCAACGTGACCGCCGTTGCCGCCGTTGCCCGAGGCGACGATGCTGCCGATCGTGAAGGCGCCCGGATCGATGTCGACGCGCGCATGCTCCTGGTTGATGGCTTCACGGTCGAGATGGACGACGCCGCCGCCGACGAAGCCAGCGTTCTGCACGACCGCGCCGAGGTTGTTCACGCCGATGTTGGTGACGCTGCCGATGTTCACGCCGTTGGCGGAGGACAGGTTCGGGCCAACCTGAACGCCGACGTCGCCGGCGAAGGCCGGGGCCGCAAGAACGGTGGCAATCGCAACAAGAGAGAGCTTCTTCATGACAGGATCCCTTTGTAAGACTTTTTTCGCTGATGCGAGGGGATGACCATTTGCGCCGGCCATCTGCGTCGACAATAGATCGATCAGGGTCAGTTTCGTCTAGTGACAAAAGAAAATGAAACCGGGTTTCACCCAGGATGTGGCCATAATGTCACGACTTTAACAGTGAATGCGTTCCAATTTCAGGGGTGTGCATGCCGCTGAACGGCCGGTATCCAACTGATTTGCAGGGTGAAAATCCCACGGCCTGGGTCAGGCTGAACCTTGACAATTGAACGGGCAACGCCGGGCTGCCTCGTCAGCGTGCCTCTATGCCTTCTTGTTTTCCCGCAGCGCCCGCCGCATAAATTCGGGCAGCGTTGACCGGAGAACACGCCGTGACATTTTCCAAGGCAATTGCCGCATCTTCCCTAATTTTGTGCCTCCTTTGCGCCGAGGCGCCTTCGGCGATGGCCCAGGCGGACATGGGCGCGACCGGAATCGTCGTGCTGGAAGGCATGATTCGCCAACAAAACAGCCCCTGCGGCGACGGCTGGGCGCCGGATCCGCTCATGGGCCTGTTTACATTTCCCGGCTGCGTGGAGGTGATTGAGCCCGTGGCGCCGCGCGCGCCGATCGCAAGAAGGAAGCGCGCAAGATCGTAACGTCTCGGGTCGCGAGCGAAAGGCGCTGCGTGATGGACGCAGCGCCTCCCTGTCGCGCCTGCTCGAGCGTGGCCTTAGGGATCCTGACTCTTCTTGTTGGGCAGCGGAGCCTGCCACTCTGGCGGCGCTGTCGTGCTCCTGCCAGATGAGAACATCCGCTTCCTCGGCGGAAGTCTTCCAGCCCGCGCGCCTGCATGACTCTGCGAGCGCCGCCCTTCGGCCGCACGCCCGCCCCTTTCTGAAGCGTCCACATCATTTGCCGATTCGGCGGACAAGGACGGCCTGATGCTGGCCAAGGTCTTCTGAACGTCCGCCACTGCGGCGGAAGGCTGGTTCGCTTCCAACTGCACTGCCGCCTGTCTCGCGTCCTCCGCGATGGGCAGCGTCGACTCCGCGGCCGGCGCGCTGGACCCGGCGTTCAAGGCGTCGACCGACTCCTTTGTCATTTCAATCTGGTTGGTTGTCGCGCGCGACGCGACATCAGGCAGTGTCCCGGAGACGATGGATGTCAGAAACACGATGATCCACACCGACGCAGCGCCAATCACGCCGAACTGAACCGTCTCGTCCTCCAGCGGACCGAACATCGCCCAACCCTGTCGCACCACCTTATTTGCAAACAATAGACATAACTTATGCAAATTAATGAACTGATAACCTATCCGGCCCGATCGCCGCTGCGACAGGTTGGCCGCGCATTCTCAAATCCTACTCTCCCGGCCGGCCGGACGGCGGACGCGAGCGTGTGAACGCGACGACGTCGTGATGACGATCCCATGCGTGCTCCTGATAAGACACGATGGCGCCGCTGCATCGTCTCACCACTTTCAACGTCCATCGTGGCGACGCCAGAGAGACCCCATAGTGCTGAACGTCGAGATCGGCGCCGGGGTAATCCGCGTAGCCGAAACCCGTCTGGAAATAAGACTCGGCCATCCGCCAGCCGGCGGCATTGTCGACGCCATAGGCCTCGCCCCCCTGAAGCAGAGACGTCACAATTCGCCCTGCCACATAAGGTCCATGCAAGGAAACGACAGCGACGCCTCTCTCTGTGAGATGCCGCAAGACGAACTCGAAAAACGCCGCAATCGCCCCCGCTGGCAGATGTGTGACCAACGAGCCGACCCAGATGAGATCAAACTGCCGGCCAAATGCAAGCGAGCTGAACTCCGCATGCGAGGAAAGTCCGTGCGCTCCAAAGGCGTCTGCACAGAACTCGACGCAATCCTGATCGATATCAGAGACGTAAAGCGCACTCTCCGGAAACGCCGCTTTCAGCGCCCGACTCACGCGTCCGTGGCCACAAGGCAAATCGAGGATGCTTTCAGGCGTCGGCAGTCCGCAGGTCTTGAGAGCCAGAGAGATGTTGGCGAGAGCCGACAGCCCGACCCCGAGGTAGTGGCCGTGATCCTCTCCTGCCAGCATCTGGTCACGCCCCGAAACAACGTCGAAGACATTGCGATAGGGATAGCTCACCGGAATACGCAGCCGCCGCGCCTTCACCGCTTTTTCTCCGCGTGGATGAGGTCAATCTGCTTCATGGTTATGACCTTTGCTCCTCTCGCCACCAGTTGTACAGAGACCATTTTCTTACTTCGAATGGGTCCGGAAACGCTTCCTGCAAATCCGGGCGCGCTCGATACAGGCGACGAAGCCTTTTGTCGATCGGCGCGCCGTTCGAGAAGAATCCATAAGCGAAATGATCCAGCGCGGGGTCGCGATGGCCATTGGCCGCCAGTTCCCTGCCGTAGGCGTCCCAGAGTTCGAGCGCTTCGATCTGTTGCCCGGCATATTTCAGCAGCATGCCTCGACCATCGCCACTGTCATAGCCTGTAAAGTGATAGAACCGAAGGCGCGCGCCGCCAGCCTCCAGCAGCCCGTCCCCGTTCCGTCTTATCGGACGGCGATGAATGTTCCAGGTCGCGACATTGCATCCCTTGTCGCGTACCACGTATACGCCATCAAAAAACGCGGGAGCGAGGTCCACCCATTTCTGATCCGTGAACAAGCCGTTCTGCGGATCGGCGAGGCAATGTCGCTCGAGTCGCGCCGACCACCAATCGATGAAGCGACGCCCCTGCCCTTTCATGCGGACGCCGAGAAACCCGAGATTGAAGACGCCGTGTCGCAAGACGCAAATCTCATTGTCGACGACCGCCTGCGGGTCAGATTCCGGATCGAGGAGATGAGGCGTCAGCACAATCTCGTGATGGTCAAGCAGCTCGGCGAGCGGCTGCAAGGGTGCGCAGACCAGGATGTCCGGATCGAGATAGATGAGACGGTCCTCGCCGTCGCGATCGGCGAGCAGCTTCGCCGCCGCGCCCTTGACGCCGGTGCAGAGTTCGACAACGTCATGCCCAAACGCCCAAGCCTTCCAGTTGGGGAGTCCGAGCTGATCGAGAGTCACCAGTTCATCGAAAGGCTCGGCAGACACATCGAATCCGGCCGGAGGCGTATCACAGAGAATGACGCACAGCCGCCAATCCGGATTGTGCCGCTTCAGCGATCGCCCGAGCACGCGCGCTTTCGGAAGATAACTCTTGGTAATCGACGTGTAGACCAGCATCAGAGCGCGCGCTCCTCTGCCGCTGTCACAGCGAAGCGCCGCCAGCAAGCCGCCAGCGATCGGAAGATTTCTTCAACAGGAGAGTCAGGCGCAATAACCATCCCTCGTTCGTAGCGCCGCACACGCCTGCCCTGCGCTCCGAGATCATGAGCAACGATGGGCATGCGCATCTCCATCGCCTCACTCAACGCATAGCAGAATGTCTCCGGCACGACGGAGCTGATGAACACAAGATTGATCCCATAAGCTTCCATGATGTCCGGAAGGCGCTGCGCCTCATAGGCTCCATGCACCTGCACGAAAGGATCCACGGTGGCGCGCACGTCGCCGATGACGACGATCGCGCAATCCAGACGCTTCATCCGGGCATGGCGTGCGAGCGAATTGACGACGTCCAATCCTTTCGCAAACGTCAGGGTTCCGAGTATGGCGATCGTTAGCCGGTCCCTGTTCAATATTCTGACAGGTCGCAGCGTCCGACTCGGGCGATGCGGCGCAATTCTGCGGATATGCGTCGGTATGTCGAATATGCGCGAGAGGATTTCCTCGCCGGTTTCGTCAAACACTCTGACTTCGTCACACAGGTCGATGAGCGACTGTGAGAGCAGGCGCCATGTCGACATCTGGAACGTTTCTCGCCATTCGGGAGCGATGTTCTCATTGAGACAGACGCATTCGCGGCATTTCACGGACTCGATGGCAGGAAGACCGCAGTATTTCTGGGACGCGTCGAGCAGATGTTGCGAGGGGCAGGCAAGAAGAAAGTCGTGCATCATCAGACGGACGGGCGCATCATTCCCTTTTCGCATGTTCTCGAGCGCGGCTACGAAGCCGCCGAGTTCGCGATAGATCCCGTAAAGCGAGTTGATAACGACCTCCTTTGGCCGGCATCGGGCAAAGGCCTGACCAAAGCTCTCTCCGGGCGCGCCGAGAAGAAAGCGCCTCGACCCCGGCCTGATCTCCTCGTACACAGGCCTGCCAAGCGTGGGATCTCGGTAAAGGCGAATGACGCTCCGATTCTGCGCCTGATATTCCGCGATCAGGCTCTGCAGAAAGATGTTCGCGCCGCCGCCGATATCGTGATCGATCATCAGCACGTCGCACGCCATATCGTCTCGAGCCCTCCAGGCGCCGGCTTCGTCGAAGAGGTCGCTGACATAGGGCGCTGAGTCCAGGTTTTCGTTCAGCGCGAAGATCGGGAAACGCCGCTCGATCGCATGCGCCATCGTGCCGTCAACCTGCCCCGACTCTTCCGGGAAATCTCCCCAGGCGAGACCAAGCCGGTTCATTGAGCGCATCACCTCGCCGCGCATCCAGCACATGGAGCCAGATGGAAAGGACGAATAGACCAGAGGATCGATCGCTTCCGGCCTGACGCCAATTCTCTTCAGAACGGTTTGCGCGGCAGAGGCATTGCCGCCAAGGCGCATGAAAGGCCGTACGGGCGCGTAGGTCGCAGGGTAGAGAACGCCGAGATTCGGCTTCGACTCAAACGTCCCGATCAGCGCGGCGACATTTTCCGGCGAGCCAAGCAGAGTCTCGATGAGATAATCCAGCCAGCCTGAAAGACGTTCGTTGTGAAGTGATTTCTTCGTGTGAAGGTGAAGGATGTACTCATAGTGAGCAAGCGCCTCGCCACAGGCGACAAGAAAGGGCGCAATGTCTCGCCCCCGGTTTTCCGTCACGATGATTTGCAAACGCTCGAGCCGGGGCATGGCCGAAAAAATGTGCTCGACCGTCTCCCGGCCGTTCGGATTCGTGATCGTCACGTAGAGATCAAATGGAAAGGGAATGTGAGCAAGCGCCCCGGCCAGCTTTGGAGCCAGATCAAGATAGAAAGCATGAACATGCACGGCGACGCGCGGCCAGTTTGGTCGTTTCGTGGGAGCGGGCGTCAAGGAAAGCGGCGCCAGCAACATCCGCCCAATGCTGGCTCGTTCGACGCCATGACCAAGTCGAACGTCATGCAGAAACGCAGCGAGCGGATCGGCGGCCTGCGTCTTCGTTGACAGGCCATAGGCGTGAGGATCGAAGAAGGGACCAGGCCGAAGGCCGGCGAAGCGACCAATCCTCAAGAAATGCGAAAGTGGCCGCTCCCCTTCGGGGATCAGGTGTCTGTGCGTCCGTTCATACCAGATCGGGTCGAAGATGAAATTGGGCTTTGCCCCAATGTCGTCTGACTCGACGAAGTGCAAAAGCGGATTGGCGTCGCCGTCGCCAAGATAGGCGTCCCGGCGCCACGACGTCTGAAAGTGCGGATGCGGATCACGGCCTTCGGATGCGCCCGCCTGCAGATAATGCGTCAGCGGATTGACCTTCGCCTGCGCAACGTCAGGATATTGGCGCAGATACCAGCCAGCATCGAACAGCGGATGCGGCGATCGCCCTCTCAGCCCGCCTTCCTCGACAAAATGCGTCAATGCGCAAGCGCCGGTCGCCGCGATTTCCGGGTTGTGTTCGACATACCATGCCGCATCGAACAGCGGGTGCGGATCAAGCCGCCCGGCCGCCCCTTTCTCCAGATAATGAAGAAAGGGATCATCCGCCGCGCCGTCCTGCGCGTAGCGCGCGGCGTACCATTCGGAGTTGAACAGCGGATGAGGACTTCGCCCTTCATATCTGCCAAAGCAGAGAAAATGGAGAAGTGGATCGCAGCGACGCCGCGCCACGTCAGGATATCTCTCAAGATACCATCGCGCGTCGAAGAGCGGGTGCGGATGACGGGCGCCCCGGCGAATGTAGTGGAGCAGCGGGTTGCCGACGCAGCCATACCGCCTGCGATACCAGAGCGCGTCCAGAAACGGGTTTGGCCGATACCCCAGCTTCCAGCCAATTTTCATGTAGTGGTGAAACGGATCGCTCGCGTCGCCATCCAGATAGCGTCGGGAGTACCAGTTCGCGTCGATGAACGGTTTCGGAGAGAGAAATTGGCGCACGACCCAGCCGATCGCCTTGTCCGAAGCCCGCACAGCGGTCTTGATGTGCGTTCGAGCTTTCACGACGCCTGTCCAGAGTCCCGATTGTCGACGGCGATTACGCCGGCCGGGACGTTATTGACGGAAAAAGCGTCGAATGGTCAAGTCTTAGTTATATTGGCGAACGCCACCATTCCGCCGTGATGGTCGCTCTTGATGGCGCAGGAATGGAAAGCGACGCCATCGCTCGAAGCCGTTCGCCGCAAAGCCGGATTGAGAGGGTCGTGGCAAGGAAACAGATCGTTACACTGGCGTTGACCGCCGTCTTTTCGCTGGCTTTGGGCGGCTGCGCGATGAATTTCCACACGCGCTGTCCCACGCCTGGCGTCTCTCCGCTTGCCTCGAATTGCCCCGCGCCGGACGAGGTGAACGGCCGGTGAAGCGAAGCGCGCCTGCGCCTATTGCGCTCCCGAGGGCCGATCGGGAAGGAACCAGAATGGTTTGCTGACTTCCTGCATCGGCCGCCCCTCTTCGCCGGGTTTTTTGCTGTCGCGGATCAAGGCCACCAGATCGGACCGCACTGCTGGGTCCGAGAGGAAATAGCTGTGTCCGATTAACCCGCCGCCCCCCTGCACGCCGATGAAATCCGCGGCGCCGGCGACATGCGGGAGCATGCGCATTTCATCGGGTTCGGAATGGGCGTCCAGCATGCCAAGCCGCAGCGCGCTCCCGAACAGAAAGGTGGACATGCGCAGCGCCCGGTCCGAGAGAGACGAATAGATCGTGAAATGCAGAGCGCCGGATTTGAAGACCTTCGATCGCAGTGGCGCGGCGCCGAACGGCATGTCCGGATCGGACGGGACGCCGAGCAGCCTGGACAGCGCGACATCGATATCAATGTCCGGCGCCGCCAGGATGATGTTCGCGATCCGCAAACGCGACCAAAGCGAGCCCTGCGCCACATAGCTTTCGATGTTGAGGTGCTGCAGCGCCGAGGTCAGCACGTCCGTGCCGCGGCTATGGGCGAGAAAGTGGATTTTCTGCAACCCCGGCGTGCCCGCGATCATGCGGATCGACTTGCGCACGTCGATCACGGCGAACTCGCCGGACTCGCGATCGACATTGTAACCGAACAGGATGCCCTTCGAACCGCCGGCCGGCCAGGTCAGCGCGACGCAGGTGAAATCCTCGGGGCCGAGATCGTTGCAAATCTGGCCGGTGGATTTCGCGGCGTCATCGAAACTGTTATTGTAACCATGTATGAAAACAACGACTTCCTTGCGCCGGGACGCGGCCACCCGCCGCTGCAGTTCGGCCTGCAACTGCGCAAGGGATTGCTCGTGGGCGGCAATCGTTTCCGAGGCGCGGCGCATGCCGCCGGGGGCGGGTTCGATATCATAGGGCGTCGCCGGGAAACGCCCGATTTCCTGTGGCTCGGCGACGACGGCCTCCGCCGCCTCATGGCCCGCAACCGTCACGGAGCCGAACGCCAGCGAATGGGAACGCCCGGCTCCATAGGAGTGCGCGCCGTTCTCATGAGTCACCGGAGCGCGGTTTGTCACGTAAAAAACGTCGACTGCCGGGCGGTTCTTGTGAGCGACGGCAAGGAAGCTGTCCGGCTGGGGCGAAAGGCAGGCCGAGAGCGCCAGCGCCGCCGCCGCGACGCTCGCGCGCGCCCATTGTGAAGGACGGCCGTTGTTCAGCATACGCTTCCTGCAAATAAGTCGGGAAACCAGACAGTAACTTGACGTAGCACATTTTGTTAAAAACATCGCCAGCAACCGCGCATCCGGGCGCCAGAAAGTTTCAAGGCATGATCGGCGCCCCCCTGCCCCGCGCTGGCGGCGGCGGTGGCGTTCCTGGGCGGCGGCGCCTAAAGTGCGGTCGAGGGCGGCGGGCGCCGGCTCGGATGACGCCGCCCGCGCCGCCTGGAAGGAGTTCGATCATGAGAAGCCTCGCCTTTGCGCTGACCTGCGCCGTAAGCTTTTGCTGGAGCGCGCTTGCCGTCGCGCAATCGCCTGTTCCCGCCGCGCCCGACTGCGCGGCGCAGGCTGTCGAAAAGAAGCTCGCGGGCGCGGCGCTGAACAGCTTCATGAAGAAGTGCGAGCGTGACGCCGCCACGGCTGGCTGCGAGGCCGCGGCGGCCGAGAAGAAACTCTCCGGGGCGGCGCGCGCCAGTTTCACCAGGAAATGCGTGAAGGACGCGACGCCGCAGCCGGCGGAGAAGTAACAGACCGTTGCATTCCGGCGACACCTCGCGACGAACGGAGTTCGCGACCAATTGCTCTGCTTGGCGCAACAGCCTGCGCAGCGCTAGCCTGTGACCGTTTTCAGGGGCGCATTTCAGGGGCGCGGCTCGTCTCCGCCAGCCGGGGGCGAGCCGCCTTTCCACAGTCGCGGGGGCTGCGTCATCGCGCGGAAAGCTCTTGAATTTTATCTGACTTGCCGCCAGACTGCGCATCTGCAGGCGTCAGGGCCTCCTTCTTCAGACCACGACTGCACAAGGAGGGAAACATGGATTTTCGTCCTTCAACCGATCGTGCCGGCCGCCCGCGCGGAGCCGAAGAGGGATCGACCCGGCTTCCGACCTTCGAAGATGACGGGCATGATTTCGATGGGCCGGCCTGGCATAGGCCAAGCGGCGTAACGGGTCGCCGTGACATTTGCCTTTCCGGACCGCGGCTGATCGATCTCGAGCGCCGCGCGCGTTTTGCGCAACTGCCGCTCGATCCACGCTGATCCTTTATGTCCGGCTGAGAAGCTCCGTCGAGCAAGAGGCCGAGCGGGAAGCCGCGAACGAGGGCTGGCGCTGTGCGAGTCTCCTTGTAGGGCGCCGGACGGAAGCCTCGGGATGGCCTGCCCTGGCCTGCCCCTCACCCAATCCCCGTAAACGGGGAGAGGGGATTGGGGCGCCCCTCCCTCTTCTCGGGGGAGAGGGCCGGGGCAAGCCGGAGGGCCGCCGTTGCGTCAAAGGGCTCGCCCGGGCTCCCCGCCGCCCTACCTCCTCGAAGGTCAAATCCTCGAAGGTGGGGGCGGAGATGCCCGCCAGGACGCCCGTCAGCCAGAAGACCCCGCGGGACGATCCCGCGCCCGGCACGCCCGGAACGGGCGAGGACATCTGCCCGGAATGTCACGGAACCGGGAAGGCCACCAACCCGGAAACGGGCGCGCGCGCGGACGCGCCCTGCCCGCGGTGCGACGGCAGCGGGCGCATCATCGAGGGCATTGGCGGCGGCTGAGTAGCGTTGACCGCAAGCGCGGCAGGCGCCAAAAATATTATTGTTGGAAATGCTTTAGCTAGCACAGGAGTTTTCTCGTGCCGCTTCGCCTTCTCGCGCTCGCCGTCCTGGCGCTCCCCCTGCTGGCCGCTGCACAGCCGGCGGCGGCTTTTGACGAAGCCGTGCTGACCTATTGCAAGGACGACGTCCAGCGCCTCTGCGCCGGCGTTCAGCCGGGCGGCGGCCGCATTCTGAAATGCCTGAAAGGTCACAAGGAGGAGATGAGCGTCGGTTGCGCGCAGGGGCTCGCGAAAATGAAGAAAGGCATGGGTCAGTAAGGCCTCCGCGCGCGGCGCGTTACAATCGCGTCGACTCGTCCAATGCGCCGGCCCGGAACGGCGTTTCAAACTCCGCGCCCACGCCGCCTTCGAAGTGACGGACAATGATGGCGGGCGTCGAACCGACGACCACGCTTTCCCCAATGTCGGGGCGGGCCTCGGTTTCGACGCCGGCGCCGGAGAGGGAGATATCCCGGATCTTGGCGATGATCTCCTGGCCGTCCGGCAACCGCAGCAGGGTGCGCTGCATCAGCGGCACGATGCGTTCGTGACGGCGATCCTCCGGCAGGCTGCAACTGTAACGGTTGGCAAACCAGGTGAGCTGGTCGGCCAGCCTGTCCCGCTTGGCCGGCGTCAGGGACATGGTGAGGGCGAAGCCTGTCTCGGTCTCCCGGACCGTCACGCCCGCGAACCGGCCGATCTGATCGAGATAAACCACAACCTTTTCCCCGACCCGGGCTTTCACCGGGGCGAACAGCATCATGTCCCCGGGTGACATTTCGAGCGTCTGGCAAGGGAATTCCCGCCGAGATTCGAGCATGTAGCGCCCGAACAGGGTCACGGGCACGCGCTGAAAGCGCCGCTGTGCGCGGACGTCTTGCAGGTAATCAGGTTCGGATGCGGCCATGTTTTCGCTGATTCTGGGCGTCGGGGACCTCCCTCAATACGTCCGCTTGCCTTAAGGATTGCTTACAAGCCATTGGATTCGATTGAAAACACTAGCTCTTTTCCGGATTGCAGACGACGAGCCGGGGTCGCGGGGGCGACGCGTCCCGTGAGGCGGCCGCGACGACGCGCGGCGCGTCGATCATGCGCATCGAGAGAAATTCGAGCGACCCCACGCGCATCTGCCCGATCGCCTCCGCGCCTCGCATGGGCGACAGGGACCCGAGCACGCGCGAATGCGTGCGGCCAAAATGCCGCAGCGGCAAGAGCAGGAACTCGATTTCCATTTCAACGTCCCCTGGCGCGCAGCCGCGCGCTCCGCCGACAAGCGGCGCGACGCCGTCGACGACGGACATGAGCGCCGCGTGAACGCTGCGTCGATCCTCGTTGCGCCAAAGGTCGAGGAACGACGTCCCCTTCAGATCGGCCAGCCAGAGCGCATTGACGCGCGCGCCTGCAACCCTCAGTGGAAACAATCCGTCCGCGTCCACCTCTATGATGAATGTGTCGGCCAAAATGGAACGTATGGCGAGCGGGTCGACGCTGGCGCGGTCCGGGGCCGCGCGCTCTCCACGCAGCGTGTTCCAGTAATTGAATAATTCCCGATTTATTGTGCGTCTCATGATCCTCGCCGTGCAAAGTCGATTGCGCCAGAATGAAACGGACGTCGCTTGCGCGGGCGTCCATGGCTTTACCACAGCATTGCACGTGCCAGTGGTAGAGCCATTAACCCTTTCTCAAGCGAAACCTTGCAGGCGGGCGGGCCGTGTGAGAGCTTTGCGGTGTGGAGCCGAGGGGGAACTGCTCCGGTCCCGGCCTCGCTTCCGCGCAATTGGCTTTTCGTGAAAAGCCAACTCTGGAACGAATGGATCTGGCGAGGGGGAGCGATGCTCCGGCGCTCCCCCTCCGCTTGATCTTCGCAGTCCTTCTCCCCGTCTCTTCCATGCGCAAATTGATCCTGCCGCCGCGCCATGCGACGAAGCGGATCAGACGAGAAAAGAACGCCGGAGGACGGGTGCGCGACCGTGAGAGACTTCTGAACCTGCCGGGCGTCGTCAGCGCCCTCCTCGGCGCCATGGCGGCGATCCAACTTTTCGTCGCGATCGGACCCAGGCGGCTTGTCGAACCTTTCTTCGACAGCCTCGCCTTCATCCCGCTGCGGCTGAGCTTCCTCATTGCGCCCGAGCGCGTGCTGGCTGCGCTCGGGCCGAAGATCAGCGACGGCGACGGCGGCGAACAGATCGTCGCCCTGCTCAGCGCCGGCCCTGCGACCTGGCTGACGCCTTTCAGCTACGCCTTTCTCCACGGCGGCTGGACACATCTCATGATCAACGCCCTGACGCTCGCGGCCTTTGGGGCGCCCGTCGCCAAGCGCCTGGGACCCTGGCTGTTTCTGTGGTTCTTCATGGCCTGCGCCCTCGCCGGGGCGCTGACGCATCTCGCCTTGCACCCGCTCGACCTGGCGCCCGTGGTCGGCGCCTCGGCCGCGATTTCGGGAACAATGGCTGCGATTGTGCGTTTCGCATTCACCCCCGGCGCGCGGCTGGGTGAATATGGCGCAATTGACGGAAGAGAAGCGCGGACCGCGTCTCTTTCGCAGCTCGGCGAAAACAGGCAGGCGATCTTTTTTCTTGTCGTCTGGTTTGGGGCGAACTTCTTGTTCGGCGCCTTCCCGGAGGCGGCGGGGTCTTCCGAACCGATCGCCTGGGAAGCGCATATCGGGGGCTTCCTCTTCGGGCTTTTTGCGTTCGGCGCCTTCGAGCGCCTGGCGCGGCGCCGTTAGGCGCCCCGTCCAACAGCCGCCATAGCCGCAAGCGCGCCACGCGCCTTGGGGATGAGGGCGCGCGGGACGAGCCGAGGAGGGAGCGATGACCGTTTTGACGATTCTTTCTGAAAAAGGCCGCCAGGTCGTGACGGCGCCGCCGACCATGGCGCTTCAGGATATCGCGCGCGAACTGATACGCCACGGCATCGGCGCGGTCGTCATCGTGGATGGCGTCGGGACCGTCGTCGGCGTCATGTCGGAACGTGACATCGTCTGCGCGATTGCAAACGGCGGGGCGCGGGCGCTGCAAGAGCCGGTCGGCGATCACATGCAGCAAAATCCGGTGACGGCGCATGAGAACGACACGGTCGACTCGACCATGCAGACGATGACGCTCGAACGTCGCCGGCATCTTCCCGTGATGCGCGACGGGCGTCTCTGCGGCCTCGTCTCGATCGGAGACGTGGTGAAACACCGGATCAAGGTCATCGAGGAAGAACACCGCTGCATGCGGGAGTATATCGCGCAGGCCTAGGCGGGCCTCCTCCTGTTCGTCCTGATGCTGACATACAAGCCCCTGTCGCTTCCCGCGAGAGGGGCTTTCCATCGCCCCCCGGGACTCTCTGCCGCTACACTGTCGCGCCGGGAATCGGGATATGCGCGAAGATGTTGGGCAAGGCGCGCTTGGCGGCCGAGCGGCCAACGTTGATGAGCTGGTCCGCCTTGTGGAAATCGAACATGCCGATGTCTTCCATCCGCGCCGTGATGGTCGCGTCCGGCGGATCGCCCGCGAGGCGCGAGCGCAGAATGCGGTCCTGAATGATGTTGAAGGCGTCGATCATCGCCGTCGCCACATTCGGCGCGTCGCCGGCCTGACGGTCGAAATAACGCGGCAGAATGCGGTCGACGAAGGAAATGTCGGGCTTCTCGCCAAACGGCCCCGCCTCGGCGGCGCGACGCGCGGCGGCCGGATCGTCGCGGATCACGCGGGCGCGATACATCGTGTCGGCCGTCACATTCACCGCGATGACGAATTCCGCGCCGAGCGCGCGACAGACCGTCACCGGCACGGGATTGACCAGCGCGCCATCGAACAGCCAGCGGTCCCCGATGCGCACGGGCTCGAAAATGCCCGGCAGCGCGTAGGATGCGCGTATCGCCTGCGCCAGCGGGCCGCTCTGAAGCCAGACCTCGTGACCAGTGCCGACCTCGGTGGCCACGGCGGCGAAGGGAATCGGCAGATCGGCGAAGGTCAGGGACTCGAGCTCCTGCTCGAGCGCCGCCTTGAGCCGCTCGCCGGTGATGAGGCTCGCGCCGGAGAAGGACAGGTCCATCAGCGTGAACACGCGCCGCCGCGTCAGCGAACGCGCGAATGTTTCGATCTGGTCCAGTCGGCCCGCCGCGTAGCAGCCGCCAACCACGGCGCCGATCGAGGTTCCGGCGATGATGTCGGGACGTATGCCCTGCTCCGCGAGTTCGCGGAGAACGCCAATGTGCGACCAGCCCCGCGCGGCGCCGGCGCCGAGCGCAAGGCCGATCAGCGGCTGGCCGCCCGGCCGTTCTCGCGCGCCTCCGTCCTCGTTCAGGACCGCGGGCGGCGCGCCCTCCTTCATGTCCGTTGGGTTCATCACATCCCGCAGTTCGCCTGTGATGGAAGCGTCGTTGCGTCTAAGCAGTGATAACATAGCACTATGTCCCGCTCAGTCGTCCCCTCTGACCCTTGCGTTTTTTTGTTATATGGGAGCGAGGCTGCGCCTCGAAAATGGCCAGAAGGTTAACCTTCTGGCCGCCGCCCGAACGTTTGCTGTCGGAAATGGCGCGGTTTCCGCTTCACGGCGCGGGGCTCGAACGGCGGATATGCGCTTTTACGGAGTGGCGCGAGCGTCGCTATTCGGCAAAGACCAGCCGCCGCGCTCCGTCGCCGATCTCAAGCCGGCGATAGAAGCAGGATTTCCGGCCGGTGTGACAGGCCTTGCCGTCGCCGCCCGCCTCCACGGTCAGGAGGATGGCGTCCTGGTCGCAATCCACGGACAGCGAGAGGACGCGCTGCACCTGACCGGATGTGTCGCCCTTGCGCCAGAGCGCGTTGCGCGAGCGTGACCAGTAATGCGCGACGCCCGTCTCGATCGTCTTGTCCAGCGCGAGCTGGTTCATGTAGGCGACCATGAGAATCTCACGCGTTGCCGCCTCGACGGCGATGCACACGATCAGGCCGTTGGAGTCGAAGCGGGGGGCGAAGTCCGCCCCCTCTTCCAGAGCCGCCTTGTCCATCACCGGGCGCCGCGCAGCAGCGTGTAGAAATGCGCCTGCTGCCCCGGATCGTCACGGAAGACGCCGGAAAACTGCACCGTGACGGTCGACGAGCCCTGTTTCAGGACGCCGCGCATGGACATGCACATATGCTCGGCCTCCACCAGCACGGCGACGCCGCGCGGCCTGAGGTGGCTCTCGATGGCCTCGGCGATCTGGGCCGTCATGGCCTCCTGCGTCTGGAGGCGGCGGGCGAAGACATCGACGAGGCGGGCGAGCTTCGAGAGGCCGACGACGCCGCCGGTCGGGTAATAAGCGATATGCGCCTTGCCGACGAAGGGCACGACGTGATGCTCGCAATGCGAGGTGAAGGGGATGTCGCGCACCAGCACGAGATCGTCGTATCCCTCGACCTCCTCGAAGACGCGGGACAGCGCTTCATCCGGGGTTTCGTGATACCCCTTGAAGAATTCCTCATAGGCCTTGACGACGCGGCGCGGCGTCTCCCGCAGGCCCTCGCGATCGGGATTGTCGCCGGCCCAGCGCAGCAAGGTGCGCACGGCCGCCTCCGCCTCCTCGCGGCTGGGGCGTTCGAGCGTGTCCTTGGCCGGCTCCGGAGTCACGGAGCGGGCGGCTGTCGCGGGCGTCGGGTCAATCACGGCGTCGGAACGATCTTCTTCAAAGCTGGGGCGAACGGGAAAGGTCTTAACCACGTCATCCATGTGGCGCCTCCTCAACAATCGCGTCGCAAAAGCCGCAACGCTAACCCCCCATGCGGTCAAGACACATGGGATCCTACCTCAAATTTCGCCCCTCGGACCTGAGAAACCGCGAGAATTCGAGAGCTCGCCTGAGTCAATGCAAGAACTGCGGCGCCTCGGCGTTGCGCCGGGACTTTCGCTTTCGCGCCAGCCCTCGGACCTCTATATAAAGGGCGGCGGGAGCGAAGGTAAGCCCCGCGTCCGAGACCGCGCTGATATGCTCGACCAGGTCTATAACGCCAAAATTCTCGAACTGGCGGGAAACATCCCGCGACTGGGCCGCCTGGAGCGGCCAGACGCCACGGCCAGCGCCTATTCCAAGCTCTGCGGCTCCACCATCACCGTGGACCTCGCCCTGCGCGACGGAAAGGTGACGGACTACGCCCATGAGCTGAAGGCCTGCGCCCTCGGCCAGGCGTCCGCCTCCATCATGGCCCGCAACGTGATTGGCTCGACGCCGCAGGAGTTGCGCGAGGCGCGCGCGGCGCTGCGCCGGATGCTCAAGGAAAACGGCCCGCCGCCGGAAGGCAAATGGGCCGATCTCGCCGTCCTGGAGCCTGTCCGCGACTACAAGGCGCGGCACGGCTCGACCCTGCTGGCGTTTGATGCGGTGGTCGAGGCGCTCGCCCAGGCGGAGGCCGAGAAGGCGGTGTAACCGTTTCCGTTCTGTTCGGCCGTGCTATGTTCGGCCATGTCCGCCCCATCGATTCGCATCATCGGCATCGACCCCGGCCTCAGAAACACGGGCTGGGGCGTGATCGAGTCGCAAGGCTCGCGCCTGTCCTTCATCGCTTGCGGGCGCGTGCGCTCGGACGGCGCGCTCGAAATGGGCAAGCGGCTGCGGCAACTGCACGAGGGCCTCATGCAGGTCATCGCGGATTACGCGCCCCATGAGGCGGCGGTGGAGGAGACCTTCGTCAACCGCGACCCGCAGTCGACCCTCAAGCTCGGACAGGCGCGCGGCGTCGCGCTGATGTCCCCGGCCCTTGCCGGGCTCGAGGTGGCGGAATACGCCGCCAATCTGGTGAAAAAGACCGTCGTCGGCGCAGGCCACGCCGAGAAGGCGCAGATTCAGATGATGGTCCGTGTGCTGCTGCCCGCCAGCCAGGCCTCCTCCGCCGATGCCGCCGACGCGCTGGCCGTCGCCATCTGTCACGCGCAACACAGGGGCGCGCGAGCGCTGAAGGCCCTCGCATGATCGGCAAGCTGAAGGGCCTGATCGACAGCTACGGCGAGGATTTCCTGATCCTCGACGTCAATGGGGTCGGCTATGTCGTGCATTGCTCCGGCCGCACGCTGCAAAGGCTGCCGCGACCCGGCGAGGCGGCGGCGCTCGCCATCGAGACGCAGGTCCGCGAGGACTCGATCAAGCTGTTCGGCTTCGCCAGCGAGGCCGAGCGCGAGTGGTTCCGCCTGCTGCAAACCGTGCAGGGCGTCGGCTCGAAGGTCGCGCTGGGGATTCTCTCGATCCTTTCGACGGCGGAGCTCGGGACGGCCATCGCCACGCAGGACAAATCCATGGTGGCGCGCGCCTCCGGCGTCGGCCCCAAGCTCGCCGCGCGCATCGTCGCCGAATTGAAGGACAAGGGGCCAGCCTTCGGCGCGGTCGATCCGGTTGTCGCGAAACTTGCCGGCGAGGACGAGGGCGCCGGCGCGCCCTCCGCCGTGCGCGACGCCGTCTCCGCGCTCGTCAATCTGGGCTATGGCCGGCCGCAGGCCGCAGCCGCCGTCGCCGCGAGCGTGAAGGTTCTCGGCGAAGGCGCGGAGACGGGCGCCCTCATCCGGCAGGGGTTGAAGGAACTGGCCAAGGTTTCCTGAAAAACGAATGTCTTCTTTAACGAAAATAGCAGAGGTTAAGGCTGACAGTGGCGGGATTGATGGCCGCCTTTTGACAGGACTTTCAAAAATGAGCTTTGAGGGGCGCGCGGCCGTCGTCTGGCTGTGCGGCAGGGTTCGCAACGACCTGCAATTCTCGCGCATCTTCCTCGTGGACCTCACCGCCACGGCGGCCTATTGCGCGACGACGGCGCTGCTTCTGGCCCTTCATGCCGCGACCGCGCAAAGCCTTCCTTTTCTCGCCCTCGCCGCCGTGGGCTACGCCGTGTCGCTCGGCCTCAAATTCGCGCTCGTCGTCTATCTGGAGCGGCGCGGGGGCGACGCCCGGCAATTCGTTGGGTCCGAACGTCTGGTCACGAGCGGACCCTATGCGGTCTCGCGCAACCCCGTCTATGTGCTGGCCCTCGCGCAGAGCTTCTTCTGGTCGCTGGGCCTTCTGGCGCTTGGGCTGGCGGCGGGAGGGGCCTGCGCCGGCCTCGCCGCCCTCGCCGCGCCAGCCCTGCTCTACCTCCACTACTGGGGGATCGACGCTCTGGTGATTCCCTACGAGGAAATGGCGTTGCACGCCAAACATCCGGACGCCTTCGCGGCCTATTGCGCCCGCGTCCACCGCTGGTTCGGGCTGATTTCCTCGCGGCCGCAAGGAAACCTATAATCGGGGCGAGGGCGCGCGATTCACGCGCAGCCGGAGCCGGCGCGCCCGCGGCCCGCACATTGGAGCGATTTTTGAGCACCCCTCCCCGGCTGGTGAGCCCGGCACAGCGCGACGACGACGCCGACGCCAGCCTCCGCCCCCTGACGCTCGCCGACTTCACCGGACAGGAGGCGGCGCGCGCCAATCTGAAGGTCTTCATCGAGGCGGCGAAGACCCGCGGCGATGCGCTGGATCACGTGCTGCTCGTCGGACCGCCGGGGCTCGGCAAAACCACTCTGGCGCAAATCGTCGCGCGGGAGCTCGGGGTCAATTTTCGGTCGACGTCCGGGCCGGTCATCGCCAAGGCGGGCGATCTGGCCGCGCAACTGACCAACCTCGAACCGCGGGACGTGCTGTTCATCGACGAGATTCACCGGCTCAATCCGGCCGTCGAGGAAATCCTCTATCCCGCCATGGAGGATTTTCAGCTCGATCTCATCATCGGCGAAGGGCCGGCGGCGCGCTCGGTGAAAATCGACCTTGCGAAATTCACGCTGGTCGGCGCGACCACGCGGGCGGGCCTGCTCACCACCCCCCTGCGGGACCGGTTCGGCATCCCGGTGCGGCTGAATTTCTACACGCCGCAGGAGCTTGAGCTGATCATCAAGCGCGGCGCGCGGGTCATCGGCGTCGGCATGAGCGACGAGGGCGCCAGGGAGATCGCGCGGCGCGCGCGCGGCACCCCCCGCATCGCCGGGCGGCTGCTCCGGCGGGTGCGCGACTTCGCGGTGGTGGAAGGCGCCGCGACCATCACCCGCGAACTGGCCGACCGCTCATTGACCCTGCTCGACGTGGATTCGATCGGTCTCGACGTCATGGACCGGCGGTATCTCGACATGGTGGCGCTGAACTTCGGCGGTGGTCCGGTCGGCATCGAGACCATCGCCGCCGCCCTCTCCGAGCCGCGCGACGCCATCGAGGACATCATCGAGCCTTACCTGCTGCAACAGGGCTTTCTCCAGCGCACGCCGCGCGGCCGCCTGCTGACGCCCCACGCCTTCCGCCATCTCGGGCTCGCGGAGCCCGCGCGGACGGGGGGACAATTCGGGCTGTTCGGCGACGAAGACGCCTGACCGTTCCCGCCGGCTTGCCCGGACGCCACGGCCGCGTTAGGCGAAGGCTCCCGCTGCAAGGAGGCCACATGACTCCCCACTCGATCCCCGCACGCGTTTATTGGGAGGACACGGACGCTTCCGGGCTCGTCTATCACGCCTCCTACATCCGTTTCATGGAGCGCGGGCGCACCGAGCTGTTGCGGTCGCTCGGCCTCGAACAGCGCCAGCTTCTCGACGGCGCCAGTGGCGCGCCGATCTATTTTGTCGTGCGCGCGATGCAGCTCGATTTTTGCAAACCCGCCGTGCTGGACGATCTGCTTTCCGTCGAGACCCTGATCACCGAAATCGGCGGGGCCTCGCTCACCCTCGACCAGCGCATTCGGCGCCGCGAAGAGACGCTGGCGACGGCGATCGTGAAAGTCGTCTGCGTCGAAGCGGGCCGCGCCCGGCGCATGCCGGCTGAGGTGAGGGAAAAATTCGAGCGGTCGCGCGGCGCGCCGTCCGATTGAAACGACGTCTCCATCACCCGCCGGCGCCATAGCCTGCGGGGGCGGTCCCTGAAAATTACAATGTCTGTGATGTTCGTGACAGAAGCGAAGCCCGGCGCGCGCCATAAAAAGCGGAATGGCAACATCAAGGGAAGCGACCATGTCGGTCACGAACACAACCCCTCTCCTCGCCAATGTCGCGTTGACCCACGAGAGCGACAAGGCGCCGGGTCACAACCCGGTCGCGGCGCCCACGCAGCAGGCATTCATCGAGGATATCGAAAGGGACAACCCGGACGCGGAGACATTCAGCCGCCAGCTCGATCAGATTGCAACGCCCCTTCTACCGGGCGAGACGAAGACCCGAAAGCCGATCATCGAGCGACTCAGCCTGATCTCATATACGGACAGAAGCAACTTCTGGCGTTCGTCCAAATTGGTTCGGGTTGGCGGCCGTGTCATGGCTGCGATCAGACTGGGGAAAATACGGGTTCCATTTTATCTCAGCAGCGGACTCTCGCCGAAGCACGACGTCACGCCAGGGCGGTGGTATCCGTTTTTCGGTATCGGTGACGATAACTGGCTCAACAAAGCCAATGGCATGTCCGAATACTACGGCAGCGCGCTCCTGCGGGAGGTCGCTGAACAACTCGACGCGGAGATAGGGGATATCCGGAACGAGACCGCCTACGCGGATCACAACATTCCCACGTTCCCATCGGGACAGTACCAAATTGCTGATTTCATGAACAAAGACATGAATCCCATCGAACTGAACGACTCCAACCATTGGGAAACCATCAAGAAAAAGGTCGAGGAAATAGAGGCGAGCGTGCTTGCTCATCCAAATGACGCGGAGCCCGAGACGCCCGCCTGCAGGGTGGACTGCGCCCTTCTCTAGCCACCCGATGGATGAGAGGTCTCGCACCGCGGATGGTCGCGGAGGCGCGAGAGACACGGAGGGAGACAGTGTCGATCAACAACAATATCACTCCCATCGCCCTGAACGGCACACCGGGAGAACACGCGCCAACCGAAAGCGACAAATCGGGCGAAGATCCGAGGGCGGCGATGATGGAGCAGATCACCTCCACCAACACCAACAACACTGATTTCGCGCGCAACCTGGAAGAGCGGAAAACCAGCATCGCCAGTTCCGCGGTCTCCGCTCTGACGCCGGTCGGCGGAAACTCGATATACGCGCAACTGGAAAGCATCCCCTACAAGAAAACGAGCGAAGGCATCCTGACGTCGACCTTCGTGAGGCTCTCGGACCGTCCGATGGCGGCGGTTAGAATAGGACCCGTGCGCGTTCCGTTTTACATCAGCAGCGGTCAGGTGGCGAAAGCGGGGATCACGCCCGGCAAATGGTATCCGATCCTCGGGCTCGGGGATAAGACGGGCTGGCTGAATAAAACCGACAATATGGCGTTCTATTACAATAGTCCAAAGCTGCGCGAGGCGGCCGAGCGGCTGGACCGCGATGTCGGAGACATTCGCGACGACGAGACGATCCCTGCGTTCGAGACAAAGAAACGTGTGGCCGACTTTCTGAATAAAGACATGCTGCAAATCGAGCCGACCGACGAGGGCGGCGCCGCCCATATCGAAGCCATGGCCCAGCTCATCGAAGACGGCGTTGCTCCGAACGCCAATCATGGCGCCTGCTGCGGCTCGGCCTGCGTGATTCTTTGACGCCCCTGGACCGACTGAACGGAGGGCGGGAGTCCGGCTGCCTCCCCCTTTCGGCCTGCCGGCTTACCAATCCTTAACCCTTACCGCTTGTTAACGCTTCGCGGTTAAGTATGCTTGTGCGGCGCAACGAAGCCCCAGAAAGGGCGAAATTGCGGGCAATAAGGGCGTCGCCAGCACGAAAGACGCCCAAAATTCCTCTCAGGGACAAATCATGAATCCAGCCGAGATCGCCGCGACCGCCGCCCCCGCCGCCGACATCACCATCTGGAGCATGTTCTGGGGCGCGCATATCGTCGTGAAATTCGTGATGGTCGGCCTGCTGCTGGCCTCGGTCTGGTGCTGGGCGATCATCATCGACAAGACGCTCCTCTTTGCGCGCATGCGGCGTTCGATGGACCGTTTCGAGGAGAATTTCTGGTCCGGCAATTCTCTCGAAGACCTCTACGGCAAGCTCTCGGAGCGCCCGACCACCGGCATGGCCACGCTGTTCGTCGCCGCCATGAAGGAATGGAAGCGCTCCTTCCAGACCGGCGCGAGCGCAAGCTTCATGGGCCTTCAGGCCCGCATCGAGAAAGTGCTCGACGTCTCCATCGCCCGCGAGGTCGAGAAGCTCGAGTCCAATCTGCTGGTGCTCGCCACCGTGGCCTCGGCCGGTCCCTTCGTCGGCCTGTTCGGCACGGTGTGGGGCATCATGACCTCCTTCCGCTCCATCGCGGCCTCGAAAAACACCTCGCTCGCCGTCGTCGCGCCGGGCATCGCCGAAGCGCTGCTGGCGACCGCCATCGGCCTCTTCGCGGCCATTCCGGCGCTGATCGCCTATAACAAGATGCAGGGCGACGTGGCCAAGGCTCAGGCGCGCATGGAAAGCTTCGCCGACGAATTCTCGGCCATTCTCTCGCGCCAGATCGACCAGCACGCGGCCTCCAACCGCGACCGGGCGGCGTAACCCATGGGCGCCTCGATCTCGACGCCCGGCCGCAAGGGCGGCAGACGCCGGCGCGGCGTGCCGCGCTACGGCGCCATGGCCGAAATCAACATGACGCCCTTCATCGACGTCATGCTGGTGCTGCTGATCATCTTCATGGTGGCGGCGCCTCTGCTCGCCACCGGCGTCGCGGTCGATCTGCCGGCGACCAAGGCCGGGCAGCTCAATATCGACCAGAAGCCCATCTCCATCGCCATCGACGACAAGGGCCAGATTTTCCTGATGGATCAGCCCGTCGAGATGGAGCAGCTTCTCGACCGCCTCAAGGAGACGACGAAGCAGGGCTTCGACGAACGCATTTATGTGCGCGGCTCCAAGGCGGTGAATTACGGCCGTGTGGCCGAAGTCATGTCGCTCATCACCACAGCGGGATACAAGAAGGTTGCTCTGGTGACGGAGCAGGAGAAGAAGTGAGGCTGCGACGGTGAGGGTTTCGCGGTCCGAGCCTGGCGTCGTCATCTCCTCCGCGGCCCATGCCGGGCTGTTGCTGGCGGCGTTCGTGTTGTTTTCGGATGCGAGGAAATTCGAAGACGCGCAGGAGATGATCCCGGTGGAGGTCGTGACGGACTCGGCGCTCAATCAGATCGCCAAGGGGGAGAAGACCGCGCGCGATCTGAAACCCTCCCAGCGCGTCGACAAGGTGGCGCCGCAAAGCGACGCGAAACCGCTGCCGCCTGTCGCCGAAGCCAGGAAGGACGTTCCCACGCCGCCGCCGCCGTTGCGCCGCTTGCCGGAGCCCGGCGCCGACGACGCCCCCGAGCCGACCCCGCCCAAGCGCGTCGCCGCCCTGCCCCCGACGCCGGACAAGCCCGAACCGCCGAAGCCCGCCGCGGCGAAGCCCGTTCCCGCGCCGCCCGCCAAGCCGAAGGCCGCCGCGCCCGAGGACAAGCCGGAGGAGCCGAAGGAGGCCGAGGTGATCAAGCCGAAGCCGCCCACGCGTCCGAAGGACGCCAAGCCTGAAAAGGAAGAGGCGAAGGAGACGCCCAAACCCGAGCCCCGGCCGGAAAAGCCGAAGGAGCGCCTGAAGGTCGACGAGGTGGCGAAGCTGCTCGACAGCAAGAAGACGCTCGACAAGCCCGCCAAGCCCGAGAGCCACGAGGGCGAAGTCGCGGAAAAGAGCGTCAAGGGCGCGAAACCGAAATCGGGCGATGAGACCGCGCCGACATCGAAATTCGACGCGGCGGATATCTCCCGGCTCCTCAGCAAGGAGGCGCCCCAGCGGCGCGCGGCGACGGGCAGCGACATCAAGACGGCCTCGCTCGGGGCGCCGGAAGGCTCGGCGCAGAAGATGTCCGCCTCGATGGAGGCGCGCATCGCCGCCTATATCCACGACCATTATCACCCCTGCTGGGCGTCGGCGCTCACGCTCGGCGGCGCGACCTTCGCGCCGGTCGTCGAGTTTCACCTGACGCGCGACGGCGCTCTGGAGGGCCGTCCGCGCCTGATGAATCCGTCGTCCAATCCGGTGGAGCAGGCCCGCGGCGAACAGGCCGTGCAGGCCGTGCGGCGGTGCAGCCCCATGCGCATTCCGGCGGAATTCATGCCCTATTACGACGAAGCGCTGCATGAAGTGACGATCCGCTTCCAGGACGCCAACTGATGCGCGCTCGTCGCGACCCCCTCCCTGCCCTCCCCCTTTCAGGGGGAGGAAGATCATCGGCAACCCCACGCCTTCTCCTGCCCCTTCCAGGGGAGGACTCATCGGCAACTCCGCGCCTTCTCCCTCCCCCTGCAAGGGGGAGGGTCGGGGTGGGGGCCGAACCTCATCGACAAACGGACCAGACATGACACGCCTCATCACACGCCGCGCCGCCACGGGACTCATCGCCTCAGCCGCGCTGGCGCCGTTCGCGCCGGCGCGGGCCGGACGCGTCATCGACCTCAAGGGCGGCAGCTTCCAGCCGACCAATATCGCCGTCGCGCCGTTTGTCGGCGACGAGGCGGCGCGCACCATCACCTCCGTCGCCAACAATAATTTCAAGCGCTCGGTCTTCCTGCGCCCGGTGGACGCCAATGTGCCCGCCGGCTCTCCCGATCAGCCCGATCTCGACGCCTATCGCGCCGTGAGCGCGCAATTCGTTCTCACCGGCCGCTCCGTGCGCGCCGGAGACGGGCGGCTGAAGACGGAGTTCCGGCTCTTCGACGTCACCACCGGCGAGCAGGTGGCCGGCCAGCAATATGTCACCGAAGCGGCCAACTTGCGCCGCGTCGCGCATCTACTGTCGGACGCGGTGTTCAGCCGCGTCACCGGTGAGAAAGGGTTCTTCGACACGCGCATCGTTTTCGTCGACGAGACCGGACCCAAGGAGAGGCGCCGCAAGCGCCTGGCCATGATGGACCAGGACGGCGCCAATGTGCGTTATCTCACCCGCGGCGACGAGCTCGTGGTCACGCCGCGCTTCTCGCCCTCCTCGCTCGACGTGACCTATATGGCGTTCAACGACGATGGCGAGCCCAAGGTTCTGCTCATGAACATCGAGAACAGCCAGCGCGAGGTGGTGGGCAACTTCCCCGGCATGACGTTCTCGCCGCGCTTTTCGCCCGATGGGCAGAAGATCATCATGTCGCTGTCGGAAGGGTCTTCCACCAATCTCTACACGATGGACCTGCGCTCGCGCGCGACGACACGGCTCACCGACACCAGCGCCATCGACACGGCGCCCTCCTATTCTCCCGACGGCTCGCGCATCAGTTTCGAGAGCGATCGGGGCGGCTCCCAGCAGATCTATGTGATGAGCGCGCATGGCGGCGACGCGAAGCGCATCTCCTTCGGCGGCGGCCGCTATTCCACGCCCGTCTGGTCGCCCAAGGGCGATTACATCGCCTTCACCAAGCAGAATGGCGGCAATTTCTCCATTGGCGTGATGAAGACCGACGGCACGGGCGAGCGCATCCTCACCGAGGGCTTCCACAATGAAGGCCCGACCTGGGCGCCCAACGGCCTGTTCCTGATGTTCTTCCGCGATAGCAGCGGCGGCGGCGGGCCAAAGATTTACATGGTGGACGTCTTCGGCCGCTCGGAAACCCAGGTGCCGACGCCCAGCTACGCCAGCGATCCGGCATGGGGGCCGTTGCAGGATTGAAGGCGGGGCGTCTTGGCGCGGGAGCAGCACCGCCCGGCAGCCGAAACCGCATCTTGCGCAATCCATGGCGCGGCAATAAGCTCAAGCTCTCGTCTCTCAGATGGGAGCTGCGACATTGCGCGCTTCGGTTTTTGCTCTTTCGATTTTCCTTCTGGCGTCTGTTCAACCCGCTATGGCGGATTGCCTATGGGACGACCCGCCAGGGTTGAAGGCCAGGTTCGACAAATATGTCGGCAAGCACATCCCGGAAGCCTGCAAGACGGCGACCGACTTCATGCATGAGGAAGCGTTCGCGGTCGACGCGAACACCGTCAAATATGAGATGATGATCGCCACGAGCGATTCCTGCTTCACGCAAATCGCCTCCGCCGTTCAGGCGTCCATGCAGAAAGGCGTGAAGCCGCAGTGCGGTCCCGAACTGGCGCAGGCCGTGGAGGTTTATCCCGGCGCCGATAAATATCTCCTCTTCTCCTTCAAAGTGTCGGAAGCCCACGCCCGGGAGGCGGGCTGGCGGGCCGCCGACGAGAACGCCAGCGCGCCGGGCTGCGAGTTCGCCGATGTCATCACGATTCCGAGAAAGACCGGCAAGAGCCCGCTGCCAGAGGCCCATGCCTATAAATTGCAGGATGGCTCGATCGTCTTTCTCGGCCGCCTGACCGTGGATGCGGACGGATCGCCGCACGCCTATCATCCAGACAGTTCCAAAGGCCTCGACGACAAGCGCAACGCGGGAAGCCCCGGGCATTGGTTCGGGATCGCCACGGACAACTGCGCCGAAGACGGCGAGCCTGTCATTCAGGGGCCAAACGATCCGGCGCCTGGCTTTTATGTCACGCCGACGACCATGCGCTCCTCGACAAAGCTCTCCTGCGAAGTGCAATCCAACTACGTCGACGCGGAAAAAATCCCCTTCGTTGCGTTGCCGACAAAAGTCGCGCGCATCTTCACCGACAAGGCCGCTCACACCACGCAAGGCGCCGCGGTCGTGGTGGCCAATCCGTCGGGGGTCTCCAAGCCGGCGATCCTCGCCGACCAATCACCTGCCTTTGGCCGGGGCGAAGGGTCGGTGAAGCTTGTCTCCGAGCTGGGCTACAATCCGAACGCCCGTAAAGGCGGAACGGAGAAGCGGGAGCTCGTCTACCTCGTGCTGCCGAAAAAGCTCGGTTTTCCTGCCGACGCAGATGCGGTCAAGAACCAGGTGACGCCGTTGTTCGAGGCCTGGGGAGGCGAGAAGCGGCTGGCAGCATGCCGCGCGGCGCTCGAAAAAGCCGCGCCTTAAAGCGCTTTCCGCCGAAGCAGGCGATGCGCGAAAAGACGAAAATCGACAGTCCCGGTCTGCGTCGATCAGACCGGGGCGCGCTTGGCGGCTCCGGCATTGCTGAACCGCGCCGGAGTGGGTAACACCTATACGTGACCAAGCCCGTCCGCATCGACGAAAGCTGGCGGAAACATCTCGCCAGCGAATTCGAGCAGCCCTATTTCGCGGCGCTGCGCGAATTCGTGCGCGGCGAATATGCGGCGCAGGCGATCTATCCTCCGGCGGCGCAGATTTTTCGCGCCTTCGACGAATGCCCCTTCGACAAGGCGAAAATCGTCATCCTCGGGCAGGACCCCTATCACGGTCCCGGACAGGCGAATGGCCTGTGTTTCGCCGTCGGCGCGGGCGTGCCGCCGCCGCCGTCGCTTCAGAATATCTTCAAGGAAATCGAGGCCGATCTCGGCCATGCGGTGTCGCGCGACCCCGATCTTTCACGCTGGGCGCGGCAGGGCGTGCTGCTGCTCAATGCGACTCTCACCGTCCGCGCCTCGCAGGCGGGCTCACACCAGAACAAGGGCTGGGAGCGATTCACCGACGCCGCGGTTCACGCGCTCTCGCGTGAACGCGAGGGCGTCGTCTTCATGCTGTGGGGCTCCTACGCCCGGCGCAAGGGCGCGGGCATCGACCGCCAGAAGCATCTCGTGCTCGAATGCGCCCACCCCTCCCCGCTCTCGGCGCATAACGGCTTTTTCGGCTGCCGTCATTTTTCCAGGGCGAACGAGTACCTCGTTGTCCAGGGAAAGACACCAATAGACTGGTGAGCCACGCCCCTCTCCCTGTTTCACGGGGAATGGGAGCGCTTACTTCGCCGCCGCGGCCTCGTGGACCTTCAGCAATTGCGCGTCCGTCTCCGTCACGCGCGCGAAGGCGGGCCGCGCGGTCACGCGGTCGATATAGGCGGAGATTTGCGGCGAGGCGGGCACGAGGCCGAAGCCCGTCGTCCAGCGCAGGGCCGTCGCCCAGAGAATGTCCGCGGCGGTGTAGCGCGCGCCGAGCAGATAAGGCCCCTGCGCAAGCTGATCGTTGATGAGCGACATCACGCCCTCGAAATCGCCATAGGCGCTCATGCTCCTCGGCGGCTCCTGCTTCATGTGACGGTCCATCACCGCCGGCTCGAAGGCCGAGCCGTAGAACACCAGCCAGCGCAGATACGGCCCACGCAGCGGATCGCCGATCGCCGGCGCCAGCTTCTTTTCGGGGAAGGCGTCGGCGAGATAGATGAAGATGGCCGCGAGTTCCGTCACCAGCGCGCCATCGTGGACGATGGCGGGAACCTTGCCGAGCGGATTGACCGCGAGATAATCGGGCCGCCGCTGGGCGCCGGCCCGAAAATTCAGGTCGCGAAGCTGATAGGGCGCGTCGAGCTCCTCCAGCAGGATCAGCACGCTCGAGGAACGCGTCTGCGGCGAATGATAGAAGATCAGATCGGTCTCGCTCATGGCTCTCGCTTCACGGAACAAAGAGGAAGAAGCCATATGTCGCGAAGACGACGAGATGCACAAGGCCGGTGAAGACATTCGTGCGCCCCGACCCGAAACTGACGACGCTGAGCATGAGCGTCAGCATCATCATGGTTGAATCGCGGGGACCGAGCCCGAGGACAATCTCGCGCCCTGTCCCGAGGCTGAGAAGCGCCACCGAGGGCACGGTCAGGCCGATGGTCGAGACGGCGGATCCCAGCGCCGCATTGAGGCTCGTCTGAAGCGCATTGCGTCTGGCGGCCCGAATGGCGTTCAGGGATTCCGGCATCAGGACGAGCATCGCGACCGCCGCGCCCGCGATCGGGTTCACCTCGGCGACCCCTGTCCAGGCGAGCATTTCCTCCAGGCTGGGCACGAAGCGCTCCGCAAGGAGAGACACGCCCAGCAGGCTGGCGCAAAGCCCGAAGAGCGACACCAGCGTGCGCTCAGCCGATGGCCGGGTTTCGTGCCGCCCGGTCGCCGCCACATGCGCGTCGATGAAATAGGAGCGATGCCGCACGGTCTGGATGAACAGAAACGCGCCGTAAAGCAGGATCGACAGCACGCTGACGAAGATCACCTGGGCCGGCGCCAATGTCGGTCCGTAGGACGACACCGTGTAATTGGGCACGATCAGGGTGAGCGCGGACAGCGCGATGAGGACCGCGAGATAGGCGCTGGCGCCCATCGGCTGAAGCTCCTGCTCCCCGTGCCGGAAGCCGCCGAGCAGCAGGCACAGCCCGACCACCCCGTTGCAGACGATCATGATGGCGGAGAAGACGGCCTCCCGCGCTTCCGTGGGATCGTCGGAGCCGTGCCCGATCATCGACGCCATGACCGTCACCTCGATGACCGTCACGGCGACCGTGAGCACCAGCGTGCCGAGCGGCTCTCCGACTCTGGAGCCGACGACCTCGGCGTGCTCCAGCGTCGCAAACACGGAGCCGACGATCAGCGCCGCCGCCACCAGCGGCACGATGAATTGCATCGAAGGATGGACGCGCTCGATCCAGTGCTCGGTCGCCGCGAAGAAACCGGCGTAACACAGCGCGAGCGCCGGAAAGACGACGCCCCTCACAGACATTCTCGGGACCTGCATCCTCACCCCATCTGCCAAACCGGAGGCTTTGCCGCCGAAGCGCGGAAGCTTTGCCGGCCGCGGCTCTTCCCATCGCCGCAATCGGCGAATAAATCTAGCCCGATGATCCCTCCCTCCGAACAAAAGCGCGACCTCCCGCCCGAGGACGACGAGGCTTTCGAAGCGGCCGACGCCGCCCCGGAGGACGCCGGGGATCCGCTCCCGGAGGATGACGCGCAGCAGACGCCCGAGAGCGTGAAGCGCGGCGTGGCGGTCATCAAGAAATATTGGAAACACGCGCCCAACGGCCCCGGCGTCTACCGCATGATCGCCGAGACCGGCGAAGTGCTGTATGTCGGCAAGGCCAAGAATGTCCGAAAGCGCGTCGCGAGCTACACACGGCTGGCGGGCCATGTGAACCGCATCGCGCGGATGATTTCGGCGACCGCGTCGATGGTCTTCATCTCGGTGGAGACGGAGACCGACGCGCTGCTGCTCGAAGCCAATCTCATCAAGCAGATGAAGCCCCGCTTCAATGTCTTGATGCGGGACGACAAGTCCTTCCCCTATATTCTCATCGCCCGCGACCATGAGGCGCCGCAGATCACCAAGCATCGCGGCGCGCGCGTGCGAAAGGGCGATTATTTCGGGCCGTTCGCGAGCGTCTGGGCCGTCAATCGCGCGCTGAACGCCCTGGAGCGGGCCTTTCTGCTGCGCTCCTGCGCGCAAAGCTTCTATGACAACCGCACGCGCCCCTGCCTGCTCTATCAGATCAAGCGCTGCGCCGGCCCCTGCACGGGCGAGATTTCAACCGAGGATTACGCCGAACTGGTGCGCGAGGCGCGGGACTTTCTCTCTGGCAAGAGCCGCAGCGTGCGCGAACAGCTCGCTCAGGAGATGACCGAAGCGGCCGAGCGGCTCGAGTTCGAGCGCGCGGCTCGATTGCGCGACCGAATTTCCGCGCTCTCAACGATCCAGGGCGCGCAGGGGATCAATCCTCGCACGATCGAGGAGGCGGATGTCTTCGCGATCGCCAAGGACGCCGGACGTTTCTGCATCGAAGCGTTTTTCTTCCGCGCCTACCAGAACTGGGGCAACCGCTCCTATTTCCCGCGCGCCGACGCGAGCCTGACGGAAGCCGAAGTCCTCGACGCCTTTCTCGCGCAATTTTACGACGAGCACCCGTCCGCGCGCTGCGTGCTCCTCTCGCATCCGATCGAAGACAGCGCCCTGCTGGAAGAGGCGCTTTCCGCCAAGCTTCGCAAAAGCGTCGACGTCATTGCGCCGCAACGCGGAGAAAAACGCGAACTGGTGGAGCATGCGCTCAACAACGCGCGCCAGGCCCTGGGGCGCAAGCTCGCCGAGGACGCCAGCCAGCAGCGCCTGCTCGCCGCTCTCGGCGAGGTGTTCGGCCTGCCCGCGGCGCCGCGCCGCATCGAGGTCTACGACAATTCGCACACCGGCGGATCACAGGCGATCGGCGCGATGATCGTCGCCGGCCCGTCCGGATTCATGAAGACGCACTACCGCACCTTCAACATCAAGGGCGCGGAGATCACGCCCGGCGACGATTACGCCATGATGCGCGAGGTGCTGACGCGCCGCTTCGCACGGCTCGCGAAGGACGGCGAGAAGGACACGGACCCCGACGCATTCCCCGCAAGGCCGGACCTTGTGCTGATCGACGGCGGACGCGGGCAGTTCGATGTGGCGCGAGAGGCCCTGCGCGAAAGCGGCGTTGATGGCGTCGCGCTCGCATCCATCGCCAAGGGCCGGGATCGCGACGCCGGGCGCGAGACCTTTTTCATCGAAGGCCGCGAGCCCTTCCGGCTGCCTCCGCACGACCCCGCCTTGTATTTCGTGCAGCGGTTGCGTGACGAAGCGCATCGCTTCGCGATCGGAACGCATCGCGCCCGGCGCAAGAAGGACTTCACCAAAAATCCGCTGGACGACATTCCGGGCGTCGGCCCCTCACGCAAGCGTGCGCTGCTCCTCGCCTTCGGCTCCGCCAAGGCGGTCGCCCGCGCCGCCCTGTCCGATCTGGAAAAGGCCCCCGGAATCAACAAGGCGACGGCGCGGATTGTCTACGACCATTTTCAGCGCGGGGATTGACCCCGGAGGTTTGGCGAAATCGGCCCGGTGAATGGCGAGACCCGTCCTGTCGCGGGTCAGCGCCCTGGATATGATGACATCAATTCGGCTATCCAGGTTCCCCACTTCGCCCGGCCCCGCGCCGGGCGCTTTTTTAGGTCACGCCGTTGCGCCGGCGTCGACGGTCACCACTGTTCCAGTAATGTTCCGCGCCCGGGCGTCGAGCAGAAAGGACACCGCATTGGCGACATCCTCCGGCGCCGCCAATCGGCGCAGGGCGGCGCGCCGGGCGATCCTGCCGCGATCCTGATCGTCGAGCGCGGCCGTCATCTCGGTTTCGATGAACCCAGGCGCAACGGCGTTCACGGTGACGCCCATGCGGCCGACTTCCCGCGCCAGCGATCGGGTGAATCCGACAAGCGCCGCCTTGCTCGCGCCATAGACCGATAGGCCGTGGTAGCCGGTGGAGGCGATGATCGAGGAAATATTAACGATGCGGCCCTCGCCCGCCGACATCATGTTGCGCACGGCATATTTCGTCAAAATGACAGGCGCCGTCACATTCACGCGCATCAGCATGTCGATCTGCGAATTGTGCATGGTCGCGAGCAGACCTTCCGTTCCGAGCCCGGCATTGTTCACAAGGCCATAAGGCGCGCCGAACTTCTTCTTCAAACCCAGAACGAACTCCGGAATGGAGTCGATCTGCGCCAGATCGAGCGGCTCGAAGGACAGCGCCTCGCCGCATTGCGTTGCCAGCGCGCCAAGCTCGTCGCTTTCCCGTCGCGCAACCGCGACGACGTGAAACCCGTCTTCGAGGAGCCGGCGCACAATGGCGAGCCCGAGCCCCCGGCTGCCGCCCGTCACGATCACATGACGCATCACGCCTCCCTGCGCAGAAGTTTGCCCGCCGGCGATATAGCGAGCGCCGACACGAAGCCGAGCGCGGCGGGAACCTTGTGCCGTTCCAGACGCGCGCGGCAGATGGCGAGGATTTCATCCTTCACCATGCGCTGGCGTTCCGGCGGCGCGGCGTCCTCCTTCAGCACGACATCGGCGGCGATCAGATCGCCTGTGATCGGATTGCGGCGCGCCTTGACCAGAGAGGCCCGTACCGCCGCGTGAAGGTTGATGACCTGCTCGACCTCTTCGGGATGCACCTTGAGGCCGCCGACATTGATCGTTCCCGCGCGTCTCCCCCGGAAGAACACGCGATCCCCGATCCTTTCAACGAGATCGTCCGTATCGACAAAGCCGTCGCCATCCCTGAGCGCCAGATCGTCGCGTCCAACATAATAAGACGCCGTGCGTGGGGAACGGATGCGCAGCGACCCGTCGACGACGCTCATCTCGACGCTGCCTGAGCGTTCGAGCCAGGAGGCCGGAAATCCCTCACGGCCGTCGCTCACTTCAAATGCGACGCCCGCTTCCGTCGAAGCATAGGCATGAACGATCTTCGCGCCCGGATAGGCCGTCGCGAGCGCATCGAGGATCGCACGATCCGCGATTTCCCCGGACAATCTGACGTAATGCGGAGAGAGGCGAGACGCGTCACCGCTCATCAGCAAGCGTCGCCAATGCGAGGGCGTGCCGGAGACATGGGTGACGCCAGCGGCCGCCATCCGCGCGACGTGATCCGCGGGGCGCTCATTCGAGTCCGACAGCGTCAGCGACGCGTCGCCTGTCGCCGCCCGAAGGAAGATTTGCAAGCCGCCATAGCGGCGAATGTCGTAGAAGGTGCCCCATACCGGCGTTGTCGCCGGGCGCCCCTGCATTGCGCCAAGCAATCCTTCGAGCCGATGCGCCACCAGCTTCGGCTCCCCGGTCGTGCCGGAGGTTGGCGCCACCCATTCTGTCTCGATGGCCTCCCCTCGCGCAGAGGTCTCCACAGCAGGCGTGGACAGCACGATGCAAGGAAGCTCCAGGTCGAAATTGCGATGGCTCTCGTCGCAAACGATGATCTCAATCGCCGCCTGACGGATCGCGGCGGCGAGACGCTCTCCGGAGAAATCCGGCGGAATCACCAGCATGCGCCTGGCGACGCCATCGAGCTCAAGCATCGCAAGCGCTGCATCGAACGGATCCGCGACCAGGATCAGGACCGACTTGTCGCGGAGCAGACGCCGTTTGCCCGCAAGGACCGTGCATTCAAGCGCGGTTCTCCAGTCAATGGCGCGACCGGGCGCGAGGATCGCCGCGCCCTCCGGAGGACACGCGGCGCGCGCCAGAGCCGACAGGTCAAGCGGCGGCGGCATTTTCATACAGTGAAATGAAATCGGCGAAGGTGACCGGGAAATAGACGTTCTCGGACGCAGTGAAGGGATCGACGCCCAGCTCGTCCTCCAGCCGCGCGACGATGACCGCGAAGCAGAGCGAGTCGAGACCCGACTCGGCCAGGAGCGCGTTGTCCTGCACCGCAGCCAGCGTCTTTTCCTGCTCTGCTGCAACCTCCTTCATAACCGAAAGAACTTTTAACCTTACGCTCATGGATCGGAGCCTCTTCATTCCCGCTAACGGAAGCTTGGCGATTTCTTGCAAGAGTAGAGATAAATTTCCGCCTGCCAATCCTGAAAGTTCGCGCGGATGGTTAAGCTTGCATGACTGAAGACACCCATCGGCGCATTCGCTGTCGGACGATCCGCGCATCGGACGCGCCCGGAATTGCGAAACTCCTGGCGCGCGGATTTCCCAACCGCCCGGCGCACTACTGGCTGCATGCGTTCGAGACGCTTGCAAAACGGGAGGCGCCCGAGGATCTCCCGCGCTTCGGCTATCTGCTCGAAGACGACACGACGCCTGTCGGAGCCATATTGATGATCTTTCGGAAGGTCGACGAGCGCGATGTCAGATGCAATATTTCAAGCTGGTATGTCGATGAGGCGTTTCGTGGCTATGCGTCGCTGCTCATCGCCGCCGCCCTGAGGCGCAAGGATGTCACCTATATCAACATCTCGCCCGCGCGGCACACATGGCCGGTCATCGAGGCGCAGGGATTCAAGCGCTACTGCCACGGTCAGATGCTGACGCTTCCAATTCTCACCGCCGCCGGCGGCTACACTGTCGTCGAGAGCTTCGACGTCCAAGCCCATGCAGGCGTCCTGACAGAGGCGGAAAGCGAAATGATGCTCGATCATACGAGCCGCGGCTGTCTTGGCTTCGTGGCGCGTGATGGCGCCGCCGCCAGTCCGTTCCTCTTCCTGCCAAGGCGCATTTTCCGCCAGCAACTTCCCGTGTTGCAACTGGTCTACTGCCGGGACGTTTCAGATTATGTGCGTTGTGCGGGCGCGCTCGGCCGCGCCTTGCTTGCCTGCGGGCGCCTCGTCGTCCTTGTCGACGCGGTCGAACGCATCCGGGGCCTGCACGGCATATATTTTAAGGACCGCGGGCCCAAATACGCCAGAGGTCCCTGCCCTCCACGGCTGGGCGATCTCGCCTATTGTGAGAGCGTCCTGTTTGGATAGGCGATCGAGGAACGCAAAATGCCTGACGTCACCGCAGCCGAAGCTCTCGTCGATCAGCTTTTGATCAACGGCGTCGATCATGTCTTCTGCGTGCCCGGCGAAAGCTATCTCTCCGTACTCGACGCCTGCTACGGGACGGGCATCAAGCTCACCGTCTGCCGCAATGAGGCCGGCGCCGCCATGATGGCCGACGCCTATGGCAAAGCCACGGGACGGCCGGGGATATGCTTCGTGACGCGAGGCCCGGGCGCGGCCAACGCCTTTGCCGGCATTCATATCGCCCAGCATGACTCCACGCCCATGATCCTGTTCATCGGCCAGATCGAGCGCCGCAACCGTGACCGCGGAGCCTTTCAGGAGGTCGATTACCGCGCCATGTTCGGCGGACAGACGAAATGGACCGCCGAGGTCGATGACGCTTCCAGAATTGTGGAATATGTCTCACACGCGTTCCAGGTCGCCCTCGCCGGTCGACAGGGACCCGTCGCGCTCGCCCTGCCGAAAGACATGCTGGAGGAGCGCATCCCTTCCGTCACGCGCCCTCGTGTGAACGTGATCGAGACCGCGCCCGACCCGGCGGCGATGGCGACGCTCTCGGCCATGCTGAAACAGGCCCAACGCCCGCTTTTCCTTCTCGGCGGAACCCGCTGGGATGACGCCGCAACGCGAACCATGATGGATTGGGCGCGGACCGCTCGCGTTCCGGTCGCGACGAGCTATCGCCGCCTTCCCCTCTTCGATCCTCTGCACGAATGCTACGCCGGCGATCTCGGTCTGGCTGCGAACCCGAAGCTGATCGAACGTATCAAGCGAAGCGACCTCTTCGTCGTTGTCGGCGGCCGGCTCGGTGAGATCCCCTCACAGGGTTACACCCTCTTCGATCCCACCCAGCCTCAAACGCGCTTCGTCCACATCTATCCGCAGGCCGAGGAATTTGGCCGCGTCTACGCTCCAGCGCTCGCAATTCACGCCTCTCCGAAGCCCTTCGTGGAGGCGCTCGCCCAATTGCCGCCGCCGTCATCGCCGGTCTGGCGCGATCATACGGCCGAAGCGCATCGCGATTATCTGGCGTTCTCCACAGACTGCGAACCATCGGCCGACGTCGATATGGGGCGAACCATGATCTGGCTGAGGGAGAATCTGCCCGCAGACGCGATCATCTGCAATGGAGCGGGCAACTACGCGTCCTGGATTCACCGCTATTTCCGCTTTCGCACATTTGGTTCCCATTTCGCGCCAACGTCGGCCACGATGGGTTACGGCGTCCCCGCCGCCGTCGCGCTACAGCGTCTCCATCCCGACCGCCTTGTGGTTTCAGTGAATGGCGATGGCGACTTTCTCATGAACGGGCAGGAATTCGCGACAGCTGTGCAATATGCGCTGCCGATCATTGTCATCATCTGCGACAACGGCAGCTACGGCACGATCCGGATGCACCAGGAGCGTACCTATCCGGCGCGGGTCGTCGGCACCGATCTCGTCAATCCGGACTTTGCGGCCTATGCGCGCGCCTTTGGCGGCTTTGGCGCACGCGTCGAGAAGACAGCCGACATCCCGGAGGCTTTCGCGGCGGCGCGGGCGTCTGGCCTGCCGTCCATCCTGCACTTGCTGATCGACCCGGATCGGGTGACGCCCACCACCAATCTTTCTTCTCTGCGCGCAGCGGCCCTCGCGGGCCCATGAATCCGAGTCCGTCAGGCGACGGCCAAACGGGAATAGCGGGAATGCGCAAAATCCCAATAGAGCGCGCGCGCCCGCTTGTAGAGCGGACCCGGCTCCAGCGATCTGTCATCAATCGCGGACATCGGCGCGACTTTCTGGAAATTCCCAGTTGAAAAAATTTCATCCGCCTCAAGGAAATCCGTGTAGCCGAGAGTTGTCTCCACGACGGAGACCCCGTCGGCGCGCAACAGCGCAATCACGCGTTGGCGCGTGACGCCGTTGAGAAAGCTTCCGTTTGGCGCGGGCGTATAGACGACGCCCCCCTTGGCGAGAAGCGCATTGGAATTTGCAAACTCGGCAATGTTTCCGAGCATGTCCCGCATCAGGCAATTATCGAAGCCGCGCTTCGACGCTTCGATCAGGGCTCTGCCGCCATTGGCGTAGTGACAGCTCGCCTTGGCTCCGACCGGCGCGGTTTCAGCGCTCGGCCGCCGGAAGGGAGAAAGTGTAATCGCTCCCCCTCGTGGCGTGGGCATCGGCGCTTCATAGATGACGAGACACCAGTTCGTGGAGGAAGGATCGAACCGGACACCGCCGCCCAACCCCTCCTCCGCCCAATACATCGGCCGGATGTAGAGCTCGGCGTTCGCGGCGAACTTCTTCAGGCCGTCTTCGACAAGGCCGCGCCAGTCGCCGACGCTGAGCTTCGGCTCCAGCAGCATCTCGCGCGCAGAGGTGTTGATGCGCGCCAGATGAAGATCGAGATCGGGCGTCACGCCCTCGAAGGCGCGAGCCCCATCGAACACCACGGAGCCAAGCCACGCGCCATGCGTTCGCGCTCCGAGGATCGGAGCATTGCCCTCGCGCCATTTTCCCTGGAAAAACGTCCAGGTTGGGGAGACTGGCTTCATGCGCCGCTGTCCTGGTTCGCGAACATGGGAGCCGCCGCCGGCGCCCGCGATCTCAAGCCGGCAAGTGTAGAAAGCTTGCGAAGAATGCGCGTCGCGAACAGGATCGGCGCAGGCACGGGGGTACGGCAGAAGGCGACCTTTCGCACATAATCGTCGACGCGCCAGACGGCATGCGATCCCGCCCGAAACAGCGCGTGGTCGCCTGGGCCGAGAAAGCGCTCAACCCCGGCGTTATCCCTTACGATCACGCCGCCCTCCAGCACGAAGACAGTCTCATCGATATTGTAATGCCAGTTGAAGACGCCCCGCGTGCAGTCCCACAGCAGCGTCGTGGCGCCGCCGTCACGGCTACGCGACAGGATGCAATTGCGCGCAACCGGCGCGCCCTCGATGACCCACGCCGGATTGATCGGGCAAGCCAACATTTCGACGTCCTTACCGTAGTAGAAGGCGATATCGGATTCCATCATGTTTTGCTCCTTGCCCCAGGCATTCAATCAAGCCGCAGCACGTCTCGGACTTCTGATGGCCAGCGAGAGACCTCCAGCCCGTGCGTCGAAAACAGCGCCACCGCCAGACGGTCGACGCCGAAAGCGACACAGCCCGAATGCGCGACATCGCCCGAAGCGCGAACGAGGGACCATGTCTTCCCGAAATGGTCGCGATGGTAGTTGAAGCTCATGCAGGCCGTGGGCCCAGCGTTCGTGCGCATCGGGATCAGCAATTCAAATTTCAGCGCCTGCTCGACCTGATTTGCGGCCATGAGCTGACCCACGCGACCAAAGAACGGATCGCTGGCGCGATCGATTTCATATGGCAATTGTAGAGCCGAAGCCATTTCCGTGGCTCGCTCCATCCACTCGTCCCGGAACGCCGCAACCTGATCCGGCGATCCGATTACGACGAACTCTCGCATGCGGAAGGATTGCAGGCGGTCGATCTCCTCTGACGGCTCATGCCGAAAGCAGTCCGCCGCTACGTCAAACACGAGGCCGGAGTCCGCGACGGGCCCTCTTGCCGAGACGAGCGGATAGATCGGATAACAGGCGGCCGGACTGAGCACGAGCTCCGCCGCGCGCGTCTCACTCGTCCAGTCTGCGCGGCTCGCCGCCGCCGCGATTTCACCGTCGTCTCCGTGAAGGCAACAGACACAGCCGAGCAACTGCGGGAAGCTGTTCAGATAGCCTTGCTTCTCGAGCTGTCTGAGACTCATTACCGGCGGAAACCGCAAAACCTCCGCCTCCGCTGGACGGCCTCTTGAAACGAACGACTGCAGCGCGTCGACGACATCCTCGTACTGCCGCGTTCTTGCGTAAACGCCCGCGACGCCCATCCGATGAAAGAGCTTGTCGACGAGCTCTTTGTCCTTCCGTTCAGTCTGCATCACCGCGGCCCTCTCACTGAAGTCTGGAAAGGGAGTCGGGCACGCCGCCGATCAGGCAGGATGTCGAGACATTCGCGAGGATGCGGCTGTTGTTGATCATGATTGCGGAAGACAGGATGTCTCGCAGGGAACGGGAAACGCTGAAGTCGCCATCGTTTCGGTAGGCGGCGATGCCGCAGGCGTTGAACGCATGCATCACGGTCGTGATGGCAAGTTCAGAGGCCGAGACCTTCCGGAGGTTGAGCTCGGTTTGAAAACCGAGTTCTTCCAGCGCCTTGCCGTCGCTCGCCCGCGCAAGATAATTCGCCAGCGCCGAGTCCACGAGACGGACAAGCGTCGACAGGGAGAGAGACGCCTGCGTCGCACAGGGCGCGCCGGGCGGCAGAGCCCCTTTCTGCGCCCGCGCGACCATGCGCACGAATGACTGCGCGCGCGTGACGGCGCCCGCTGCGACGCCCGCCCAACACGCGGCCCAAAGAAGATGCGTCACCGGAACCATGCTGCGCCGATGGATACGATCATAGGGTTCCGACAGGACCTGCTCGCGCCGGCCCTTCGCCATCAGACGAAACCCCTCGCTGCATGTGCCGCGCATGCCCATGACGTCCCACTTCGACGTGCGCTGAAGCGAGTAATCGTCGTGAAAGAAGAGCGCGAGAACCTGGTCGCTCGGCAAGGACTCGGGCGAACGGCGGGCCGTCGTCACGATTGCGTCGGCGTCGGCGCCATAGGACAGCACCGACGCGTCACGATCGAGCGAGACAATGTCGCCTGTGTGGACGAGCGATGCGGCGCTGGCGCGGACATTGGCGCCGTTCTGCCCCTCCGTCGTCGACGAGGCGAGCAGCATCTGGTTCACACCGATCCGGCGCAGACAGGCAAGAAAGTGCTCGCTATCGTCGCGATGATTCACGACACAGGCGACATTCGCCGAATGCATTGCGTAGATCATGGAGGTGGAAGAGCAGACCTTCCCGAGCGCATAGCAGATCTGCGCGGCGTCGGCGACGCTGCGCCCTTCGCCGCCAAAGACATGCGGCAGAAGAACAGCCATGAGCTTTTGCGCTTTCAGCTCGGCAAAGGCTTCTGCAGGAAAGCGCGCGTCCGCGTCGACGGTATCGGCATGTCTCGCGGCGACAGCCGCGACAGCGGCAATTCGCGCCGCAAGATCGCCTTCCATCGGCGCTCCCGGCTCATGGATGTTCGTCGAGCTTTCCGCCATAGACATTGGAGCAGGCCTCGCTTCTCTTCAAAACCACAGCAAAAGCTAGGCTGTTGATGTTAAGAATCCGGCGCCAGGCGGGAATTGTGAAGGTAAAGGTTAATGGATTGAAACCGTGGCATAATCCGTCAGTTTTGTTTACCTGCGGCGGATAGTCTCGCGTCATATGTATGAGTAACGGAGTATCCCATGGACGCCTCGATCCCAGAGACCGCAGCCCGCATTCAGTCCCTCCTCTGCCCGCTCATCGGAAATCCGGAAGGCGTCGCGCGTCAGCAGGATTTGCAGGAGCTCGGACTCACGTCGATGCAGATGGTCAATTTGATGCTGTCGATCGAGGCGGAATTCAATCTGACGATCCCCACGACGAAGCTCGTGCCGTCAAACTTCCGCACGATCGAGAGCATCGAAACGCTTGTTCAGGAGCTCAGGCATTAAGCCTGCGCGCCCCAAAGGGCGCGCCGCCTTCATGCAATTTGGCGGCGTGCCCGGCTTCTCTCCCAGGCGACGCCCAGCCAGGCCCTGAAAAGCTGGCTGGCGTCTTCCGCCCAGCTTGCGGAGCACGTTCCCGCCGCCAGAATCTGCCTGAGCGCGACGGCGGGATGCGCTTCCGTTCCACTCATGATGCGGGCCTTCAAGGCCTCCAGCTTCGCCGAGGTTGGCGTCTCGAAGAGATTTGCCGGCGGGCGCGGATAGTCCGCTCGCTCTCCATCGACAAAGCGCAACACATCCCTGCGATATTCCTTCAGCAGCGTGTCGGCGTCATATTCAGGATGACCCTGCAAGAAGACGAAGAGACTCGGCTCTTCTCGCCAGAAAATGTCGACGCCGATGTCAGCGGACCCTGCTCCGATGCGAAAGTCATGCGCCTCGAGATGCTCGCGCGCAAGATCGTTGTGACGAGAGTGAGGAACCAGGAAGTTCGCCCTGACCCCTGGCGCCCAATCGAGGTCGAGCCGTGAGACGGGATAGACGCCGCTGATCTTTGCGGGCGCCCTTCGACGCTGGACGCCGGCGAGGTGAAGCGCCGCCGCATGCGCGGCAAGGCAGGACCAAAGCGTCGTGAGCGTGTGATCGCGCGCCCAGTCCACGAGTCTGCGCATGTGGGGCCAGTAGGGCTCTTCCTCCAGCCGCGGCGCGCGTGGTTCGCAGCCGGTCACGATCAGCATATCGGCGCCCCGCCGGTAGAGGGTCTCGATATCGTCGTAACCGCGCGCGAGATATTTCTCGGCGGCGTCGCTGCGACTGTGACCGGGCAGCGTATAGCGACGCCAGATGATGTCGCGATCACCACCGGCCGCGCGCACGAGACGCGAAAACTGCGCATTCGTCGCCGCGAGCGCGGTGTCGGGCATATTGTTGACGAATGCAACCTCCAGAGCGCCAGTCATTCGGCAGCCTCCAGCCGCGCCGACGCGGCGGCGGCGAGCGCCTGATCGAGATCGTCGATCAGATCGTCGACATGTTCGATGCCCACGCTCAGCCGCAACATCTCTGGCGACACGCCCGCCCTCGCCTGCTCGTCACGCGACATTTGCCGGTGAGTCGTCGAGGCAGGATGACAGGCGAGCGACTTCGCGTCTCCGATGTTGACGAGACGTTTGATGAGACGCAGGGAGTCGTAAAGCTGCTTGCCGGCCTCGAGCCCGCCCTTCACGCCGAAAGTGAGCAGGGAGGGCGCCGCGCCATTCAGATATTTGCGTGCAAGCTCGTAATAGGGGCTCTCCGGAAATCCGGCGTAATTCACCCACGCCACGCGCGGATCATCACGCAGGAAGGCGGCGACGCGGCGGGCGTTCTCCACATGCCGCTCGATGCGCAAGGCCGCCGTCTCCAACCCCTGCAACAGCAGAAATGCGCTCAACGGCGGCAGCACGGCGCCTGTGGTGCGCTGGTAAACGCTGCGCGCGCGGGCGATATAGGCGGCTTCGCCGAAGCGGTCGACATAGACGAGTCCCTGATAGGATGCGTCCGGCCCGTTGAATGTCGGAAATCGCTCCGGATAATCGCGCCAGGGAAAACGGCCGGAATCGACGATCATTCCGCCCAGCGTCGAGCCATGTCCGCCGAGGAATTTGGTCAGCGAATGCACGACAATGTCGGCGCCATGCTCGATCGGCCGCAACAGGAAGGGCGTCGCCACGGTGTTGTCGACGATGAGCGGAACGCCTCGCGCATGCGCAACTTCGGCAAGCGCCGCGATGTCACAGATATTGCCGAGGGGATTGCCGACGCTCTCGCAAAACAGCGCCTTGGTGTCCGCGTCGATCGCCGCGGCCATGTCGGCGGGCGACTCACTCGCCGCGAAGCGCGCCCGAACGCCCTGACGCGCCATCACATGCTGAAGCAAAGTGTGAGTCGCGCCGTAAAGCCTCGGCGCCGCGACGATGCCGCCGCCGCTGTCCGCGACATTGGCGAAGGCGTAATAAAGGGCCGCCTGTCCGGTCGCGACGGCAAGCGCGCCGACGCCGCCTTCCAGCTCGGCGACGCGTTTTTCCAGAACGTCGGTTGTCGGATTGGCGATGCGGCTGTAGCGAAACCCCTCCTCTTCGAGATTGAATAGCGCGGCGGCGTGGTCCGCGCTGTCGAACTCATAGGCAACCGTCTGATAGATCGGGACCGCGACCGCGCGGGTCGCGGGATCGCCGTCATAGCCGCCGTGCACCGCAATTGTTTCCTTACGCATGAACCGCTCCGCCAAGGCGACGTTTACGCTCTGTCGACAAGATGCAGCGAATTCCTTAAAAACCACCGCCATCCCGGCGCGCAGGGCGGCTGTCGAGCGGCCGCGCCACAAGGCGCCTGTCCGTCATTGACACGGCCTTTCCGGAATATTCATGGTCGCGCGCCTATTTGAGCCTGTGAACATTCGTGGAGCAAAAGGCCGATGGCGGCGCGTGCATCAGGCGGTTCGGTTAACAAAGACTGGCTCCGCGCGCTGAAACTCACCGCGCGGATCAACGAAACGCCCGAAGTCGTGCTTGCCGATGTTTTCGATGAGATCGTCCGCGCATCGCCTGATGCGCCCGCGCTGCTCTCTGGGACGCAGACGTTTACCTTTCGTGAACTCGCGGAGCGGTCCTTGCGTTACGCCCATTGGGGACTCGGCGAGGGGCTCCGCAAGGGCGACGCCGTTGCGCTGGTCATGGAGGGCGGGCCTGAATATATCGCGATCTGGCTGGGGCTCTCGCGCCTTGGGGTCGTGACCGCGCTGATCAACAACAATCTGACTGGCGCGTCTCTGGCTCACTGCATTCGCATCGCCACGCCCCGCGTCATTCTGTGCTCGCAGCGATTCCAGCACGCCTGCACGGAGGTCCAGGCGGATTGCGGCGGCGCGCGGCTCGTCGTTTGCGATCACGCTTTCTCGGAGCGGCTGCAGTCGCAGCCGGCGGCGTCGCTCGAAGGCGCGACGATGCGCCCGACGCTGCGCGACCATGCGCTTTATATTTATACGTCCGGCACGACCGGCCTGCCCAAGGCCGCCATCGTGTCTCATCGCCGCATCATGAATTGGGCGCTGTGGTTTCGGGGCCTGATCGACGTCACCCCGCAAGATCGCATGTATGATTGTCTGCCGCTCTATCATTCGGTCGGCGGCGTCGTCGCCATATGGGCGACGCTGCTCGGCGGCGGCTCGGTCGTGTTGCGCGAGCGCTTTTCGGCAAGCGGCTTCTGGCCCGATATCGTCAGCTATGAGTGCACGCTGTTCCAATATATCGGCGAGCTCTGCCGCTATCTCACCCATGCGGCGCCCTGCCCCGAGGAGACGCGGCATCGGCTGCGCATGGCTGTCGGCAACGGGCTGCGGCCAGAGGTCTGGCCGGTGTTCCAGAAGCGCTTCGCGGTTCCGCGCATCCTCGAATTCTATGCGGCGACCGAGAGCAATTTCTCGCTCTATAATGTCGAGGGCGAGGCGGGTTCCATCGGCCGCATCCCAGCCTTTCTGGGCGCGAGCCAATCCGTGCGGCTGGTGAAATATGACCCTGAAAGCGACTTGCCGCTGCGAGGGTCCGATGGTTTCTGCGTCGCCTGCGGGCCGGACGAGCCCGGCGAGGCGATCGGGCGCATCGCCAACGATTTCGAGGGCTATCTCGATCGCGCGGCTTCGGAAAGGAAAATCCTCCGCGACGTCTTCGAGACGGGCGACGCGTGGATGCGCAGCGGCGATCTCATGCGCAAGGACGCGCGCGGCTTCTTCTTCTTTGTCGATCGCGTCGGAGACAGTTTTCGCTGGAAGGGCGAGAATGTCTCCACGGCGGAAGTGGCGCAAGCGATTGCCGCCTATCCCGGTGTGTGCGACCTCGCCGTTTACGGGGTGGAGATTCCCGGCTGCGACGGCCGCGCCGGCATGGCCGCCATTGTCGCGGATGCTGCGTTCGACCTCGCGGGCCTTTATCCGCACCTGGCCGCGCGGCTCCCGGCCTATGCGCGCCCGGTGTTCTTGCGTCTTGCGCCCGAGCTCAAATCGACGGAGACTTTCAAATATCGCAAGCAGGAGCTTGCCGGCGAAGGCTTCGATCCACGGCGGGTCCTCGACCCTGTCTTTTTCGCGTCGTCGAAGGGTTCTATATATACTGCCTTGGATTTGGCGCTTTACGAGCAAATCATCGGCGGCGCCGTTGCCTTGTGAGCCACGAAAGGTTGCCGCATGAATGCCGGGCTGGGCGCGATCTCGGTTGTGCTGAATGAAGGCGCGGACGGTCCCGGGCCGTTGTCGGGCTCGACCTTCGTCGTGAAGGAAAACATCGACGTCGCCGGCAAGGTTTCGACAAACGGCCATCCGCAATGGGCGGCGTCGCACGCGCCGGCGCGCAGCAACGCCGCCGTGGTCGACCGGCTGCTGGCGGCCGGCGCGCGGTTGGTCGGCAAGACCCATATGGACGAGATGGCCTATAGCCTCATGGGCGCCAATCCACATTACGGCACGCCGATCAATCCTTCGGCGCCGGACCGGCATTCCGGCGGATCGTCCTCCGGCTCGGCTGTCGCCGTCGCGGCGGCCCTTGTCAATTTCGCCCTCGGCACCGACACCGCCGGCTCCTGCCGCGCGCCTGCCGCGTTTTGTGGCGTCTTTGGTTTTCGGTCTTCGCACGGCGCCATTCCCATGGATGGCGTCGTGCCTCTCGCGCCGTCGCTCGACGTCATCGGCTGGTTCGCGCGCGATGTCGCCCGCATGGGCACGGTGGGCGATGTGTTGCTGCCGCCGGACAAGGATCATGCCGGCTTCGATGAAGCCGTGATGTTCATCGACGCCTTCAGCAATGTGGGAACCGCCTTTGCCGAGGCGGCCGCGCCCGCGATCGACATGCTGAAGGGCGGACATTGGCGGGAGGGGCGTCTCGACGAGGAGTTCTTCAAGACCGCGCTCGCGCATTTCCGGAATTTGCAGGCCTTTGAGGCATGGGCGTCCCACGGCGCCTGGATTCAGGCGGAACATCCCACCTTCGGCAAGGGCGTGGAAGAGCGCTTCGCCATCGCCTCGAAAGTGACGCTGGATCAGAAGCGCGCCGCCGAGGCCTTTCGCGAGGAAGCGCGCAAGCGCGTCGACGCGCTGCTCGGCGATAAGGGGTTTCTCGTCATGCCGACAGCGCCCTTCCGTTCGCCGCTGCTGAGCGAAAGCGAGGAAGAGCTCGACGCCAAGCGTTATCAGATGATGCGGCTGTTCCTGATCGCCAGCTACTTCTCGCTGCCGCAGATCAGCCTGCCGCTGCCGACGAGCGGCGCGCCGGTGGCGCTCTCCTTTGTCGGACGGCGCGGCAGCGACCGCCAGCTTCTCGCGCTCGCCCAGCGTTTCTGCGCCAGGATGAAAAAATAGGCGTCCAAAACGCCGACGGAGGGCTTCCGCGCTTCACGTGAGACTTCACTCTACGACATTCAGAAAGTTTTTCTGCGCCGGCGAGCCTGATCTGCCCGAGGCCCCCACGGCCGGCAGCGTGACGAGATCATCGGCGGCGTTTCCATTGTCGTTGCCCACGCTCGAAAGAACGCCTGCATCAGCTCGAGCGGCGTGGCTCAGGCGCCGCCGACCGGCGGACGCCCCAGCAGATCCCTGATCCGGGCGGTCAGACGGTCGCGCACGTCGCGATAGGCGGAGAGGATCGCCTCCCGCGAGCCCTGGGCGGCGGTTGCGTCGGGGGTCGGCCAATAGACGACGTCGACCGCCATGGTTCGGGTGAACTCGAGCGCCTTGTGATGCGCCTCGGGCGAGAGGGTCACGATCAGATCGAAATTCGAGTCTTCGAGATCCTCGAAGGTGTGCGGCCGATGCCGGCTGATGTCGACGCCGATCTCCTCCATCGCCGCGATGGCGAAGGGGTCCGCCTCGCCGCGCTTCAAACCCGCCGAGGCGAAGTAGATTTCCCGGCCGAAATAGTGCCGCGCGATCGCCTCGGCCATGGGCGAGCGAACCGTATTCATGGTGCAGGCAAAGAGGATTGATTGCGGGCGCGCCATGTCGCTACCGCATCCGGGTCCGACGAGCGGCGTCCCGCATCAAAGCGTCAGCGCTCGGCAAAGTGACGCGAAGTCTCACGGTGCTCCAGCAGTTTGAAGGACGGGCCACCCCCGGACGGCCGCCGGCCGGCGGAAACTAGGGAGATTTTGCCTCGCCAGCAAGGCGTTCAAACTTGAGCTTGACACGTCCTGCATATCGCCACCGACCAACTTGGCGCGACCTTCATCCACTGCGATCTTGTCACCGAGGGCACGAAAGTGGTGGGCTACTGCGGAGACTATTGCGGGCTCCCCCCATTCCGTAGCCTGGCCCCGTTCCGCATCGACGGCGAAACCGCGGAGGCGGCGTTTCAGGCGCCGGGCGTGGATGTGAAATTGAAAGACATGGCGTCTTGCGAGCAGTTCGAGGCCATTTGGCTCGACTCTCTCGTCCGGACGCGCATCGGCGGCGAACTGAAGCCGCAGGATATGGAAAAAGTCTTTCGCCAGCTCGGTCATCAGCCGGATATCCGGCTGGAGCTGGAACGCCGTCTCGCCTTCGCCTGACCTTTTCGTCAGCCTTTCCAGTGCAACGCCGTGATCAGCGTGAACAGCCGTCGGGCGGTGTCTGAATCTGTTTCGATCTTGCCTTTCAGACGCTCGGCAAGAAGCAGCGCGCCCTCATTGTGCAAGCCGCGCCGGCCCATGTCGATGGCCTCGATCCGGCTTGGCGTCGCCGTGCGGATCGCGGCATAATAGCTCTCGCAGATGAGGAAATAATCTTTGAGAATACGCTTGAACGGCGTCAGCGACAGAATGTGGGTGATGATGCTCCCGCCGTTCTGGTCGCGAATGTCGAAAACGAGCTTCGCGTCCACCAGCGAAATGCTGAGCGCGTAGGGTCCGCCCTCATGGCCGGCGAGCGCGAAGCTGTTGTCTTCCAGCAGATCATAGACCGCGATGGCGCGCTCGTGCTCCTGATCGGCCGAGCCACGCCCGATCGACATCTCGTCGAGCGTAACCGAAATCAGCCGTTTCTTCGCGCTTGCGTCCACTCCTAGGCCCCAAGCGCGTTGAGGCGGATGGAAACGGATCGCGCATGCGCCTGAAGACCTTCGGCGTCGCCCAGAGTCACGGCGGCGCCGCCGATGGCGCGCAGGGAGTCCGCGTCGCATTTCAGGATGGAGGTGCGCTTGAGGAAATCCAGCACACTCAGCCCGGAGGAGAAGCGCGCCGACCGCGCCGTGGGCAGGACGTGGTTGCTGCCGCCGACATAATCGCCCACCGCCTCCGGCGTGTAAGCGCCGATGAAGATGGCGCCGGCGTTGGAGACGCGCGCGGCGAGGTCTTCAGCGTCCTCGCTGATGATTTCCAGATGCTCGGCGGCGATGCGGTCGGCGAGCGGGAGCGACTCGGCCAGGCTCCGCACGAGAATGACCGCGCCATAATCGCGCCAGGAGGCGCTGGCGATCTCGACGCGGGAGAGCGTCGAAAGATGGCGCTCCACGGCGGCGACAGTGGCGTCGGCGATCTCCGGGCTGTCGGTGATGAGGATGGATTGCGCGGACTCGTCGTGCTCGGCCTGCGCCAGCAGATCGGCGGCGATCCAGTCCGGATTGGCGGTCTTGTCGGCCAGAACCAGCACTTCCGAGGGACCGGCGATCATGTCGATGCCGACCTGGCCGAAGACGCGGCGCTTCGCCGCGGCCACCCAGGCGTTTCCGGGGCCCACGATCTTGACGACGGGCGCGATGGTCTTCGTGCCATAGGCCAGCGCGGCGACAGCTTGCGCGCCGCCGACGCGGTAGATTTCATCGATGCCCGAGCGCCTGGCGGCAGCGAGCACCAGCGGCTCGACATGGCCGCCCGGCGTCGGAACCACCATGACGATGCGCTTCACGCCCGCGACCTTCGCGGGAACCACATTCATCAGCACCGAGGACGGATAGGCCGCCGTCCCGCCCGGCACGTAGAGACCGACGGAATCGAGCGGCGACCAGCGCCAGCCGAGCTCCACGCCGGCCGCGTCGCGGAAGCGCAGATCCTCCGGCTTCTGCCGTTCGTGGAAGGCGGTGATGCGCTCCAGCGCCAGATCGAGCGCGGCGAGCTGCTCCTTCGAGCATTTGGCTTCCGCGGCGGCGACTTCGGAGGCCGACACGGCGATGCCGGTCTGGGCCAGATCAATGCGGTCGAAACGCTTCGAATAGTCGATCAGCGCCTCGTCGCCACGGGCGATGACGTCCTCGATGATGGCCCGCACCGTCGCGTCGACGTCGTGCGACGACTCCCGCTTCATGGCGAGCAGCGAGACGAAGCGCTGTTCGAAATCGGGGGCGGCAGCGTCCAAACGCAGGGTCATTTCCATCTCCAACCGGGTTTCCCGGTTGTCATGACCCTCACGACGCGCTTTCGTCAAGTTTGTTGCGCGCGGTCTCGCCCGGCGTGCTTAAAGCGGCGGCCCCCGGCGGCGCGAAAAACGGAAAAGGCCAAGCCTTTCGGTCCGGCCCCGGGCTCAGGCGCGCGCCCCGTCCTCCTGCGCGGAAATGTCGTGGCTGGGCCGGGCGGCGGTCTTCCAGCGCGGGCCGATGTCGCAGAGCTGGGCCTCGACGCATTCGACGTCCAGGCAAATCGCGGCGCCGCCCGCGAAAGTGAGGCGGATCGTCCCGCCCGGCGCCTCGGGGCCGGGCTCGAAGGTGATGGCCAGGAGTTCGAGCAGCGCATCGGGTTGTTCACGCGAGACCCGCTGGCAGCGCACGCGCTCGACGCTCTCGAAATGAAGGCCGGCGCGGCAGCGCTCGAGGCGACCCTCCAGTTCGGCGGCCCAGTCGAAGCGGGAGCCCACGAGCGCGAAACGGCGCTTGCCCGGCAAATAGGCGATGTCGCCGACGCGCACCAGAGCGTCCTGCACATGAGCGGAAAGAAGCGCGAGATCCTCGCTGTCGAGCGCATGCAGACGCAGCGCCGGCGCCTTGTCGAATGGTGTGACGGCCATGCTGATCCTCCCCTGCGCCCGATATGGCGAGAGGCGCGACGCGGCACAACCCCGCAGGCGCTCCACGATCTCCATTTTGCGGAAGATGCGTAGACGCCGCGCCTTGCAAACCCGCCATGCAAACCCGCCATGTCGCCGCCGGCTTTTTGGGCCTATGATGCCGACCCATGGGAATCGTCAGGACAGCCGAGTGCATCGAGGCCGCCGATCGGTCCGAGCCGATCGAGACGGGTGTGCTCACCGTCGATCTCGGCGCGCTTGTCTCGAACTGGCGCAAACTTGCCGCGCTGTCTCAGGGCGCGGACTGCGGCGCGGTGGTCAAGGCGGACGGCTATGGGCTCGGTCAGGCCGCCGTGATGCGCGCGCTCCTGAAGGCTGGCTGCGAGACCTTCTTCGTCGCCAGCCTCCTCGAAGGCGAGACGGCCCGCGCGTTGGCGCCCGGAGCCGACATCTATGTGTTCGACGGGATCGTTCCGGGCTGCGCGCCGCGCCTCGCCGCCGCCGGCTTGCGCCCCTGCATCGGCTCTTTCGCGGAGCTCGAGGACTGGAGCGCGCTGGGCGTCACGCTCGCCCGCCGGTTGGAGGCCGCGATTCATTTCGACACCGGCATGAACCGGCTCGGCTTCTCGCCCGCCGACGCCGCGGCCGTCGCGGAGCGCGCCAGAACCATCGCGCCGAAGCTGGTGATGAGCCATTTCCTCAGCGCGCAACTGCCCGACTCGCCGGTCAACGCCCGTCAGATCGCTGATTTTCTTGCCGCCCGCGCGCATTTCCCCGGCGTCGCCGCGTCGCTGGCGGCGTCTTCGGGCGTCTTCCTGCCACAGCGCCCGCATTTCGATCTCATCCGCCCCGGCTATGCGCTCTACGGCGGCAATCCCACGCCCGGCGCCGCCAATCCCATGGCGCCGGTGGCGTCGCTTGCGGCCAGAATCATCTCGCTGCACGATCTCTCGACCGGCGAGACGGTGGGCTATGACGGCGTCTGGGCGGCGCCGCGTCCGAGCCGCGTGGCGACCATCGGCGCCGGCTATGCGGACGGGCTGCCGGTTTCCGCCACGGCCGCGCCGGGCAAGGCGGCGGGAGAGGCCGTGGTGGGCGGCGTGCGCTGTCCCTTCGTGGGGCGCGTGTCGATGGATTACATCGTGCTCGACGTCACCGACGCGCCCGAGGCGGCCTCCCGCCGTGGCGAATGGGTCGAGTTGCTGGGCGCGACTATCGGCGTCGAGGAGCTGGCTGGCCGCGCGCGCACGATCGGCTATGAGGTGCTGACCCGTCTCGGCCGGCGCTATGCGCGCCGCTATGTGGGCGGGTGAGGATGAAGGGCGGCGATTTTCGTCCGTTAACGCCGGGGGGTCACGCCTTGGCGAACCAGGGCTGAAGCACCGGATAGCCCTCGCCCGCGAGCAGCGAGACAGTCTCGTAGAGCGGCAGGCCGACAACCGCCGTATAGGAGCCGACGAGCTTCACGACGAAGGAGCCGGCCAGGCCCTGAATGGCGTAACCGCCCGCCTTGCCCCGCCATTCGCCGGATGAGAGATAGGCGTCGACCTCCATGGAGCTCAGGCGCTTGAAGCGCAGCCTCGCCTCGACGAGGCGCTTGCGCTCGAAGCCGCGCGGGGTGATGAGGCTGATCGCCGTGTAGACCCGGTGCTGGCGCCCGGAAAGAAGCTGGAGGCATTCCTCGGCCTCCTCGGTCGTATCCGGCTTCGGCAGGCTGCGCCGCCCGACCGCGACGACCGTGTCGGCGGCGATGAGGAACGAGTCTTTCAGATCGGCGTGCGCCGCCCGGACCTTCGCCGACGCGGCGGCCTTTTCGCTCGCGAGGCGGATCGCCAGCGCGCGGGGCGATTCGCCCTTGTGCGGCGTCTCGTCGATGTCGGCGGGCAAAAGCGCGTCGGCGTCCAGCCCGGCCTGCTGCAACAGCGCCAGACGGCGCGGCGAGGCCGAGGCCAGAATGAGCTTCGTCTTGGGAGCGGCGGGGTTGGCAGTCACGAAAGCGTCTCCGCCCGAAAGAAATTACCGGAAACGATAGGTAATGCGGCCTTTGGTCAGATCATAAGGCGTCATTTCGACGAGCACCTTGTCGCCCTCCAGCACGCGAATGCGGTTCTTGCGCATCTTGCCGGCCGTATGGGCGATGATTTCGTGATCGTTCTCGAGCTTCACCCGAAACATCGCGCTGGGCAAGAGTTCCGTGACGATGCCGGGAAATTCGAGGAGTTCTTCCTTGGCCATGTGGTTCCTTCTGGGCGCTTGCTGGCCTGCTGAAGGGTCAGATAGCGCGGGAAAGCAAAAAGGCCGCAGCGCCCGGGCGGGCGGCGGAGTCGGCGCGGACCCTAATGGAGAAAGTCGATCTTGTGAACTGGAATCTCCCCGGCCCGCCTCGGCCCGTTACACAGTCGTTCGCCGCATGCCCCGCATGAGGCCGGCGATGAGGTGATCCTTGTCGTGGATGCGCAGGCAGAGCCGTTTCGCGATCAGCCTGTGGAACTCCAGCGCGAGATGCGGATGCGACGCCTCCAGCCTGGCGATGTCGGCGGGCGCCACCCGGATCACGCGGCAGTCGGCGTCGGCCCGAATCGTCGCGGTTCGCGCCGCGCCGACGTAAAAGCCAAGTTCCCCGATCATCGTGCCCGCTGCCAGCGTGCGGACCCGCACCGGCGGCCGGTCTTCGTACGCCACATGGACGCTCGCCCGCCCGCTTTCGATGAAGGCCAGATCGTCGCTTTGCTCCCCCTGCTCCATCAGCGTCGCGCCGGCGGGGACGTCGATGATGTGGAAATGGTCGAGAAAGACGCGCGCCGTCTCCGCGCCGAACTGAGCCGAAAGCTTCGCGGACAGGGTTTCCGGCGCGTTCGAGACGTGGTCGGCCTCGGCGAGGGCGCGCTCCTCGCACCATTCCAGCGCCTCGTCCAGCGTGGGCGCGAAGATCGGCGACGCCCCCGGGCGCGCCTGCCGCAGGCGCTCGACGACCTCCCCCGGCATCGCGGCGAAGAGCACGCCGATGTTTCGTTCGGCGGCAAGCTCGCAGATGCGCTGAAAGGTGGACAGGGCCGAACTGTCGACGCCTTCGACGCCGCCGAGATCGAAGACCAGCCAGCGCAGGCCGCTCGCGCGCTCAATCTCCGCCCGCACGTCCCTGAGCAGGCGATTGGCGGTCCCGAAGAACAGAAAGCCCTGAAGATACAGGACGAGGCGCTGCCGGGCGGTTTCCCACAGCACTTCCCTGTCGGCATGGGAGCGCCACACATTGCTCAGCGCGACGTCGCCGAAATAGCGCGCGCGCACAGGCGCGCCGAGCCCATAGGTCGCGGTGAAATTCACGCAGCCGAACAGGAGCCCGGCAAAAACGCCGACGATGACGCTGTAATGGACGGAGAGCGCAATGACCGCGGGAATGGCCGCCCATTCGCCAAAGGACATTCTGGCGCGGGTCGCATAGACCCATTTATGAAGAAGCCCGGCGCCGAGATAGAACAGAAGGCCGCCCAGCGCCGTGACGGGAATGACGCCCAGCGCCTCCGGAAAGACGAACGGCAGGAGCCCGATCAGCAGCGTGGCGACGACAGGCGAGGCCCGGCTCGCGGCGCCCGCTTCTCTCAGCGTCATGCTGCGCGCGAAAGTGATGAAGCCGATCGTGCCGCCGGCCGCGCCGCTCAGCAGCGACGAGGCGCCGCCGACGATGAGTTCGCGGTCGATCTTCGCGTCCCCGCGCGTGGCGGCCTCCAGCCCGGTGGCGGTCAGCAACAGGCTGATCGGCCCCACCAGCCCCAGAACGATGAGCGCAAGCCCCTGACGCGACAGCGCCCCCCAGTCCACCTGGGTCAGGGTCGACATGCTCCAGGGGAGCGTCGCCGAGAGGTTCGACGGAAAGGCGATCAGCCAGCCTGTTTCGCGCTGCGCGGCGAGGTCGACGCCCAGCGCGGCGAAGGCCGCGTGATGCGCGGCGATGGCGACGGCGATCAGCGCGGGGAGGACCAGCGGCGACCTCGCGCGCGGCGTGATCAGGGCGATGGCGCCCGCGATGGCGAGGATGGCGGCGAGCCGGCAGCTCAGCGTGGCGTCGGTCAGGACCGCGAGGTCGGGACGCCGGCCCAGGCCGACACGCAATCCGCCGGCGGCGAGAATCCAGCCGGTCGTGCCGAGGAAGCCGGCGGTCACCTGAAGCGGCATCAGCCGCACCACGCCGCCCGCCCGCGCCAGACCGATGGCGAGCATGGACGCGCCCGCCGCCACGCCCGCGATCGCCATGCCGACGATCACCGTCGCCAGAACGGCGTCGGGGCTGGCGCCCGCGCCCATATCCGCGGCGATCGCCCCCGCCACGGTCGCCATGATGGCGGTGGCGTTGTTATCCAGCGTGCCGCAGGCGAAGCGGAAAGAGCTCGACAGACCCGTGACGAGCCCCGCCACGAGGCTCGTGACCAGCATCGCCGCCAGCCCCGCAGGCCGTCCGAACGCGAGCGGACCGGAATAGACGAGCGCGGTATAGGAGAGGAGATAGGTGGCCGAGACAGGGAAGAGGACGAGGGCCGAGAGCGCATCTCCAATCGCGTGTCTCAGCCGCCCGGCGACAAGGGAGATGGACCCGGCCGCCCGGCCGCCATTCGAAATCTGCTCGACCATTCCAATATCCACGCAATGCATGAACCACACATAAGCTTATGGTCATTAGCGCAATTTCGCCGAACTCTCTACTAATTTTATCGACTGTCCGCCGAACAGGCCGGTCCCCCTGTTTCGGCCTCCCCTTCACTGCGCCCCGCTGGCGCGCGTGAGGCGCCGTCACCCTCGCACGGGACTCAAACTCTTATCATCGCGGCCATCTCCGCATTTAGCGGCGCCGCCGTCGCCTGCCCGCGATCAGACTCGCCCGAGAGCATCTCGGCCCAGTCCCCCACGACGGCGGCGAAGGTTTCAATCGTGCGCGCAAACTGCGCGCCCGTCTTGCCGCGCCAGTCGAACGCCTGTGACAGCACGACCCTCGGCGGATCGTCGTTCGACAGGCTCAGCGTGGCGCCCGAGGTTCCCTCCCAGAAAAGATTGGCGCCCAGCAGATCGCGATAGGTCTCCAGCCTTGGAGGCGGCGCGCCGAGAATGGCGTAAAGGTAGAACGCGTCGTCCTCATCGCGGTATTGCAGATTGACTGTGGTCCGCCCGCCGAAGCGAAGCGCGCAGCCGCGCTCCTCGTCGAGGCGCAATTCGCCGAATGAAAAATGCTGTCCGATTTCAGCGAGCAAATTCCGCAACGCCATTTCGATCGACATCCCGCAGATCCTTCGCATCCCTGGAGAAGCAGGGTCCCCAGACAAAATCAGGACAGGCGCGTTCCGCCGAGCCTGAGGTGAGGAGTCCGTTCGAACGGCGCCGCCTTGCGCTGCTCAATCATTCGGAACTCTCGGACTTCCTGTCGACGTCGCGATTATCCTGGACCGGTGAATCGAACAGACTGCCGCTGAAGGGATCCGAGAACGAATTATCGACCTTCGCGCCGGGGCGCGCGGGAGAGATGGTGCTTTCCGCATTGTCAGGATCGTGGGACGGACTGGTGGACGGATTGCCGGGCAAACTGAAATTGAGACCGCTCGTTTCCGACTCGTCACGATTGTCGGGCTGAGGCGGCTTGGAGGGCGTATTGAAATTCAGACTGCTCGTCTCGGAGTCGTCACGATTGGCGGGCTGCGGCGGCTTTATGGGTGTATTGAAATTCAGAGTGCTCGACTCGGAACTCTCGGGATGGCTCATATGCAAATATTCATCCCAATATTTGAATTCGCGCAGGATGTAGCTGTCATCGACGCGCTGGCCGTCGCCCAGCAACCAGCTTTTGACGACCGGCTTGCCCCATTCCTTCGGATCGACAACCCTGCCGCCTTTACGCAGGGCCGTCACATGCGCCTTGAGGGCCGTCAGCCGTGTACCTGCCGCATCGCGCTCTGACTCCGTCAGCTTGCGTCCGATGATCTTCCGCAGCTCATCCGGTGAAAGCTTTTCAATCGCTTCAGCCATATCGGTGTCGATGACTGGCGGCATGAGCACGCCGTGGAAAACGGGCGTCCTGACGCCCGTCTTGAGGATATCATTGCTCAGCGCGCCGCTTTGGCTTGCGTCATTTGGAGTCTTGATCTGATCGCCCAGGCAAAAGTCGTGATCGAAACCCACGACTTTCTTGATTTTATCCACCTCGCAAACGAACCAGTTTCCAGCATGGCGGTCGATCTGCCCGGTCAAGGCGTCCAGAAGCTGGAGCTCGATCAGACTGGGCCAAATCTGGGGATTCTCATAAATATTGGACTGACCGTAACGCCCTGTCATGCCGGCGACGTCGTCGCCCTGGACCCCCTCCGTGATCATCCTCGTCTCGAGGCCGAGTTCGACCGACCCATCAGGTAGGGTTCTGATCGCCACCTTGATCGGGTCCACGACCGTGAAGCCAAGTTTGCGCGCCAGCTTGTCCACAATGACGTTGCGCATGGCGAGCTGCGGATTCCTCGGATTGATCCCCGAGGCGATGGCGCCGTTGCTTTTCGTCTCCAGGGCCAACGGCTTGAAGGCGCCGGCATAAGTGGAGCCGTCCTCCGTTTTGTACTGTGTCTTGTAGACTTGCCCGCACTTCCCCTTTTTGAGCAGCTCTACCTTGACGTCCTTCGGTTGACTCGCGACCGTGTCTTCGGTGATGCGAAGGTCCTTGGCGCGATAGAGCTTCCCCTCCTCGATCCCCAGACCGGCAGTCTGCAGGCGCAGCATTTCACGCTTGTCGAAACCTTCCCGCTCGAAGGCGGGCCACGCCGCGCTCTCTTCGGACGAAAGGTTCGGATTCGCCGGGACATCTTCATCCAGAGCCGCCAACCGCCTGAACCGATCCTGCTGACTCTTGTCGAGCGCTCTATTGCCGCGCCAGGGCAATCTGAACAATTTCTTCCCGCCAGTTGGGGCTTTCTCCACGCCATCATTGGCGCGGTTCCTGGAAGTCCGCAGCTTGCGCCGTCCTTCGACAGGGGACGCCTGCGTCTGGCTCCCCTCGCTCTTCGAGCGCACCAATCCTGTCTCAGGGTTCCCTATGGATTTCTTCTCCTTGATCGTGTCGTGATGATCGCGCTGACGCGTCTTGTGTTTCGGGCGGCTTGTGTCGAGGGGCTCCCGCGTCGCCGTCGATCCATGACTCCTCGACCGCGCCGATCTCGTCTCGGCGCCCTTCTCGGTCTGTCTCTCGTCGTTTCGGTGCACATCGCTCGCGAAACGAGCGGTGAGGCTTTGAGATTTCTCCCCCGGACGCTCGCCGCTCCTCGCGGAGTCGTGCAGTTTTCTTTCGCGCTGATCACGAGGCTCCTGCGTCGGGGTTGATCCCTGACTCATCGAGCGCACCAATTTTTGCTCCGGCTTTCTGAGCTTCTCGACCTTCACCGGCGCGACATCGCCACGGCCCGTATTGTTGATGACGATATCTGACGTTTGCGGCCTTATGCTGAGCGCACGGTTCCCCATGACGAGCCGGTCTGTCATCGCTTCCTCTCAACCAATTTCGCCGCAAGTCGATCGAGACATCCGATATGCGCGTTCCTAAAATATTACAGACGCCGCATTCCGCAACACGCTCTTTCCTAACGGCTTGCCACGGATTTCCCGTTTTGGTTGATCGGTCTTCGCGCGAGACCTCGTGCATCTCGTCGCACGAGACGAGTTCAGCGTAACACGGCTCTCAGGCTTTCACCTGCCACGCGCGTCCCTATTTCGGCTTGCCCTTCACTGTCCGCGTTCCAGGCTTCCCGCCCGACGACCGCCCCGCCGGGCGCGCGGGCGCGACGCGACCCACGGGCCTCGCCTCCCCGCCGCCGAAATTATGCGGCCCCATGTCGGCGTCGGTCGGCTTGCGGGCGCGGGTCGACAGGCTCTCACCGCCCCCTCCCCCCGCCTTACGCGCGAGGGACATGCGCAACAGCGGGCTCGCTTCGGCAAGCAGCTCGGCCTTCTGCAAGCGCTGAATCTCGTCGCGCAGCCGCGCGGCCTCCTCGAAAGCGAGATCGGCCGCCGCCTCCTTCATGCGCTTTTCGAGATCGGCGATGGTCGCCGCGAGATTATGGCCCGGGGCGATGTCGAATCCGGTGTCGACCGTCACATGATCCTGCTCGGCGACGCTGCCGAGAATGTCGGCGATGCCGCGCTTGATCGACGCCGGCGTGATGTTGTTCTCGATATTGTAGGCCTGCTGCTTGGCGCGGCGGCGTTCCGTCTCGTCCATGGCGCGCTTCATCGAGCCCGTGATGTGATCCGCATAGAGGATCACGCGCCCGTCGACGTTGCGCGCGGCGCGGCCGATGGTCTGCACCAGCGAGGTTTCGGAGCGCAGAAACCCTTCCTTGTCGGCGTCGAGAATGGCGACGAGACCGCATTCGGGAATATCGAGACCCTCGCGCAGCAGATTGATGCCGACCAGCACGTCGAAGGCGCCGAGGCGCAGGTCGCGGATGATCTCGATGCGCTCCAGCGTGTCGATGTCGCTGTGCATGTAGCGCACGCGCATGCCGTTCTCGTGCAGATATTCGGTGAGGTCCTCGGCCATGCGCTTGGTCAGCACGGTGACGAGCGTGCGATAGCCGATCTGCGAGGTGGCGCGCACCTCGTCCAGAAGGTCGTCCACCTGCGAGCGCGCCGGGCGCACTTCGACGGGCGGATCGATCAGCCCGGTCGGGCGAATGACTTGCTCGACGAAGACGCCGCGGGTCTGCTCCAGCTCCCAATTGCCGGGGGTCGCAGAGACAGAGACCGTCTGGGGCCGCATGGCGTCCCATTCCTCGAATCGCAGCGGGCGATTGTCCATGCAGGACGGCAGGCGGAATCCATATTCCGCGAGCGTCGCCTTGCGCCGGAAGTCGCCGCGATACATGCCCCCGATCTGCGGGATCGACACATGGCTTTCATCCGCGAAGACCAGCGCATTGTCGGGCAGATATTCGAAGAGCGTCGGAGGCGGCTCGCCGGGCTTGCGGCCGGTGAGATAGCGCGAATAATTCTCGATGCCGGCGCAGGCGCCCGTCGCCTCCATCATCTCCAGATCGAAGCGCGTGCGCTGTTCGAGCCGCTGCGCCTCCAGCAGGCGCCCCGAGCGGTTCAGCTCGTCGAGCCGCTGCTTCAGTTCATCCTTGATGGCCTTGATGGATTGCAGCAGCGTCGGGCGCGGCGTGACATAGTGCGAATTGGCGTAGATCTTCACGAATTCGAGATCGACAGTCTTCTTGCCGGTGAGCGGATCGAACTCCGAAATCGACTCCACCTCGTCGCCGAAGAAGGAAATGCGCCAGGCGCGATCCTCATAGTGGGCCGGAAACACATCCACCGTATCGCCGCGCACGCGGAAGGTTCCTCGCGTGAAATCCGCCTGCACGCGGCGGTAGTGCAATGCGACAAGGTCCGTCACCAACTGCCGCTGCTCCAGCTTCTCGCCGAGCTGCACGGAGAAGGTCATGGCCGTATAGGTCTCGACCGAGCCGATGCCGTAGATGCAGGACACCGAGGCGACGATGATGACGTCGTCGCGCTCCAGCAGCGAGCGCGTCGCGGCGTGGCGCATGCGGTCGATCTGCTCGTTTACGCTCGACTCCTTCTCGATATAGGTGTCCGAGCGCGGCACATAGGCCTCAGGCTGATAGTAATCGTAATAGGAAACGAAGTATTCGACGGCGTTGTTGGGAAAGAAGCTCTTGAACTCGCCGTAGAGCTGCGCCGCCAGCGTCTTGTTGGGCGCGAGAATGAGCGCCGGCCGCTGCGTCGCGGCGATGACGCTGGCCATGGTGAAGGTCTTGCCCGAGCCGGTGACGCCGAGCAACACCTGATCGCGGTCATGCGCCTCGATGCCCTTCACCAGTTCGGCGATGGCCGCCGGCTGGTCGCCCTTGGGCGTATAGTCCGAAACAAGCTCGAACTTGAGGCCGCCTTCGGACTTCTCCGGGCGCTCGGGGCGATGCGGGACCCACGGTTTCGTGTCGCGAAGATTGGGGTCGCCGAGGCGGAGCAGCTCCGCGAGCGAATCGGCGGTCGCCTGTACGCCGCCGCCCTGAGGGGACAAGTCGCCCAGCACCCATTTGGGGATGTCTTCATTGTCCAGAGCGGTTGGATCGGAGACGTCATAGCCAGCCTGCCGCATGTCCTCGAACCCGGGCGCCAGCGCGGGGTTGAGGAGCTGGGCGAGATGCGGCGCCAGCGGCGCGACCTCGGGCTTCGACGCCTTGGCGCGGGTGGGGCGCGCGGGGTCCTTCTTCGCAGGCTTCGGTTTTTCGGGAGACTTCGCCATGGCCGCGAATATGGGGGTTCCGGGGGCCGGAGGGAAGCGCAACCCTCGGGAAAGAAACGCTCAGGCCAGCCAGACGGCCCAGCCTTTGCATTTACAATCCAGATGACGCAAACTCCGGGTCTCGCCGCGGAGGTTGACGCAAATGAACAGCAGGTCGGACCTCGTCACGCTTTTCGTCGATACGCTCACCCTGAGCATGGCGGCCAACGCCGTCATCGCGATGCGCTTGACCAAGATGGCATTCGGCGTCGTCGACCCCAGCCAAGAGGCTCCGCTCATGGTCGTCGAGAAGATCGACGCGGCGACCGAGGCGTCGCTGGCGGCCGCGCGCAGCATCGCCGCCGGCGAGCCGCATCACGCCGCCGGCCGCGCCATGGCCGTCTACAAGAGGCGTGTCGACCGCAATCTAAGACGACTGACGCGCGGCTGACGTCGCGGGCTTCGCCTTGGCCGCGGCCTTGCCCACGCTCCCGCGCCGCCACAGCAGCAGAAAGCCCGTAAAGCTCACGGCCGCCACGGCCACGCCCGTGGCGATGATCTGGGTATAATCCGCGCCCACCGTGAAGCGGTACTGGCCGATATAGTCCTTGGCGCCGTCGTCGCTGAAGGCGCGCACCACAGCCATATACTCGCCGTCCTTCGCGAATTCGGCATTGAAGCTCGTCGTGCCGGCGGCCGCCAGATATTTGCCCGGCGGCAGGCGGGAGACGGTGTTGGCGTCGAGATCGTCACGCCAGTCCTTCTGTCCGACGTCCTTCAGCACCCGGGCCTCGATATTCATGTCGCGAAGCTCATTGCTCTTCGCGTCGAGGATGATCAAGGTCTTGCCCGCCTCGGCGATGGACTGACAGAAGATGGCGTCCGTGCGGTTTTCCTGAAAGGCGCTGAACATCATCTGCGCCGGCCCGACGTTCATGACGCAGAAACGCGGATGCTCGGCCGCGATCTGCGCATGGGCGCCGGACGCCGCGCCGAGCGCGATCAATGAAGCGAGAAGAAGAGATTTGGACATCGGACGCTCCCGAGGCGGCTGCGAAGCATCAGGGTGCGCCCGAACTTGACTTAGAGCAAAGAACGATCCTCGCCAAAAGCCTGCGGGATTTCGCCAGCGGCTCGGACCCCAGCCGATCCGTATGACGGACGATGACCCCAACGTGAATGCTGCTCGCGAGCGCATCCCTCCCCCTTGCGGGGAGGGTGGGCCCACGAAGCGGGGGTCGGGTGGGGTCAAGCCCCTTCATGGCTGTGGCGGCGCGAACCCCACCCGGCGGTCTTCGACCGCCGACCTCCCCGCGAGGGGGAGGTATGGGGATCACGTCGCATGACGGAGATGACCCCAACGTGAATGCTGCTCGCGAGCGCATCCCTCCCCCTTGCGGGGAGGATGGCCCCGCGAAGCGGGGTCGGCTGGGGCCAAGGCCCATCATGGCCGCAGCGGCGAGACCCCCACCCGGCGGTCTTCGACCGCCGACCTCCCCGCGAGGGGGAGGTATGGGGATCACCTCGCAAGACGGACGATGACGCCAACATGAATGCTGCTCGCGAGCGCATCCCTCCCCCTTGCGGGGAGGGTGGCCCCGCGAAGCGGGGTCGGGTGGGGGCGCCCGCCGCCCTACTCCGCCTCTGCCTCTTCCCGTTCGGCCTCGATCAGCCGCGCGCGGGCCTCGGCGGCTTCGCGCTGGCGGTTCCACATGCCGGCGTAATGTCCGCCCAGCGCCAGCAGCTCCGCGTGGCGGCCGCGCTCGATGATGCGGCCGTGGTCGAGGAACAGGATCTCGTCCGCGTCCACGACGGTCGACAGGCGGTGTGCGATCACCAGCGTCGTGCGGCCCCTGGCAACCCGGCGCAGCGCCTCCTGGATTTCGTGCTCGGTCAAACTGTCGAGCGCCGAGGTCGCCTCGTCGAGGATGAGAATTGGCGGACCCTTCAGGATCGTGCGGGCGATGGCGACGCGCTGCTTCTCGCCGCCGGAGAGCTTCAGCCCGCGCTCGCCCACCTGCGCGTCATAGCCGCCCGGCACGCGCTGGATGAAGGCGTCGATCTGCGCCAGCCGCGCCGCCTCGCGCACCTCTTCGTCGGCGGCGTCCCAGCGGCCGTAGCGGATGTTGTAGCCGATGCTGTCGTTGAACAGCACCGTATCCTGCGGCACCATGCCGATGACGGCGCGCAGGCTGATCTGCGTCACGTCGAGAATGTTCTGCCCGTCGATCATGATCCGCCCGCCCTGCGGCTCGTAAAAGCGGAACATCAGCCGGGAGATCGTGGATTTGCCGGCGCCGGACGGCCCGACGATGGCGATCGTCTGCCCCGGAGTGGCTTCGAAGCTGACGCCCTTCAGGATCGGCCGCTCGGGATCGTAATGGAAATGCACGTCGTCGAAGACGATGCGGCCTTCCGAAACGACAAGCGGTTTCGCGCCGGGCTTGTCCTTGATCTCGGGGCTGCGCGACAGAATGCCGAACATCATCTCGATGTCGATGATGGCCTGCCGCACCTCCCGGTAGAAGGTTCCCATGAAATTCAGCGGCTGCGCGAGCTGAATCATCATGGCGTTGATCAGCACGAAATCGCCGATGCTGTTGTGCCCGGCGCGAATGCCGTAGACGCACATGATCATCATCACGGTGACGCCGATGATGTAGATCACCGTCTGTCCGGCGTTGAGAACGGCGAGCGAGACGTAGGAATGCGTGCTCGCCTTCTCGTAATGGATCATCGACCTGTCGTAGCGCTCGGCCTCGCGCGCCTCGGCGCTGAAATATTTCACTGTCTCGTAATTGAGCAGACTGTCGATCGCCTTCTGATTGGCGTCGGTGTCGCTCTCGTTCATCTTGCGACGGATGGAGATGCGCCAGTTGGTGGCGAGCGTCGTATAGGCGAAATAGGCGGCGAGCGTCAGAACGAGCACGACGCCGTAGCGCCAGTCGAACTGATAGAGAAACACGCCGAGAACGAGAACCATCTCGATCGCGGTGGGCGCGCCGGTGGACATCACGAGGCGCGACAGCGTCTCAATGGCGTTGCGGCCGCGCTCCAGAACGCGCGTGAGCCCGCCCGTCTTGCGGCTGATATGGAAGCGCAGCGACAATTCGTGCATGTGCACGAACAGGTCCGTGGCCAGCCGCCGCACGGCGTGCATGGCCACGGCCGCGAAAATGCCGTCTCGCGTCTGCATCAGGATGACCGCGACGATGCGGATCGCGCCCATGAGCAGGGTGAATCCGACGGCGCCGGCGCCCAGAACGGGCAGCGCATCTGCTCCGCTTTCCGCGAGGGCGTCTGTCGCCCATTTGAAAGCATAGGGCGTCATGGCGTTGAAGAGCTTGCTGACGATCAGCAGCCCGAAGACGACTGCGACGCGCAGCTCCAGATCGCGCCTGCCGCGCGGCCAGATATAGGGCCACAGCCGGCGAATTGTCTTGAGGAGCGAGGCTTCGGAAAGGGAAGCGTCCTGCGGATCGGGCACGCCAGAGGCGCCCGACGAGCGTTGGCCAATTCTGAGCATTCGGAGTCCGATGATGAACTGAGAGGCGCCTCGCGAAAGAGGCTTGAAAGGTCATATAAGACTTTTGCCTTCCTCGCGCACCCCGCTTGACGGCCGGGGGGACGGGCGCCAGATGACGGAAGACGGTTATGCAAAAGATCAAGAACATTTGCGTCTACTGCGGCTCTGCCGAGGGAGACGACTTGCGCTACGCCGCCGCGGCGGAAACTTTCGGGCGCCTTCTGGCCCAGGCCGGCGTCGGTCTCGTTTTTGGCGGCGGCTCCTGCGGCCTCATGGGGATCACGGCCCGAGCCACGCTGAACGCGGGCGGGCGGGTGACAGGGATCATCCCCGGCTTTCTCGATGACCGGGAAATCGCCATGCGCGGCCTCACTGAAATGATCGTGGTCGAGGACATGCACACGCGAAAGCGGCTGATGTTCGAGAGGTCGGACGCCTTTGTGGCGCTGCCCGGCGGCGTGGGCACGCTGGAGGAGCTCACGGAACAGCTCACCTGGATTCAGCTCGGCCGACACACCAAGCCGCTCGTCATCGCGGATATTGGCGGCTTCTGGCGCCCATTGCTGTCGCTCTTCGCCCATATGCACAATGAGGGCTTCATCCGCGAGGGCTATGAGGTGCGCTACTCGGTCGCCGAGCGGGTGGAGGACATTCTGCCGATGATCCTCTCGACGGCGCGGCGCATGCCGAAGGTCAAAGAGACGGCCATTACAGAGAAGATGTGACGTGCCCCCTCCCCAACCCTCCCCCGCTTGCGCGGGAGAGGGGGCAGATTCGGGCCTTCATCGACATTGCTGATCACGAGCGTCCCCTCTCCCGCGCAGCGGGGGAGGGACAGGGAGGGGGGCGCCCTCTTCGGTCTATCGCGCCCCCGACACCAGCAGCTTGTAATTGATCGCGTCGACGATCGCCTCGAAGGACGCGTCGATGACATTGGCCGAGACGCCCACGGTGGACCAGCGATTGCCCTCCGCGTCCGCGCATTCGACCAGCACGCGGGTCACCGCGTCCGTGCCGCCCTGGAAGACGCGCACGCGATAATCCACCAGCCGCACATCGTCGATGAATTTCTGATAGGCGCCGAGATCCTTGCGCAGCGCCAGATCGAGCGCATTGACCGGACCGTTGCCCTCGGCCGCCGAGATGCGGGTCTCGCCGTGGACAGTGATCTTCACGATCGCTTCGGCGCCCTGATCCTCGAATCCGTTGCGCGAGAAGCGCCGGTCGACCGCCACGCTGTAGCGCTCGATGTCGAAGAAATGCGGCGCCTCGCCGAGCACCCGCTTGGCCAGCAGAAAGAAGGACGCGTCCGCGCCCTCATAGGCGTAGCCCTGCGCCTCCTTCTCCTTCACCTCGTCGAGGAGGCGCGCGAGCCTCGGGTCGTCCTTCTCCACCGTCACGCCAAGACGGGTGAGTTCCGAAATGATATTCGAGCGCCCCGCCTGATCCGAGACCAGCACGCGGCGCATATTGCCGATCGTCTCCGGCGGCACATGCTCATAGGTGCGCGGGTCGGTCATAACGGCGGAGGCGTGGATGCCCGCCTTGGTGGCGAAGGCGCTGGCGCCGACATAGGGCGCGTGGCGGTTCGGCGCGCGATTGAGCAGCTCGTCCAGCGCATGGCTGATGCGCGTGAGATGGGTGAGCTTATCTCTCGTGACGCCGATTTCGAAACGCTCTGCGAATTCCGCCTTCAGCAGCAGCGTCGGGATGATCGTCGTCAGATTGGCGTTGCCGCAGCGTTCGCCAAGACCGTTGAGCGTCCCCTGAATCTGCCGCGCCCCGGCGCGCACCGCAGCCAGCGAATTGGCCACCGCCTGTCCGGTGTCGTCATGACAATGCACGCCGACGTGACCGCCGGGAATGACCTTCACGACCTCCGCGACGATCCGTTCGATTTCGTGCGGCAGCGTCCCGCCATTGGTGTCGCAGAGCACGATCCAGCGCGCGCCGGCGTCATGGGCCGCCCTGGCGCAGGCCAGCGCATAAGCGGGATTGTCCTTGAAGCCGTCGAAAAAATGTTCGCAATCGACTGCGACCTCCTTCCCTCTGGAGACCGCCGCTCTTACGGACTGCGTAATGCCTTCGAGATTATCCTCTTCCGTGGAGCGTAAGGCGACCTTGACCTGATAGTCCCAGCTTTTGGCGACGAAGGTGACGGCGTCGGCCGCGCTGTCGAGGAGCGCGGCGACGCCGGGATCGTTCTCGACCGACCGACCCTGCCGCCGCGTCATGCCGAAGGCCGAGAAGCGCGCGCGCAGGTTTGGCCGCGCGCCGAAAAACTCCGTGTCCGTCGGATTGGCGCCGGGATAGCCGCCTTCGACATAATCGACCCCGAGCTCGTCGAGCATGGCGGCGATCTGCCGCTTGTCCTCAAGCGAAAAATCGACCCCGGTCGTCTGCGCGCCATCGCGCAGCGTGGTGTCATAGAGCGTGACGCGTTCCCTGGCCATCAATGCGTTCTCCCGGCGGCGGGCGCCGCCAGTTCCTTGATCATGGTGGTGTTCCCGAGCCATTGGCCCGCGACGGTCACCGTATTGCGGCTCTGCCCGACATAGCCGCGCGCCGCGAAGAAATCGCGAGCGGAATCGGAGGCCTCGACGGTCAGTTTCGTCACGCCGCGCGCGCCGGCGAGTTTCTCGATGGCGTCGGCCAGCGCGCTGCCGACGCCCTGCCCCGAGAGATCGGGCCGCACGTAGAGCATGTCGAAAAGCTGATTGTCCTTCAGCGAAGCAAAGCCCGCCAGTTCGCCGTCCACCAGCGCGACGATGGTGAGCGCGCCGGACAGACGCGCGGCGAAGGCGGCCTCGTCATCGGCCGCGGAGATCCACGCCTCGCGCTGATCCTCGTCGTAATCCTCGGCGGCAAGCTCTTCCACGCTGGCGCGAAACAGGGCGGCGAGCGTGGGCGCGTCGGCAGGGAGAAACGGGCGAAGGCCGGGCTGCGCCATGATCACACCACCGCGAAGGCGCGCAGCAAATGCCAGGCGACAAAGGCCGCGAGCGCCAGCAAGCCGAGCTTGAAGACGAGGTAGACCGCCCAATGGCGCTTGAACGGCAGCGTGGATTTCCAGTCGTCGTTGGACATGGCTGTTTCCTTTACCCCACCCGCCGCGCTTCGCGCGCCGTAATGGCGAGGGATGGGGTGGCGGCGGCGTTGCAAACAAATAGCAGCATTTCAAACGAAGCGGCGATCTGCGTGTTCTCCTCCCTCGCCCTCGCGGGGAGGGTGGCGCGCGAAGCGCGACGGGTGGGGGGCGCCGCGATCATCGCTTCATCTCCCAGCTCGTCGTGCCGTCCTTGTTGTCCTTGAGCGCCACGCCCATGGCGGCAAGCTCATCGCGAATGCGGTCGGACTCCGCCCAGTTCTTCGCCGCGCGCGCGGCGAGGCGGGCGGAGATCAGCGAGTCGACCGTCTCCTTCAGAGCCGGATCGACCGCCACCTTGTTCCAGGAGGCGTCGAGAATGCCGTCCAGACCCAAGAGCTCGAGACAGAACCGCAAGGCGCCGCGCGCCGCCGGCGCAGCGGGATGGTCCCCGCCCGCCGGCGTTTCGGCGACGCTGGCAAGCGCATGCATTTCTGCTTCCACCCTGGAAAAGTTCAGGTCGTCGACGAGCGCCTCGACAAACGGCGGATGTTCCAGCGCCTGCGCGGAGGCGGCGACGCCCCGCCATTTCTCCAGCGTCTTCTCCGCCTCTTCCAGCGCCTTCACGGTCCAGTCGATCGGCTGGCGATAATGCGTGCGCAGCATGGCGAGGCGCAGGACTTCGCCGGGCCATTTCCGGCCGCCGAACGTATCCGTGTGCAACAGCTCATGGATCGTGATGAAGTTACCCAGACTCTTGGACATCTTCTCGCCCTCGACCTGGAGGAAGCCATTGTGCATCCAGTAGGTCGCCATCACGTCGCGGCCGAAGGCGCAGCAGCTCTGCGCGATTTCGTTTTCATGATGCGGGAAGACCAGATCGATGCCGCCGCCGTGAATGTCGAAGGTCTCGCCGAGATGGCGCCAGGACATGGCCGAGCATTCGATGTGCCAGCCGGGGCGTCCCCGCCCCCAGGGCGAGTCCCAGCCGGGCTCATTCTCCCGCGACGGCTTCCACAGCACGAAATCCATGTCGCCGCGCTTGTAGGGCGCGACATCCACCCGCGCGCCGGCCAGCATCTCATCGAGCGAGCGCCGTGAGAGACGGCCATAGGCGGGCATCGACGGCACGTCGAAAAGCACATGGCCGTCCGCCGCATAGGCGTGCCCTGTCGCGATCAGCTTGTCGATGATCGTGATCATTTCAGCGATGTGCTCGGTCGCGCGCGGCTGCACGTCGGGCTCCAGACAGCCGAGGGCGCGCACGTCGCCCTGAAAGATGCGGTTGGTTTCTTCCGTCAGCTCGCGGATCGTCACGCCCCGCTCGGCGGCGCGCGCATTGATCTTGTCGTCGACGTCCGTGATGTTGCGGACATAGCGCACATGCTCCACCCCATGGAGATGACGCAGCAGCCGGTAGAGCACGTCGAAGACGATCAGCGGCCGGGCGTTGCCGATATGGGCGAAGTCGTAGACCGTCGGGCCGCAGACATACATGCGCACATGTGCGGGATCGATGGGCCTGAAAGGCTCCTTCGTTCGCGTCAGCGTGTTGTAGATCTTGAGCGCGGGCGTCGACATGAAATCCCCTGGGGCCAGCATGGCCGGCGCGTTTCATGTCGTTTGAGGGACGTGACGGCTCCGGCCAGCGGTGGTCGCTAGCTGATGATGATCCGGCCGCAAATTCGGCAGTTGAGCGTCATGCGGCGACCATGCGCCGGGCGCGCCGCCGCGTCAAGGCCGTTATCGCGCCGCCGCATCGCGCCGCCAGGCTGATTTAAGGGATAGTTTACCAACACCGGATAACCCTTTAGGCAGCCGCCTCCACCGCCGGCGGCCCTCAAACGGGCTCCCCGCCATGTTCATCCTGTCCTCAAAAGCCGAACACGCCTTTTTGCCCCGCCTCGCCGCGCCGCTCATCGCCGGCGCACTGGCGACGCTGGCCTTCCAACATGGCGCGCAGGCGGCCCCCGAGACCTTTATCGTCGCCGATCAGGAGGGCTACGGCATCTCCGAGTGCCTAAAGGGCCGCGCCGAATGCGGCAGGATCGTCGCCGACGCGTGGTGCGAGTCGCATGGGCATGGGCCGGCCAGCGCGTTCGGCCTTGCCGAGGATGTCACGGCCTCCGTCCCGGGCGGCGCGTCGCGTCAGTCCATCCCGGCCGACGCGACGATCGTCGCCTGCTCCGATTAGCGCACCCAGTCCTTGCACTGGGCGGCGGCTGCGCCGCCCCAGGGCTGGATGGGAACCACGGCCGTCGAGTTTTCCGGCGAGCCCTCGATGAGCTTGTCCGAATAGATCATGTAGACCAGCATGTTGCGCCTGGTGTCGCAGCCGCGCGCGATGTGCATCTGCTTCCATAGCAGCGACCGTCGCTCGCTGATCATCAGATCGCCCTGGCTGAATTTCTCATTCTCCTTGCCCGCCCGCGGCTTGATCGGGCCGTATTGATTGCAGGCAAGCGAGACCTCGGACGTCTGTTCCGCGACTCCGAACATGCCCGCGACGCCGCCCTTTTCATGGGCGGTATAGGCGCAGGCAACGCCGTCGAGCAGCGGGTCGTCGACCACATAGGTCGCAAGCTTGTCGTTGGGCGTCAACAACTTGAAATCCGTGGACTTGCGGAAGATGAGGTCCGGCCCCTCCTGCGCGGCGGCTGCGCCGGCGGCGAGCGCCGCGCCCAAAACGATCGTGAAAGACAAAGTGCGAAGTCGCGTCATCGAGCCGGCCTCCAAATGCGTCAGCGCCGGATATGGGCGAAGTCCCCGCTCAAGGGAAGGCCTCCGCCAAAAAAAGCGGGCGGACAGCCGCCGCCTTGTTGCCGACACGATAGGCTGAACAATCGCATCCGGTTGATCCGCGGTCGGAACGGGCCACTATGGCGCATGGAAACCCGGCCGTGATTCCTACGAGACGGGACCCGCCGCGCCGCTGGCGCTCGAGAGACGTCCCGCAGTCAGGCTGCAAGCCGGAGCATTCAATGAGGCCGACACTGGGGCCCGAGACCATCCGCACCACCCGTTTCCTGGCGCCGCGCGCCGCCGCCCTGCTCGCCGCGTTCTTCATCGCCCCTGTCGCAAGGGCCGAATCTCCCCGCTGCATGGATCTGCGCGCCCAGATCGCCAAGGCGGGCCAGGAGGGCATGGCCGCCCGTTATCGGGCCGCCGCCGCCAAGCAGAGAGCCGAATACTCCCGCCTCGCCGTCAAGGGCCGGTCCATGGGCTGCAATCGCCAGCAGTTTCTGTTCTTCGGCGAGCCGCGGCCGCCGCAGTGCGACGGAATCAACGCGCGGCTCGGCGCCTTGCAGGCGAGCATCGCCGCCTATGATCAGGGCGCGTCCGACGACAGCCAGCGTCAGGCGCTCATGGCCCGTTATGAGGTGGAGTGCCGCCCGCAGCAGCGCGCGCCGGCCGAGCCCGATCCGGGCAGTTTCTTCGAAGAGCTTTTTGGCGTACGCCCGCCGGACCAGGGCGCCGGCCTGCGCGATGAGCCGGTCGATCCCTCGCAGCAGGGCGAGGCCGAGGAGGTCGACCAGGGCGCGCGGCCGATGGGCGGCCCCATGGCGATCTGCGTGCGCTCCTGCGACGGTGGCTTCTTTCCGATCACCTATTCCGCCCGGCACGCGCAGCTCGAAGACCTCGGCGCGCTCTGCAAGGCCATGTGTCCGGGCGCCGAGGCGAAGCTTTACACACAGTCGCAGTGGAAGGGGCTGGAGTCCGCCGTTTCCATCGATGGCGAGCCCTATGCCGACCATCCGAACGCGCGCAAGTTCGAGACGAAATATGATCCGACCTGCGGCTGCAAGCCGCCGGGTCAAAGCTGGACGGAAGCACTCGCCGAGGCCGAACGCATCCTCGCCGAGCGCAACCGGAAGGATCAGATGGTCACCGCCGAGCAGGCCGAGCAAATGTCGCGGCCGATCCCGGCCGCCGTCCGCCCGCGCAACCCGCTTGAGCCCGCCCCGCCGGCGACCGCCCCGGAGCCTGACCCGAAGGGCAGCGTGACCCTTGGCGCGCCGGACGTGTTCCGCGAGGTCGTCGGGCCGGACGGCGTGAAACGGCGCGTGCGCGTCGTTGCACCGCTGCTGTGAGGCCGGCGGAAAGGCGACACGGACGACGCCCTGTGAGAGACAGGGCGCCGTCGCGAGCTCGAAATCAGCTTCCTAAGACGCACCGCCAGCGCCCGGGGGCGGCAGATGCGCCTTCACCGTCTCGACGAGTTGCTTGATCGAGAACGGCTTCGGCAGGAAGCCGAATTCGCCCTCCGGCAGATTTTTGGCGAACGCCTCTTCCGCATAGCCCGAAACGAAGATGACCTTCGCCTTGACGCCGCGCTTGCGCAGTTCGGCGTACATGGCGGGGCCGTCCATTTCCGGCATCACCACGTCCGAGACGATCAGGTCGATCTTGCCGTCGACCTCCTCGACGACCTCCAGCGCCTCGAGGCCCGTCGTGGCTTCCAGCACGGTGAAGCCGCGCGTCTTGAGCGAGCGGGCGCCGATGGAACGCACGGCGTCCTCGTCCTCGACCAGCAGGATGACGCCCTGCCCCGTGTAATCGCCCTGCGGCTTGGCGCCCTCGGCCTCCTTCTGCGGCGCCTCTTTCTCCTCGGGAATGTAACGCGGCAGGAAGATGCGGAAGACCGTGCCCTTGCCGACCTCGCTCGCGGCGAAGATGAAACCGCCCGACTGCTTGACGATGCCGAAAACGGTCGAGAGCCCGAGCCCCGTGCCCTTGCCAACCTCCTTGGTGGTGAAGAAGGGCTCGAAAATCTTCTCGATGACATCCGGCGGGATGCCGGCGCCCGTGTCCTCGACCTCCACCAGCACATAATCGGCCGCCGGCAGATGCGGCTCGCTGAAGCTCGCGCAGTCCCCCGTCGTCACATTGCGCGTGCGAATCTGCACGCGGCCGCCCGACTCCGGCATGGCGTCGCGGGCGTTCACTACGAGATTGATGATCACCTGTTCGAACTGCGTCAGGTCGGCTTTCACGTACCACAGGTCGCGGCCGTGGCGCAGTTCGATCTCGTTCCTCTCGCCGACGACGCGGCGCAGCAGCATCTGCAATTCGGAGAGCGCGTCGCCGAGCTGGAGCACCTGCGGCCGGAGCGTCTGGCGACGGGAGAAGGCGAGCAGTTGCCGGGTCAGCCCGGCCGCGCGCTCGGCCGTCGCCTTGATCTGGCGAATGTCCTTGAAGCTCGGATCGGTCGGACGATGGCTGGACAGCAGGAAATCGGAGTAGCCGATGATCGCCGTCAGCATGTTGTTGAAGTCGTGCGCGATGCCGCCGGCGAGCTGGCCCACGGCGTTCATTTTCTGTGACTGAGCGAATTCCTCCTGCAGCTTGCGCTGCTCGGTGGTGTCCAGCGCATAGATGGTCACGCCCTTCTGGCCGCCGTCCTCGGCCGGAGACACGAAGAAACGCGCCGAGCGCGGGCCTGCCCCCTCCTCGAAAGAGACGTTCACCGGCTTGACGTCGCTCTTGCCGTCGATGGCGTCCTGAACCGCCTTGCGGAGCGCCTCGGCGTCCCGCTCGCCAAGGCCCGCGAGCAACGACCAGGGCTCCCTGGCCTGGCCGGACTTCAGCGCCTTTGGCAGCAGCTTGGCGAAAGCGGCGTTGGAGTCGCGCACGCGCCCCTCGCCGTCGAGCGTCACGATCGCCATGGGCGTCGAATTGAAGAAGCGCGCGAAGCGCACCTCCGCCGCGCGCAGCCCCTCCTCCGGCTTTTCGCCCGCAGCGCGGTTGAGCGCCAGCGTGCGCGACGCGCCGGCCGCGCCGTCCTGCCCGAAGGCGACGCGGTGCAGGAGACGCACCGGCAGCGGGCGGCCGTCCCGGCAGCGCAGATCGAGGTCGATCTGGTCCGTGCGCACCTCTCCGGGCGCGCCGGAGACGGCGGCAAGCAGCGCCGCGCCGTTATTGGCGACGATGGAGGCGAGCGTCGCGCCGCCGGACCCCACCTGCGTGAGATCGTAGCCGAGCCAGTTGGCGAGCGTCTTGTTCATGTAGGACACCGCCCCGTCGGGGGAGGCGGAGAAGAAGCCCGCCGGCGCGTGATCCAGGAAGTCGATGGCGTGCTGAAGCTCCTGAAAGACGCCCTCCTGCCGCTGCCGCTCCCCCGTCACATCGGCCACGCGCCAGAGCACGGCGCGCGGGCCCGCCTGCGGGAGCGACCGCACCATGATTCGGTACCAGCCCACGCCAGGCCCGCCGGTCAGCGGCGGCGACAGGCGCAGCTCCTCCACATGCGCCGTGCCGGCGCGCGCCGCCTGCGCCAGCCGGTAGACGGCTTCCGAGACTTCCGGGGGACCGGAGAACAGGCGCTCCACGACCTGGAGGCCGGCAGGGTCGCGCGCGCCGCACAGGTCCATGTAGGCGGCGTTGGCGTAGACGATCTGCGTATCCTGCGTGACGACGAGCCCCTCGGCCGCCGAATCCGCAATCAGGCGGGTGACGTCGTTGCGCGCGGCGCGGGGCGAGAACTGGACAAGCCCGACCGCGAGAGTGAACAGGAAAAACACGCCCGCCACGCCGAACAGCGCCAGCGCGAACATGACGAAGCGCGGCGCAATCGCCGCCGGCGCCAAAAAATAGACGCCAAGCACCGCGAAGATCACGAGAGCGAGCATCAGCACCAGGCTGGCGCTTCCTGGCCGCTCGCTTCGGTCATATGCTGACGACGCCGTCCTGTCGGTCATCCTGAACGCCCCGCGCGCCATGCCCGGACCGTGACGTGATCCGGGCGATTCGGTGTGCATGCCAGAATAGGGTTAATGAAGGCGCACGTCGAAAACGGCCGGGCCCCTCTCGATTTGCCGGCCGCGCGGCCGCCAGAATCGTGAGGAAAGAATGGCGGTCGACGCATCGGAACGCAACGGCGCGCCCTCTGGTTTGCGTCGCTTTCGCAAGCTGCGTTAACCATTGATTAACCTTTTAACCCCGCTTGCCAGAAATCCTGTTAATTTGGCAAGGTACAGGCGCGTTCGAAGAGAGACCCGCAGTTCATGCAAGACCGATTCTCCCAACTGCTCCCGATTCTCGGAGCAATCGTGGCGTTCCTCATCGCCGCGCTCCTTGTCCTCTACATCATCCGTCTCCTGTTTGGACGCCGGATTCGCTCCGCCGCCAAGAAGGGCGGGCCGCGCCGGCTGGATGTCGTCGACGTGTTCGATCTCGACCGCGAGCGCCAGCTCGTCATTGTGCGCCGCGACGACACGGAGCACCTGCTCCTGATCGGCGGGCCGAACGATGTTCTGGTCGAAGGCTCGATCGCGCCGTCGGAGGCCATGGCCGCCGCCCGGGCGCGCGCCGCGTCCGCTCCCGCCGCGGCGGCCTGGCCGCCGGGACCGGTCGAGCCGCTGACGCCGTCGCCCGCCGCCGGCCCCATGCCGAAGCCCGCCGCGCCCGGCCCGGTCAATCTGCCGCCGGATCTGTTTGCGCCCGCCCCCAGCAAGGCTGCCGCGCCTCCTCCGGCCAAGCCCGCCCCCACCCCCGGCAAGCCGGCGACGCCCGAACCCGCGCCGGCTCCCGCAGCGCCGATCGCCGCCGCGCCGCCGCCCGCCCCTCCCGCGCCGCCGGCCCCAGCGCAGCGCCCGGCCAGCCCGCCGCCCGCCCGGCCGGCTCCGCCCCGGCCCGCGACGCCGCCTTTCCTGGCGCGCACCCAGCGGCTGATTCAGCCGAAGGGGGAGATGCCGCCGCCGGCTGGGCCGTCAACCGCCGCCGCGCCGCCGCCGGTCGCGCCGCCACCCCCGCGTCCTTCCGCGCCCCCGGCGGCTCCGCCCCTGCGTCCGGCGGTTCCGCCCACGGCGTCCCAGCCGCCAGCGCCGCCTCCGGGCCCCGCGATTCCGCCGCCGCCCCCAGAGGCCGACCCGCTGGAGTCGCTGGAAGCCGAAATGGCCCGCCTGCTCGGCAGGCCGGAGAAGGAATAAAAAGAAAAGGGCGCCGCTGATCAGCGGCGCCCTTTTTCTTTCCACTTTTCATTGCCGAGCCGAACGCCCCGGCGGCGGCCTTTTAGTCGTCCCGGTAAACCTTCTCGCGACGCTCGTGACGTTCCTGCGCCTCGATGGAGAGGGTGGCGATGGGTCGCGCGTCCAGCCGCTTGAGAGAAATGGGTTCGCCGGTTTCCTCGCAATAGCCGTAGGAGCCGTCTTCGAGACGGCCGAGGGCGGCGTGGATCTTGGCGATCAGCTTCCTCTGCCGGTCGCGGGCCCGCAGCTCGATGGCGCGGTCCGTCTCGGAAGATGCGCGGTCCGCCAGATCCGGATGGTTCTCATTCTCGTTCTGAAGCGCCGCGAGCGTCTCACGGCTCTCGTGGAGGATGTCTTCTTTCCAGGCCAGCAGCTTCCGCCGAAAATATTCGCGCTGCCGATCGCACATGAAAGGCTCGTCTTCGGACGGTTTGTAGTCTTCGTCCAGATCGACCGTCATTGCCGCGATTCTCCCATTGGGCCATAGGCGGCGCCTATATAGACGCGCCGCGAGACAGATACAATCACAGTATTTTGGCGCGCCGCCGCAAAACCGACCCGCCGGCGCCGCCGGGGAAATCCGCGCGCCGAGCCCCCGCGCCCCCGGCGCCGGGCCGGGAGCGGGACCCTTTTCAACGGCGTTCCGGCGATCCAAACAGAACCGCCGGCGCAAACCGTCACCCCATGGCCTTGCGCAGGTTTTCGTCGACCTTGTCGAGGAAGCCCGTCGTGGACAGCCAGCTTTGATGATGGCCGACGAGCAACGCCAGATCCTTGGTCATGAAACCCGATTCGACTGTCCTGACGCAGACGTCCTCCAGCGTTTTGGAGAATCGCGCCAGCTCCTCGTTGCCGTCGAGCTTGGCGCGATGGGCGAGGCCCCGCGTCCACGCGAAAATCGAGGCGATCGAATTGGTCGAGGTCTCGTGACCTTTCTGATGCTCGCGGTAATGGCGCGTCACCGTGCCATGGGCGGCTTCGGCCTCGACGGTCTTGCCGTCCGGGGACATCAGCACGCTGGTCATGAGGCCCAGCGAGCCGAAGCCCTGGGCGACGATGTCGGATTGCACGTCGCCGTCGTAATTCTTGCAGGCCCAGATATAACCGCCCGACCACTTGAGCGCGGATGCGACCATGTCGTCGATCAGCCGATGCTCGTACCACAGGCCCAGCGCCTCGAATTTCGACTTGAATTCAGCCTCGTAGACCTCCTGGAAAATATCCTTGAAGCGGCCATCATAGGCTTTGAGGATGGTGTTCTTCGTCGAGAGATAGACAGGGAATTTCCGCTGCAGGCCATAATTGAAGGTGGCGCGCGCAAATTCGAGGATCGAGTCGTCGAGATTGTACATCGACATGGCGACGCCGGCGCCGGGGAACTTGAACACCTCCTTCTCGATCACCTGCCCGTCCTCGCCCTCGAATGTGATGGTGAGGCGGCCTTTGCCGGGAACCTTGAAATCGGTGGCGCGATACTGGTCGCCGAAGGCGTGGCGGGCGACGACGATCGGCTGCGTCCAGTGCGGCACGAGACGCGGGACGTTGCTGCAGATGATCGGTTCGCGGAAAATCACGCCGCCGAGGATGTTGCGGATCGTGCCGTTTGGCGACTTCCACATTTCCTTCAGGTTGAACTCCTTCACCCGCGCTTCGTCGGGGGTGATGGTCGCGCATTTCACGCCGACGCCGTGTTGCTTGATGGCGTTGGCGGCGTCGATGGTCACCTGATCATTGGTGGCGTCGCGATTCTGGATCGAGAGATCGAAGTAGAGGAGATCGATGTCCAGATAGGGCCGGATCAGCTTGTCCTTGATGAAGGCCCAGATGATGCGGGTCATTTCGTCGCCGTCGAGTTCGACGACGGGATTGGCGACTTTGATCTTCTGCATGTGTAATCGATCCTCGCGCTACGCGCGCCTTATAGACCTGCCCCGGCGTCAGGAAAAGCGCCGGGAACGGGGCAGTCGCGGACAAGCATCAACGGCGCCATTGCCGGGCTTGCGCCTTCGGTAATGTCAAGTTCCTGGCGTCGCCGCCGAACGAAAAACCTTCCCACTTGCGCCGGTTCCGCCTAATTAGCGGCTTCGAGCGAAAGGATGCGGGCGTTGGTCGGAGCGGGAACGGATCACACGAAACAGGCGCTGTCAGGCGGGCCGGCGATCATTCTGGTGCGGCCGCAGCTTGCCGTGAACATCGGCATGTGCGCGCGCGCGATGGCGAATTTCGGCCTCTCCGACCTGCGTCTGGTGTCGCCGCGCGAGGGCTGGCCGCGCACGGGCGCCTATCGCAAGGGCGCCTACGCCGCCGCCGCCGGGGCGACGCATCTGCTCGAAGGCGCGAAGCTCTACGACAGCGTCGCCGAGGCCGTCGCCGATCTGAATTTCGTTTACGCCACGACGGCGCGCGGGCGCGGCCAGATGAAGCCCGTCCACACGCCCGCCAGCGCTCTCGCCGACACGGCGAAGCGGGTCGCCGCCGGCGAGAAGCACGGGGTGCTGTTCGGCCCCGAGCGCACCGGCCTCGACAATGACGATGTGGCGCTCGCCGACGCCATCCTCACCTTCCCGGTCAACCCCGCCTACGCCTCGCTCAACCTTGCTCAAGCCGTTCTGCTCGTCGGCTATGAATGGTTCCGCTCGGCCCATGGCGACGTGGTTCCCTATGATCTCGAGGAGCGCTCGCCGCCCGCCACGCGCGAGATGACCATGGCGTTCTTCGACTTCCTGGAAGAGGAGCTGGACACGCGCGGCTTCTTCCGCCCGCTCACGAAAAAGCCGGTCATGTCGCGCAATCTGCGCAACATGTTCCACCGCATGAACCTGACGCAGCAGGATGTGCGCACGCTCTGGGGCATGGTGGTGCGGCTGATCGAGGGGCCGCGGCGCGACCCCAAGAAAGTGTGGCGGCGCAAGGCGCAGACGGAGGACGCCGGCGGGTGACTATTGCAGGCGCGGCGAGACGGTCGAGGCGAGTTCCATGACGTGGCCGAGACGGCTCGCGCCGAGTTTGATCGACACCAGCCCGGGGAGACTGGTCGGGCTCCGCCATCCGCTGCTCCAGGCGGGAGTCTGTCCCTGCTGCTGTGGGCCGAAATAGGAGAGCGCGAACCCTGTCACACCGCTAAGGATCACGGTCTTCCTCATGGACTCGCGGCCCGCCGAGAGACCTTCTTTCGGCCGATAAACTTTCGTCCACACCGCCAGCTCGGCGCCGCCGGGGCCGTTGTCGACCCCGATCTCGGTGAGAATGAGCCCGCCCCACTGGGCGCCGCCCTCGCTGAGTGTCACGAAACGGCATCCCTGCTGGGAGCCGAGAAAGACCGGCGGCAGGTCGGCCCCGTTGATCTGCGATTGATCGGGCAAGATCGCGAAACTTTTCGCCAGCAGCGCCGACGTCGCCCGCATGGCGTTCTCCACTTCATCCAGCGCGTCGCTCGCGCGCGTCGTCTCCCAACTCCGCCGCCCCAGATGAATGCCGCCCATGATGGCGGCGGTGATCAGCGAGAGGAGGCTGATCGCCAGCAGAAGTTCGAGCAGCGTGAAGCCGTCCGGCGCGCGTCGCTTCATTGGCCTGGCCGGAGTTCGACGGGCTTCGCCTTGAACGTCGACAGGGTGAATGTCTCGCCGAAGCCGGTTGGTTTCTTGATGACGAGCTCGGCGTGGAAGCTCGTGGCGAGGGGCTGACCGCCCGGGCCGGAGGCCGCGGGACCCGGCGTGACGGAGAGAAACCAGTAGAGTCCGTCGGAATAGCGTCCGCTCGTCTGGCCGAAGGAGACGGGGCCTTCCACGCCCAGCGAATCGAGATGGGCGGCGCCCTGGCGCGCGGCGCGCAACAGGAAGTCGGCGCGCGCCTCGTTGCGGACGCCTCCGCTCACCCCATTGAGCAACTGCCCGAGCGACATGGCGAGAATCGCGAAAGCCGCCAGGGACTCGATGAGCGAGAAGCCTCGCCGCGCCTTCAGCCGAACGAGCATTTCGTTTCGCCTGTGAGCCAGTTCACGCCGATGGCCGCGCGCGCGTCCAGCAATTGCACCGTGATGTCCGCGCCGGTCGAGGCCCCGTCGGGAAAGAAGGTGATGGCCCCGGCTCGCGCCGACACTTGCTGCGTGCTGGCGACGTCGAGCTGGACGACCGCGTCGGCAGGCAGGGCGCCGGGCTTGCCGACCGGCGAGGTGTAGGTCTTCGTGTAGAGATCGAAGACCACCGCCGCCTCGCTGTTGGTGGCGATCGCGCGCGAGCGCGTCGCGCGCAACGTGGCGCATAGGGTCCGCGCGGCGGTCTCGAGCTTCAGCCGGCCGGACGGCGGACGCAGCAGTTGCGAAGCCATGCCCGCCATCATCGCGACCAGCGCGAGCACCACGAGCGACTCCAGCATGGTGAAGCCAGCCCGCCGAAGAAGGGTTCGCGAAAGGCGCGGGCTCATTTCGCCGCGAGATCGTTGATGCTGAGCACGGCGTCCATCACCGTCATGATCAGGCCGCCGACGACGGCCGCGATGACGATGGTGAGAACCGGCGTCATCAGCCCCATGGCGCGTTCGATGGAGCGCTGCGTCTGCCGCTCGAACATGGTGGCGACGCGCAGCAGCATGTCGCCGAGCTGGGCCGTTTCTTCGCCGATGGTGATCATCTGCACCGCCACCGGGGGAAGATACGGCACGCGCGCGAGCGCGCCGCTCAGATTGGCGCCGCCGCGCACCGCCTCGACGACGTCGGCCAGCTCATTGTTGAGAAAGCTGTTCGCCACCGCCGTGCGCGCGCTTTCCAGCCCCTGTAGCAGCGGCACGCCCGCCTTGAGCATCGAGCCCAGCGTGCGCGAGAACCGCGCCGTCGCGAATTGCGACAGGAGCGGACCCGCGACCGGCAGCCGCAGATAGAACCGGCCGAGCGCGATCTGCCAGTTCGGCCGCGTCTGCGCCATCTTGTAAAAGAGCGCCACCCCGGCGCCGATCAGGCCGAGCACGAGGCCGATGGTCCCGGCGTTAGCCTGCACGTCGAGAATGAATTGCAGACCCGACGGCATCTCCTTGCCATTGTCGGCGAAGATCGGCGCGATGCTCGGCACCAGCGTCCCCAGCACCACGCCCGTCGAAATGATCGCGAGCGTGATGAGGAGCGAGGGATAGATCAGCGCGCTCTGGATGCGCGCGCGCAATTCGAGCCGGCGCTCCAGCATCTCGGAGAGGTCCATCAGCGACGAACCGACCCGGCCCACCGCCTCGCCCTCGCGCACGATGTTGATATATTCCGACGAGAAGACGTCGGGCCGCCGCGACAGCGCGTCCGACAGGGACGCGCCGTCGACGATGCGGCCGAGGATTTCCTGCGCCAGCTCGCGCAGCGGCTCGGTCGGACTTTGCGCGGCGAGGATGCGCAGGCTCTGATCGAGCGGCACGTCCGCCTGTTCCAGCGTCGCGAATTCGCGCGTGAACGCGGCGACCTGCGTCGCATTCGGCCCCTTGCTCCCGAAGGAGATCTGGGTGATCGACGGCTCCTTCCGGGCCTCGAAGGTCTCGAACGGCGTCAGGCCGCGCATGAAGATCGCGTCCTCGGCCTCCGCCGCCGTGCGCGCCTCGATCTCCCCTTCCAGAAGATCGCCAGCCGCGCTGAAGGCGCGGTATTTGTACATTGGCATGAGCGTCAATCCATGCGGGTCACGCGCGCGACTTCCTCGATGGTCGTCTCGCCGCGCCAAGCCTTGGCCATGCCGCAGTGATACATGGTCACCATGCCATTTTCACGCGCCGCCGCCTCGAGCTGCGCATCCGGCGCGCTCTCGCAGACGAGCCGCTGCATCCGCTCGTTCATGATCAGCAGCTCGGCGATTGTGGAGCGGCCGGCATAACCGAGATTGCGGCATTGCGCGCAGCCTCGCGGCGCGGACAGACGATCGGGACCTCTCGCGAAGGCTTCCCCCGCGAATTGCGCGCGAACCTGCGCGCGCGTCTCCAGCGGCGCGGCGCAATGCGGACACAGCCGCCGCACGAGGCGCTGCGCCAGAACCGCCTTCACGGTCGACGCGATGAGATAATTTTCCACGCCCATGTCGATCAGACGCGTGATGGACGCGGCGGCGCTGTTGGTGTGCAGCGTCGAGAACACCAGATGGCCGGTGAGCGAGGACTGGATGGCGATTTTCGCGGTTTCGGCGTCGCGAATTTCGCCGATCATGATGATGTCCGGGTCCTGGCGCAGGATCGCGCGCAGCGTGTTGGGGAAATCCAGCCCGATCGCCGGCTGCACCTGCACCTGATTGACGCCGGCGAGCTGATATTCGATCGGGTCCTCCACGGTGAAGACCTTCACGTCCGGCTTGGTCAGCTCGCGCAGCGCCGTATAGAGCGTCGTCGTCTTGCCGGAGCCGGTCGGGCCGGTCACGAGCACGATGCCGTTGGGATTGCGCATGACCTTGCGCAAATCCGCCGTCGTTTCGGGCTCAAAGCCAAGCTTGTTGAAGTCCAGCGCGATCTGGCTGCGGTCGAGAATACGCAGCACGATGCTCTCGCCATGCGCCGTCGGCAGGGTCGAGACGCGGAAGTCGATGTCGACGCCGCGAATGGCGAGCTTGATGCGGCCGTCCTGCGGCAGACGGCGCTCGGCGATGTCGAGCCGCGCCATGATCTTGATGCGCGACGCGATCGCGGCCTTCAGTCCCGGCGGCAGGGTCTCGGCCGTGCGCAGCGCGCCGTCGATCCGGTAGCGGACCTGCACCGCCTCCAGCGAGGGTTCGATGTGAATGTCGGAGGCGCGCGCCTCGATGGCGTCGGCGATGATCTGGTTGACCCGCCGCACGACCGGCGCCTCATTGGCGATGTCGCGCAGCCGTTGCAGGTCGAATTCGCTGGCGTCATTGGCCCGCACGTCGGTGTCGGCGAAGGCCACGCCGTCCTGCTGCGCGCCATAGAGCGAGGCCCAGGCCTTGTCGAACTGCGCGGGCGATGCGACGCGCAGCTCGATTTCGAGCCCGGTCGAATAGGCCAGCGCCTGCACCGGCTCTAGATCGAGCGGATCGGTGACCGCCAGCTTCAGCCTCCGTCCCTCTACCGAGAGCGGCAGAAGCCGGTTCGCATGAATGAATTTTTCCGGGATGTCGCCCCTGAGCGGCGGCTCCAGAGGCATGTCCCCCGCGTCAAGCTGCGGGATTTCCAGAAATCTGCCCAGAAGCGTGCAGAGGTCCGCCTCGGAAACGAGGCCAAGTTTCGTCAGCACGTGATCGAATCGCTCGCCGCTTTGCGTCGCCGCGCGCTGCGAGCGCTGCAACGCCAGTTCGTCGATCGCCTTCTCGCGCAGGAGAAAAGCGCCGAACGTCTCGGCGAAAGCTGGACTGTTGGCGTCCGGCCAGGACTGATCCTGACTGGGTCCGCCAATCCCCGCGACCTGGGTTCCCGCCGCCATCGAGGCTCCTTTTCGCGAAGCTTGACGCCAAAGCTCCACTCCAGCGCTCAGCTTGACTCTGGAATGACACATTTGGGATGAAAAATATATGGGAAGCGTTAAGTCTCTGTTGAGCTTTATTAACCATGTCTAGCACAGAAGCATTCGCCGCCAAGCAGCCTTGCGCGCGCATGCCGGCGCTGAGCGTTGCGTTTTGCGTGTCTCTGCTGAGCCTTGCCGCGAGCGACGCCGTCGCCGCGACTTTGGGGAAGACATACTTTTTCGCCACGCGCGACGCCTGCGCCGCGTCGGGAATCTTTTCCCCGCATGAATGCGCGATGGCCTTCTCGAACGCCCGCGCGCAAGTGCGCGACCGCGCGCCCCGCTTCGCGGGCGGCGCGGAATGCCGTCTGCATTTCCACATCTGCCAGATCGGCCGCGTCGAGGACGCCGCCGTGGACGCCGGCAGCGCCGGGGGCGCCTTGTCCTACGCCGAGGCCGAGGAGCCGGTCTATGTGCCCACGGCGCTCGGCGTCGAGATGGTCGCCTCCGCCAACGGCGTCGAGGCCGCCCCGACCCTCGCGGTCGAAACGCCCACCCGGCTCTTTCCCTATTATCCGGTCTCCAGGGTCTATGAGGCGGAGTCTCAGGGGCAGTCCGTGCAGGCCAAGGGCGAGCAGCAAAACGCCTCCATCCTCTCGCCCGATCATTTCGAGCCGTTCTCGAAGCGCAAGCCCGTCGCCGGCGCGACCACCTTCACGGCCTCGGCCCTCGGCGCCATCGAGGGCGCGACAGGCAATCTGAACGGCGAGAGCCGCGAGGATCGGCGCATGCGGCTCAGAAGCGCGCCTTTCGTCGAGTAGCGCGGCGACCGGGCGGGCGTGCGCCCGGAGCCGGCCGTTATTGCCAGTCCCCGGCCGGAAAGCTATTTTGGCCGCGCTTGACGGCGCCTTGGGCATGAGCGCCGCGTCTCTCGATCTCCGAGGTTTTATTCTTGCCAAGCGAGTTCTGGACGCGCGACGTTCTCGAAGGCTCTCTCAAAGGGGCGGCGCGCCGCTTCCTGGCCTGGTATCGCCGCGAGTTCTTCAGCCTTTTCCCGCCGGAGACGGTCGCCTGGCTGACCGACCGGGGAGACCGTCAGCTCATCCTGCGCGCGGGCGAGCGCGATTTATGGTGCGTGGACTCGCGCGGCGCGCCGCTCTGGGGCGTCACGGGCGACGAACTCGCCTCGGGCTCGCTGGAGGAGGCGCTCACGCGCCGGGACCTCGCGCGCAACGCCGTGCGGATCGGCGTCGAAATCGACGCCGGCGCGTTTTTCATCCGGCGGTTCGACATCCCCGCCGCCGCCGCGGCGAATCTGCCAAAACTGCTCGTCTCCGACATCGAACGCAAAACCCCGTTCAAACTCGCGGACGTGATCTACGGCCACACGACGGCGAAGCATCCGACGGCGCCCGACAAGCTGCGCGTGAGCGTCTGGATTCTGCGTCAGGACTTCCTGATCGCGTCGCTGCAATACGCCGGGCTGGCGCTGGCCGACGTGGCCTTCGTTCGCCCGACCGGCGCGCAGGCGCAGGGCGACGCGGCGCCGGTGATCACCCTGGCGGCCAAGACCGAAACCTCTCATCTCTTTCGCAATCTCGCGCTCGGCCTGTGCGCGGCGACCGTCGTTTTCGCGGCGATCGGCGTCGCCGCGACATTATGGCGGCAGGCGGCGCTCAGCGAAGAGCTGGACGCGAAGATTCAGGAAGCCTCGGCGCGCGCCGCCAAGGTGCGGCAGGTGGTGGATCGCGCCTCGTCCGAGAGCCGCCTCCTCTCCGTGCTCCGCACCGCCCGCCGCGACGGCCCGCTCTTCGCGGACCTCTGGGAGGAGACGGCGCGCATCCTGCCGGACAGCGCCTATGTGACCGACTTCCGCCTCAGCGAGACGAAGCCGAATGAACGGGCGCTGGACATCGTCGGTTTCGCCAGTTCCGCCGTCGGCCTGCCTGCGCTCTTCAACAAGTCGCCGCTCTTCGCCGACGCCGGCCTGACGGCGCCGATCACGCCGGACCCGCGCGAAAAGCGCGAAGGCTTCTCGCTTCAGGCCAAGCTCGAGGCGAAAAAGCCGGAGGGCCGCAAGTGACCTGGCGCGACATGAACTGGAAGGCGTTGCGCGCCTCGCCGGCCGGCCGCCGCGCCGCCTTCATCGGCGTCAATCTGCTGGCCCTGCTCATCGCCTATCTCATCTTCATGGAGCCCTTCCGCCGCATGATCGCGGACGGGGCCGAAGCGATCACCGAACGCCGGCAGACCCTTGCGCGCTACGAGGCGGTGGCCGCCCATGAAGCGCAAATCCAGGCCTACGCCCAGCAGGTGGCCGACATCAACGGCCGCGGCGAGTTGTTCGACGGCGACAGCGACGGCGTGATCAGCGCCAATCTTCAGGCGCGCCTCAAGACTGTCGCGGAACAGACGCAAGTCACGGTGCGGTCGATCCAGATGCTACCGGAGCGGGCGCTTCAGGGCGTCACGCTGGTCGGCGCGCGTCTCGATGTCGTCGGCTCTTACGAGAACATCCACGCCCTCGCCCGGGCGCTCGAGGGCGAGCCGCCCCTTCTCATCATCACCGCCGCCTCGATTCGTGGACAGGCGATGTTGTGGGGCGCGGCGCCGCAGCAAAACGAAGAACTCGAAGCGCAATTCGACGTCTTCGGCGGCGCGCCGAAGAAAGGGCGCCCGTGATGAAAGACCGGGTGAAAATCCGCATCTCCGAGTGGCTGAGCAAGACCCGGGCGATGCTGTCGCGTTTGAAACAGTGGCGGCTCTCGCCCCTTTCGGCGATCCTGCTGGCGCTCTTGTCGGCGGTCGCGGCGGGAACCGCCCTGTTCGCGGCGGCCGCCCTGCTCTGGCCGGTCGGGTCCTCCAGCGGCGCGGCGGTCCCGGACTGGACTCCGCCGACGCTCGCGGTCGTCGAACTCGATCCGCCCAAGCCGCCCTCGGCCGATGTCGACTCTCTGTCGCGGCCGATTTTCTCCAAGACGCGCAAGCCGTCGCCCAAGGCCGCCGTGGCGGTGGACGCCGCCAATATCTCCGAGGCGCCGACAGGCGTGGTTGTCACCGCCATTGTCAGGAACAAGAAGGTCACGCAGGCCTTCATGATCTCGACCGAGGCGCCCGACGGCGCCTGGCGGAAGGAGGGCGACCAGGTCGACTCCTGGACCCTCCACAAGATCCTGCCCGCGGAAGTCGTGCTGCAGAGCGGCGACCGGCTGACCAAGGTGAAGCTCTATACGCCGCCGCCGGAAACGCCGGAGGCCCCCGTCGAAGGCGGCTTCAGCGTCGGCCCCGGCGCGACGCCCGCCGCGCCGCCTGAAGCTCCGCCCGTTCAGCAGGACCCGTCTGCGAACACCCCCCCGCCTTTCTGAGCTTCGCGAAACGGAGGCAGCCGTGACGACAGATTACGATCCGATCGCCGAGGAGTACCGGCGCGCGAAGCAACAGCCCTGGCGCACCCATATCGAGGCGTTCACGCTCGGCGCGCTTCTGCCGGACCTCACCGGCAAGTCCGTTCTCGATATCGCCTGCGGCGAGGGCTATTACACCCGCCGGCTGCGGCGCCTCGGCGCCGAGCGGGTGATGGGCGTCGATCTGTCCGCCGGGATGATCGACCTGGCGCGACAGCAGGAGGCCGCCGAGCCTCTGGGCGTCGACTACAGGGTCGGCGACGGCAAGCATCTCGACTTCGACGCGGAATTCGATCTGGCCTTCGCCGCCTATTTTCTCAATTACGCCCATGATCGAGGCGAGCTGCAACAGATGTGCGACGCCATCGCGCGCTCTCTCAAGCCGGGCGGGCGCTTCATCACCGTGAACAGCAGCCCGATGCTCGATTTCGATCCGGCGCGGTCCTATCGGCAATATGGGTTCGAGGCCAAAATCAAGGGGCCGCTCGTCGAGGGCGCGCCGATCATCTGGCAGATTTTTCTCGACGAGGGATCATTCGAGATCGAGAACTATTTTCTCGACCGCCGGAGTCACGAGGACGCCTTCCGCGCCGCAGGATTCCGGGAGACGATCTGGCATGCGCCGCGCCTGTCGCCAGAGGGCGAAGAAGGCTTCAGGCGCGATTTCTGGCAGCCCTTCTTCGACCATCCGACCGTCGCCTTCATCGAATGCGTGAAGTAGCAGGCGGCGCGCGTCAACCGACGACGCTCTGCTCGATCTCCTCCATCTCTTCGTCCGAGAGTCCGAAGTGGTGGCCGATTTCGTGCACGAGCACATGGGTGACGATATCGCCGAGCGTGTCCTCGCTCTCGCACCAGTAATCGAGGATTGGCCGGCGATAGAGATAGACCCGGTTCGGCTCGGAGCCGGTCTCGGCGAGATGCTCGCCTTCGGTCAGGCCGCGGCCGCGAAAGAGACCGAGCAGATCGAACTCCGTTTCGCAGGACATTTCCGTCATGGTCTCATCGTCGGGAAAGTCTTCGACGTGAAAGACGACGCCTTCACACAGGCGCGTGAACTCTTCCGGCAGCGACGCGAAGGCCGCGTCGGCGAGCGCTTCGATATCGGCAAGCGTGGGCGCGCCCCGCTGCGCCCAATCATAAGACATGTCAGCCATGCCGGGACTATGACGCAGCGCCCGCACGGCGCCAAGTTGCAAGGCTGGGTCCGGGTTTATGCATCCGTCTCATTCGCGCGGCGACGAATCGGCGCGCCGCCGGCCCCGCCTGTGCGAGCGGCGCGCGCCGATGCGCCATGACGTCAGCCGACGAGCAGCGGCCGCCGGTCGATCGGCGGCTCGGCCATGCGCTGCGCCCGGTAAATGGCGTGCGAAGCGTTGTAGCGCCGCTCGAACTGGGCGAGATAGGCGGCGATTCCCTCGTGACCCGGCCGCGCGGGCGCCACGTCCCGCACCAGCAGCAGATCACGCGCCTCCTGCGGCGAGAGCGCGCGGTCGCTCTCGATCAGCCGCTCGGCGCGGGCGAAGCCGATCCTCCGCCCGAGCGCCGCATAAAGTCCAAGCAGATCGAAAGGATCGCCGGCAAAGGAAAAATCGGCCGAGCTCTCCGCGACGACCGCTGAACAGTTCATCGCGAAGTCGAAGTCCAGACCGCCCATCAGTCCGCGCGCCCAGGCCAGCGTGATGACAGGCGTATCCACGATGAGATCGGACGTTACGGCGACAATGTCGGCGAAGCCCTCCGGCGCCTGCGTCGCGCCGGCGCCGTCATGAGCAAAGTCGAAAACGAGGAATTTCAGCGCGTCGCCGCCGTCCATCGCTACCCGACGCAAAATGGCGGCAATCGCGCCGACGCCGGCCTGATCGAATCCCGGCCGCGACTTGGTTACGACAAGCGCGCCCTGCTCCTCGAGCCAGGTCACGTCCAGCCCCACGGCGCCCACGGTCAATTCCTTCCAATCCTTTAAAAATCGCATGCTTTCCCCCACACCCAAACGTTGCATGGTGAAGCAAAGCTTAACCTAAACGTTCAGCAATTGCTAAGCCTGCGTGTGCTGGGCGAACAGTTCGCGCGGAAGATGGTTAACGGCGTCAGTTTTCAATATGCGCGAAGGCTTTGGAGGACATGGGCCGCCGTCCCCTCGTCGTCCCCTGCAAGCCTGGCGACCGCGCGTCAGCGTGTGGCCGAAGGTCGCAAGACAGCCCCCCTTGAATTGATATATGCTAACCACAAGCTGCTAATGGCGGACCTCAGCCTGCCAGGGCGACAGGGGAACGTTCTATGGTTTCGCGCGTGGCGTGCCGGCCACGCCGGGATCGCCCATCCAAGAGGCGGCAGAGAATAATGGGTAAGGGAGGAAACAGGATGAAAATGCGCTTTCTCGTCGCCATGACGCTGGCGACGGTCGGTTGGACAGTTCAGGCGCACGCGCACGGCGACGTCGGCTCCAACCAGGGGCAGTGCCTGATGAAGATCGGGCCCGACACGATGAGCTTCACCGGCTATCAGCCCCTGAAGTCGCGCGAACAGTTCTGTGACGACATCCCGGACGCGGGTCCGACCATCATCACCCTCGACGCGCAGCAGGATGAGCTTCGCGAGATGAACCTCGAAATGCGCGTGCTGCGCGACGTCGGCCAGAAGGACGACAACGAGAATCTCGAAGCCAACACCGAATATTTCTCGCCGCCGAAGAAGTACAAGACCGGCACGCTCACCTTCGATCACAACTTCGCGACCGAGGGCAAGTATATCGGCATCGTGAAGGCGAAGAGCGACGACGGCAGCAAGGAATATGTGGCCCGCTTCCCCTTCTCCGTCGGCCTGACCGCCAGCAAGGAGCTGACGACCTTCCTCGTGCTCGGCGCCGCCGGCGCGGTGGCCTTCGGCCTGTGGTACAAGCACTTCATCCTCGACAAGAAGAAGAAGACGGTCTGATCGGCTTTCACCGAAAGACAACGCCCCCCTGCCATGGCAGGGGGGTCAGCCCGCGGTTTCGCGTGGCGTAGATCTGACTGAGAAGAATTGGCAAGCGCGCAAGCCGGAATCAGCGGCCACGGCGCCGCTTCTCTCTCAGGGTTCAGAACTTTCCCCGAAATAAGCCTGCTCATACTGGACGCGGCGCTTGCGCCCTCCTCGACGCTTACGGCAATTCCTCGATCCGTCCGTCGCGCAGGGTGACGCGGCGATCCATCTGGTCAGCCAGTTCGAGATTATGCGTCGCGATCAGCGCGGCGAGGCCGGAATGACGCGCGAGCGTCATCAGCGTGGCGAAGACATGTTCCGCCGTGCGTGGATCGAGATTGCCGGTCGGCTCGTCGGCGAGCAGAAGCTGCGGCCCGTTGGCGACCGCGCGCGCGATGGCGACGCGCTGCTGCTCTCCCCCTGAAAGCTCCGAGGGTCGATGTCCGGCGCGCGGTCCCAGCCGCAGATACTCCAGCAATTGCTGGGAGCGGGTCTCCGCTTCCTTGCGCTCCATTCCGGCGATCATCTGCGGCAGCATGATGTTTTCGAGCGCCGAGAACTCCGGCAGCAAATGATGGAACTGGTAGATGAAGCCAATGGCCCCGCGGCGCAGCTTCGTGCGCTCATTGTCGTTCATCTGCGAGGTCGGCGCCCCGCCGATGAGGGTCTCGCCGCCGTCCTGACGCTCCAGCAGGCCCGCGATGTGCAGCAGGGTCGACTTGCCCGCGCCCGAGGGCGCGACAAGCGCCACTGTTTCGCCGGGGTAGATCACGAGACTGATGTCGACGAGGATGTCGAGACGCGCCGCCCCTTCACGATAGTGGCGGGCGATGTTGCGCAATTCCAGAATGGCTTCGCTCATCTTCTCGCTCATTCGTGCCGGAGCGCTTCGATCGGGTCGAGCGAGGCGGCCTTCCAGGCGGGATAGATCGAGGCGAGAATGGCGATGACGAGCGTCATGACGACGATCACGGTCACCTCGCGCGTATCCACGATCGCCGGCAGGCGGGAGAGGAAATAGAACTCGGCGGGAAACAGATTGGCGTCGAAGGCCTTGTTCAGCCCCACCCGGATCGCGTCCAGATTCTTGGCGATCAGCAGCCCGAGCGCAAAGCCCGCGATCGTGCCGACCACGCCGATCGACGCGCCGATGATGAGAAAGACCCGCAGCACCGACCCGCGCGAGGCGCCTATGGTGCGCAGAATGGCCACGTCCTGCGTCTTGTCCTTCACCAGCATGGTGAGGCCCGAGATGATGTTGAAGGCCGCGACGATCACGATGAGCGTCAGGATGATGAAGAGGATGTTCTTCTCCACCTGAAGCGTGTCGAAGAACGTCTTGTTGCGCTGGCGCCAGTCCGTGACCATCATCGGCCGCGACACGGACTTGTCCAGCCGCGCGCGGAACAGGTCCATTTCCTCGGGATTGTCGACGAAGACTTCGACGACCGTGGCCTCATTGTCCTTGTTGAAGAAAAGCTGCGCCTCCGCCAACGGCATATAGACGAAGACATTGTCGAATTCCGACATGCCGATCGAGAAGATCGCCGCGACAGTATAGGCCTTGATGCGCGGAGCGACGCCAAAGGGGGTCTGCGCGCCCTTGGCGACGAGCAGGCTCACCTTGTCGCCCACCGAAACGCCGAGGGTCTCGGCGAGGCGCTGGCCGATGGCGACGCCCTCGCCCTTGTCGAAGCCCTTGAGCGCGCCCGCCTTGATATTGCCGACGATGCCCGGCAGGCGCAGGAGGTCCTTCTCGCGGACGCCGCGCGTCAAAACGCCGGACTGGCCGTAGGGCGTCGAGATGCCCGCCGCGCCTTCAACCATGGGGATCGCCAGCTTGACGCCGGGAACCTTCTCGGTCTGGGCCGAGACGTCGTCCCAGTCCGTGAAACGGGTCTCGACGGCCTGCAGGAAGGCATGGCCGTTGATGCCCATGATCTTGTCCATCAACTCGCGATGGAAGCCGTTCATCACCGAGGTGACGACGATCAGCGTCGCGACGCCCAGCATGATGCCGAGGAAGGAAAAGCCCGCGATGACGGAAACGAAGCCGTCGGCCCGGCGCGCGCGCAGATAGCGCAGCGCGACCAGCCATTCGAAAGCCGAGAAGGCCCTGCCGCCGTTTGAGGCCGCTGGCGCGGCGCCGCTGTCGCTCATGCGCCCGCCTGCTTCACCGCGTCCACGATCCGGGCCGCCGCCGCGTCGGGCGACAGCATTTCGCGCTCGCCGGTCTTGCGGCGCTTCACCTCGACATGGCCGTCGGCAAGACCCTTCGGGCCGACGAGGATCTGCCAGGGCAGACCGATCAGGTCGAGAGTGGCGAATTTCGCGCCCGGCCGCTCGTCGCGATCGTCGTGAAGCACCTCGAGGCCGGCGTTTTCGAGCTTCTCCACCAGATCGCCGCAGACCTTGCCGGTCGCCGCGTCGCCGACCTTCAGATCCGCCACCCCGACATGGAAGGGCGCGACCGCCTCCGGCCAGATGACGCCCGCGTCGTCGTGAAAGGCCTCGACGATTGCGGCGACGAGGCGCGAGGGACCGATGCCGTAGGAACCCATTTGCACGACGACCTCCTTGCCGTCGGGGCCGTTGACGACGGCCTTCATGGGTTCGGAATATTTGGTTCCGAAGTAGAAAATATGGCCGACCTCGATGCCGCGCGCCGAAACCTTGGCGTCGTCCGGAACGGCGGCAAAGGCGGCGGCGTCATGCATCTCGCTCGTGGCGGCGTAGCGGCTCGTCCATTTGCCGACGATCTCCTCCAGCGCCGCCGGATTGTCGAAGGCGACATCGGCGGGCGGCGGGGCGAAGGAGAGAAAATCTTTATGGCAGAACACTTCGCTCTCGCCGGTGTCGGCGAGAATGATGAATTCATGCGAGAGATTGCCGCCGATCGGGCCCGTGTCGGCGGCCATGGGAATGGCCGTCAGCCCCATGCGCGCGAACGTGCGCAGATAGGCCACGAACATCCTGTTGTAGGAGTGGCGGCTGCCTTCGGCGGTCAGATCGAAGGAATAGGCATCCTTCATCAGGAATTCGCGCGAGCGCATGACGCCGAAGCGCGGGCGCACCTCGTCGCGGAACTTCCACTGGATATGGTAGAGATTGAGCGGGAGATCCTTGTAGGAGCGCACATAGGCGCGGAAAATCTCCGTGATCATCTCCTCATTGGTCGGCCCGTAGAGCATTTCGCGCTCGTGGCGGTCCGAGATGCGCAGCATCTCCTTGCCATAGGCGTCGTAGCGGCCGGATTCCTTCCACAGATCGGCCGACTGGATGGTCGGCATGAGGCATTCGATCGCCCCGGCGCGATTCTGCTCCTCCCGGATGATTCGGTTGATGTTGTTGAGCACCTTCAGGCCGAGCGGCAGCCAGGCGTAAATGCCGGCCGACTCCTGCCGGATCATGCCCGCCCGCAGCATCAGCCGGTGGGAGACGATCTCGGCCTCCTTGGGCGTCTCGCGCAGGATGGGCAGGAAGTAACGGGACAGGCGCATGGGGGCTTCCACTCACGATTCGAAGGAGAGCGAGCATAACGGCGGCTCACGGGCCGTTGAAGCGCCTAACCGGGGAAAAGGCAAGTTTCAGGGACAGGCCCGCCCAACCTCGCCCGTGAATGTCGCCGGCGCGGACTCGCCTCGGCGCGCGGCGGCCCTACTTCTCCCTCCAGAGGGATCGCGTTGCGGCGGCGTGATCGTCGTATGGTTCCCCCAGGGGCGGGCGGCTCAGGCGGCTCGCCCTTTTCGCGCGGGGCGTCACCAGCGTAGAACCGCGCCGCCCCAGGTCATGCCCGCGCCAATCGCCATCATGGCGATGACATCGCCCCGCTTGAGCCTCCCCGCGCGGCTCGCCTCGTCCAGCGAAATCGGCATGGAGGCGCTGGAGGTGTTGCCGTAACGATCGATGTTGATCCAGCACTTCTCGCGAGGCACGCCGAGCGTGTCGAGCGCGGACTCGATGATGCGCTGATTGGCCTGATGGCAGATCACGTGGTCCACGTCATCGGGCGAGAGCCCCGCCTTGGCCAGCGTCTCCGCCACCACCTCCGGCAGAAGCCTCGTCGCCACCTTGTAGACCTCGCGGCCGCGCATCTTGATCTTGTTGCCGTTGTCCTCAAGCATGTCCGGCGAGACCGGGCGCCGGCTGCCGCCGCCGAAAATGCCCAGAATGCCGGTCATGGACCCGTCGGTGCGCAGCGTCGCGGCGAGCAGGCCATGGCCCTCTTCCTCGGTCGCGCCCAGCAGCATGGCGCCGGCCGCGTCGCCGAACAGCACGCAGGTCTCGCGGTTGGTCCAGTCGACGAAGCGGCTCAAGGTCTCGGCGCCAATGACCAGCGCGCGCCGCGCCATGCCCGAGCGGATGAACTGGTCGGCGATGGTCAGGCCGTAGATCGACCCGGCGCAGGCGGCGGCGACGTCGAAGCAGAAGGCGTTCCGCGCGCCGATGAGATTCTGCACATAAGCCGCGCAGGAGGGCGTCGGCGTGTCGCCGGTCACCGTGCCGACAATGATCATGTCGACGTCCGCCGCGCTGACGCCAGCGGACTCCAGCGCCTTGCGGGCGGCGGCGGCGGCGAGGTCGGAGGTGGCCTCGTGATCGGCGGCGACGTGGCGCTCCATGATGCCGGTCCGGCTGACGATCCAGTCGCTGTTGGTGGCGACCATTCTCTCAAGGTCGGCGTTGGTCAGGGTGCGCTCGGGCGCATAGGAACCCGTTCCAAGAACGATGGAATTCGGCAAAGCGAGGGTCTTTCTGAAAGGCCGCCGGCCGTGCGGCGTTAACGAGCGCCGGCGCCGGAAGTCGACCGGCGGGCTCCGGCGGGGCTATTCATAAAGCCGTGCCCGGGAAGCGCAAACGGTTTTTGCCCCTCTTCGTAACCGTCTGTTTTACCTAATTCTTTCTTAGGCCACACAGGCGGCCCTCTTCGGGGCGCCCGCTTTTTCCGCAACCGGATCAGCGGCGGCGCAACCATTCCTTAAGCCGCGGTCATTTATTAACAGGGGAGCGGCGCCCGCGCCGTCAAGCAGCCAAGTTCCCGATCTAGAACATGATCCCGCCGCGTCCTCCCCGCGCGCGGCCAGCAGGAGTTCGCGTCTGATGATCCAAGCCTTTGTCTTTGCCGCTGTCGCTCTTTATGCGCTCGTCGGCATGATGGCCGCCTGATTATTCGCCTGTTTCGATTGCCTTCCGCGTCGCGCCGTGGCAATCGGGCGCGATGCAGGAAGACCTGAAGCGTACCGCCGCCCCGCGCGTTTCCTTCGTTTCGCTGGGCTGCCCCAAGGCCCTCGTGGACAGCGAGCGCATCGTCACCAGATTGCGCGCCGAGGGCTATGAGCTGGCGCGCCACCACGCCGGCGCCGATGTCGTGGTCGTCAACACCTGCGGCTTTCTGGACAGCGCCAAGGCCGAGTCGCTCGCGGCCATCGGCGCGGCGCTCGCGGAAAACGGCAAGGTGATCGTCACCGGCTGCATGGGCGCGGAGCCGCAGCAGATCATCGACAAGTTCCCCGACGTTCTGGCGATCACCGGACCCCAACAATATGAGAGCGTCGTCGAGGCGGTCCACCGCGCCGCGGCGCCCGCGCATGATCCTTTCGTCGACCTCGTGCCCGAGCAGGGCGTGAAGCTCACGCCGCGTCATTACGCCTATCTCAAGATTTCCGAGGGCTGCGACAACAGCTGTTCCTTCTGCATCATCCCGCATCTGCGCGGCGGCCTCGTTTCGCGCCCGGCCGGCGACGTGCTGCGCGAGGCCGAGAAGCTCGTGCGCGCGGGGGTGAAGGAGCTGCTCGTCATCTCTCAGGACACCAGCGCCTATGGCCGCGACATCCGCTACGCGGAGAGCCTGTTCGGCGAACGCGCGGTGCGCGCCCGCTTCCTGGATCTGGCGAAGGAGCTTGGCGAACTCGGCGCCTGGGTGCGGCTCCATTACGTCTACCCCTATCCCCATGTCGACGAGGTCATCGCCCTCATGGCGGAAGACAAGGCGCTCCCCTATCTCGACATCCCCTTCCAGCACGCCGCGCCCAATGTGCTGAAGGCCATGAAGCGCCCCGCCAATGAGGAAAAGACGCTCAGCCGGATCAAGGCGTGGCGCGCCGCCTGCCCCGAGCTGACGCTGCGCTCGACCTTCATCGTCGGTTTCCCGGGCGAGACGGAAGAGGACTTCCAGATGCTGCTCGACTGGCTGGAGGAGGCCGAGATCGACCGCGCCGGCGCCTTCAAATATGAGCCGGTCGCCGGCGCGCCGGCCAATGATCTGGGCCTCGCCCCCGTGCCCGACGAAGTGAAGGAAAGCCGCTGGAAGCGCTTCATGGAGAAGCAGCAGGCCGTCAGCGCCCGGCTGATGAAGCGCAAGATCGGCAAGAGGCTTCAGGTCATCATCGACGAACCGGGCGGCGGCCCCTCGGGCGCGCTCGCCAAGGGCCGGACCAAGGCGGACGCGCCGGAAATCGACGGTTCTGCTTTCGTGGAGAGCCGCCGGCCGCTGCGGGCGGGCGACATTGTCTCGATCAAGGTCGAACGCGCGGACGCTTATGATGTGTATGGCGCGGCGGGCTGAGCCCAACAGGAAAAAGAAGGCGTGATGTCTCGTCTTTGCCCGACGCTTCCCGAAGCGGCGCTGGCGAACATGCATGTCCCTTTGGCGGATTGTGGCGCTTCCGCGCCGGCTCGGCCCCCTCTAACGTCACAATCGAAAGAGGAGAAACGCCATGGCGGAAAATCAGACCAATCACCGCGCGCCGCAGCGCCGCCCGGGAGAAGAACCGCAGTTCGTCTTCCCTGTGCCGAGAAACATGGTCTATGGCACGGTGGCGGTCGTCGTCGCTTCCCTGCTCGTGACCTTCTTCGTGCGCAACCCCTATACGCAGGCGGTGAGCGAGGGCAGCCTCTATTACGAGCGCGGCTTCGAGGCCAATATGGCGCTCTGGGTGGTGATCTTCATCGGACTCCCCGCGAGCTTCCTGGCCTACAAGCACTGGCTCGCGCCCATGCTGGAGCGCAGGGCGAAAGGCCAGCGTCGCTAGAGCCGATCCCTCCACGAGACCTCGCGGGGGACCAGCTGTCTATGGCGGAAGCTTGCGGCATGTCCCATATTAGGGACCGAGAAAAACGCCCGAGGGAGCCAATCATGTCCGATGAGCAGAAAAACCGCCAGCAGCCCCCGCAGAACCAGAAGCCGGGGCAGCCGGTCATGCTGATCCCCAAGAGCTTCATCTATATCGTCGGCGCGATTGTCGTCGGCTCCTTCCTGCTGACTCTCTTCGTGCGCAATCCTTACACGCAGTCGGTTCACGAGGGCGGCAGCTTCTATGAGAACAGCATCGACAACTCGGGCCTGATGTGGGTTGCGATCTTCATCGGCATTCCGGCAAGCTTCTGGGCCTACAAGCGCTGGATCCTGCCGCTGTTCGAGAAGAAATAATCAGCAAGCGCCCGCGCGCAGCGCCGTCGAGGACGCGGCGCTGCGCGGCCCGTGCAGATAGGCGAACGCCGGCGGCGCGGCGTCGCACAAGAGACGCGCCTCCCGCTCGTCGAGCCTGGCCCACGCAAATCGCTGGACGGCTTTGGCGCTCGCGGCGCGCAAGGCGGCGCCGGGCCGGTCGACGATGGCGATGGGCATGGCGCGCATGATCTCCTCCCAGTCGCGCCAGCGGTGGAACTGAAGCAGATTGTCGCCGCCCATGATCCAGACAAACCGGACGCCGAGGCAACGCGCGCGCAGATATTTCAGCGTGTCGGCGGTGTAGCGGGCGCCGATGCCCGCCTCAAGGCCCGTGACCACGATGCGAGGATCGCGCGCGAGTCGACGCGCCGCGTCCATGCGCGCCGCGAGCGGCGGCAGCCGGCGCGTATCCTTCAGCGGATTGCCGGGCGTGACGAGCCACCAGACCCGATCGAGCCCAAGCCGTGTCAGCGCAAGGCGGGAGGCGAGCAGATGGCCCTCGTGCGGCGGATTGAAGGAGCCGCCGAAGAGCCCGATGCGCATGCCCGGCGCATGGGGTGGGAGGCTGAGCCTGTACCTCACGCGCAGCCCTCCGAACGCCCTACCCTCTCACCTGCCCGTCGCCATGCACGCGATACTTGAACGACGTGAGTTGTTCGACCCCCACCGGCCCGCGCGCATGCATGCGCCCGGTGGCAATGCCGATCTCCGCGCCGAAACCGAACTCGCCGCCATCAGCGAATTGCGTCGAGGCGTTGTGCAGCACGATGGCGGAATCGACCTCGTTCATGAAGCGCCGCGCCACGGCCTCGTCATGGGTCAGGATGCAGTCCGTGTGATGCGACCCGTAGGTTTCGATATGGTCGATCGCGGCCTCGACGCCGTCGACCACGCGCGCGGCGATGATGGCGTCGAGATATTCGGCGCGCCAGTCCTCTTCGGTCGCGGGCTTCACCCGCGCGTCGGCGGCCTGGATCGCGGAGTCGCCGCGCACCTCGCAGCCCGCTTCAATCAGAGTGGCGACGAGCGGCGCGAGATGGGTGGCGGCGCAGGCCTTGTCGACCAGCAGCGTCTCGGCCGCGCCGCAGATGCCGGTGCGGCGCATCTTGGCGTTGAGCAGCACGCGTCTGGCCATTTCCAGGTCGGCGTCCTTGTGCACGAAGACATGCACGATCCCTTCGAGATGGGCGAAGACCGGCACGCGCGCTTCATGCTGCACGCGCGCCACGAGGCTCTTGCCGCCGCGCGGCACGATGACGTCGATATTGCCATCGAGCCCCGCCAGCATGGCGCCGACGGCCGCGCGGTCCGTGGTGTCGATGAGCGAGATCGCCGCCTCGGGCAGTCCGGCCGCCTTCAGGCCTTCGACCAGGCAGGCATGGATGGCGCGGGAGGAGCGCAGGCTCTCCGAGCCGCCCCGCAGGATGGCGGCGTTGCCGGCCTTGAGGCAGAGCGCGCCGGCGTCCGCCGTGACATTGGGCCGGCTTTCGTAAATGACGCCGATGACGCCGAGCGGCGTCGCCACGCGCTCGATGACGAGCCCGTTGGGGCGTTCGAATCGCGCCAGCACGCGCCCCACCGGATCGGTCAGATCGGCGATCTCTTCGATCCCCCTCGCGATCGCCTCGACACGGGCGGGGTCGAGCGTGAGACGGTCGATGAAGGAGCCGGCGGTTCCGCGGCCCCTGGCGTCCGCGACGTCGAGGGCGTTCGCGGCGAGAATTACGCCGCTCTGCCGGCGAATTTCGGCGGCGGCGACGCGCAGGGCCATGTTCTTGACCTCGGCCGGGGCAAGGGCGACCGCCCGCGCCGCCTTGCGCGCGGCGCGGCCCAGACCGGCGAGAACGTCTTCGAGGCTCGTGCTTTCGGTGGCAAGCGGCTGCGTCATTGTCCTGATCCGGCGAAGTAGGCCTCTCCGCTATCACGCCGGCGACAGTCGCGAAAGTCGCCGCGTCGCCCTTGCGGACCGGCCCGGGTCAGTCTATAGAACCGGCAACGCTCCCTTCGTCTAGCGGTCTAGGACGTCGCCCTCTCACGGCGAAAACAGGGGTTCGAGTCCCCTAGGGAGCGCCAAAGAAATCAAGCAATTGCAAGAGATACGCGCGCAAAACTGGCTGCCGTGCCCAACATTTGCCCGATAAGCGTTGCCGAACGCCAGCGGACCTCGAGGCCGCGTCAAGCCCCTCAGCACCTTCGCTAAATCCGCCCGCCGAGCCAACCGCCCTCCGTCCGCTGCCGGCTTCGATGCCGCCGAATACAGGGCTCGTTCCGCCCTCCCCTGAATGGGGAATCAATCGGGTTTAATCGGAGCCAGCCGGGAGCGTTACTGTGCCTCGCCAACGGCCAAAGCGGGCTTCACGTTTGGCCAAGACCTCTGAGGCCCCCGAGCTGGCTGACTCTAGGGCGCCCTTCCCGTTGCGGTCAGGCCTGTGGTTCTCGCCGTATCGGATGCAAACGACAAATTGTCGCTCACGCCTCCCCGCCCGAGAGCGTTATTCGTCCCGGCCGCCTGCGCCACACCCGCCGCCGTCTCCGGATGCAACTTTGCGGGGACGAAAGGAGCCCTAAACAGGGACGTTTGTGAGAGGCTGATTTGCTCGCGGAGCCCGGCGCACGGCATGGCTTCCGTGACGCCAGTTCTCGATGGTCGATATCAGACGAAGATTTCGACCTCGCCATTCGCAAGGCGATAGATTCCCCCCACGACCTTGACGCGGTTCTCATTGACGGCTGCGCTCAGCAGCGGCGTCGCCGTCTTGAGTGCTTGCACGCCCAGACGGACATTCTCTTTCGTGGCGTTCTCAAGCTCGTCGCCCGAATGGTTCGCAACAGCTTTCACAGCAGGCGCTAACGCTGTCACGAGATAGGGCAGATGGCCAGGAAGCGTTGTTTTGTCTGCAATCGAAGAAATCGCAGACTTCACCGCGCCGCAGCTATCGTGGCCGAGCACTAGCACGAGTGGTGTTTTCAGCACTTCCACAGCAAATTCGAAACTCGCGATATTCTCTGGACTGACGAAGTTGCCGGCGACGCGACAAACGAATAGATCGCCGCGAGAACTGTCGAAGGCATATTCGGGCGCAATGCGAGAGTCGGCGCAGCTTAGGATTCCGGCGTAAGGATTCTGCCCGCCTATGAGCGCCTCGCGTTCAGCGACGAAATCATGCCGCCGAGCAATACCATTCTGGTAGCGTTTGTTGCCCTCCATCAAACGCGCGAGAGCGGCGTCCGGAGTTATTACGTTTTCTGGCCTCGGCGGCGGCGCTTCCGACTTTGATTCCGCTTTGCGCGCCTTTCGAGCTTTGGCATTTGCCTGCCCGGCCGCTGTCAGCGATCCGGCCACCGCCGCGCCGAACATGAAGTCCCGGCGAGCCAAACTCTTCATGTGCGAGATGTAAGGGTTTCCACATAGCTGACACATTAACAAATCTCCCTAAGCGATCGTGGGGTGTTTGGCTTTCGTTGGCTCGGCCGCCTCCGCCGATGCGGCGTGATTCCCTCGGGCAATCCTCCGGCGGTGGCGAGCCCGGGCCGCGCAAACGCCTGCGCTTCCTATCATCAATATGAGTTTCCTGGAGCATGGTATCCCCTGCGTTCGTTGCCGGAAGTTGGCGAACGCCAAAGTCGACGCTGCGCCTCGCTCATGGTCTTGTGGCCAAGAATGGCCATGATTTCTTTTGCTGAGCATCCCGCTTCCGCGAGTCGCCTTCCAGCGGCCTTACGAAGGCCATGGGGCTGGTCGTCTGCTGGATCCCCCGGAGGGTCCGTAGCGTCGTATCCGCGAATGTCATGCGGTGGGCGTCTTGGCGACTCGCAATGTCGGGCGAACTGAAAGCGCGGGCGGCATCGCCACATTACCGGACAATTTCCGTCTTTCGATGCAGAGGGGGCGGAGTGAAGTTATGCGTTTCACGATCCAATCGTTTGTTGCGCTCGTCCGCCGAGAGGCGATTTTTGCCATTTCCGAAATCAGCAAAGGAGCCATGATCGTCGGCGTCGGCGATATGGCGACTGCCGACCAGGTCGGCGAAGCAATCGTCGGCGCATGGCCAGTGATAGCCTTTATCGGCGGACTCCTCTTCCCTGTCGCCGGCCCGAGCTAACCGCTGCGCGGCTTGGTCCGCGCCGCTGGAGACGGCCCGCCCGCATCCTGTCAACGCAGACGAGCCATCCCGCGCGGGACCGCCGGTGCGCAGCCATCGCGCTCAGCCAGGATATCCGATGCATGTTTCGCAGCTGTGTCTCGACGGGGACGAAACGGCAACGCCCCAGCATCCGGCCACGACTAAGTCGATTCACAATTAGGGAGGAGAAAGCTGTGGCGTGAGCGCAGGGGGTGCGCTTGGCTTTGCTGAACCGCGAGCGCTTTGCCATACATTGGAGCACGATCGCCAATCCGCCCAACTCTGGCCCTGCGCCACCTGCAGGCTCATCGGCCCCGCGCAAACCGCTTTGGAGAGGCGCCGCGCGCCGCTATCTCCGATCCTTGCGAGCAAGCCTAGCCAAAACGTTGCCCATGTTGTCTATTTCCGTCTTGGAGAAAAGGGAGGGCGCTGTGGCGACTTTTGAGAAATTACTCGACGGGAGCATTTTTGCCGAGCTCTTTCGTCGTATTTGTTGGGTATCCGCAATGGCCGTCGTGAGTGCGAGCTTCGCAGCCCTCATCGCGGGCGACTCCGTCGCCGCGCCGTACCAATGGCAATATCGTCTTCCGTTCCCGACAGCATCCACGCCCTACGATGGGGCCAGACAAGAAGTTTGGAATGCTGCCCAAAACTGTTTCAACCACGCAACCAAAGACAACGTCAATAAATGGCAGTTGCCGACGTCAATCTGTTATGTGCCGAAGTTCGCGTTTGAGGCCGGAGCAAAGGATTATAAAAACCGCCTGATCCTTTATTGGGACAAGGATAAAAAGCAAGTCCTTCTCGTGCCGGTTGATTACATCTCGGGCGTAGAAGCAAACCAGTTTTATGGCGGGAATGTCCTGTTGCCTGATTATTGGTCTCAAGCGATTGACGCCCTCGATTCGATGCTGAAAAGCAACCCCTACAAAGCTCCGAGCGGAGGCGGTTACGGAATTGCCATGAATTCGGCAAATTTTCGCACACGCGACCAGCTCCATCTCCATATTTGCACAGTTGATAAGGAGGTGATTGAAGCAATCACCGCCAAAAACCCCGGCGAGGCTTTCATCAACATCCCAGTCAAAAATGGTCACGCCTGGTGGGCGAGAAAATTCACAAAAACCGACGACGTCTGGGCCAGAACCTTTCTGAGTAGCACAGAGCCAGCCAGCACGGTGGATAAGGCGAATGTCTCGATAGCTGTCATCGAAGATACAAAGAGCAACTATTGGCTGCTTTATAACCAAATGGGAAAGCCCGTCGGCGAGAAGGGAACGGGCGCTGAGACGCTGCTTCAAAGCGGGTGCAACAACGCCGGGGAACCGAAATAAGTTTGTGGGGTTCTCCTGGTCGGTGTGGTGGAGCGAGGCCCTTACAGACACGTGGCGCTCTTGCTTCGGCTAAGAGCCCGACGTCACGCGAGAAGCCCGGCAGCAATGCCGGGCTTTTTGCTTGGTGCGCCTCCGGCGTCCGGTGTTACACTCGGCAAATGCGACCCCAGAGGTTGGAAGCATGGCGCTCAAGCGGATGGACAATGTCGGAATCGTCGTCGAAGACCTCGGCGGGGCCATCGACTTCTTTCGCGAACTCGGCCTTGAGCTCGAAGGGCGGACCACGATTGAAGGAGAATGGGCCGGGCGTGTCACTGGACTTGCCGATCAGCGCGTCGAAATTGCCATGATGCGCACACCGGACGGCCACGCCAGGCTCGAGCTTTCCCGCTTCCTGACCCCGCCAGTCATCGCGGATCACCGGAACGCCCCGGTCAACGCGCTGGGCTACCTCCGCATCATGTTCGCGGTGGACGACATCGACGAGACGCTTGAAAGGCTCCGGAAGCGGGGCGCGCAGCTCGTCGGCGAAGTCGTCCAGTATAAAGACGCGTATCGGCTCTGCTACATACGTGGGCCTGAAGGGCTTCTCATCGGACTTGCTCAAGAACTCAACTGAGAGCAAGAAGGAGAGAATGTTGAGGGCGCGGCCCGTGGCGTGCTAACCTGATTATAGCCGGCATAGGAGAGGAAGCATGTCTGTATCTTGGCAATGATGGCCGCTGGAACAGACCTTCATTTGATGGGCGCCGACGCCACGAGTCACGTCACAGGCCGTCCTTCGACGAAACAAATTCGAACGGCCTGTTCGCTGCTACGATTGCCTCATTGCGAATAAAAGCACGTCGTGAAAACATCCAAGCCATTGGCGGGATCACATGAACAACACTATCGATTCAAGGCTTCTCGCAGCCGCCTTCAGCTTTCTTTTGGTCGTGCAAGGGCCGGTTTGCGCGAAAGACGCTCAACAAGGTGTAAAGCTCTATAAAACCTTCTGCGCCTCCTGCCACGGAGAAGACGCAAAAGGGAAGGGCCCAGTCGCCTCGCAGCTTACTGTAGCCCCAGCGGATCTGACCCAGCTCGCCAAGAAAAATGGCGGCGCCTTTCCCCAGGATGCCGTTGCCGAGAAGATCGACGGCAGGCAAGAGGTTGCAGCACATGGTTCGCGTGACATGCCTGTCTGGGGCCGGAGGTTTGCGCCGTTAAAAGGGAGAGGGTTCATTTCTGGCGACTCTTTTCCCTGGGAAGACGGGCCGACCTCGGAGCGAGACGTTTCGAGCGACAAGCTGAGTCTTGTCCGTTATCTCCGAACATTGCAGGAGAAATGAATCTGCGACAGTCGCAGGGAGGGTGGAATCCAACTCTCTTGAAATCATGGACTTGCGCTGCATCCCCGCCAAATCGTTTCAGGCTGCTCGGGCAATAGGCGACGATAAAAGCTTGCCCTGCCCCTGAACGACTGATGTTGCTTTCTGGCAACCGTCAGAAACAATTGTCGTCTTTCCGCGCCGACAGGGGTTCTCGCATTAGCAAATCCACGCGCCCGGCCTTAACCTGCGCGCGTGTTTTGACAGTAGACGCCCCGGAGCATGAGCTGGCTTTCCAAACGCCTGGATTTCGGCCTGACGGCCCTGCTCTTGATCACAGCGGGCGGCGCGCCGGCCTCTGCCGAGGAGACGGTTCACGACGCCATCGCGCGGCTGAATGACGCCGTGGTGGGACCAACGGCTCCCCCGAGCTTCACTTGGGCCGGCGCATATTTCGGCGTCAGTCTGGGGGCCGGCGTCCCTCTTCATCGCCGCGAACATCTGCAAGCCGCGACGGGATGGAACGCGCCGCTGCGTGATCTCGCGCCGCCGAGCGTGGAAAGAAATGGAATCACCACTGGCGTGCAGGTGGGATACAACTGGCAGGCGGGCCGTTTCGTTTACGGCATCGAGACCGATCTGAATTTCCTCGACGGCAGGGGCGGAAGCAGCGGACTGTTCCTGGCGCCTTCCTCCTACCTGCCGCTCATGGTCTCCGCCTATTCGCTCTCCTGCAGCGACAGCGCCAGATTTTTCGGCAGTCTGCGCGCCCGCTTCGGCGTCGCCCATGACAGCAGTCTGCTTTATGTGACGGCTGGCCTGGCGACCGGCGGCACGCGCGGTCCGGCGATGCTTGTGTTGCTGCCCGGCGGGCTTGGCGATCCTTATTTTGCGCGCGACTCGGACTCGTCGCGGTCGAAATATGTCTTCGGCGTGGGGATCGAGCGCGCGCTTGGCGGCGGCGTTTCAGCGCGCTTTGAATATCTGTTTCTCAATCAGACCTTGAACAGCCAGTTCTTCCTGGACGCTTCCAATAATCTGTTCGTTTCCCGCACGCGCAACGAAAACCACATCTTGCGCTTCGGGCTCAATTATTCTCTTGGCGCCGAGAACGCCTACACGGACTGGAGCCAGCCCAACGCCGTCCCAAATCCCGATGAAGAACTCTACAGCGTTCACGGGCTGGAGACCAACGTCGTGCAGGGCTATCCCGCGTTCCGGGCCAAATACAGCGGGCAGAACAGCCTGCAGGCGGCGGGTGAAGTGCGTGGCGGCGTCACCACCGACGTGTTTCTGGGAACGCGTCTGTGGAAGGGCGCGGGTCTCTACGTCAATCCGGAACTGAACTATGGTTACGGCGTCGCCGATGGCGTTGGCGCGGGAAGCTATCCGAACGCCGCTTACACCAGAGGCGATTCCGGCGCGCCCTATCTGCGCTTCCAGCGCTATTTCCTTCGTCAGAATATTGGACTCGGCGGAGATCAGGAGTCGAACGCGGCGGAGCGGGGCGTCGTCAGCGAGCAGCTCGAGTCCTCTGAAAGCCAGCTGTCGCGCACCGTCGACGTCAACCGGCTGATCCTCACGGTCGGCAAATATTCGGTAGGCGACATTTTCGACGCCAATCTCTACGCGCATGATCCGACGCGCGACTTCCTGAATTACGCCCTCAACTCCATGGGAACCTTCGACTACGCCTCGGACGCCTGGGGCTACAGCTACGGGGCGACGGCGGAGTGGAAGCAAGACTGGTGGTCGCTGCGGACCGGCGTCTTTCAACTCCCCAGCTCCGCCGGCGGCTTCAATCTCGAAGGCGCATTCTGCCGTCAATGCATGGTCGTCGGCGAAGCCGAGGCGCGCTACGACCTTCTCGGACAGCCGGGCGTGCTGAAAATCCTCGGTTACAATAACATGGGCTATATTGCGAAGATTCAGGAGATCAACGCGCTTGCTTTCGCAACCGGCTCCTTTCCGCCGGACGTGAGCGATGTGCGTCGCAAACGCTCGAAAGCCGGGCTGAGCTTGAGTCTCGCTCAGCAAATTCTCCCCGGCGTCGGCTTCTTCCTGCGCGCGGGTCTGATGGATGGCCGCTATGAAACCATCTCCTACGCCGACGTCGACCGCACCATCGCTGGCGGTTTCGTCTTCTCGGGCGAGCTGTGGAGCCGGCCGAACGACGAGATCGGCCTTGCGGCGGCGATTGGCGGACTCACGAAGGACCGACAAATTTACTTCGCGCTTGGGGGAATGAGCATCGACATTGGCGACGGCGCCCTCACTTATGGAAGTGAGAAAAATCTGGAAGCCTTTTATCGCTGGAACGTGGCGGATTGGCTGGAGGCGACCGCCGATTATCAGTTGATTGTGAATCCCGCCTATAATCAGGACCGGGGTCCCGTCAATCTCTTTGCCTTGCGCACCCGCGCCAAATTCTAGGATATTCGGGCGTCTGGGCTGCTTTCATAATCTCTGGATTTCTTTATAATAATGGCCACGAAAGCGCGAGGGGGCAGGCGACGTGATGAAAGCATCTCTGACAGGGATGGAAGGCGATGGCTTCTACAATCGCCACTCGTCCTTGCAGGCGGCCGCCATTCAGAAAGTCCTTCCCTTGTGGCGCAAGGTGGTCGACTCCACGCCGACGCCCGGTCCAGATGTGAGGCTGGTGGATTACGGATCGTCCCAGGGCCATAATTCCATGGCGCCCGTTTCGATCGCGATCGAAACCCTGCGCGGCAGAGTGGATGCGCCGGCCTCCATGGAAGTTGTTCACACGGATTTGCCCGGCAATGATTTCACATCGCTGTTCCGGGCGGTGCTGGAGAATGAGAACAGCTATTTGCGACTGGCGCCGGATGTCTTTCCCAGCGCCATCGGCCGCTCTTACTTTGAACAGATCCTGCCGGACGAGAGCGTCGATCTCGGCTGGAATTCCTGGACTCTGCAATGGATGAGCCGCAACCCTGCCGAGGACCCGGACTTCCTCTACGGATATATGAGCCCCTCTCCTGCCGTGCGCGCCGCCGTCGCGCGCCAGCTCGATGAGGATTGGCGAAACTTTCTCGGGCTGAGGGCGCGCGAGCTGAAGCGTAACGGCAGACTGTTTTGCCTGTTCAGCTCCAAAGCGCATACCGGCAGCGGGTGGGAATGGATTGTCGAGGCGGCCTGGTCCTGCGTGCTGGAGATGCGCCGGCAAGGGAAATTGTCAAGCGACGAGACGCTGAAACTCAATCTGCCTCTCGGCCCGCGCGATCTCGACGATATCGAGCGCCCGTTCAGGGAAGGCGGCGGCGCCTTTGCGGGACTGACGCTCGAACACGCCGAGATCGTTTCCAGTCTGGACCCTTTCTGGATCGACTATCAGAAGACCGGCGACGCGAAGCAATTTGGCCTCGGCTGGAAGAACTTCATGAAGGCCGTTTTCGCGCCCGTCATCAAGGCTGCGATCGATCCTCGCAAGGACGCGGCGTCGCTGTGCGACGAGCTTCTCGACCGCTTCGCGGAGAGGGTTTCGCTTTCACCGCGCGACACGCAGCATTATGTGGCCGTGGCCGTCGTCAGGAAGGGCGCGGCGTCTTAGCGACGTTCACTCGCTGGCTCAACTGGCCGCATGATTTTCGCGTCGCGATCAGTCCGTCCTTGGAGACGCGCAGGTCGCCCGAGAATGGCGCGCCGAACAGCAGCGCGAGGTAGAGACTCATTGAGATGATGAGGGTGACGAGCCCTGTCATGAAAAGATGAATCGGTCCGCTGTCGATGGTGAAAAAGAACGTAAACACGATGGTGATAGCCGCGCCGCCCAGCAGAACGACCCATTCCGGGGTCGGGAGGCCGTAGTTCGAGAGCTTCACGCGATCGCGGCGCTTCTCCCAGAGCGTCATCGTCTCGGCCGATAATGTGGGAAACAGGGCTTTCTGGTTCTCCGTCTGGGGCTCGATGACGAGAATCTCTCTCACGAGATCAACCAGCGCCTGGCGCGCCTCCATGCTCGCGCCATTCCTGGCCATCATCTGCCATTCGACGTCGATCACCTGATCGAGATACCGCTTGACGAGAGTCTGAATTCTCGCGTCGCTTTTCGGGAACTGCTTCGCGATCGCGCTGACGGCGAGCGCCGACTTCCCCTCCAGTTCGACCGTCTTTTCCGCATCCTGGAATTTCCCCAGCGCGTCGAAAACGACGAGGCCCAGGAGGACGGCGTAGAGGGCGCCGACGATCGAGAGGTAATAGCCGCCGACCTCGTGGCACTGCTTGATCGTCTCCGCCCCAAGAAGCCGCTTGACCAGAAACTGGCAGGTCATCGCGCCAGCCACAGCCAGCATGATGGCCGGAATGCCATAGACAAAATGGTCAAGAGGGAAATCGAACATGCGGGAGTCCTGCTTCTGGAGCCTTCATACAAACTGCAAAATGCGTGTTCTGGCTAGTCGGGGCGCGCCGGAGCGTCCGCCTTTAACTTGGCGTTAGGCGGAGGGGGAGGTAATCGGATGTCAAGGAGACCGGGCGGGCCGCGCCCGGATTGCGCAAGACGACAAACAGCCATACACAGGAGGCATATGCTCAGCCGGATCGCCGGAGGTCGCATGGCGCGAACGACAGCCTGTTCAATGGGATTTCTGCTGGCCGGCGCCCTTTCTTGCGCGGGAACGGGCGCTTTGGCGCAGATCAGCGTCAAGCCGGACGCCCTGAAGCATTATTCCTATTGCATCAGCCACGCGAAGGACCGCAGCAATGTCTTTTTGCTCGACCGCGGCACCCTTTACAGGTGCGGAGACGATATTGCTGTGGCCTATTTCAATTATCTCGGCCGCCAGCGGGCGCCGGAGAAACGGGCGGTCGAAGCAGAAGGCGTTTTCATTTATCGGATGATCGCGGGCGTCGGCAAATGCTGGAACAAGATCGAGGACGCCGAAGGCAATCCGACCTCGATCTATGGCTGCGACGTCTACGTCGAGCTTTGAGCGACGCGGACCGGGCCGTCATTTGCCTGGCGCCGGATGCGTCTAATATCGGGGCAGAACGAGGAAGAGAACATGCTGCACAGGAATTTGGAGCAAAACGCGACGGCTTCGGCGGTCCGCCGGACCCGGCAAGCGCGCAGGAAGGGGCGGCGCGCTGGCTTCACGCTTGTCGAAATGCTGGTCGTGCTGGCGATCATCGGCTCCATTGTCGGCCTCGTCGGCCCGCGCGTGCTCAACTACCTGTCGGAATCGAAAGTGAAGACCGCGCAGATCCAGATGGAAAATCTCGCCAGCGCGCTCGATCTTTTCTATCTCGACGCGGGACGTTACCCCTCGACGGAAGAGGGCCTGTCGGCGCTCGTGCAGCGCCCCGCGGGCGTCTCCTCCTGGAGCGGCCCCTATCTGAAATCCGCGGGCGTTCCGAAAGACCCGTGGGGTCACGCCTATCTCTACCGCGCGCCGGGACAGAGCGGGCCTTATGACGTCGGCTCGATGGGGCCGGAGGGTCGCGAGGGCTCCGCCGGCGCGCTGTCCCGCGCCGCGAAAGAGAAGTGATCCACAGACCCGGATTGCGCCCGCGCGTTGAACGAAAGCGCGCGGGCTTTGCCCTGCTGGCGGTCATTTGGGGCACGGGGCTGATCGCGATGCTGGTCGTCGCCTTCATGACCAACGGTCGCCTGCGCCTGCAATTCGCCCAGAACATCGCGCGCGCCACCGAAGCGGCCTATCTCGCCGAAAGCGCGATCCATCTCGCAACCCTTCCACTTTTGACCCAGCGTGACGCCATGGCGGGTCCGGGAGTCGACGCCGTCTCGAATGGCGCGCCGAAGTTCTGCGTGCTCGATCGCGCCGCCGTCGCGCTCGCCGTCGAGGAGGAAAGCGGCAAGATCGACATCAACGCCGCCACCCCCGAACTGATGAGCGCGGCCATGGTCGGCCTCGGCCTCAATGAAAGCAGGGCCCGTCAAGTCGCCGAGGCCATCATCGCCTGGCGGACTCCCGCGATTGGCGGCTTCGGGCAGATCAAACCGACCGGCGACAAGCCTCTCGAACCGAAGCAGGCCCTGTTCGAAACGCCCCTTGAGCTCGATCAGGTGAGCGGGATCGACCCGGATCTGTTTCGCGCCCTCCTGCCCTTCGTGACCGTCTATTCCAGGACGTCGGGCGTCGATCCGCGCGCCGCTCCGCCCGGCCTGTTCGCGGCGCTCTCCGGCTTGCCCGTCGAGGACGTGCGGGCGCTCACCGCCGCGCCTTACCCCAACCAGTTGAACCGCACGGACCCGCGCTTTCCGGCGAGCTTCAATCAGGCGGGCGATCGCTCCGCCTTTCTGATTCACGCAGAGGTGCTGCTGGCGAGCGGCCAGACTGCGGCCAGGGACGCCATCCTCGACCTGCGGCCGCCGAGCGGCAAGCAATTCGCCTTCCGGGAGATGCGGCGGGGTCAGTCGAAATATGTCGAACGCCTCCGCGCGATCATCGCCAGCAATGGCGCCGGCGTGCCCGACTGCTGAATCCATCCCGCGTCGAGAAAGCGGCCCGCCATCGACGGGAGCGCCTCCCGGCTCCCCGGCCATGTGCATAAAGGCCTAGCGCGTTTCCTTGTCCGCCCGCCACGGAGACTTCGACCATGGATCGAGCAGGGTCCGCCGCGTCGATTGCTCGATGTCGTGCGGGCGGCCATAGGCGCGCGACGAAATGTCGAGCAGCTTGCGCTTGTATTCCTCGGTGATCTCGCGGCCCTCGCTCAGCGAGCGCACGACATGCGGCGTGATCATGATGATCAGCTCCTGCTTGTCGATGGCGTTGGTCTTGTCCTTGAAGAGGCTGCCGACGATTGGAACGTCGCCGGCGACGGGGACCTGCTGGGCCGCATTGCCGGTCTGGTTTTTCACCAGACCGCCGAGCATCAGCGACTCGCTGTCGTTGACCACCACCTGCGTCCTGACCCGGCGCTGCTGGATTCTCGGCGTCGTGCTGTTCGGATCGTTGGTGGGGTCGACGTTGGAGACTTCCTGTTCGATCTCCAGCATCACCCGGCCGCTCTCGCTGATATGCGGCGTGAGCTTCAGAATGACGCCCGTATTGGTGTAGTTCACCGAGTTGAACGTGTTGCCGATCGCCGAGACGCTGGTGAGGGTCTGCACCGGAATCTGGTCGCCCACCTGGAGGACGGCCTCCCGATTGTCTAGAACCGTCAGCGACGGCGTCGAGATGATGTTGACCTCCGAAATGCCGTTCAGCGCCGTGAGCGTCACCTGCTGGTTGAAGGTGCGGTAGGCGTAGGCGAAGCCGGGGAAAGCCGCGGCGACGCTCGCGCCGAGCAGATTGTTGCCGAGCGTGTCGTTCAGCGCCGGCGTGCCGCCCGGGGTGTTGGTGAAGCCGAACAGATTGGGATGCGTCTGCATGAACCAGCGCACGCCAAAGCGCAGCGTGTCGTTGAGGCGCACTTCCGCGATCGTCGCTTCCAGATAGATCTGGTTCGGCAACACATCGAGAGTCTCGATGACCTGCCGGATGCGCCGATAGTCCTCCGGCGTGGCCATGACGATCAGAGCGTTTTTGGCGTCGTCGACGCCGATCTTGTAACGGTCGTTGTCGAGGCTGACCGCCGGCGTCGGGCCCGGAGCCAGGCCGTTTTGCCCGCCGCCGGGGACGCTCAGTCCGGAGACGCTGCTCGGCGATCCCGTGGAGCCGCCAAAGCCGCCGCCAAAGCCGCCGCCGCCGCCCCCGCCGCCAAGTCCGCCGCCGCCGCCAACTCCGCCGCCGCTCGGCGCGCCGGAGCTCGCCGCCGCGCCATTCGCGCCGCCGCCGGTCGGCCCAGACGCCGACAAGGCTCCCAGCGGACTTGAAGACCCGCCGCTGCCGCCGCCGAACATCCCGCCGCCGCCCGAGGACATGGACGACTGGCCGAAGCGGGGGGCGACGCTGGAGTCCCCTCCCCCCTTGGAGCCGAAGATGGAGGTGAGAACCGTCATCAGCTCCTTGGCCGGCCGGTTCTGGACGCGATAGGTGAAGAACTGCTTCTCGCTGTGCTCGGCGCGCGCGTCCAGCTTCTCGATCCAGGCGCGGGCGCGGGCGATATATTGCGGCTGCGACGAAATCACGAGAATCGAAGACAGGCGCTTGTTCCCGATGAAGCGGATCATGCCGCCCATCGGACCCTCCTTGTCCGAGCCGAAGACATTCTTGAGGTCTTCGGCGAGAAGGTCGGCGTCGCTGCTGCGCACCGGAACCATCGCGAAAGACATGCCCTTCATCGTGTCGATGTCGAACATGTTGATCGCGTCCATCAGCGTGGTGAGGTCCTGCGCCGAACCGCTGAGCGTCAGCGTGTTGCGCGCGTCGTCGGCGCGCACGATGGACCCGCGCTCGGCGATGGGCTCGAGCACGCGCTTCATTTCCGAAGCCGAAACATAGCGGAGCTGCACGACGCGGGCCGTGTCTCCGAGCGGCGTCGCCTCGGGCGGCAGGGCGTCGCCCGTGATCACCTCGCCGGACACCGCCGCCTGATCGCTGGGAACGACCTTGTAAATATTGCCGGATTTCACCACCGACGCGCCGGAAACGCGCAAGGCGGATTGAAACAGCTCCAAAGCCGTGCTCTTGCGCACCGGACTGGCCGTGTGAACCGTCACCTTGCCGTCGAGCTTGGGGTCGACCACGTAATCGGCGCCCATGATGTCGCCGATCACGATCTTTGCGGCCTGCGGGATCGGAAGATTGACGAGGTTCAGCGTCACCCCGTCGTCGCCAACCGGCTCGGGAGCGGGGCGCGGCCTGCCGGGCCCGACAAACTTGCCGGTGCCCGTGGCGACAACGGCTTTCCCCGCCGTTCTGGGCGGCAGGACGCCGCCCGACGATCCGCCAGACCCGCTCCGCGGATCATGGGGAACGGGCGCGACATTCCACTCCGCGATGGGCGGTCCGCCCGACACGGACGACGCATTGCACGAGGCAAGAGCGACGACGGCCAACGCCAGGGCAGAAGCTCGAAAGGCAAGACGCAAGACAAAAACCCGTGGGTTGATCGAAGGTCTGTACTGGCTGTGGGGAACGACTTAACATGTCTACAAAAGCTTTGCCACGCATGACAACTCGCGTTGATTCGCCACTCTAGCTTGACTGTCTTCATTTGCAACAGCCATGCTGAAGCCATTCACTTGAGCGAGGCTTGTTGACGCCGGCCGTCTCGCCGTTGACGGCGGGCGGCCAACCGTTCCAACTTTCGCGCCTGACCATGAAACCCGAGTGAAAGGCTTGTCCTTGAGCCAGAAGCCTGTTCCTGGCCTTTGGCCCTTGTCGCTCCCTCCGGCCTGCGCGCGCCGGCGCCGCGCCCTCGGCCCCCTCGCCTGCGACATTATGCGCGGGCGCGGCGACGGCCGTCCCCTGACGGCGGCGGCATGGCTCGCCTTGCTTCTGCTCTGCAAAATCTCTGTGGAAAGCGCAGGTTCCCCACTCATGCTGGCGTCGAGCATGGGACTGCTTGTGGGCCTGTTCGCGATGTCGCTGTTCGACGCGCGCTACTTCGTGATCCCTGACGGACCGCTGCTTTTTCTGCTGGCGGCCGGCTTCGGGACCTGCGTCGCCCTGACGCCCGAGGACTCCGGCGCGCGACTCGCGGCCGCGGTCCTGGGTTTCGCGGCGCTGCGGAGCGTGGCCTACGGCTACGAAGCGCTGCGGGGCGCGCCGGGCGTCGGAGAGGGAGACGCCCGGCTGTTCGCGGTTGCCGGCATCTGGGTCGGCTTCGCGGGCCTGCCGAGCTGCCTGATTTATGCAGTCTTTTCCGCGCTCGTGGCGGCCGTGATCGCCCTGCGGCAGGGCTCGCTCGAAAGCGCGCGCGCCCCCCTGCCCTTCGGCCCGCATCTGGCTTTCGGCCTCTGGCTGTGCTGGACGGCAGGGCCGATCGAGTTTGGATGATCGGCCAGCGGCCCCCTCAGCCCCCTTCCGCCTCCGCGGCCAGCTCCAGCCATTGCTCTTCCGCGACGCCCAGCGCCCTGACCAGTTCCTCGCGCTGCGCCGCAAGTCTGGCGGCCTCCTGCGGATTTCGCGCAAAGGCGTCGGGCGCGGCAAGCGCCTCGTCGACGCGCGCCAGGAGCTGGGTGAACTTCTCCACCTTCTCCTCGGCGGCCGCGAGCTTGCGCCGGAGGAAGCCGGCGTCCCGCCGTCTCGGCGCCTCCCGCCCCGCCTCGGCCGCTTCCACGGCGGGCGCCGCCCGTCGCGGCTCCTCGCCTCTCGTCTTCGAGAGCACCAGCCGCGCATATTCGTCCATGTCGCCGTCGAAGGGCTTCACCGTGCCCCCGTCGACGAGCCACAGCCGGTCGGCGCAAGCCTCGAGCAGATAGCGATCGTGCGACACGAGCACCACCGCCCCCTCATATTCGTTGATCGCCTCGATCAGCGCGGCGCGGCTGTCGATGTCGAGCTGGTTCGTCGGTTCGTCGAGAATCAGAAGATGCGGCGCGCCGAAGGCGGTGACGCCGAGCAGCAGCCGCGCCTTCTCGCCGCCGGAGAGATGGGCGACCCTGGTGTCGGCCCGCGCGCCGGAAAAACCGGTCTGGGCCGCCCGCGCCCGCACCCGCGCCTCCGGCGCGTCCGGCATCAGCCGCGAGAAGACGAGGTAGGGCGTATCCTGCTCATTGAGGTCGTCCACCTGATGCTGGGCGAAAAACCCGGCCTCCAGCCTGGCGGCGCGCACCATCCGGCCGTCCATGGGCGAAAGCCGCCCGCCGAGCAATTTGGCGAAGGTCGATTTGCCATTGCCATTGGCGCCCAGCAGGCCGATGCGGTCGTCATTGGAAATGGACAGCGTGAGCCGCGACAGCACCGCCCGCTCGCCATAGCCGACCGACGCCCGCTCCAGGGCGATGATGGGCGGCGACAACGGCTTCTCCGGCGAGGGGAGATGGATCGGCAGCACGCTGTCATCGACGATGGCGGCGGCGGGCTCCATTTTCTCCAGCATCTTGAGGCGCGACTGGGCCTGCCGCGCCTTGGTGGCCTTGGCGCGGAAACGGTCGACGAAGGCCTGGAGATGCTGGCGCTTCTCCTCCTGCTTCCTGGCGCCCTTGGCGGCGAGCAGTTGCGCCTCCCGCCGCTGTTTCTCGAAGGAGGAATAATCTCCCTTGTAGAGCGTCAACCTGCCGCGTTCGAGATGCAGGATATGAGTCGCCACGTCGTCCAGAAGATCGCGATCGTGACTGATCACGAGCACGCTCGCGGGGTAGCGGGTGAGATAATCCACCAGCCAGAGCGTGCCTTCGAGATCCAGATAGTTGGTGGGCTCGTCGAGCAGCAGCAGGTCGGGCTGCGAAAACAGAACCGCCGCGAGCGCCACGCGCATCCGCCAGCCGCCCGAGAACTCCGACAGGGGCCGCTGCTGGGCCCCGCTGTCGAAGCCAAGGCCATGGAGAATGGCGGCGGCGCGGGCGGGGGCCGAATGGGCGTCGATATCGGCCAGCCGCGTCTGAATCTCGGCGATGTCATGGGCGTCATGCGCGGTCTCGGCGCGGTCGAGCAACTCCGCGCGCTCCACATCGGCTGCGAGAACGAAGTCGATGAGACGCGTCGGCCCGCCGGGCGCCTCCTGCTCCACGCGGCCAAGCCTCGTGCGGGCGGGCAGCGCGATATTGCCCGACTCGGGCGCGATCTCCCCGGCAATGAGACGGAAGAGCGTGGTCTTGCCGGCGCCGTTGCGGCCGACGAAGCCCGCGCGGCAGCGGCCCGGGAGAAAGACGCCGGCATGGTCGAAAATCAGCCGATCGCCGAGTCGGTAGGTGAGATCATTGATGGTGAGCATGGCCGCATGCCCAGTAACAGGCCCGGCGCGCCGTCGCTAGGCGCTTTTTCCCCACCGCGCGGCCCCCAGCCGCCCTGTCAGCCCCGCGTCAGGCCCGAGGGGTGAAATGGCATCCCAATTGCTTGAGCAAGGCAAAGGAGGAGGGAGCCCAGGGCGTGTCAACCGCAACGGAAGGGAAGACGTCATGCACCCCGATATGGAAGCCTATTTGTGGATCACGGTGAAGGCGTTCGGCTGCGCGCTGGCGGGAATCTACGCGACGCGCATCGGGCTCTACGTCTATGAGGCGATGATTTGGGGCGCTTGAGCTCCCTCCCTGGCGGCGCGGCGGTGTTTTCTGGACAATGCATCCGATGAGACTTGTCTTGTCCGCCGCGCGCCTCTATACAGCCCCTCGCTGCGCCGCTTCGACCGGCGCCAGCCCCGCGCCCATCGTCTAGAGGCCTAGGACGTCGCCCTTTCACGGCGAAAACAGGGGTTCGAATCCCCTTGGGCGCGCCATCCCTTCCACATTCTCCCTGATTTTCGACGCCATTCGATTCCGAGGCAGTCTCTCTTACTGGCCGACTACGGAAGCGCGGATGTTCAGCTTTGCGCCCTCACATTCGGCGTACCGAGCGCTTTTCTGGTAGTCTTTTAAATACAACGACCGCGGGAAACTCGTTCTCCCGGCCAAGCTGACCGAAGGAGGGCATGGCGCCTTCGCCTTTCAACGAACACTGCCGGCATCATGAAAAACAAACTCATCAGACACTCTGACCTTATCCGCCTCCGACACATGCTTCCTGCCCGAAACTCGACTGAGCCCTAGCGACTCTTTGGCAATCGAAACGCTCGCGTAAACTTTACGCTTCCGCAGGCGGACCAACTTGCATTTCGAGACGACCGGTCATATAAAAGAGCCCATGAGCCGACGTGACATCAAAGAAGTTCGGGAGAAACTTTTGGACGAAGGGGTCCTGCTGCTGATGGAGCAGGGCTACCACGGGACCGGGCTGCAGGAGATCGTGACGAAAGTCGGCGTCCCGAAAGGGTCTTTTTACAACTACTTCCCGAGCAAGGAGGATTTCAGCGCCGCTGTTGTCCGCCATTATATCGAGCCCTTCATCCGCCAGCTGGACGCGCATCTGGGCGCAAAGGGCGTCCCCGCAGACGCGGCCCTGGCGGCCTATTTCGACGAGCTCATCTCCGAGACGGAAAGCAGGGATTTCAAGGGCGGCTGCCTCCTCGGCAATCTGATCGGCGAAATCGGCGACACCAGCGATCTCTGCCAGGCCTCCTTGCGTAACGCCATTCATCGTTATCGAGAGAAACTGCGCGAAGGCTTCGCGCGCGGTCAGCGCGAGGGGAGTTTCCGCACGGATATCGACGCGAAGGACATGGCCGACTTCCTCGTCAATGTCTGGCAGGGCGCCCTGCTGCGCATGAAGATCGAACGCTCGGTCCAGCCCCTGACCCAAGTCTGTGACATGGTGCTCAAAGGCTATTTCAAGCCCTGATTTTTTCCGCCAATCGAGACGACCGGTCATATAACCTGAGAGCTGACTCTGGAGGCGAAATGAAAAAATTTGTCGTCAAACGTGGCATCCCCGGCGCGGGGCGGCTGTCGGCGTCGGACCTCAAGGCCGTCTCGCAGTCGTCTCGGCGGCGTTCCTGCCCACCGCATCAGCAAGGTCAGGGCGATCGTTGATCCGTGGGGCGACTGTCAAACCAAAAGAGAAAGAGGAGGAAAACATGAGATCGATGACAACGCCGCGGCCTTTCCTGAAGCGGTCGCTTGCGCTGGGCCTGTGTCTTCTCGGCGGCGTGGTCCTACAGGGGACGACGGCCGCCCGCGCCGACGAGACCTGCAACTCGCCGTTCATGAGCGGGTTGATCAAGGGCCAGGAGCAATACCTCCACGTCTGGACGCTCGGCGAGAAGGGCGTGGGAGATGAATCCGACAAGCTTGTGACGATCGATGTGAGTCCCGATTCCGCGACTTTTGGAAAGGTCATCCACACACTTTCCGTCGGGGGAAGAGGCGAAGCGCATCACATGGGCTTTACCGACGACCGGAAACATCTCTGGGCCGGCCGTCTCGACGACAGCAAGATTTTCATTTTCGACGTTGGAACCGACCCCGCGAAACCCGTTCTGGTGAGAACCATCGACAATCTTGCGGAGGCCACAGGCTATGTCGGGCCGCATACGTTCTACGCGCTTCCTGGACGCATGCTGGTGCAGGCGCTTTCCAACAAGAAAGACCACGGCGGCGTCACCGGGCTGATCACTTACAACAATGCCGGCGAGCTGGTGTCGACGACGCCCATGCCGGTAACGGACGGCGGCGACGGCTATGGCTACGACATCGCCATCAATCCCGGGCAGAACCGCATGCTCACCTCGAGCTTCACCGGCTGGACCAATTACATGATGGATCTGGCGCAGCTCATCGGCGATAGCGCCGCCATGAAGAACTTCGGGAACACGATGGTGATGTGGGACCTGAAGGCCATGAAGCCGGTGAAGATCTTCTCGGTCCCCGGCGCGCCCCTCGAAATCCGCTGGGCGCTGAAGCCCGGCGCGGACTGGGCGATAACCGCGAGCGCACTGACCTCCAAGCTCTATCTCGTAAAGGAAGACGAAAACCACGAGTGGCAGGCGAAGCCTGTGGCGGACATCGGCGATCCCTCGAAGATTCCGTTGCCCGTGGACATTTCCATCTCGTCGGACGCGTCCTCGCTCTGGGTGAATACGTTCATGGACGGCACGGCGCGCCTCTTCGATCTGTCGAATCCGGAAGCGCCAAAGCAGATCTATTCAAAAAAGATCGGGTCGCAAGTGAACATGGTCTCGCAAAGCTGGGATGGAAAGCGCGTCTATTTCACCACCTCCCTTCTTGCGAACTGGGACAAGAAGGGCGCCGACAATGAGCAGTTCCTGAAGGGCTATTCCTGGGACGGGAAAGAGCTCAAGGAGCAGTTCGCCGTCGACTTCCACAAGGAGGGTCTGGGGCGTGCGCATCACATGAAGTTCACGGCCCGCGCCCAAAAGGCGGAACTTCCGTGAGTCCTGATACCGCGAGAGAAGCGAAGGGGCGCGCGCGTCTTTGCGCGCGCGTCGCCGCCGCCGCGCTGTTGCTGTTGCAGCTTACGCCTGCGAAGGCGGAGAGCGGCGCATCGGTGACGCGCAATCTCCCCGCGCCCGGGAGCTACGTTTTGCAACGCATACAGCGAACCCCGCAAATCTCTCTTCTCGACGCCGCCGCTGCCCCAGTGGAGCTCTCCGCTTACACGCGCGGCGCGGTGACGGCTCTGGGCTTCTTCTATGGCCATTGCGCCGATCCGGCCGGGTGCCCCGTGGCGTGGTCCGTCTTCGAGACCGCGCGGGACGCCGCGCAACACGATCCGCTGATCGCGGCGCGGCTGCGCCTTGTCTTCGTCAGCCTCGATCCTGAACGAGATACGCCCGCGGTCATGCGTCTTCTGCAATCGAATGAAAAGGACAACGGAGCCGATGTGCCCTGGTCATTCCTCACCAGCGCGTCGGAACGCGAGCTAACGCCATTTCTCCGCGCCATGGGTCAGAATGTCGCCTATGACATAAATGACGCAGGCCAGCGTACGGGAACCGTCGATCACATGCTGAAAGTCTTTCTCATCGATCCGGACGGGTGGGTGCGCGAGATCTACAGCACGGCGTTTCTTACCCCGGAAGCCCTGCTCAATGACGCGCGAACCCTTGCAATGGAGTTTCCCGATGCGAGCAACAGGATTGCGGGTCCTTGACATGAGCATTGAAAAGCTGCTGCTCCCTGCGGTTCTCGCCCTTTGGGTCGGCGTCGCCACGGCGGAAGCGCAAGACATCGCCCAGCCGCTCGGACTGCCGCCAGCGCCTCGGCAAATCGCCGGCACGCCGACCATGCGAAAGCTCGGCGAGCAACTGTTCTTTGATCGCAGCCTGGCGGCGAATGGCACGCTGTCCTGCGCCATGTGTCATATTCCGACGCAGGCCTTCGCCTCCAACCAAAGCGCTCTGTCGATTGGAATGGAGGGACGCTCCTTACGCCGCAATGCCCCGTCTCTCTATAACGTCGTCTTCAAGAAATATCTCTTTCACGATGGCCGCGAAACCGATCTTACGGCGCAGGTCTGGGGGCCGTTGCTCGCGCCGGATGAAATGGGCAACACAGGCATTGGCCCGCTGCTCACGCGGCTGCGCGTCCAGCCTGACTATCGCGCCGCCTTCGACGCGGCGTTTCCCGGCGAAGGCGTCTCGATGACGACGGTCGGCCGCGCGATCGCGGCATATGAAGCAACACTGTTGCTGGGCGAGAGCCGCTTCGACAAAGCCATCTTCGGCGGCGACAGAAATGCGCTCTCTACGGAAGAATGGCGCGGCTATGACATCTTCATCTCGAAAGGCTGTGCGTCCTGCCATAAAATCGAAAGCGACACGGCGCTTTTCACGGATCAGTCCTGGCACAATACCGGCGTGGCGTTCCGACAAACCGCGCAGACGGCAAGAGTGCAGGTGCAACTGGCCCCTGGCCTGGTGAAAGAGGTTGATCTTTCGGGCCTCCGGCTTGCCCCGGCGCCGCCACGCGATATTGGCCGTTTCGAAATCACCAAGGATCCCGCCGACCGTTGGGCCTATACGACCCCCATGTTGCGCGGCGTCTCGAAGAGCGCGCCCTACATGCATGACGGCAGCCTCTCGTCGCTTGAGGAGGTGATCGATTTTTACGACGTCGGCGGCGGCCCCAATCCCGTGCTCGATGCGAAGATCAGGCCGCTCAATCTCACAAGGGAGGAGAAGGCGGCTTTGCTGGCTTTTCTCAGGGCGCTTTGAATGGGAGAGGATGCAATAGCGGATATTTCATATCATTCTTTCTTATCGCCAGATTAAGCGAAGCCGTTTATCGCTGAGCAATTCCTCCCGACGTTCTTGAAAGTTCGATCAACTCGTCCGTGATCTGCTCCTGCCGCGACCGGCGGTAGCGCGCCGTCAACTCGTCAAGGGTCTTTCGCACATTACTTCGAGCGGATGTCATCGCCTGCATGCGGGCGGCGTTCTCGGACGCGAAGGAAAGCAGCGTCGCCTCGCAAAGCTCGGCGAAGACATATTCCTCGGCGAGCAGCGACAGGAGAACGGGCGGGGGGAGATTCAAAACAGGCGCCGCCCCGCCTCCGATGAGGGGGAAGCGCGCGAGATCAAGTGGGACAAGCGATCTTGCCCTAATCTCGTAATCGGGCGGAGAGGCGGGAGCCGCGTGGACCACTGTCACTTGCATCGTCTCGTGCGCCGCGACCTCGTCGAAGAGCGCGTCCACAATGCGTTCGGCAACCGATGCCGCATCGACCGCATGCGCCGCCATGGGCGTCGACCAGGCGACCGCCAGGCCGCGCTCGAGTGCGTTGGCTTGGCCTCTTTGCCCTACGACATACAGCGCGGCGTCGCGGCTGAGATTGGCCGCCGCCGTCAGCACGCGTTCATCGAAAGCTCCCGCGAAACCCTGCTCCGCGCAAAACGCCAGGATGATTCTCTTTGTCGGCGCGCGACGCGCTGGCGGCTCGTCCGGCGAGAGAGAGAGGGTAATCTGGATCGCTTCGCCAACGGCGGCGGCATAGGCGCGCACGCCGTCGAGGCTGCGCTGCGCTTCCCGGCTGCGGGCCGCTGCGACTCCGCGCATGGCGGTGAAGACGGTTTCGAGTTGGCGCGTCGCGGCGATCCGCTTGCGAACGGCGCTCAACTCTTCATCGCTCATGTCGGCGCGCCCGATTTGCCTGCGGCGATCTCCAAGGCGAGGTCGGTCACGAGGCGGATAAGCGCGCTTTGCCGCGCTTCGTCGAGCGGCGCGCCAGATCGACAAGCCTGAATCGCCTCAGGAGCATCCCGATTGAGACGGTCCGGAACCCTCTCCCGCAGCTGCATGACCCCTGACGAGTCCAGCGCATCCAGCGCACCAGCGTCCAGCGCAAGCAGCAGCGCGACCTGATCCGCCTGTCGCAGGAGCGCGAACCTCTCCTGCATCAGCAAATCCCGGATCCGGCGACCCCGTGTAATTTCATTTTGCACGAGGCGGGTCGAAACGCCCCCGAACCGGCTGAACATTTCCAATTCAAGAAACTGAGAATATTGCAGCCGCAGCCGCGCAGAGGCCTGCTTCAACGCCGCCGGCTGCGCCTTGCCTCCAACGCGACTCACGCTCAACCCGACATCGACAGCCGGGCGCTGGTTCGCGGCGAAGAGGCGAGAGTCGAGGACGATCTGGCCATCTGTGATGGAAATGAGATTGGTCGGAATGTAGGCTGAGAGATTGCCGGCCTCCGTCTCAGCAATCGGCAGGGCGGTGATGGAACCGCCCCCCTTCGCCTGCGACATCTTCGCGGCGCGTTCCAGAAGACGGGCGTGCAGATAGAAGATGTCGCCTGGATAGGCCTCTCGCCCCGACGGTTCCCGCGTCAGCAATGCGAGTTCCCGATGGGTGGCCGCATGTTTGGTGAGATCATCAATGATGACGAGGACATGTCCGCCGCGATCGCGAAAATATTCCGCCATGGTGAAGCTTGAGAAAGGCGCTATCCATTGCAGCCCCGGCGCGCTGGACGCCGGCGCCACCACGAAGATCGTGCGCTCGGGCGCGCCGCGCGCGCGCACCACCTCGATCACACGTTCAACCGCTGTCCCACGCTGCCCGATCGCGACATAGACGCAAACCATATCGGTCTGCTTCTGGTTGAGAATGGCGTCGACGGCGATCGCGGTTTTGCCGGTCGCGCGGTCGCCCAAGATCAATTCGCGTTGTCCGCGGCCGATGGAAAACATGGAGTCGATGACGAGCAGCCCGGTCTCCAGCGGCTCCGTAACGAGGTCACGGTCAATGATGCTCGGCGCGTCCCGTTCGATCGGCTGATAGGATTCGACTGAGAGGGGGCCTGCATTGTCGAGCGGTCGACCAAGTGGATCGACGACCCGCCCAAGCAGGCCAGGGCCGACGGGCGCGCGCGCCGTTTCGCCCAGACCCTCGACCGCCGCGCCGGCCTCGAGGGCCCCTGCATCGTCGAGCAAGATTGCGCCGAAAAGGTCCGCGTCGAGCGCCGTGACAAAGCCGAGGCTGCCATTCTCGAAACGCAGCAGCTCATTGAGCCGCGTTTGCGGCAGTCCGGAAACGAAAGCGACGCCGTCCGCGAAGCTCTCGACGCGACCGATGCGCCGCACACTCGGGCCAAGCGTCAGCCTCGATAAACGACGGCGCCGCTGTTCGAGCCAGTCGGCCCAGGGATCCGACGCGGATGGACGATCATTGGGGCTAGCGTCGGTCATGATCTTCGATAGATGCGGCAATGTCGGCCAAGTCCGTCCGCAGGCTGTTACGGATCGCCGTGTGTCGATTTTCGAGTTCCAGCCCGGCGATCACATTAGGGTCTATTTCAACCAGGAAGCCGAGCGGCCGTCCGAAGCCAATTTCAAGAGCGCGCCGACAATCGGCTTCCTCTTGGGCCGTTAATGCTCTGGGCGTCTTGAGCCGCACGCCGCCCTCCTCTTCGAAATCCTTTTTTTCTTCTGGCGACAGAGCGGCGACGGCTGCAGCCAGGCCCGGAATGAAGCCGGAGACCAGGCCGCACTCTGGTAGGCGCGCGATCAGACGTCTTGAGATGTCGAGGGCGAGTGCGCTCGCATGTTTCATCTGCGCATCCCGGGTGAGTTCAAGCTGGCGCGTCATCTCGAGCCGCGCCACGTCGCGCAGGCGATCGGCGTCCTTGTGGGCTGCGGCGAGCACGGCTTCCCTTTGCGCCTCGGCCTCCCTGTTTGCCGCCGCCAAAGCGATGGACCGGCGTTCGGCAAGGTCGGCGAGCGCCGCCTTTTCTTCTTCGTGCATTGAAAGCGCGGCAGCTTTTGCCTGCTCGGCCTCCTGGAGCAACTGACTCGCCTCAGCTTTCCGCGCAGCGATGATGTGGGCGATCGGCTTGAAGAAAAAATAGGCCAAAAGCCAGATCAGGACGATCGCGTTGACAGTCTGGAGCGACAGCGTCCACCAATCGATGCGCATGCGGGCCGACGCCTATTTCACAAAGGGATTTGCAAACAGAAGCAACAGCGCGACCACGAGGCAATAGATCGCCATGGTCTCGATCATGGCGAGGCCGACAAAGAGCGTACGAGACAGGACGCCGGCGGCCTCGGGTTGACGCGCGATTGCATCCATCGCGGCGGCGACAGCCTTCCCTTCGGCCAGGGCTGGGCCGATGGCGCCGAAGGAGACGGCGATCGCAGCCGCCAGGATGCTGATATTTTCAATCTGATCCATTCTGCGCTCCGTCTGAAGGCTGCGTCTCTCTTTCTGGCGCGATGGCGGCTGCGGTGAAGACCATCGCCAGGGTAGCGAAGATATAGGCTTGCACCGCTCCCGTCAGCAGGTCCAGCGCCATCAGCGGAATCGGAACGAGAAGTCCGGCGAGCGACAGTACGATCCCGACAACGAAGACGCCGCTCATCACATTCCCGAACAGGCGCACGAACAGGGAAAATGTGCGCGTGATTTGCTCAACGAGGTTGAGCGGAACCATAAACAGGCTTGGCTCGGCGAAGGTCTTCAGATACCCCCAGACGCCTTGCGTTCGCAGGCCATGGTAGATTGTCGCAGCGAAAACAACGAGCGCGAGGGCGGCGTCCGTCTCAAGACGCGCGGTAGGCGGCTCGACGCCAGGCAAAAGCGCCGACCAGTTCGCGAGAAGGATGAAAAGAAAGATCGCTCCGAACAGCGCGCGATAGGGGGCCGGATCGACGCGCATCGTGTCGCGGATCTGGGAATCAAGGGTATCGACAATGAGTTCGAGCAAGGCCTGAACGTTGCCTGGGCGCAGTGACAAACGACGGGTCGACAGGGCGCTCGCGATGATGAGAAACGCCATCAACGCCCATGTCGTCGCGACCGGCCTCGAAATTGGGACCGGGCCAAGATGGAATGCCGTTTCCAGTTCAAGCGGCGAGCCGATCACGACGGATCGCCTCCCAGGCGCCGCATCAGAACGCGCCGCGCCGCGAGCAGCCCGGCGGCGCCGGCGAGAAGGGCGAGCGCGCCAATGCGAACGAGCACGAAGAGCGTGAGCGCCAGCGCCGCGACCCGCGCCACCAACAACAGCGCCGCGCGCCCGGTCGCGCCGCGATCGATCAGAAGAACGTTCCACCAGAGGCCGGTAAAATAAAGATAGCCCGCGATCGCACCAGCCAGGCCTCCGCCGCAGACCTGAAGCGCGAGCGTCGACAAAGGGGTGGTCGTGAGGGTCATTGGCGGGACATCCATTTCCAGGCGAGCCACAATCCAAGCGCGGCGCCCAGCATCATAAGCGGCGCCGAGAAAAAAACCCCGGAATGCATCGTCCTGTCCAGCCACCGGCCGAAGAAGAGTCCCGCGAGGGCCGGGAGCACGATGATCCAGCCCAGCACGCCGATCTGCCCGAGCCGCTTGCCGAGCGAAGGTTCGGGGTCACAGCGCAGCTCGCGCTCACGCGCCGCGGCCTTTCGCGCAGCCTCCGCAAGCTTTTCGGTGGAATGCGACGCGGGTCGCTCGGTCACTGCCCCTCCCCCTGCCCGTCTCCGAGAATGGCGTCCGAGAGCCCGGCGGGTCGCAAATAGCGCAGCAGCTGGCGCACGGCGTAAGCATGCAGCCGCGCCTGTTCGACGCGGGCGCGACTTTCGACGCCCGCCTGCGCAAGCGCCGCGGCGCGCACTTCTGCCTCGAGCTTGGCTAATTGGTCGCCGAGAACGCCATGCCGGCACGCGACACTGACCTGACGCCCGTCCCTGACCGACAGCACGCCGCCGCGCAGGGCGCAATACCTCTCATCCCCCTCCAGCCGCCAACGAAGCACGCAAGGCGAGAGGGCGGTGACGAAGTTTGCATGGCCGGGCAATATTCCAAAGCTTCCGCTCGCGTCCTCCGCCCGCACCGCCATGACTCTCCGCTCGTCGACGAGAAGCCTTGTCGGTGTCGAGACGACAAGCCGCAGCCGCGCGCTCATACGGGCGCTCCATTCATTGCGGGCTTTTGGGAATGCCTTAGCATTTTTTCGCGCGCGTCGTCGATTGAGCCGATCATATAGAAGGCGCTTTCCGGCCAGTCATCACAATGGCCGTCGAGAATGGCTTTGCATCCTGCAATTGTCTCCTGGATCGTGACTGAGCGCCCAGCCATGCCTGTGAAATTCTCGGTGACGGCGAAGGGCTGCGTAAGGAATCGCTGTAGCCGCCGCGCGCGCCCGACAAGCCGACGATCCTCGACGCTCAATTCATCCACGCCGAGGAGCGCGATAACGTCCTGAAGCTCGCGATGATGTTCGATAACGCGCCGAGTCTCGGTGGCAATGCGTGCATGCTCCTCGCCGATGACGAGCGGATCGAGCAAGACAGACGACGATTGAATTGGGTCAATCGCCGGATACATGCCTTCGGCCGCCATCTGGCGGGACAGCACCACCATGCTGTCCACGTGAGAGGCGATGGCGGTCACCGCCGGATCCGTGAAGTCGTCCGCGGGCACATAGACCGCTTCGATCGCGGTGACCGCCGCGTCGCCAACCGAGGCGATACGCTCCTGCAAATCAGCGACTTCGCTCGCCAGCGTGGGCTGGTAGCCGACGCGCGAAGGCATGCGCCCCATTAATCCGGACACTTCCGCGCCGGCCTGCACGAAACGGAAGACATTGTCCATCAGCAGAAGAACGTTCTGACGCCGCTCGTCACGAAAGAATTCGGCGATGGTCAAGGCGGTCAGCGGCGCCCGCCACCTTGCCCCGGGAGGTTCGTTCATTTGGCCGTAGACGAGAACGCTGCGGTCGAGAACTCCGTAGCGCCTCATGTCGAGCAGCATCTCATGCCCTTCGCGCGATCGCTCCCCAACACCGGCAAAGACCGAGATCCCCCGGTAGCGCGCGATCATGGCGTTGATCAGCTCCATCACGAGCACGGTCTTGCCAACGCCGGCGCCGCCAAACATCGCGGCTTTGCCGCCATGCGCCAGCGGGGTAAGCAGATCAATCGCCTTCACCCCCGTCGCGAAAATTTCAGTGCCCCGGCGTTTCCTCGCGAGCGGCGGCGGCGGGCGGTGGATCGATCGTCGCGGCGCGTCTGCCGGAAGCGGCGGCCCGCCGTCGGCGATGTTTCCGACGACATCGATCAGGCGGCCGAGCACCGCTTCGCCGACAGGCGCTTCGACCGGATTGCCGGTCGGGACGACTCTTTGCCCACGCCTGAGGCCAATGGTTGACCGCAGCGCAATCGCGCGTATCGTGCTCGGATCGACATGCGCCTGCACCTCCGCGAGGATCATGTCGCCCGCGTCGCGTTCGATCAGCACGGCCTCATTGATCGCGGGAAGGGATTCGGGGGGAAAGACGACGTCGACGATCGCGCCGCGAACCGCCCTGACGACGCCGGACGACGCGGGCGCACCCAGCTTCGTCTGAGCAATTCTGTCGCTTTCCGCCCTATCCAAAAGCGTTCCTTTACTTGCGATTCAGGCAGCCGAGTTGTGAAACGCCAAGACTTGCATATTTAACGGAAGCCGCAACGCTCGGGACCCAAGAGACGCGCCATGTTTGCAAAAGACATTATGACCCATGACGTGGTCTCCGTTAAGTGGGACGCGACGATGCGCGACGTCGCGCACCTGCTGATCGAGAAAGCGATCAGCGCCCTTCCCGTGGTCGACGAGAGCAACCGGCCGATTGGCGTGGTGAGCGAGGGAGATCTCGCCTGCGCGAGCGAAATGCGCCGCAAGGAGCGCTCTCAATGGTGGCTCGCGCAACTGGCCGAAGGGGAGCCGCTGAATGAAAGCTTCCTGGCCGCGATTGACGCCGGCAACTGTTGCGTCGGAAAGCTCATGGCGCAACCCGTTATCACTGCGCCTGAGGCAGCCACGCTCGAGGAAATTGCGCAGGTCATGGAAAAGCACAAGATCAAACGCGTCGTCATAACCGGCGAGAACGGCGCCATCGCAGGCATTGTCACGCGCGCGGACATCGTCCGCGCCGTGGCGGCACAGCAGGATGCGGCGCGCGTTACGGTGGCTTTGTCAGAGCGAGGGCGGGCGATGGCGCTTGAGTGACGAGTGCGGCCCGCGCATTCAATCAGCGCAGAGATCGAAGCACGACCTTGGCAGCATCCATCGGGGCGAATCCTTGTTGAGAACGGATATCAATGCTGCTTCATGTCCAGGAGCATGCGCTTGAATGGCCCGTCGCGTAGCGCCCGCCAGTGGCTCCTCGACGCCCAACCAAAGGACACACGCCAATTCTCTTTCAAGACCCGACTTCTCGCCTGTTTGGATGAGGGGTTTGATGGTCCTGAGGAAGAGACCGCCTGGGCCGCGTGCGTTCTGGCCTTCGTCTCGGTCTGCAACAACCACTATGGCATTGGCGCACTGATTGTTGATGACGTGTTTCACATCGTCTCGCATGGCCACAATGAAGTCTGTGGTCCGCCATTTCGTAGCGACGCCCACGCGGAAATGGTGGTGCTCGACGACTTCGAGCGGAAGCATCCCGACCGCAGAAAGGACAAGTTGACTCTGTATACCTCGCTTGAACCATGCCCCATGTGCTACACGCGCATCCTCATTTCAGGGATAAGCAGGGTTCTGTATGTTGCAGAGGATGATTTGGGCGGAATGACGAGACGAGGCCATCTGATGCCTGCCTATTGGCGAGAGATGGAGAACCGCTGCGTCTTTACGCAGGTGAAAGCGCGCCCGCCATTGAGGGATATCTCCCTGGAAATTCTCTACTCAAACATGACAGGCCTGCAGCACGAAGTAAAACTTGCCCCTTTCACTTGGCAAGGAGAGTAGTGCCCGTTAACGCGGCCAGCTCCCGTCCGCGCCTTCCGAAGCAACCGACATCGGGGCCGAATGCTGCGGCGCACAAAACTTTGCACTTGAGACCCCCGCCGTTTGGATTAATCCTCAGTAGCTGCAAATGAGGGGGCAAAAGTGATGGACCGTCGATCCTTGATCCTCGGAGGGGCGGCCTTGTCCAGCTCCACTGCTCTCAAGGCGTTTGCACTCGCCGAGCCTACGGTGGACCTGCCCTTCGCGAATGGCGACCGCCCCCTCGTCGCCTATCCAGGAAAGCGACCTCTGATCCGGCTCACCTCCCGTCCGCCACAGTTGGAGACCCCGTTTCACGTTTTCGACGAAGGGCCACTGACGCCGAACGACGCTTTTTTCGTTCGCTACCACCTGGCCGACATTCCCCTATCGATTGATCCCGACACATATCGGTTGTCTGTCGGCGGAAAAGTCGAGCGCCCCCAATCGATCAGCTTGCAGGAGTTGAAGAGCGCCTTTGAGCCTGTCGAAATCGTTGCTGTTGCGCAGTGCTCCGGCAACAGCCGGGGGTTTTTTGACCCTCGCGTGGGCGGCGGCCAATTGGCCAATGGCGCAATGGGCAATGCCCGTTGGCGGGGCGTTCCACTAAAGGCGCTTCTCGAGAAAGCCGGGATGCAAGCGGGCGCGCGCCAGGTTACTTTCAATGGCCTCGACCAGCCTGTCTCTCCCCAAACGCCCGATTTCGTCAAGGCGCTCGATATTGACCATGCCAGGGATGGCGAGGTGATGGTCGCTTATGAGATGAACGGACAAGAACTCCCATGGCTCAACGGCTATCCCGTTCGCCTGATCGTGCCGGGCTACTATGCAACTTATTGGGTTAAACACCTGAGCGAGATAAGGGTCGTGGATGAGGTGTGGGATGGTTTCTGGATGAAGACCGCCTATCGGATTGCAGATAATGATTGCGCTTGCACAGAACCGGGACAAGCGGTTCGCTCCTCCGTCCCTATCAAACGGCTCAATGTGCGCTCGTTCATGACCAACCTCTCGCATGGCGCCAGGATCAAAGCCCACACAGAGACACTTGTCAGAGGCATCGCTTTCGACGGCGGTTATGGGATCGCCGCCGTCTTGTTTTCCAGCGATGGCGGCCGAAGCTGGATGGAGACGAAGCTGGGCAAGGACCTGGGTCGCTACTCCTTCAGGGAGTGGACGATTCCGGTGCGGCTGGAAAAGGGAGAGCACGAGCTGAAAGTCTGCGCCATTAACAGGATCGGGCAAACCCAGCCGCTCTCATCTCTATGGAACCCACAAGGCTACATGCGCAACAGCGTCGAGAGCGCCCGCGTTATCGCCCAATAACGGATGAAAACCATGCGCAGTCGACTAGCTTTGTTTGTGCTCCTTGCCGCAACACACCTGACGATCACCCCCCTCCTCGCGGCAGCCAGGACTTACGCCCTTCCTGAAGCCGTCACCGCTTTTCGCCCTGGGCAGGGCCAGGAGGTCGCTGAAAACAACTGCCTCGCATGTCATTCTTCAGATTATATCAGCACCCAGCCGCCTGGCCTTGGCAAGAAATTCTGGGAGGGGGAAGTCAGGAAAATGCAAAAGGCCTATGGCGCTCAGATTTCCGAGGAAGACGCGACCGCAATAATAGATTACCTCTCCCGCGCCTACTGATGACAACCGACAGCGCCCGGTGAGATTTGCAGCACTGGATGAGGCTGGATAGAAATGCACGGCCGCAGAGTGTCATCAACCTCAAAACCCCTGTTTTTCCGCTCGCGGAGCTACCGTTACATTGCGCTCGCCGCCAATGCGGCTTTTTTGGCTCTTCTTTCTTATTGGCTGTCCACAAATGTGGATGTATCAAACCTGCAAAAGCATCTTCAGCAGATCCCCGCAAGCGCCATCATTGTTGGCATGATGATGAATGCGGCTGTGTTGATGTGTTTTGGCGCGCGGCTGGCGGCGATACTTGATGCACGGATATCGGCCTGCTTTCTGATCACGGTCACTGGAATGACCTTCAACGGCCTGCTTCCATTTCGCCTTGGCGAGGGGGCAAAATTATATTGCGGGGGCGCCTTTTTCCAACTTCCGATCGGCGGCCTGGGCGCAGCGATCGTGATGGAAAAGCTCTACGACCTTTCGATTCTCCTGCTGTTGCTCGCGGCGCTCTCGACAAGCAAGCATTTGCCTTTCATCAATGTTGGCAGTCCTCAGATCCTGGCGCTCGCCGCCGCAGCAGGGTTGGGCGCGCTGCTGATCTATCGAACCCGCGTTGCAGGCTTGGAGCATCTCTCGCGACGGGCCATCCTGGAGAAATTCGGGCTTGGTCGCATTCTGGAACAGGCCAGGGTTCTCCTTGCGCGCCAGAAGCTGATTTTGCCGGCAAGTCTGACGTTGCTGATATGGTCGGCAAACCTCTCACTCGTCCTATTCTTCTTTAGAGTCGTCGTCCCGGAGATCCACTTCGGTGTGCTCGATGCAATGACGTTGCTGGTCATCGCATCCTTGGCGATCGCAATACCGGCCAGTCCCGCTGGATTAGGGGTTCTCGAAGCCGGAATCGCGGTCTATCTGACAAATGTACATGGGATCCAGACAGAGAAAGCGATCACCGCAGCAGCGGCCTATCACCTTGTGATCCTGCTCCCGCACAGCGTCATCACTGCCGCATTTCTTGCATGGAGGTTCCCCTTGTCGAAGTGGACGCAGCCGAGCCTGACGCGGATTTCTGGAGAATAGGATTTTGTGGAACACAAAGCTTAGGGGTCTGAAGCCGACGGCGCCGACGCAGGAGTTGGCGGACAGCCGAAACAGCTTGCGCGCCACGGGCGGAAACGGCCCGCCGCCGATCCTGATGAGCGAGCGGGCCGTCACGCGCGGGCTGGCACGGGGAACCGGCCCCGCACAGAGCTCTGCTATACCGCGAGTGTTTCCGAGCTGTGTCGGCAGCGTAACGGACGGCTAAGCCCACGCATTCCTGTTTGGCGCCGAGGGGACAGGGCACCTAGCAAATGCGCGGCAATTGCTCGCCCGCGAGCCAATCGACGATCCGGGAGCCTCCGAAGGACGAGGTCATCTGCACGAAGCGCCGCTCATCGGCCACCGCCGCGCCGATGATGGCGGCGTCGCGGCCGAGCGGATGCGCGCGCATGGCCGCGAGCAGCGCCTCCGCCCGATCAGGCGCCACAACGGCGAGCAGCTTTCCCTCATTCGCCACATTGAGCGGATCGAGACCGAGCAATTCGCAGGCGGCGGCGACTTCGGGCTTGACCGGTATGGCCGTCTCCTCGATGCGGAAGCCGACGCCGGACTGCTGGGCGATCTCGTTCAGCGTCGCGGCGACGCCGCCGCGAGTCGGATCGCGCATGAGTCGCAGCGCGTCGCCGACCGCCGCCACCATATCGGCGACGAGGCCGTGCAGCGCGGCCGAGTCGGATGTGATCTCGCAGTCGAACTCCAGATTCTCCCGCTTCGACATGATGGCGACGCCGTGATCGCCGATGGAGCCGGAAATCAGAAGCGCGTCGCCCGGACGCGCTCGATCGCCGGACAGCGTCAGCCCTTCCGGCGCCACACCCACCGCCGTGGTCGAGATGAACACGCCATCGGCCTTGCCGCGCTCCACGACCTTGGTGTCGCCCGTCACGACCGGCACGCCGGCGGCGCGCGAGGCGTCGCCCATGCTCTGCGCAATGCGCGCCAGATCGGCGAGCGGAAAGCCCTCCTCGATGATGAAACTCGCCGAGAGATAAAGCGGCCGCGCGCCTGACATGGCGACGTCATTGACGGCCCCGTGCACAGCCAGCGAGCCAATGTCGCCGCCGGGGAAAAACAGCGGCGAGACGACGAAGGCGTCCGTGGTCATCGCCAGCCGGCCATGAGGCGCGGGCAACACCGCCTGGTCGTTGCCCTGCTCCAGCCAGTCGTTCGACAGCGCCGCCTTGAAAATCTCCGAGATGAGTTGCGCCATCGCGCGCCCGCCCGCGCCATGTGAGAGATCGACGCGCCCATGGGCGAGATCGAGCTTGCGGCGGTACAGCTTTGTCGTCGTCATCGGGGTCCTTCAGGCGGCGCGGTCATGAAAGCGCCGATAAGTCCATTGCGCGGCGCAGGCGCCTTCGGATGACACCATGCAGGAGCCCATCGGCGTTTCCGGCGTGCAAACCGTTCCAAACAGCTTGCAGTCATGCGGCCGCTTCGCGCCGCGCAGGATCGCGCCACATTCGCAGGCCGGATTGTCCTTCGCGGGGAGCGTCTCGATTCCGAAGCGGCGCTCCGCGTCATAATCGGAATAAGCGGCGCGCAGCCGCAGCGCGCTCTCCGGCACGCTGCCGAGACCGCGCCACTCGAAGCTCTCGCGCACTTCGAAAATGTCGTCGGTCTCGGCCTGAGCCCTGATATTGCCCGCGGCCGTCACGGCGCGGCCATACTGGTTTTCGACCTCGCAGCGGCCGTCATTCACCTGACGAACCAGCATGGCGATCGCCTGCATGACGTCGAGCGGCTCGAAGCCTGCGATGACAATGGGCTTCCCGAAGTCCGTCGCGACGAACTGATAGGGTTTCACTCCGATGACTGCCGACACATGCGAGGGTCCGACGAAACCATCGAGCGCGACGCCCTCGTCGTTGCTCGAGAGAATGGCGCGCATGGCGGCGGGCGTCAGGACATGATTGCAGAAGATGGTGAAGTTGCGCAGGTTCCGCTGCGCGGCGAGACGGATCGCGAGCGCTGTCGGAGGCGTCGTCGTCTCAAACCCGATCGCGAAGAAGACCACCTCGCGGTCAGGCTCGGATTCCGCGATCCGCAGCGCGTCGAGGGTGGAATAAACCATGCGAATATCAGCGCCGCCGGCCTTCGCCTTCATGAGGCTGGCGCCACGCGACGCCGGCACGCGCATGAGATCCGCATAAGTGCAGAGCGTCACTTTCTCATTTTGCGCGAGCGCGATCGCCGCGTCGATGCGGCCGATCGGCAGGACGCAGACCGGACAGCCCGGCCCGTGAATCATCCGGATATTGGCCGGCAGCAGATCTTCCAGACCATAGCGCGAAATGGCATGGGTGTGGCCGCCGCAAAACTCCATGAAGCGATAGTCGCGCTCAGGCCGCGCGAGCGCCGCAAGGCTGCGCGCCATGCCGCGCGCAAGTTCGCCATCGCGAAATTCGTCGACATATTTCATTGCACGGCCCCCGCGAAGTCCCGAATCATCGCCAGCGTGCGCTCGGCCTCCGCGGCGTCGATCTTCGACAGCGCGAAGCCGACGTGCAGGATCACATAGTCACCGACCGACACATCATCGACCAAGGCAATCGAAATCGTCTTGCTGACGCCGTCGAGCGACACCCGCGCCATCTGATCGGGCAGAAGCTCGGTGACGCGCACCGGAACAGCTAGACACATGCCGCGATCTCCTTCTCTTGATCCGCGCTGTCCCAGGCGGTACGCGCGATCGCGGCCTGCCCCAGCGAAATCCCGCCATCATTGCAGGGAGCCGCCCGCGCCAGCATTGGCGTCAGCCCCCTCTCCCGCAAAGCGCCGGCGAGGCCTTCGGCGAGAATGCGATTCATCATGCATCCGCCGCCGAGCGCCACATATTCATGCCCCCCCGCGCGCGCGGCCGAGGCGATCCAGTCCGCGCAGCCCTCGATCAGCGCGCCATGGAACAGCTCCGCCGACTCGCGGGCGCCCGGCCGTTCCGTCGCGAGAAAGGCCAGCAACGGCGAGAAGTCCAATACGCCCTCCGTAAGGCGGAAACCGCCTTCGAGCCGTCGCGGCGCGCTCACCAGCGCCTCGAAGGCCATGGCCGCCTGCCCTTCATAGCGCTGATTCAGGCAGACTCCGGCCAGCGCGGCGGCGGCGTCGAACAGGCGGCCCATGCTGGTCGTGCGCGCGCCCGCGCCACGACGCAGGCTCTCCGCGACCTTGATGGCGAGCGGCGCCTCGGGAAAGAGGCCCCCCGCCAGATCAAGGCGGCCAATGGCGGCCAGCGCGGCGACTCCCATGCGCCAGGGCTCCCGCGCGGCGCGGTCGCCGCCCGGCAGGGCCAGCGGCGCCAGATGGCCGATGCGCGCCCAGCTTGCGCCATCGAGCGACAACAGTTCGCCGCCCCAGGCGCCGCCATCGTCTCCCATGCCGTAACCGTCGAGCGCGACGCCGAGCAACGGCCCGCGCAGGCCATGCTCCGCCGCGATCGCCGCGACATGCGCCGCATGGTGCTGAACGCGCATCATCGGCAAACCCGTCTCCACGGCGTAGCGCGTCGAGAAGAAATCGGGGTGCAGATCACAGGCCGCGACATCGGGCGTCACGTCGAGCGCCGAAACAAGATGGCGGATGGTCTCCTCGAAGAAGCGGATGGTTTCACCGTCGTCGAGATCGCCAATATGCTGCGAGACGAAGGCCTCGCGTCCGCGCGTCACCGTCACCGTCGATTTGAGATGCGCGCCCACGGCGACGACGCAGGGCCCGTCGCCGCCCAGATCGATGGGCTCCGGCACGAAACCGCGCGCCCGTCGCAGAAAGGCCGGCGCATGGTCGACGACCGCCATGACGGAGTCGTCGGCGCGCACCACAATCGCGCGATCGTGTCCGACGACGAGATCGGCGACTCCGCGCAGACGACGGCGCGCGTCGTCATCTTCCACGACGAGCGGCTCGCCGCCAGGATTGGCGCTCGTCGCGACGATCACGAAATCCTGAGCGCCCTCGCGCCAGTCAGCGCCAGCCGGCGCGCCCGCCGCTGCGTGAAACAGCAGATGATGCAGGGGCGCATAGGGCAGGACCACGCCAACCCTGCGCAGTCCCGGCGCGACGGACTCCGCGAGCCCGCCTGTCGATCGGACAAGGACAATCGGACTGGCGCGATGACGCAGAAGATCGCATTCGGCGTCCGTGGGCTCGGCGAAGAGACGCACTGAGGCGATATTGGCCGCCATGACGGCGAAAGGTTTGGCGTCCCGTTCCTTGCGCCGGCGCAGTTCGGCGACCGCCTGTTCATTCCGTGCGTCGCACATCAGATGATATCCACCGATCCCTTTCACCGCGATGATGGCGCCGCCCTTCAGCATCTCCACCAGGGTCGCGGGATCGTTGTCGAGACGCGGCCCGCAAACCGGGCAGGCGATGGTTTCGGCGTGAAACCGCCTGCTCGCGGGATTGCTGTAATCGGCGGCGCAGGCGGCGCAGAGCGGAAAGCGCGCCATGGACGTCCGCGCACGGTCATATGGCAGGGATCGGCTGATGGTGAAACGCGGGCCGCAGTTGGCGCAGCTCGTGAATGGATAAAGATGAAAGCGGCTGTTGCAGTCGAAGAGGTCGTCCAGACAGTCGGGGCATGTGGCGGCGTCGGGCGCGATGCGCGTCGCGCTCTTCCCGCTGGCGCTTTCGTCGATGGAAAAGCCCGCCTGCCCCGTGGCGGCGATCTCTTCCGCTTCGATCACGTCGATGCGCGCGAGCGGCGGCGGCGAGTCGCGCAGGGCGGCGATGAAATCCGGCGCGCGCGCCCCCTCTATTTCCAGCAGGACGCCCTCGGCGTCATTGCGCACGAAGCCGCTCAGCCCGTAACGCGCCGCCACCCCATGTGCGAACGGACGAAAGCCAACGCCCTGCACGGCCCCGCGCACGCGCAGACGCAGGCGCATCGTCGCTTCGCCGGAGGCCGGAGGAACAGCGGCGCGGGTCATGGCCTCACCCGGTCTTCGCCGCGCCCGCCGCCGAAGCCGCCCGCGCGGCGCGCGCTTCGATCCAGGCGTAAAAGGCTTCCATGCCCTCTCCCGTCTGCGCCGAGACGAGAAGCGTCTGCAAATTCGGGTTCACGCGCAGCGCATAGGCGAGGCATTTGCCGACATCGAAGGTGAGATGCGGCAGGAGGTCGGACTTGTTGAGCAGCATGAGATCGGCGGCGGCGAACATGTCCGGATATTTGAGCGGCTTGTCCTCCCCCTCGGTGACGGAGAGCACCACGACCTTGTGCGCCTCGCCAAGATCGAAAGCGGCGGGGCAGACGAGATTGCCGACATTCTCGATGAACAGCACGCCGCCCTTTTGCGGGGCCAGCGTTTCGAGCGCATGCCCGACCATATGGGCGTCGAGATGACAGCCCTTGCCCGTGTTGATCTGGATCGCCGGCGCCCCCGTCGCGCGAATGCGCTCGGCGTCATTGGAGGTTTGCTGGTCGCCCTCGATCACCGCGATCGGCATTTTCGCCATGAGATCGGCAATCGCGCGCACCAGCAGCGTCGTCTTGCCCGAGCCCGGACTCGACACAAAATTCAGCGCCAGCACGCCCTCGTGCGCGAAGAACGCCCGGTTCTGGCGCGCGTACGCATCGTTCTTTGAGAGGATGTCGCGCTCGATACGGACGATTTTCTCCTGGCTCAGGCCAGGAACATGCACGCCCGAAAGACTCGCGCCAAAATCAATCACGCCCTCGCCGTGCGTATGGTCATGATCTCCGCCATGCGCATGACCGGGATGATCGTGATGGTGGTCGTGATGGTAATCGCCGTGCGCATGATCATGCGCATGGTCATGGCGATGGCGCCCAGCCTCCTGCGGCTTCTCCTCGCCGGGTTTCGCCTGCCCCTCCACCGAGGCCGTTCCGCAGCCGCAAACCGTACACATCAGTCGACCTCCAGTTCCTCGATGCGCAATTCGTCGCCCGACGTCATTTGCACACGCCGCCCGCCGCATTCGGGACAGGCGCCAAAACGCTCGCCCATCGCGACGGTCCTGGCGCAGTCGAAGCACCAACCTTCGCCCGGCGCGCGCAGGATGTCCAGCGTCGCGCCTTCCGCGACAGTGCCGCGCGACACGGCGTCGAAGCAGAATCTCAGCGCCTCGGGTTCGACATGCGCCATGGCGCCGACCCGCAGGCGCACGACGCGCACCTTGCCGAAGCCCTGCTTCGACGCCTCCTCGCAGATGATGTCGACAATGCTTTCGGTGAGCGCCATCTCATGCAAGAGCCGCCTCCCGCAACTCCACTTCAAACGCCACGCAGGGGTCGAAAAGCGCCGCAAGGCGACCGACGCGGCGCAGCGCCATGTCGCGCGCGCTGATGTCCACCCCCTTCAACGCGGCGACGAACGGTCCTTCGGGGTGGAAATTCCATTCCGTGGGCGCGAGCATCTCATAGTCCAGAACACGGCCATCCTTGTCGAGCCGCGCCCAATGATAGAGCCGTCCGCGCGCGGTCTCCACCGCGCCATAGCCCTCTCGCTCTCCTGTTCGCCCGGCGCTGCAAAGCCCCGCGTCCGTGCCTCGCACGGCGGCGCGCAACATGGCGAGCGCCTCCCTGATATCCGCGAAGCGCGCGGCAAGCCGGGCCGCGAGGCCTGAGTCCTCGTCCCGCGCCTCGCGCCAGTGACGCGCGAAGGGCCCCGTTTCGACGACCCGGTCGGACAAGACCGGCGCCGCCGCGAATCGCGCGCCCCCCGCCCGCAGCGCGTGGATCACCGTCATGTCATCCGCCGGCACAAGCGCATCGGGAGCCACTGCCCGCGCAATCCGCTCCGAGCGCGCTTCGCTGAGCATGGCGTCGAAGAAGCTCCCCGGCGCCGGCCTGTCGGAGCCCAGCCCGAAAGCCGCGACGGCCTTTTCCAGAGTCTCGAGCGCCCGAGCGGGATCGAAAGACGCTCCGCCCGCGTTCAGCGCCCGCGCGGCCGTCATCGCATCGCGCAGCGGGCCAGCGATCGTCAACATGTTCAGCGAGAGACTCGGCCAGCCGAGCGCCGTCGCGCGCAAGGTTTCGACGAGCCGTTCGGCCGCCACGCCGGCGCCCCGATCCGCTCCCATGGGCGGATCGTCTGCCGCGGCGGAAAGAGCCAGCCGCGCGGCGGCCCCATGGGCCAATCCACAGAGACTGAACAGGGAGCCGGCCAATGTGGGAACGCCTTGCGCCGGCCGTCCGAGGAACAGGCGCGTCGCGCCCGCCGGTCTGCTCGACTGGAGGCAAACGTCCGCCACGCGCCCCTGCCCGTCGCCCTGGACACTGATCCGGATCGCCCCCGGATGCAACGGACCGCTCACGGCCGTGCCTCTTTTTCGCGGCTGAGCCGCCCGCCAAGCAGCGCGCGGCGATCCAGCCCAACCGAGTCGCGCGGAGCCTCTTCCTGCGCCGGCTGCGTAAAGAACGCCGTCATCGCCTCCACAGCGACGTCACGCGCAAACGCCATGTCGGAAAACTCGAACATGGGCGAGAACAGCGAACAGGACCGGAGCGGCCCGAAATCGTCGAGCCAGCCACCGACGCAATCCACCTCGCCGGCCGGCAGTTTGACAGAGACGACCGCGCCCGACCTGATCTGCGACGCCTGCCCCGACGCGTCCACCACGACGAGATTCATGAACCAGGGCGTGACGACAATCCCGATGGCGGCGTCGCCATAGGCGCGGAAACCCACCGCCTCGACGCCGAGCGCCTCGTTGCAAATCGGCACGTCGCGCATCGGCCCGGCCCAGATCCGCGCATACAGCTCGGCGAGCCGAGCGCCCACGACGCGGGCGGCGGCGTCATCCATGATCCACTCTCATGAAGCGCGTGCGTGGCGCGTCGCAATGGGGGCAGCGCCATTCCTCCGGCAGTTCGGAAAAAGGCGTGCCGGAGGGTATCTGCCAGACGGCGTCGCCCTCGGCCGGATCATAGACGCTCCAGCACACGCCGCATTCGAAGCGGTCGTCGGGGGAGGCGCTGGCGGGACCGAAATTCTCGAAGCTCACAGGAAATAAGCCTCGTAAATCTCCCGCAGCCGCTCGGCGGAATCCTGAAAATCCTCGTCGGCCGCGCAGGCCGCCAGCGGCGGGTCGCCAATTTCCAGCGTATCGAGAATGATCGTGTCCATGGAGTTGAAAAACTGCACCGACCAGACGCTTCTCGCGCCTGTCGCATGCACCCGGCAGGCGCCATAGCCGCGAGACACCAGCCGCACGGGACCGTCGCCGAGCGTGTGCTGCAAGAAGGCCATGTCGATCTCATTCATCGGCAACAGTGAAAAAGTGATGACATGGCCCGGCTCGCCAGGTCGATGGGCGGCCATCCGCGTCTCGATCTCCGCAAGCAGGGGCATGACGTTCATCGCTCCCTCCGGCGGCTCGCCGAACGCGAGGCTCGTGCGCGTCAGTTCCGCCGCCTTGCGCACGACCTGCGGGATCGCGGCGATTTCCAGATAATCCGCCACCAGCGCGCCCGCCGCGTTTGTGAAGCGCACACGCCACAGGCCGGCCATCACCGATTCCGCGATCTGTGCGACAACGCCATCGGTCAAGGCCGCGACGCCGGAAACCTCGCCTTCGCCCAGCACTTGCGCAACGAGTTCACGGTCGTCGTCCGGAAGATCGGTGATGTCGAAGAGACGGCCCGGCTCCCGCGCCTTCTGGCGCGCGAGCGCCTCCGCGACCTGAGGCAGCAGGCTCGCGACGCCCGGACAGCGGGCGATCAGCTCTTCCGCCGATTTCGTCGCGAGAAAATTCGCCTTCCTTCGCCGGTCGAGGTCGTCGTCGGCGCCGATCGGCAGGATCTTGACCGTTTCCTCGGCGCCCTCCGGCGCGATCCAGAACCCCGCCTTCACGCTTCCGCTCCCTTATGAGAATAAGTGATCTCGACGCGAGGTCCCTGAGGTTTCACAGGCAAAGCCACGTCCGCTTCCAGCAAGCTCGCGATCCTCTCGATATATTCGGACCAGTCGCGAATGCGCGGAATGACGCCGATCGTCTGGCCGCCGCGGATCACCGCCAGAGAGGGCAGAACGTCAACCTGATAGATCTTGCCGAGCGCCTTCTCCGCCCCCGCCGCCACGACGGCGCCCTGCAGACGCCCGCGAAAGGCCTTGAGCAGCTCCGCGAAGATCACCGCCACATCCAGAACCTCCGGACGCTGCACAGGATCGCCGGCGAAGAGAAGCAACCAGGGTTCCCGCGCCTCGACGGCGCCCAGAATTTCCGCCGCCGTGCTCTCGTCCACGGTCGGGACGCCGGCGCGGGCCAGAAGGCTGGATAGCTGCGACGACATGAGGGTCTCCCTACTCGGTCCGGCTTCGCAAATGTTCGGGAAGCTCGGGCTCCCGGTCGATGATATCCGCGAAGAAATGCTCGAAGCTTGCGCCGTTGAGCGCGGCCGACAGGCCATCGAGCGCGGCGTCGATCGCGTCGGCTTCCGTTTCATCGAGCACGCGCATGGCCGACCCGAGGTGCACGAGGACGCGCGCCCCGGCCGGCTGTTCGCCGACAAGCAACATGGAAACCATCTGCGTTTCCCCCTTGCGGGCGCAGATCGCCTGCAAGGCGTCGCCGGAGACGACCGTCATCGGAAAGCCCAGGCACATGGCTGATTAAGCGCCCATGCGCCGCGCGGCGATCTTCTCCACGACCACCGCGTAGACGGCCCAGCACGTCAGAACGCCCGCAAGCACCATGGCGGGATGAACCGGCAATGACGGGTCGGAGGCCAGATGCGTGTGCAGGCCCTCCACAGGATGGGCCTCGGCGGCCTGCGACGACAGAAGGACGAGCAGACTATAGATAGACGTTTTCAAGGCGGACCCCCTTCTTTCAAACCGCGCCGAATCAGGCGCGTCCCTCGTAGCGGCGATGATCGATGTCGTTCGACAGCAGCGGCGCGAAGGACTCCTCCGCCACGCGGGCCTGAAGCGCGACACCCCATTCCGCGAGGACGCTCGCGGCGGCGTCCAGCGCAGGGGCGATGGCGGCGCGCACGGGGTCGGTCAAAGGACCACCCCAGTCTTCGAGATCCAGCGGCTGGCAGCCAATCAGCGCGAGCTTTTCAGGATAGCGGCCGAGCAGATCGGCGGCGCTGAGCACTTCCTGAAACCCAGTCTGATGCAGACTCATCTTCTTCGATCCGGTGAATTTGGGCACTTCGTGGTCGCGTACGACCTTCAGCGCGCCCGGCTCGAGGCCGTAATCGATTGCATCGAAGACGAGAAGGCGATCGGCCTCCTCGACAAACTGCACAAGATAAAGCCCCTGCGTGCCGCCATCCAGGATCGTGACATTCTCCGGCGTCACGAAACGACGGTGAAACGACTCGACGGCCCGCACGCCGAACCCCTCATCCCCCCAAAGGATGTTGCCAATTCCGAGAACGAGAATGCGAGGCGTGCGGGCGACAGTCATTCGGCCGAATCATCCTTGAAATTGCGCTCGCCGGAGATCATCGACGAAATGATGCTCTGCCGGCTCACAATGTCTTCGCGCACCGCCGCATAGATGTGGAGGATCGAAAAGACGACGAGCGTCCACATGCCGAGATGGTGCAGGGTGTGAACGTCCTGGCTGTTCGGAAAGATCGCGAACACCCAGCCGAACGCCTTGTGCTGCCACGAGTCGATCCCCTCGCCTTCCGAATACAGCGCAAAGCCGGTGACGATCATGAAGACGAGTGGAATTGTAAACATCGAGAACATCAGCAGCCGGGCGAGCGGATTGTGTCCGACGTATTTCTTGGGCTGCTGGGCCATGAACAGATACCACTTCGCGACGTGCCAGACTTCGGACCAATAGATCACGTCGAAGAGTGGGACAAAGAAAATGTGGCGCGAATGCGGGCTGCCGATGAAGGCCCACCAGCTTCGCAACAGGAAAGCCGCGGCGAGGACCTGTCCCGCCGAGAAATGCGCGAACCGCACATAGCCCATCACGAAGCTCTGACTGGCTTCGCCGGGCATGCTCGGCAAGGGGCTTGCGATGAGATAGCCCGTCACGAAAAGGACGAGAATGCAGGCGGCGTTCACCCAGTGCCAGATGCGAACGGGCGCATCGTAGACATACACGCTCTGGCGCCGGACCGCGCGCGCGCCATGCGCGTCGCGCACCCCGGGGATCGGAAAGGCTTCGGACATGCGCGCCTCCTCAACGGACTTTCACGGACGTCATTTCCTGCCCGTCGGGACTCATCACGTGAGTCGAGCAGGCCAGGCACGGGTCGAAGGAGTGGATCGTGCGCAGAATCTCCAGCGGCTTCTGCGGATCCGCCATCGGCGTGTCCATCAGCGACGCCTCGAAGGCGCCGATATTGCCCTTGTGATCGCGGGGACTGCCGTTCCAGGTCGTCGGCACGATGCACTGGTAATTGTCGATCTTGCCGTCCTTGATCTTGACCCAGTGCCCCAGGGCGCCGCGCGGCGCCTCCGTGAAGCCGTAACCCTTCGCCTCTTTGGGCCAGCTCTTCGGCTCCCATTTGTCGATATTGGCGGTCGAACTGTCGCCCGCCTTGATGTTCGCGACGAGCTTGTCCTGGAAATATCGCAGCTTGTGCGCCGCCCATTGACATTCGAGCCCGCGCGCCGCCGTGCGGCCGAGCGTGGAGAAGAGCGCGGTCACGGGAACGCCCAGAGCTTGCAGAAGCCGATCGGTCGGCTCCTTGAATTCGGGCTTGCCCTGCGCATAGCCGATGACATAGCGCGCGAGCGGACCCACCTCGACCGCGGACCCGCGCCAGCGGGGGGACTTGATCCAGGAATATTTCCCGCCCTCATCGAGAGACTCGATATTCGTGGGCGTGCCCTTGGCGTTCGGACCGAGCTTGTAGTTTGGCTCGGTGACGCCGTCGAAGGGATGGAGCCCCTTGCTCTCGTCCGGATATTTATACCAGGAATGCGGCACGAATTCCTGAATCTGCTCGGGATCGGCGTGGTCGATCGGCAGCACCTCGTTCAGATTGCCATTCAGGATGACGCCGCGCGGCAGCAGCAGGCTCTCCGCCGAGTAATCATTGGCGTGTTCGGGGATGTCGCCATAGCTCATCACGCTCTTGCCGGAGAGCCCGCCGCCATACAGCCAGTCCTTGTAAAAGCCGGCGATCGCGATGAGGTCGGGGATATACACCTGCTCCACGAACTGAACCGTGCGGTCGATGATCTCCGAAACGAGGTTGAGCCGCTCCATATTGATCGCGCCAACCGCGCCCGTCCCATCGACATTGATGGCGCAAGGCACGCCGCCGACGAGCCAGTTGGGATGCGGATTCTTGCCGCCATAGATCGTATGGATCTTGACGATGTCCTTCTGGAAGTCGAGCGCCTCCAGATAATGCGCCACGGCCATCAGATTGGCTTCCGGCGGCAGCTTGTAGGCCGGATGCCCCCAATAGCCGTTCTTGAACGGCCCAAGCTGGCCCGACTCGACAAATTTCCTCAGGCGGGTCTGAAGGTCCTTGAAGTAGCCGGGCGACGACAGCGGCCACGCCGAGATCGACTGCGCGAGCGCCGAGGTCGCCTTCGGGTCGGCGGACAAGGCCGACACCACATCGACCCAATCGAGCGCGTGCAGATGGTAGAAATGCACGAGGTGGTCGTGCACCTGCAGCGTGAGCTGCATGATGTTGCGGATCGAGTTGGCGTTCTCGGGAATGCTGATGTTCAGCGCGTTCTCCACCGCGCGCACGGAGGTCAGCGCATGCGTCCCGGTGCAGACGCCGCAAATCCGCTCGGTGAACGCCCAGGCGTCGCGCGGGTCGCGATTCTTCAGGATGACCTCGATGCCGCGCCACATGGTGCCGGTGGAGACGGCGTTCCGGATCACGTTGTTGTCATCCACATTCACTTCGATGCGGAGATGACCCTCGATGCGCGTGACCGGATCGACGACGACGCGCTTGCCTGTGTTGTCGAGATTGAAGCCGTTGGGAGTCTGGATGCCCATGACGAAATTTCCTGTAGCGCCGCCACGACGGAAGCCAGGCGGCCGAAAGAGAATGGATTCAGTGCGGCCCGGCCTTTTCGGCCTCCGCGCCCTTCGCCGTGACGCGCTTCACGGCGGTGAGGGCCGCATGGGTCGCGACGGCGGCGCCGACGACGCTGACGGCCGTCAAGCCGATCTCGTCGGCGTTCTTTTCGACGCCGAACTGATGGATCGTCGAGAGCCGCTCGTAGAACGGTCCCTTGTCCCAGAACCCCTCTTCCGAACAGCCGAGGCAGCCGTGGCCGGACTGGATCGGGAAGGAGACGCCGCCGTTCCAGCGCACCGCGGAGCAGGCGTTGTAGGTCGTCGGCCCCTTGCAGCCCATCTTATACAGGCAATAGCCCTTGCGGGCGCCCTCGTCGTCCCAGTCCTCGACGAACTGGCCGGCGTCGAAATGCGGCCGCCGGTAGCATTTGTCGTGGATGCGCTGGGAATAGAACATCTTGGGCCGGCCCTGGCGATCGAGTTCCGGC
>NZ_JBPFEB010000094.1:0-4311 GCF_051061225.1 Methylocystis sp.
GGGCGACACGATGCAGGCGGCTCGTCAAAGATTACGAGCGCTATGCTCAGACCCTCGCAGGCCTCCACGTCGTCGCCTTCGCATGTCTCATGCTCAAGCGCGCCGCAGAATTCATGCTCCAAGGTGCATAACACCCTCTAAAGGGGTGGAAGCACATAGATGTCCCGCTCTTGGAAGCACAAGAAAACTACTGTTCATACACCCAAGCATATTGGTATTTCATACACGACGAAATTCAGCGATTGCGTGGGAAGCCAAACGCCCTTCTTTCTCAAGAGCCTCAAAAGCTAATCAAACCACCAAAGCACAATCCGCCTGAGAAACATATCCCTCCGTGGCAGAGCGAAAGTGCTCAATTGAGGCCGCAAGCAACTAGCGCGGAATAACGACACCCCACTATCATCCGGCCTGTCACAAATAGAACGGCCGTCTTTTTGCCGCGCTGACACCCCGCGCAGAGCGCGCTTGTATGATCGCGCTTTCGCCTCGCCAAGATTCCACCAGGGCGGACGGCGCTCATCGCCAGAAGGCGGGCGCGTTCGGACAGGCGCGCCACAGAGCGGCAAGTTCGCTGTCGCCTCGGGGCGCGTGCGTCCTTGCGAGAGCGGCGGGGCCGGCCTCTCCTTCCGCGCGGCCTTGCGCGCCGAGCGCCGCCTCCAGCGCCCGGAGCGCGCTGTTGAAGGTCGCGACGCCCAGATCATCCTCGAACACGCCGCCGAACACATCCGCCGCCTGGCGCAGGGCGCACAGACGCAGGCGCAGGCGGCGGCGCTCTTCGGGCGTCGCGGCGAGAATGTCGTCGACCGACCGGCGCGCGCGCTTCAGCCGCCGCTCCAGCGCCTGGGCGATGAAGGCGCGGGCGGGCGTCTTCAGTCTTTCCAGCGCGGCGGCGTCGAGCCCCTCGCGCCAGCCCGACGAGGCCGCGAGGGCCTGAAGATCGAGAACGAAGCGCGAGGCGTCGCCGGCGCGAAGGGCGTCTCGCGCCGCCTCGCAGGCGCGACGCCTGCGCCCGCGCGCCGTCGCAAGCAGCGCCTGCGCGCCGTCCGCGCTCGGCTTTCTGGACAGCCGGGCGATGACGGCGTCCAACTCGCGGACCGGCGCCAGCGCGGCCGCGATGCGCCGGGCGTCCGCGCGGAAGGGCGCGAAGACCGGGGCGGGCAGGGCCGTTTCGTAGAGGCCGAGCGCGGCGCGCAGCCGCCGCAGCGCGAGGCGCATCTGGGCGAGGGCCGCCGCGTCGCCGCTGCCGAGAAAGGCCGGCCAATTGCCGACGAACTGCCGCAACGTGACGTCGATTGTCACCCGCAGCGCCGCCTCGGCGTCGGCGCCGGGCGCGACGCGCGGGGCCGTGGCGGGGACCTCCCGCAAGCGTTCTCCGCGCGCGAGCCGATAGCCGCGCTGCGATTTCTGCGCCGGGCTGAGCCACAGGCCGGCCCGCGTCAGTCGCGCCGCGAATTGAAACAGATCGGCGGGCGCGCCGCCCTTGAGCTCGACCTCGCACTCCGCGATGGGTTCGCGGCCTGCGGCCGCCCGGATCTCGCCCTCGTCGACCGCGATTTCGAGCCGGGACGCGCCGGCGGCGCAGGCGGCGAGACGACGGCGCACCCTCGTCTCGAACCGCCAGACGAGCGGCGCGCCGCCGGCCGCGCGTTCGATCATCGCGGCGATCTCCGGCGGAAAACGGCTCGGGTCGGGGGCATCCGAATCGATCGCCCGTTCCACTTCGCCGCGCGAAAAGACGCTCTCGTCCTGCGGCGTCCATTTCAGCGTCATCACGCGCCCGGCGCCCGAACGGCGCAGGCGCAAGGACAGGCCGGCCCGCTCCAGCGCGTCGTCCGCCGTGTCGAAATAGGCGGTCTCCAAGTCTTGCGCGCGCGGCGCGGCGGCGTCTTGCGCGCGCGGCGCGGCGGCGGCCACAAGCCCGTGCTCGAAGAGCCCCGCGAGAACCTCGGGCGCGCCCTCCAGCTTGACCTCGACTTCTCTGGCGCGCGCATGCGACTCGTCCGCGGGCGCATGCGACTCGTCTGCAAGAGGGGGCGTCGGCTCGGCTGGATTCACGGCGGCTCTCGCGCGAAACCTGCCCCTCGGGCGGGCGGCAGGTTCTCCTTTCGGGATGTCTGCGTCGTCCATGACGAGCGTCGGCTCGTTCCCGGCTCGTTCCACAGGTCGTTCGCCTGTGCGGGATGTCCACGGTCCGGGAGCATTTTTCGCATCGGATCAGACCGGGGCGCGCGAGCTTTCTTGCCGCGCTTTCATCCGCCGAACCGGCTTCCACTTCGGCGGAAAGCGCGCTTCCCTTGCCGCGCTTTCATTCGCGCAAAGCGCTCCTCGCCGCTTTTCCACCCTCCGGGGCGCGCGCGGCGAGCAGGGCGCCCAGAATCGCGCCCAGCGGGCCGGTCAAAAGCCCGGCGATCCAGGCGATCCGCACATCGGGGGCGCCCTGGCCGAGGAGAAGGTCTCCGGCGGCGGCGCCCAGGCCGGCGCCGTCGAGATAGCCCATGCACAGGCCGGTGAGGATCGAGAGGAAAGGCGGCATGCTGTCCTCGTCTGTCTCAGCGTCGGAACATCCGCTGGGACGAGGATCCCGCCGGTTTGTGAAGGCTGTGTGACATTCCGCGCATGGGGCGCGCCAAAACGGCCGTGCGGCTGTCGCCGCCCGCCGCCGCCCGCCGTCCTCCGATCCAATCGACCGGCGCCGGGGCGCGAGGAAAATTGTTACTTATGTTTCCTTACGCCCTTGCGGGCGGGGTGGGCGGCCAGGCACGCCGGCGCGGGAACATATCCCGCGAAAGGGTCGAAGACGACGGCGCAGGGGCTGTTCTGCTGCCGAATCATGCCTTCCAGCACGACGATTCCGGTCGCGCCCATATCGCCCTGAGCGATGGCGGAGGTCGCGCCCGCGCCGGTCGCGAGGCAGAAAACGAAGCAAGCTGCAAATACATGACGTAACATTTTAAACTCTCCGGCGTCCGGGCGTCTGACGACAACGCCAGCGAAAATGCCGCCAATCGCCCGCAAACACAAGGACGCCCGGGAGGGCGCCCCCTCGCAGCCCCTCGGCCGCCCGAGTCGCGGGCGGAGCGCGGCCCGCGCGGCCCCCGATCCCCCCGGCGGCGCCCGGCTCCGCCCGCGTCCGGCGCCTCTTTGTTAGGTTTCAAGCTCGTTTTCGTGACATTTAGGACACATGTCTTGTCGATTCACGTTTCAATCTTGTTTTGTAACTGGACGCGGAGGGCATGGCCGCGTTTATCCTCACAGACAGATGGCCGGCGCAGAATGGCCATCCCGTCGCAGTCAGCGATTAGGTTAAAGGATCCTGTCATGAAAAAACTCTCTCTTGTTGCGATTGCCACCGTCCTCGCGGCCCCGGCCTTCGCCGGCGACGTCGGCGTTTCGGTCGGCCCGAACTTCTCCTCCGCCAATGGCGTGAACATCGGCAGCGTCACCAACATCGGCGTGAACAACCTCGGCGCGGTCGTGCAGAACGTCGGCGTTGTCGGCGGCGGCGTCGTTCACCTCGACCGTGAAGCCATCAATCAGGAGCGTGCGCGCGTCGACATCGATCCGGGCGCCTTCACCATCGGCAGCATCGTGCATTCGGGCAACGGCGGCGACGGCGGCCATGTTGACGTCGTCGCGGTGAACATTGCCGCGGCCGCCTCGCGCAACGACATCGACCAGGGCGGCCTCGCCGCTGGCGTCGCGATCCCGGTGGCTGTCGCCGCTCAGGGCGTCGCTCTGCAGGACGCGGACCACAACGGCATTCCGGTCAACCTCGGCGTGGGCCTCTCCGGCCGTCGCGGCGGCAACGAGGCCGAGGCTGGCGCGAAGGTCGGCGCGGTGCAGGTCAACGCTGCGTCGCAGAGGTCCTTCACGGGCGCTGTCGCCTCGCAGGACGGCATCGGCAACGGCATCGACGCCAATGGCGGCCGCGGCTCGGCCTTCATCGTCACGATCGACTCGAACAACACCCACATCGACAACACCTCGGTGTCGAAGATCGAGGTCAATTCGACGGTCAACGTCGCCAACCGTGGCGGCGTCGCGGGCGGCCTGAAGATCGAAGACTCCTTCAACACGGCGGACTTCACCAAGATCGACGTGACGAAGATCAACGACTCGTTCAATGGCAACGCCATCGCCGTCGACGATTCGGCCGCCCTGGCCTTCACGGCCAACGGCAACACCGTCGGTGGTCATCATCACTAATTGAAACGCGGGGCGCCGTTTCGCTTCACTGGCGGAACGGCGTCCCCTTTCGGGGCGTAGGTCTGCGTTCTGCAAATTTCGTTCGGGAACCCTCTCATGAAGTCA
>NZ_JBPFEB010000095.1:0-196544 GCF_051061225.1 Methylocystis sp.
GTCGATCCGCAGGCCTATATCGCCGATGTCCTCAATAAGATCGTCGATGGACATCTCGCCAGCAAGCTCGACGAGCTCATGCCCTGGGCTTACGCGCAGCCGATCGCTCTCAAAGACGTGGCCTGAAAACAGCGCTTACGAGTAACCGACTGAGGCGGGAGCTTTGGAGAAGAGAGGCCGCTGCCGCGACTCGGTGAGAGGCGACGCTTGCATGGAGGCTCTTGCAGGGAGAATCGGAACGGTCTTCCGCGCCTAGCGGTGTCGTCGCCGCGCAGCCAGACGACTTGAGGGAGCCTGACACGACTCTCCAACGGGTCCGTTACAGGTCCTCTGGAAGTTTTTGCTGGCTCGGCGACTTGCCTAAGCTATTGATTTCATTGGTGGGCGCACTAGGGCTCGAACCTAGGACCCGCTGATTAAGAGTCAGCTGCTCTACCAACTGAGCTATGCGCCCGTCCGTCGGCGAAGTCGCCCTCGGAACGTGGGGAGCGAATATCAAATGCCCGCCCCCCTGTCCAGCGCCGTCTCGCCGGCCCCGCGAAATTTTTGTGACCGCGACGGGCGCTTATTTGCGGGGCCAGCCGTGAACCGCCCGCACGCGGGTCACGAGATCCGACCACGGCCCCTTGTAGGCGTTTCCGGCCTCGGGCGTCGGCGCGGCCTGTTTCCTGGCGCAAACCTCCTTCGCCCCCTCGGACTTCGGTCCGTCGGCGAAGAAATAGATCACGTTGAGGCGCAGCGCCGAATAGTACTGGTCCAGCACCGTGCCGCGCTTCAGCACATTCGTGCCCCACACCGTGTTCTTGCGCTCTCCCGGAGCGCCGGCGGGCTTGAAGCCGTAGCCATAGTCGCCCTCGCCGTGCACAAGGTCGAATCGCACGTAACAGAGCTCGCCCTTGGGGGGCTCGGGCTGGAAGACCAGCTCCCGCGCCACCACCGCGTCCTGGTCATTGTAGCGAACCGTCGTGTCGACTGGAAAATGCCAGACGTCCACCCGCTCGAAATGCTTGAGAAACTCGGCCTCGTCGGGGTCCGTCGCCGCGCCCGCCGGGCCAGTCGTCAACGCGGCCAGTCCCGCGATGGCGGCCAGTGTGCAGCGCAAAAAAGAAATGCCCATTTCCTGATCCCTCAGGCGCCCTGAACGGCGCTCCGCTTGGCAGGTGGGAAACGCCCGCGTCCCTCGCAAGCCCTGCGACATTTGCGCCCGCACCGGCCCGGCGGCCCCGCGCGGGACCGGGCCAATGATCGCAGGCGCGGCCGAAACCCACGTTTTGCGAGACAGATGCGCCGCCTTGCTCCGATCGAGCTTGGCTTGGGTGGAAAAAGCGGCCCCGCGTCTTCCCTCGCGCGCAAAAGCGCGCTAGCAGTTTCGTGGAAATAACAGCACGAGATTGATTATGTCGCGGAAAAAAATCGCTCTGATCGGCGCCGGAAATATCGGCGGAACGCTCGCCCATCTGGCCGGCCTGAAGGAGTTGGGCGACATCGTGCTGTTTGACATCGTCGACGGCGTGCCGCAGGGCAAGGCCCTGGACATCGCCCAGGCGTCGCCGATTTCCGGCTTCGACGCCAATCTGTCGGGCGCCTCGGACTATTCGGCCATCGCCGGCGCGGACGTCATCATCGTGACCGCGGGCGTGCCGCGCCAGCCGGGGATGAGCCGCGACGACCTCCTCACCGTCAATCTCGGCGTGATCGCCAAGGTCGGGGCCGGCATCAGGCAATACGCGCCCAACGCCTTCGTCGTCTGCATCACCAACCCGCTGGACGTGATGGTCTGGGCGCTGCAAAAGGCCTCGGGCCTGCCCACGAATCGCGTCGTCGGCATGGCCGGCGTGCTCGATTCCGCCCGCTTCCGCTATTTCCTCGCGGAGGAATTCAAGGTCTCGGTCGAGGACGTCAGCGCCTTCGTGCTGGGCGGCCATGGCGACGACATGGTTCCCTCGGTCCGCTACTCCACCGTCGGCGGCGTCCCCCTGCCCGATCTCATCGCCATGGGCTGGACGACCCAGGCCCGCATCGACGCCATCGTCGACCGCACCCGCAAGGGCGGCGGCGAGATCGTCGGCCTGCTCAAGACCGGCTCCGCCTTCTACGCGCCAGCCACCGCCGCCATCGCCATGGCCGAGAGCTATCTGAAGGACAAGCGCCGCGTGCTGCCCTGCGCCGCCTTCCTGAACGGGGAATATGGCGTCAACGGGCTTTATGTCGGCGTGCCGGTCATCATCGGCGCCAATGGCGTCGAAAAGGTCATGGAAATCAAGCTCGACGCGGCGGAACAGGGCATGTTCGACAAATCCGTCACGTCCGTGAAGACGCTGATCCAGGCCGCGAAAGCGCTCAATTCCAATTTCGCCTGAGCCAGCCGCGGCGCATCCCCCGGCGCCGCGCCCCCTGCCGCCGCGCGAGGGGGGCGGGCGAGGCGATTCGGCCCTCGCGGCGGCGCCTTGCTGAGCGCTTCCATACACGCGCCCAATGGCGCCGCGTCGCACCCCCGCCCCTGAAACGTCTGAACGTCTTCCCCTTTTCGAACAGCGGCGGCGCCGGCGCGGCCTGTCGCCGGGCTGCCCTTTCGCCGCGAAGTTGACGCTGGCCCGCTCCTTGCTGAAAAACATTGCTGCGCTTTGCGTTACAGAAAGTCCGGGAAAGCCCGCCGCATGTCCAAGCACACGATCGACCATCTCCTCGACGGCAATCAACAGTTCGTCGCGGAGGAGTTTCATCCGCACGCCGCCTATTACCAGGCGATCGCCCGGCGTCAGGCCCCGAGGGTGCTCTGGATCGGCTGCTCGGACTCCCGCGTCAGCGAAGACGTGATCACCGGATCGCGCCCCGGCACCATGTTCGTGCACCGCAACGTCGCCAACATCGTCGCCTTCAACGATGTCAACATCGCCTCGATCATCGAATACGCCATGGCGCATCTGAAGATCGAGGACATCATCATCTGCGGCCATACGCGCTGCGGCGGCATTGCGGCGATCGAGGACGGCGTGCACGAGAATTACATTGCCGACTGGCTCTGCATCGCGAGCGGAGCCAAGGCTGTCGCCGACCGGATCGCCACGGAACGGAAGCTCTCCCGCGAGCAGAAGCTCGAAGTGCTCACCGAGGAGAATGTCAAATTGCAGATCAAGCATTTGCGCAGCCTCGCCATCATCCGGAACATGCGTGAGAAGGGGACGCTGCCGCGCATTCACGGCTGGCTCTACCGGGTCGAGACCGGCAAGATCGACGTCCTCATCGATGGCCGCGAGGGGCATGGCGCGCCCCCCTGACGCCCTTCCCGCGCGGCCTCGAGGCGGCGCGGAAAGGCGCTTTCCACGATTTGCGCCAGACCGCAGCCAAGCCTCCCTCTTCCCGCCCCGGCGGGGAGAGGGTCCGGGTGAGGGGCAGGCCGCTTGTCCGGGCGCCGCGAAAGGTCCGGCCAGCGGCGCGCCCTGGACGTCACAGGCGCAGCCACGCCCCTCACCCCAGCCCTCTTCCCGCATGCGGGAAGAGGGAGGAACGCCCCGCGACCTCCCGTCCGCTTGACGTAGCTTTCGCGCCATGGCCATTAGTCGCCAAGCCCGAGCGGCGCGCCGTTTTGCTTTGAGGAGAGACTTCGGCATGAATATCCACGAATACCAGGCCAAAGCCATTTTGCGCGCATTTGGCGCCCCGGTCGCCGCTGGCATTCCGGTTCTCAAGGCCGAAGAGGCCGCCGCAGCGGCCAAGCAGCTCCCCGGCCCGGTTTACGTGGTGAAGGCCCAGATTCACGCCGGCGGACGCGGCAAGGGCAAATTCAAGGAAGGCTCGGCCGGCCCGCAGGGCGGCGTGCGCATCGCCAAATCCATCGAGGAGGCGGAAGCCTTCGCCAAGCAGATGCTCGGCGCGACCCTCGTCACGCTCCAGACCGGCGAAGCGGGCAAGCAGGTCAACCGCCTCTACATCGAGGACGGCGCCGCCATCGACAAGGAATTCTACCTCTCCATGCTGATCGATCGCGCCACCTCGCGCATCGCTTTCGTCGTCTCGACGGAAGGCGGCATGGACATCGAGACCGTCGCCCATGACACGCCTGAGAAGATCGTGACCTTCTCGGTCGATCCGGCCACCGGCCTGATGCCCCATCACGGCCGCCGCGTCGCCGACGCGCTCAATCTCAAGGGCGACCTCGCCAAGCAGGCGGGCGACCTCGTCGAAAAGCTCTATGCGGCCTTCGTGGCCAAGGACATGGAGATGCTCGAAATCAATCCGCTCATCACCACCAAGGACGGCAAGCTGCGCTGCCTCGACGCCAAGGTGAGCTTCGAGAACAACGCGCTCTACCGCCATCCGGAGCTCATGGAGCTGCGCGACCTCTCCGAAGAGGACGAGAAGGAAATCGAGGCCTCCAAGCACGACCTCGCCTATATCTCGCTCGACGGCAATATCGGCTGCATGGTCAACGGCGCCGGCCTCGCCATGGCGACCATGGACATCATCAAGCTCTATGGCGCCTTCCCGGCGAACTTCCTCGACGTCGGCGGCGGCGCCACGGCCGAGAAGGTCACGGCGGCGTTCAAGATCATCACCGCCGACCCGAATGTGAAGGGCATTCTCGTCAACATCTTCGGCGGCATCATGCGCTGCGACACCATCGCGACGGGCGTGATCCAGGCGGTGCGGGAAGTCGGCCTCAAGGTGCCGCTGGTCGTGCGCCTCGAAGGCACAAATGTCGAGCTCGGCAAGAAGATCATCGGCGAATCGGGCCTGAACGTCATCGCCGCCGACGACCTCGACGACGCCGCGCAGAAGATCGTCAAGGCGATCTCCTGATCGAAGGACAGACGGCGGCGATCCGCCGCCTCGCGATCGACGAAGGGACGGCGAGGGCCGTCCCTTTTCTTTTGGGCGGCCCCACGCCGCAGGGACGCCCCGCCCTTTCGCCTTGCGTCCGGAGCGTAAAACGGCCATCTTCTGGCACGACTCTCGGCATTCCCGGCCACTCGTCCAGGCGGTCCGGTCGCGCCTTGCCATGGGCCGCGCCGCCTCTCTTCTAGGAAAGCGCCTGTGCTCCAATTCGCTCGTCCGCTCGCCTCCCTTTCCCGCGGCGTCAGGCGCCGGCTGCTGCGGCGCGGCGCGGCGCTGGCCGCCCTGTCCCTCGCCTGCTGCGCCTTCCCCCACGCGGGCTTCGCGCTGGCGCGGGAGGGCGGGAATCCTCTGTCGGTTTCCCGGCCTTTCGAGGTCGGCGCCAGTCTCTCCGGCAATTACCTCGCGGCCATCGTCGCCGGCGCCGAGCGGGACACTCTGGCCGCCTCGACCTTCTTCCGCGAGGCCCTGCGCGACGATCCCAACAACCAGGATCTGATCGACCGCGCGTTCGTCGCCGCGCTCGCCAACGGCAATATGGCGGAGGCGGCGTCGCTGTCGTCGCGGGTCATCGCCCATGACAAGAGCAACGGCCTCGCGCATCTCACCAAGGGCGTCGATCTGTTCAAGAACCGCCGCTATGCGCCGGCGCGGGCGGAATTCGCCAAGGGCGGCGGCGAGCGGCGCCAGGACATCACCACGACGCTGCTGACCGCCTGGACCTACGCCGGCGCCAAGGACACGCGCAAGGCGTTGCAGACGCTCGACAAGCTCAATGACGAGCCGTTCATCGTCTTCCGCGACTATCACGCGGCGCTCATCGCCGATATGGGCGGGGACAAGGCCGAGGCCGAGAAGCGCTTCAAATCCGCCTATGCGGCCGAACGCAACACGCTGCGGCTCGTCGACGCCTATGCCCGCTTCCTCGCCAGCCGCGGACAGCGGGACGAGGCGAAGAAGATCTACGAGGGCTTCAACGAAGTCGCCCCCAATCATCCGATCATTCTGGCGGGCATTGCCGCGCTCGACGAGGGCAAGCCGCTGCCGCCTTTCGTGCGCACGGCAGATGAAGGCGCCGCCGAAGTGCTCTACGGGCTCGGCGCCGTCGGCGGCCGCCAGGGCGACGAACTGGCCTCGCTGATCTATCTGCGGCTGTCGCTCGCCCTCGCGCCGGAAAACGCGCTCGCCATCATCACGCTCGGCGACGTTTACGAGCGGATGAAGCAGCAGGAGGCGGCGATCGACCTCTATGACAGCGTGCCAAAGGACAGCCCGCTGCGCGTCAACGCCGACGTTCAGGCGGCCCTGATCCTGGAGACGATCGGCAAATCGAAGGAGGCGACCGACCATCTCTCCGCTGTCGTCGCCGCCAATCCCAAGAATCAGGAAGCGCTCACGGCGCTGGGCAATCTCCAGCGCTCGCGCAAGCTCTTCTCCGACGCCGCCGCGACCTATACCCGCGTGCTCGATCTTCAGCCGAAGAACGACAAGGGTCTCTGGCTGATCTATTACTATCGCGGCATCGCCAATGAGCGCCAGAAGGACTGGAAGGCCGCCGAGACGGATCTCAAAAAGGCGCTGGAGCTCAATCCCGACCAGCCGCTCGTGCTCAATTACCTCGGCTATAGCTGGGTCGATCAGGGCGTCAATCTGGACGAAGCCTTCAAGATGCTGCGCCGCGCCGTCGATCTGCGGCAGCGGGACGGCTATGTCGTCGACAGTCTCGGCTGGGCCTATTACCGCCTCGGTCGCTATGACGACGCCGTGCGCGAGCTCGAACGCGCGGTCGATCTCAAGCCGTCCGATCCGGTGATCAACGACCATCTGGGCGACGCCTATTGGCGCGTCGGCCGCAAGCTCGAAGCGCAATTCCAGTGGAATCATGCGCGCGACCTCGGCCCGGACCCTGAAGACCTGCCGAAGATCCTCGACAAGATCAAGAACGGCCTCAACGACACCCCCGCCGTCGCCAACGCCAGCGGCAAGTCCGGCGGCTAATCCGGCTGCTCACGCGGGAGATGCTCGAGGAACCAATCGCCCGAGAGGGCGACGACATCCTCGAGCTTGCCCGGCTCCTCGAAGAGATGCGTCGCGCCGGGGACAATGGCCAGCTCCGCCCGACAGCGCAGGGCGGCCAGCGCCTGCCGATTGAGCGCGAGAACCTCCACATCGTCGCCGCCGACCACGAGCAGCGTCGGCGCCGCGACGCGCGGGAGCGCTGCGCCCGCAAGGTCCGGACGCCCGCCGCGCGACACGACCGCGCCGATGTCATCGGGCGCGTCGGCGGCCGCGACCAGAGCCGCGCCGCCGCCCGTGCTGGCGCCGAAGAGCCCGATCGGAAGACGCCCCGTCTCCTCTTCGCGCCGCGCCCAGTCTACGGCGCCCCGCAACCGCTCGGCGAGCAGGGGGATGTCGAAGACGTTGCGGCGGTCGGCGGCTTCCCCGGGCTGCAGCAGATCGAACAGCAGGCAGGCGAAGCCGCGCGCCGAGAGCCTCTCCGCCACCCGCGCGTTGCGCGGGCTCAGGCGCGACGATCCCCCGCCATGCGCGAAAATGATCAGGCCGAGCGGCCGAGCGGGCAGATAGAGGATGCCCGGCAGGCCGGGCGGCTCGATTTCAACGTCCCGGATCGCGGCCCGCATCCCTGCCTCCTCTCGCCAGACGCCCGCGGTGGCCCCGCCGCGTCGTGACCAAGACGCGCTACAGGAGCGGCGGCGTGAAGCAGCCGAATTCGCGCTCCATGAGCATGGCGACCATCAGCGGCGTGCGATCCTCCAGATAGGGTCCGATGATCTGCACGCCGATGGGCAGGCCAGCCGCCTGGCCGATTGGCGCGACCGTCGCGGGAAGCCCGGGCGGCGTCGCCAGCGTCGCCCAGACGAGCTGCGCGTCGAGATAGGAGCGGGACATCCCATCCACCCGCAGCCGGCGGGCTTCGAGCGGCAGCGCGTGATTGTGCGGAAAGGCGAGCGTCGGCGCCGCCGGACAGATGACGGCGTCCAATTCCTGGAAGAGCGCGGCCCAGCGCCGGCGAAGCTCCGCACGCTCGGCCTCCGCCGCGAGCCAATCGCGATAGCTCAGCACCGCGCCGCGCGCGCGCTCGGCGGCGAGACTGCGGTCCTTCGGCGCGCGCGCGGCGGCGGCGGCGAAGAGTTTCTCATACTCCAGCGCCGGAAGGCCCGCGCCCCAATAGGCCGACATGAGCCGCGCATGAAGGCGGGCGGATTGCCCGAGATCGGGCAGCAAGGACGACTTGTCGGAAACGCGCGCGCCGGTCCGCGCCAATCTTGCCGCAAGCGCCGCAAGCGAGTCCCTGATCGCCCGCGCCGTTGGCCCGAGCGGATGCGTGTCGATGACGAGGACGCGAAAATCCCCGAGTCTGCCCTGCCGCGCCGGCGGCAGGTCCAGCCTGTAGCCCGGCTCCTCGGGCCCCGCGATCAGATCGAGCGCCAACGCGAGATCGGCGGCGCTTCGCGCCATCGGTCCGACCGCCGCAAGGACGTTTTCCGGCGGCGTCGCCGGCCCGCCGGGCGGCGCGTGGCCACGGCGGGGCGCGAGGCCGTAAGTAGGCTTGTGCGCATAGACGCCGCAATAATGCGCCGGCGCGCGCAGCGACCCGCCCATGTCCGAGCCCAGCGACAGCGCGCCGAAGCCTGCGGCCAGCGCCGCCGCCGAACCGCCCGAGGAGCCGCCCGGCGTCAGCCGCCGGTTCGAGGGATGATTGGTCGTGCCGTAAACGCTGTTGTAACTCTGCCAGTCGCTGAGCCAGAGCGGCACGTTCGTCTTGCCGAGAACAATGGCGCCCGCCTTCTTGAGACGCGCCGCCGCGACGGCGTCTTCCACCGGCGTGAAGTGACGGAAATGCGGATCGCCCCAGCAGGTCGGCAGGCCGGCGATGTTGAAGGATTCCTTCACCGTGACCGGGACCCCGAGCAAAGCGCCCGTCTCGCCGCGCGACAGCGCCGCATCGGCGGCCTTCGCCGCCGCCCGCGCGCGATCGAAATCGCGGACGACGACGGCGTTGATGGCCGGGTCGAGCGCCTCGATGCGCTTGATCGTGAGGTCGATCAGTTCGACTGCGGACATGTCGCGCCTGCGCAGCGCGTCCGCGAGCGCGCGCGCCGAGGCGTACTCCCATTGCGAGCCTGAGATTTTTTCGGCGCATGCGGGAGCCAGAGGCGCCGCCGCCAGCGCGCCCGCCCCGATCAGAACCTCGCGTCTCGTCGCGCTCATGGATTACAGTCGGTCGGACCCGCCGTCCGCCGCGCGAGACCCGATGGCCATATGGCCGACTGGCCCTTCGACATGGAAGGGCAGTCCCGTGATGCGCGAAAACAGGTCGATGTCGCCAACCCCGATGGCGCAGGCGCCGAGATTCATTTCAGTCGACATCAGATAGAGAGTCTGCATCAGCACGCCGACATGCTTCAGGATCAGCGCATAGGCGAAGCCGCTGTATTTCCAGGACACGCGGCCGAAGCGCGCGGCGATGGTGATCAGGATCTGCGGCGGCCACGGCGCGCCCATGGCGAACTGGCCATCGTCGATCAGCGCGCCGAGCTGGCGGTCGTTTGCCGCGATGGCGACGAGCGCATGGCGCTCGGCGTCGTAGTGATAGAAGCCGCGCGGCAGACCCTCGCATCTGCCAACGGCGAGATAGAGTTCGAGCTCATAGCTCGCACCGCCCGAAGGATAGGGACGCGCGGCGATGTCGAGCCCCGGCTCGTCGCCCCCGCCGTCGCCGATCGACTGGCGCGACACGATCCGCGCGGCGCCGTCGAGAAGGCGCGCCACCTCGGCCAGCGTGATCGGATGCTGATCGTCATAGACGCGTTCGGAATGCCGCGCGCGCAGCAGCGCCGCGCAGGCCGAGTCGGACGCGCCGGGAAACTTCGTGAGGTCGATCGCGGGGCCGGGCCAGGCCGGCCGCACCGCCGGCGGTTGCGGGACGAGACGCGCATGGGCGTAGAGCCCCCCGGTCGGATTGGCGTGGCGTCCGTTCGTGCTGCGCGCATGAAAGAGCAGATCGTGAAACTCCCACAGGAGGAGCGCGTCGTCTCCCTCCGACGCGCGCAGGCCCTTCCCGGCGTCGAAGGGATGGAGCATCTGACAATCGCACAGCAGCGCGAGCAGTTCCGCGCCGGGGAACATTCCCTCCGCACGCAGTTCGGCCGCCGTCCTTGGCTTTGCGAGGCTGGCAAGAGCGGATGCGAGACGCGCGTCGCAGAGCATGACGGCGGCGTTGGCGCGCGGCGACTCCAGCACCATGTCCTCCCCGCGCCGTCGCAGATAAGCGAAACGCGAGAGGACGAGCGGCGTCGCTTCATCGATGTGAGGCAGGCGCGGCGCGTAGTCCCGCATCTGCGGTTCGATGATCGCCATATCCTTGCCGTCGGCGCCGACGAGCCGGTATTCCACCAGTCCGTGAAGGGCGAGCCTGCGGCCCGCGTCGAGGATTTCCTTGTCCTCGGGCGCATCGCGCGCGCGCGCAGGGAAGATTTGCACCCCGGAGGCCAGTTCCGCCGCGCGGCTCCGCGCCCCGGCGCTGAACTTGCCCAGCGGAAGCGTCTCGCGGTCATAGCGCGCGGAAAGAATCCCGCCGGCCTCTTCCTTCAGCGAAACGCCCGGACAGAGTTGCAGCAGGAGTCGCGCATGCGCGTGGGTGTCCGGGCTCAAATCAGGTCCGTGGGAAAAGTGGATTGAGATCCGGCTCCCGCGTCGGCCGCTTGCGCAGACCGAGCGCGACAGGCACGTCGTAAAGCCTGCCGGGTCCGAAGCGGCGGTAGAAATGCCGCAAGCCCGGCACGATCACGCGCACGACAGGAACCTCGACGTCCGGCCGCGTCTGATCGAGAACCAGAAAATCGAACCCTTTGCGCGCCATATGCGTCACACAGGCGAGCACCTGCTCGCGCCGGTCGAGCGTGGCGAAGGTCTTGAACGGCGAACGCGCAAAGGACGCCTTGCCCTTGGGGCGGACATAGGGGTGTTTGCGCAGGGGCAAGGGATCGCCGCCACCTTCGCCCTCCACGGGCGCGGGCCGGCCTCTCAGCTTTTCAATGGCGAGAAACTGATTGAGCTCGGTCATCGCGCGCAGCGTCGCGATGCGCGGATCGAAATGCGCGCCGGCGGCGACTTCGATGAATTCCTCATCGCCCTCTGTCCAGTGCGCGATGGCGACGACGACGGGCACGCCAATGTCATTGGTGACGTCGAGCGCCCAGACGTCGCGCCCCGTTGCGGCGAACGCGGCGCGCAGGTCGCGGATGTAACTGTCGCCGAGCTTGTCGAGATCGACCTGCGGGCATTGCAACCGGTTGTACCACCAGATGGCGTAGGCGTCGCGTTCGACCAATTCGAGGAAGCCCTGGAGAATGGCCTCCTCGATGGTGTTGCCAGCGGCGCAGCCATTGGAATCCGCGCTGAAGCTGCTGTCGCAGCCGGCCTCGTGAAAGAAATACAGAAGGCCGGTCGGCGCATGTTTGAACCGCTCGTCGCGCAACGACCAGACCGGCGACCATTCCATTTCGGCGGAGGGATCAAAGCGTCGCGGCGCGCCGTCGCTTGTGCAGCAGCCGCTGGCGCTCTCCTGATACTGCGCCTCGCTGAAGTGGATGATCTCTTCCGGATGAATGGCGTCGCCGGCCGGGAAGTCGATGAAGCGGCGGGTCGCCCGGACTTCGTCGCCCTGGAAAATCCCGCAGTAACGCTCGATCGCCTCCATCAGGGCGCTGGCCTCGCCCTGCTCCGCCGTGCTGCCCTTTCCATAGCTGTCGCCGCTCAGCCCCGCCTGCAACGCGTCGACGCTGTCGGGACGCGGCGAGAAATTGTGGCGGGCGACGAAGCTCGCGTCGAGCGGCTGATCGCTCCTGATCCGCTCCAGATGCGACACCACGCCCGTGAGCGGGCTGACATGTTTGCGATACCGCGAGACCGTCTCGGCGGGCGCCATCGATCTGTAGCCGCCGCTCGTCACCACGATCCGGCCGCCGGCGCGCAGCCGGATTGGAAGCGGCCTGCGCGCGGGGTCGCGCAATTCGGCGGCGCCGCAGACCGGGCATTGCGGCCGGGTCGGCACATAATGGCGCGCCACCTCGGAGCCGAGCATGTCGAGGCTGACGATATGCTCGTGAAGATCGGTGCGGAAGCCGCTGGCGATGGCCTTGCCGATCTCGGCCGCCGCCAGGCCGAAGCCTCCGCGACCCAGCGCATTGGCGCCGAGCGGCGACGCCGAAACGCAGCGCGCCGACGCACGGTCGAGAAAGGCCCTGACCTGGCGGTTCCATCTCATCCGGTCGGCGAGACATTGCCAGCACGGCCCCTTTCCGGGGCTGAACATTGGCCCGACCAGCGGAAACACGCCCGTCGGCTGAACGAGAAGCCAGTCCCTCTCCTCCTGAAGGCGGCGTCGATTGACCGCGTCGAGGGCCTCGTCGAGATAGTCTCCGACGAGCACCGCCGTCAGATCGGCTCCCTCGTCGACGACACGAACGCCGAAATCGCGCAGGGCCTCCGCGAACGCGTCGCGGCCGGCGACGCCGATCGCTTCGATCCCGACGCCGACCTCGCGCAGATTCTCCGCCGCCGACTGCGGCTTCAGACCCAGGCTCGCCCAATAGGCCGCCGTCGTGTCCTGCGCCGCGCCGCCCGGCAGGAGAAATCCGCGATCAATCAGCCTCCTGAAAGCCTCCTCGATCTTGGCCACGGGAAACTGCGCGGCGAGCGCATGGACAATCTGCGGCTCGGTCTCGCCGGCGCCGATCCGCTCGGCGAGCGCGCAGTAGAGCGCGCCGCGCAGGAAGAATTTGCGGTTCTCGGAATAGAGGCAGACCGCGTCGGGCGGGAGAAGGTAAACGGAATAATTGGGCGAGAAGCGCGGCGCGCTGTCGGCCTGCTCCTGCAAATGCCGCGTGGGGGCCTCTAAGGTCATTCGAACGCCGCGAGCTGACGCCACAAAACCGCCGCCAACAGGGCGACGCGCCTGGCGTTTCCGGATCGACATGTCATGCGGGGCGGGCGCGTCTTTCCGGACGATGGCGGGGAATCTCGACTCTCAGCCAAACGCGCCCGGCTGTCCCGATCCGGTTTGCATCGGATCGGGTTTTTCGTCCGCTTGCCCGTTCGCAGGAAAGCGCGCCGAATGCCGGACTAGCCGCCGCAGCCGCGGCACCCACGGCACCCGCCGCAACCGCGACACCCGCGACACCCGCCGCAACCACGGCAGCCGCGACAGCCCCAACCCCACCAGGCGACGGTTTCGGGCTTCGCGTCCTTGACCTCCTCGCGGTCGAACAGGCGGAACGAGCTCATGCCGACGTCGAACGCTTCCTCCTCGTGGAGGTCGACGTCGAGCGCGCGCATGTTGGGATTTGTGGACGCGGGATCAACGGCGGCTTCGGCCGGAGCATTGGCGTAGACGGCGCCAGCGAGCGAAACCGATACGCCGATCGCGCCGAGGGCTTTCTTACCCCGTTGTGAATCCTTCGTGTGGTCTGATGAACGCGCCATGTTTTCGCCTCCACAAAGGTGATCTGATCTGCAAAGCCCCGCCGGAAAATTGTAGCAGCCGTCTGACGATCGTCAATGCGTCTCTTCCACAGGCGCCGAGGCGCCGCGCCCCCCGCCATCCGCGCCCCGGCACAGAAAGGCATTCCTAACCAACATGTTGGGACGTTTCCTGCTCACGTTTCCGATGTGAGGAGAATATCGCCCATGAACAGCGCGTCCAGACCGGCGCCGCGGAAGGTGGCGATGGCGTGCGCGGGGGTGCAGACGATGGGCTCGCTGTCGTTGAAAGAGGTGTTGAGCACGAGCGGCACGCCGGTGCGTTGATAAAAATGCGTGATCAGCGCGTGATACCGCCGATTGGCGGCGCGGCGCACGATCTGAACGCGGGCGGTGCCGTCCTCGTGGATTACGGCCGGGATGCGCTCGGCCCGTCCCGGCCGGGTTGGGCAGGCGAACAGCATGAACTCCTGGCTTGGCGACGGCGGACCCATATCGAACCAGTCTTCCGCATGTTCCGCGAGCACGCTGGGCGCGAAGGGGCGGAAATCCTCGCGACGTTTCACCCTCCGGTTGAGAATGGCGCGCGTGTCCGGGCGACGTGGATCGGCGAGAAGGGAGCGATTGCCGAGCGCGCGCGGCCCAAATTCCATGCGTCCCTGAAACCACCCGACGATATTGCCGTCGGCGACCATGTCGGCGGCTTCTCGCGGAGCGTCCTTGCACTTGCGCGGCGTGAGCCCCGCGGCCCGGACGGCGGCGAGAATCTCGCTTTCGTCGAACTCCGGGCCGAGATAGGGCGAAGCGCCGCCCGTCGGCTGGCGCGCGCCATGCTGCGCGCAATGGGCGGCCAGCGCGGCGCCAATGGCGGTCCCGGCGTCATGCGGGGCCGAGGGAATGAAAATCTCCCGGAACGGCGACATGCGCGCGATCCGCGCATTGGTGACGCAATTGAGCGCCACGCCGCCCGCAAGGCACAGGCGCTCGCCGCCGGCGACCTGTTCCAGACGACGCAGCAGCGACAACACGGCGGCATCGGTCGCCTCCTGCAACGCCGCCGCGACATGCATGTGATGCGCGAGGAAATCGCCGTCGGGCGCGCGGCGCGGGCCGAACAGCGCGTCGAGCCCGCGCGGATCGACGGACTCGAATCCGACAGCCTGAGCATCCACGCAATAGCCCTGCGCGCCCGGCTGCAGGATGTCGGCGAACTCCCGGCGGAACACCGCCGGGTCGCCATAGGCGGCCAGTCCCATGACCTTGGCGGCGTCGTAAGGCGAAAAGCCCAGATAGACGCTCGCATGCTCCCACAGGAATCCGAGCGAGTGCGGATAGCCCAGGCTCTCGATGACGCGAATATGCGTTCCCTCGCCCCGCGCCAGCATGGAACAGTCGGCTTCGCCGATGCCGTCGATGACGAGGATGGCCGCCTGCTCGAATCCGGAGGGATAAAAAGCCGAGGCGGCGTGCGCGACATGATGCGGCACATATTTGAGCGCGCGGCCCATGGACCGGCCCATCATCTTCGCGACGGCGCCGTCGACCTGCTCGAGCGACGTCAGAAACACATCTTCGAGACTTTTGTCCGGCCACCACTCGGGCTTGAATTTCGCGCGCCTCAGCTTCGGTTCGAAAGAATAGGCGACGATGTCGATCTCCTCGGGCCTCAGGCCGGCGTGATCGAGACAGAAACGCACCGCCTGTTCGGGAAGCTCCTGCGGATTGTCCACCCGCGCCTCCTTGGCGTGCTTGACGCGTGAAAATCTCTCCTCCTCGCAGGCGGCGCGCACCTTTCCATCGACCACGATGGCCGCCGCGGACTCGTGAAAGACTGCGTTAATCCCGAGAATCTTCATCTTGCGCTCACTCGTTCCGCCCTCTCCGGGCGCCCATCACGAAACGGCGCCCGCCCGACCCGAGCGCCCGGCTCCCGGCGTTTCGGGCCATGTCTCCCCTTTGATGATGCCGCAGCTTTCCCGAAACGGAAACCGCCTCCGCCCCGCGCGCAAAGCTCGCGCCCGCCGGCCCGCAGGTGCGCGGAGCCGCTTCACAAGCGGGAAAAATTGACGCATTCAGGCAATCGGTTACGGACCAGGAAACAAAATGTTCGCCAGATCGTCTTTCGCCTCCCGCCTCGTCGCCCTCGTCACAGGCTCGGTGATCACCTCGACGCTGCTCGCGTCGGGTCTCTCGGCGTGGTCCTTCTACAGTGACAATCTCGTTGAAATCGAACGTCAGGGTCTGACCGTCGCGCGTCTGCTCGCGCGCGCCTCCGCCGTCGCCAACCAGACTCCCAAGGATGTCGAGCAGGTGATCGCCAAACATATGATCGTCGCCGCGACGTCCTTTGCGGAATTCGTCGCCGCCGCGGAAAAGGCGGGGTTTACGCCCGCGCAGATCAACGACCGGCTGACGCGCGCCGTCGACAGAACCATCCTCGATGAAATCTGGATCACGGATGAAAAAGGCTTCGCCTATCTCCATACCAATACATCCTCGGATTTTCAGTTCAGCCCCTCTGCACGCGACCAACCGCAGGCGCATCAGTTCTGGGAGCTTTTGACCGGCGGGAAGGAGTCCATCGTTCAGGATATTCAGAAGCGCGAAATCGATAATGAGAAATTCAAATATGTCGGCGTTCCCGGCGTCGACAAGCGGAGGATTGTCGAAGTCGGTTATAATGCGCGCTACTTCGACAGCCTCGAAGAACAGATCGGCCTGCAACGCGTCGTCGACAGCCTCCTTGCCGGCGACGAAATCGACGCCATCTTCATCTTCGACACCGGCTCCCGGCTGATCGTGAGCCCGCGCCCTGGCGCCGAGCCAGAACCCGGAAAACTCAGCGACGCGGAAATCTTGCCGGTCGCCGGCGTGCTGAGCACCGGCGTGCCGAAATCCATGCAATCCGACACGAGCCTGAGCGTGATCGCGCCCATCAATCGCGAGGACGGCGCCCTGCTCGGCGCGGCCCTGATCCGGCTGCCGATCACCCGGCTCGGCGAACATGTTCGCGCGCAGCTCCAGGCGGCGCTGGCGATCTCCGTTGCGACCTCGCTGCTGGGCGCGGCCATGGCCGCCTGGATCGCTCGCCGCCAGACAGCTCCCATCGAGGCCATCACCACAGCCGCCAGCAATATTGAGCACGAGCATGTGCTCGACGAGGGCCTCGCCGCCGTCGCCGCGCGCGGCGACGAACTTGGTCAGCTCGCGCGCGTCTTCCGAACGATGGCGCAGGAGTTTCTCACGCGCGAAAAGACTCTGGACGCTCTCGTGGTTCAGCGCACCGCCGCGCTCGAGGAAAAGAACAGCGAACTCGAACGTCTCTCCGCCCGACTGTCGAAATATCTTTCTCCGCAACTTTATGAAACGCTTTTCCGCGGCGCCAAGGTCGCGCCGACCTCCTCGCAACGCAAGAAGCTGACCATCCTGTTCGCCGATATCGTCTCGTTCAGCGAAATCGCGGAATCCCTCGAATCCGAGGATCTTACCCGCGTCCTCAACGAGTTTCTCAATGAGATGGCGGAGGTCGCGCTCAAACATGGCGCGACGATCGACAAATATATCGGCGACGCGGTCATGGTCTTCTTCGGCGATCCGAAAACCCGGGGCGTGGCCGAAGACGCCCGCGCCTGCGTCTTCATGGCGATGGAAATGCTGGAGGCCGCCCGCCGCCTCGACCACAAATGGCGCGAGTCCGGCCTGGGCTGTCCGCTGCAGATCCGCATCGGCGTCAATACGGGCTACTGCACGGTCGGCGACTTCGGCAGTCAGCAGCGCATGGACTACACGATCATCGGCCATCAGGTGAATCTCGCGGCGCGCATCGAAAAGGCCGCGGCGCCCGGTTCGATCCTGCTGTCGCACGAGACCTGGTCGCTCGTCCGCCGGTCGATCAGATCAGAGGAGCAGGCGCCGATCGTCGTGAAAGGCATCCACGCGCCCGTGCAAACCTATAAGGTCCTCGGACCCGCCAAGGCGCGCGGCGACGCCCTCATTCACGAAGAGAGCGAAGGGGTCCTGCTCAAGGTCGATCTCGACGCCGCCGACAGGCGCGAAGTGAAGCGGATATTGAGCAGCGCGCTGAAGCAGATCGACGCCAGGACCGACGCTGGCGAGGATGGGCGTATCGACGGCAGGCGTGCGCCGGCAATCGAGGAAGAGCGATAACTAAATGTAACTTTTATTCACAACATACCTGGCCGCAGAGGCCTTTCCTGGGTGCGTCGACTGCGACGCCCCATCGGCCTGGCCAAGGGGCCGCGATGTTCAGTTGGCCTCCCACGATGAAGCCATGACAGACATGGACCGCCTCTCGTGAAAAGCCGACAAAATCAGGATAGTGCAAGCGTTCAGCGGCGGCCGGACGAACCCCGCCCGCACGCGACCTGGCGTCAGCCGAGCTGATAAATATAGGAGGGGCTGATTCCATGCTTCCGTGCGAGGTCCGCGACGGGGACGCCGGCCTTACGCTCGGCCTTCAACATCTTGCGGAACGCGGTGAGATCCTTCCCGGAGCGACGGATGCGAGAAGGGCCGTTGCTGGAAGCGGAACGGCCGCCCTTCGTCTCCTTCTCGCCCGCCTTCTCAAGAAGTGTCTGGGCGATCGAGATGATCTTTTTAAGCTGGGCGGCGTCTGCGGCAGTCAACTGCATCGGGTCCTCATAAGTAACTGGATAACGCATTAATATGCCCCACCAAGGACTTTGTAAATCACGCTTTCGATAATTTTTTACTACTAGTGCGACGCCTGGCCGCCACCTTCGACACATGAAGCGCACATCACCCCTAAGTGAGAATGTCAACTAATGGACCAATATAATAAAATCGTCTGCGAACGCTTCAGCGCAGTTGACGCGTTTATTCTTTGCTAACTGTCGCTAAGTTACAGCAATTGCGAGGCAATTGGCGCCGGCGCTCCCTCGTTGATCGACAGTGCGGCGGATCAGCAGGAGCGCCCTGTTCAGCTCGTGACGCCGGCGCCGGAGGGCCCGGCGCCAGCGAGCGCCCTCTCAGGCTGCTGGCGCGTTCGCTGGAACGAGGCCATGAAGACAGGCGATGCGACACAACCGCAATACACCGGGTCTGGCCGTCTGGGTTCTTTGGACAGCGGGGTTCACATTACTGTCGGGACCATTCTGGCCCCGCGCCCCGGGGCTTGTCTTCATGGGGCTGGGGCTTTTCGGCGTTCTTCATCTCGGCGTTCTGATTTTCGAGCGGATTTCCCTGCCGCAATTTGACGAGAAGATGACCCCTGCAGAATTCGAACACTATTGCGCCGAGGTTTTGCGCGCCTGCAACTGGACAGCGCGCGTCACGGCAATCAGCGGCGATCAGGGCGTCGACATTGTCGCAGAAAAGCGCGGCGTGCGGATCGTCCTGCAATGCAAAAAATACGCGAAGCCGGTCGGCAACCGCGCCGTGCAGGAGATCGTCGCCGGAATCGCCCATGAAGAGGCCGAGCGCGGCGTCGTCGTGACGACGAGCGGTTACACGCGCGCGGCAGAACGACTGGCCGCCTCCAATAACATCCTGCTTTTGCACCACAACGACTTGCCCCGCCTCGACAGGCTGCTCGGCCGCTGACGAGGCGGCCGCGTCACGACAGGATCCGCGCCATGTCCAGCACCATGCCGATTTCGCCGTTCGACAGAAGCGCGCAACCCATGACGTTCTTGATTGCCGAGAGATACCCCTTCATCGGGCGCACAATGACCAATTGTTCGCCCACCACCTCGTCAATGGACAGAGCAATCTGGCTGGAATTGCTTTCGGCGATGACAAACAGGCATTTGAGCTCCGCGCCCCTGTCCCGCGGGGCGAGAATCAGCGAGCGTGTTTCGGAACTGTCCGAAAGAAAGCGGATCGGCACGATCCTGTCTGGTCCGAGTTTCACCTGAATGTTGCGGCCATCCGCCGAAAGGTAAATGAGATCGCGCAGGTCGCAATGCACGATTCTCTGGATGGCGTGAATCGGCACGACATACATGATCGGCCCGGCGCGCACGATCATGCCGCCGAGCACAGTCATGGACAAAGGAAGAACAACATCGAAGCGCACGCCGCCCGCCGCCGACGCGCCAACCTGCACCTCTCCGCCTCTGGACCGGATCGACTCCTTCACCGCCTCCAGCGCGGAACTGGATCGCGTCGCCTCGTCGAGCCCGGCGCCGTCGTCTTCGACGGTCGCCACCACGCGATCCAGATAGCGCACGATGCCGACGCGCATCTCGGCTTCGGCCGCCTTTCCCTTTCCGAGCCGCACCGCCGGCGGCTCGACGCTATGGGTGATGGACATGGAAATCAGCGACCGCAGCGGTTCGGCAAGCCTCTCCAGAAGATCCAGATCGATCTGGTCGGTCTGATGAAAGGGCGAGAAGCGCAGCGCGCGGGCGTGACGCTGGGCGGCGCCCGCCGCATATTCGATCAGGAACTGGATCAGAGTCGACGCCGGACGCGAGCGGGCGGAGACTGTATCCTCCTGGAGCTGATGCAGCCGTTTGTCGAGCTGGGTTTCAATCTGGATCAGACGCTCGAAGTCATCCTGCCAGTCCTGAAGCTGACGATTGACAACGTCGCGCGCCCTCCCCCAGGTCCCGTGAACCGCCATCGCCTGATCAATGATGGCAAGCACGCGCTTCTGCTCGAAGCCGGCGAGAATCTCGCGAATGGCGCCATGTCCGGTGACGATCTCCTCGATCGATTCCAGCATTTGCGCCGACGACGCCGATGATCGACCCGCGCCGCCATCGAAGCGACTGCCGCGCGAGGCCTCTTCCACGGCGCCATCCACGCCCTCGACGCAGGCATGGCCGAGCACTTCCATGATGCGAAGCGCGTCGCCGCTCGGATCCAGCTCGAGAAGCTCCGCCGTCACACCCTCCGGATCAATCCGCGACGTCAGCAGGAAGTCGAAAATCGGCTTGTCGGCGGGAACGGTGATGCAGCCGATCATCTTTCCGCTGGCGTTGACCCAGTCGAAAAAGCGGTTGGTGAGCTCCGGAAAGGGATCAATGTCCGCGCGGACGATGAAGAAGCGTTCGCCCCTGGCGTAGGCTTCAGCGGCCGCCTTCGCGCTTTCCGGCGTCAGAATGCCTTTGAAGCTTGCCGGCAGCCGGAGCAGGTTTTCCATCGATCGCACGGGCGCCGCGCCGCTCAGCACTTCCGTGACTTCCACGGTCTCACTGAGGAGGCGCTGCATCGCCTCCCCATCTTCGGAGCGCAGGGCTTTCTCCGAGACAAAGGCGCCGATGGCGCCGTTGAACGACGCCATCACCTTCAGCAACACAGGGTCGGGAGGGATTTCTCCGGACGCCACGCGAGCCGACAGATCGAGCAGAACGACCGCCACGCGGCCGGCGACCTCCATGCCGAGATAATGGCAGGCGCGTCGCAACCGCTCCTGGAGCGCGACGACTTTTTCCCAGTCCACCTCCTCCGGCGAACGATCCAGCGCGGCGCCCAGTTCCGACAGCGTCACCGGCATATGGTTGGCGTGCCAGGATTTGAGAAGCCGCGCGGCCTTTCTGGATGTCCCCGCCGAATGCGCCAGGCCGAGTTCCGAACTTTCGATGAGGCACAGATCCTCGTGAAACTCGGAGAAAAGCTGTTCGAATTTGCGGAAATCCGCAAGCGACGCCGGCAGCCCCGCCACCGTGTCGGCGATGCGAATATAGCCCTGCCTGGACGCGGCCTTCTGCATGGGCGCGCAAAAGGCGTCGATGCGGCAGCCTCTGGGATCTTCCGCCGACAACAGCAAATCGCAAAGCGCATCGAGGGGCCCCGCGATCTCTCTCAGAAATGCGCCCGCGCCGAAGCCGCCGGTCTCTTCCACCATGAACGAGTCCGTCTCATGCGCCGGAGCCATCTCCGCAACATCGGCGTCTACAAGCACGTCGTCGCGAAGCGCGGACATCCCCTGTGCGATGGGCGACGGCGTTTCCGCTGGCGCCTGGGGCGCAGAAGCGGGCGCCGGAGGGGGGGCCTCTGTCTCCGGAAGTCCGCTCGCGCGACGATAGAGTTTCTGCGCCCTGTCGAGCAGCTCCAGCAGACGCGCCTCGTCGGACGCCGCCGAATAAAACTCGGCGGCGAGCTTCGGCCATTCGGCGATGCCGATGCGCGTCGCCGCGTTATTCAACATATCCGCCGCGTCGAAGATCGCGCGAACCTTTGCATCAGCCTCGAGCTGCGGCGCCCTCACCGCCGCGGAAATCGTCGCGATGGACTCGCTTGCAATTTCGAGGAATATCTTGAGATACATGGGGATCGGTCGACAGATTTTCCCCGGCGCCGGCGAAAACCACCGCCGTCTCGAATGAGTCCCCCTTGTCGGCGGGCGCGGCGGTTGGCTGCGCGCGCGGAAGCGGCGTTGCGCCTGCGTCGTCCGGCCGCCCTGTCGCGCCCGCGTCCGCCTCGCGCAGCCGCGCATATTTGTCCTTCATGCGATATGTGATGTCCGCGCTCACCGCTTCATCCGCGTCGCGGCGCGTCGACACGGCGAGCTCCATCATCTCACGCAGACGATCAGAGGCCTCGAGAAGCAGTTCGAGCATTTCGGCGTCGAGTTCGACACCCTCATCGCGGACAAGCCCGACAAGATCCTCGGCGATATGCGCGCAGGATTCGATCGCAACGAGCCCAATGAGCCTCGAATTGCCCTTGAAGGTGTGCATCGCCCGAAAGAGCTCGGCGATCGCGTCGCGGTCGCAAGCGTCTCTGCGCAGCTTAAGAAGCGCCGCCTCGACCGTATCGAGCGACTGGGCCCCATCGTCTGCATACAATGCCCAGATTTCGTCAAGATCTTCGGACAAGCGGCGGTCTCCGTCGGAACGCTGTGGCGGATGCTGATCAAAAAACTCCGGCGACCCGCTCAGGCCGCCAGCACACGGGACATGACGCGCGCGAGCTCGGCGCCGCGCTTATCCGCCAAATCCATGGAAACCGCCCCAGACGGCTTGGTGATGATCGCGTCGGCGCCAAGCGAACGCGCTTCCGAAGCCTGCCGGGACCCGGCCGAGGCGACGGATGACAGAATGACGACTTTCGCACGCGTCCTCATCTTGGCGTGACGCAGAAACTCCAACCCGTTCATACCGGGCATCTCGATGTCCAGCAGGATGAGATTGAGGTCGGGGAATTTTGACAGGAGCTCCAGCGCCACCTTTCCGTTCTCCGCTGACGCCACCACCTTGAACTCCGGCAGCGACGAGACGAAATTCGAAATCACCACGCGCATCATGGCGGAGTCGTCGACAACCATAACTTTGTGCATCTTTCTCTCCATGGAACGGCGGCCACGCTGTCGCGCGGGCGCCCAAGCGATGGGTCGCGTCAGAACCCGGCGAAGCCGCGCTCATCCTGATCAAGCGGAATGATCGCGCCCGGAGACTTGCGATGCTTGCCGCCCGCGCTCGCCATCTTCGCAGGCGCCTGCAAGCCGCGCTGTTGTGCGCCGAGAAGCGCCTTGAGCTGCTCCACCATCTCCGCCGTCATGCCGTTGAGGCCCGGCAGACCCATGCCGCCGCCATGTGCGCGTTCCCGAAGCCGGAAGCGGCGCACGCCCTCGTTCATCACTTCGGCGAGCTTGCCGAGTTCGGAGGCGGAGGCCGCAAGCTGCTCGGCCTGCTGGCTCCCTTCCTGCGACGACTTGCTGACCTGATTCATCGCGATGTTGATCTGCGAGATTCCGCGCGACTGCTCCGCGCTCGCCACCGCGATTTCCGCGACGAGATCCTTCACCTTCACCACATTGCCGACGATCTGATCGAGCGCGTCGCTGGTCTCGCGGGCGATGGTGACGCCCTCATTCACGCGCTTGACGGAATCCTCGATCATTTCCGCGGTTTCACGCGCCGCCTTCGCGCTGCGCCCGGCGAGATTTCGCACCTCCTGAGCGACGACGGCGAAGCCCCGTCCATGCTGGCCGGCGCGCGCCGCCTCCACCGCGGCGTTGAGGGCGAGCAGATTCATCTGGAACGCAATTTCGTCGATGACCTTGATGATCTTGCCGATGCTCTGAGCCGAGGCGCTGATCGCGTTCATCGCTTCGCTCATGACTTCCATCTTCGCCTGGCCATGGCTGGCCGCCTGCGAGGCGCTGATCACGAGCTGATTGGCCGCATTGGCGTTCTCGGTGTTCGCCTGCACCTGGGAATTGGTTTCCGTCACGCTGGACGTGACTTCCTGAACGGCCGCCGCCTGCTCCTCGGAATTCGACGCCATGCCCTGCGACGCCGAGTTGAGCTGCTCGGAAGAAAGTCCGACCTGTTCGACGGCGTCGACGATCTTGTAAAGCGAGTTGTTGATCCCCGTCATCGCCGCGTCGAACGCTTTCTTCACCGCAAGGAAATCGCCGCGGAAGTCGCCGTCCAGATTGGCGCTGAGATCATTGCGTCCAAGCGCCTCGATCGCCCCCGCGATGTTGCGAACCGGCCCGATGACCGAGTCGAGCGTCTCGTTGATGCCCTGAATGATCTTGCGAAAATCACCTTGGTGACGCCGCGCGTCGGCACGCTCCTGAAGCTGACCCTGCGTGCCGGCGACCGAAAGCCTGTTGACGTCTTCGACCAGCGCCTCGAGATTGGAGCGCACTTGTTCGGCGTCGCTCTGCAGCGAGCCGAACGCGCCCTCGAGCGGCGCATCGGCGACCTTCGTCAGATCGCCATTGGCGACGCGGTTGAGACCCGCGCCGACTCTGGCGAGACAGGCGCCGCTGATTTCGATCAGCTTGTTGATGGATTCGCCCAGCAGCTTGAAAACGCCGTTTGCGCCGCTCAAATCGACGCGACGCGAGAAGTCGCCCCGCCCGGCCGCCTCGATCGCGGCGATGAATTCCTTTTCGATGCGCGCCTCGACCGTTCTGTCGATCCACTCGACCGCGACGGCGGCCTTCCTTCCGCCATTGTCGAAAATCGGCGAGGCCACAAGCGAGAAATTTCTGCCGCCGACGACGATCTGAGTGCGATAGGTTGACATCAAGCCTTCGAGCACGCGGCGTTGATGGCGCGGATCACGATGAAATGTGTCGATATTGGAGCCCACGACGCGGCTCGCGCTGAAATTTGGCAGATCCCTGCGCACGTCGGACTCAGCCGTAGACAGCATGTCCAGAACGGAACGGTTGGCGTAGAAGATGCGTCCGTCCGTGTCGGCGATCATCATCGAAACCACCGAATTGTCCAGCGCCTGTCGCGCACGCTGATTTTCGGCGATGTTCACGGCGGTTGTCTCCAGCGCCGCGTTCAGCTCGCTCACAAGCTCCGCCCAATCGCCGCTGACGCCCGCGACATTGGCGCGCGCGTTCAGATCGCCGGCCTTCAAGGCGCGGATGGTGCGAATGACTTCGCGCAGCGCAGGCGTATATTCCACATTTGACATGACGCTTTCCTTCATTTCATCTGGCAAGGATCGGACCGAGGAGCCCGACATGCTGAGGGGGTCATCATCCGGGTTCGGCTTCTGAGATCCCGGAGCGGGCGTTTCAACGGTCCCCCCAGGGGGATCGGGACAATCATCGGCGGCGCTCATTGGACGGGTCCGGCGTCGGCCATGTCCTGGAGTCCCTCGCCAACGAGTTTGCGAATATCGAGCAGCACGGCGACCCGGTCGCCCGATTTGCCGAGACCGCGAATGAGACTCTCATGCGTGCGGCCCGAATTGAACTTCGGAGCAGGGTCGATCTGGGACGGCGGAATTTCCAGCACGTCGCTGACATTATCGACGACGAGGCCAATCGGCACCGAGTCGACGTCCAGAACGATGATCACGGTCCGCTCCGTGTAAGGTTTCTCCACCATCTCGAAGCGGCAGCGCACATCCATCACGGGAATAACTTTTCCTCGCAGATTGATCACGCCCTTGATGAATTTCGGAACGTCCGGAACCTGCATGACACGTTGCATGCCAACGATCTCGGTGACAAAGGCGATCCCGAGGCCATATTCTTCCCCGGACACGCCGAAGGTCAGGAACATGTCCTCGATATTATTTTCTTCGTTGAAGATGAGGTCGGCGGTCTCATTTTCGAACTTGCGCGACGGCGCACGTCCTTCCCCGCTCTCTCCCGTAACGGCTTCGGCCATGATCGTCTCCATATCAGTTTCGTTTGGTCGCTCTCGTCAGGAACGCGGGAATCTTCTGTAGAGGCGCGACCAGCTCGGCGGCGCCGATTTCATGCGCCGCTCTTGGCATTCCGTAGACCACGCAGGTTGCCTCATCCTGAACAACTGTGCGCCCGCCTGCGTTTCGGATCGACAGCAGCCCCGCCGCGCCGTCCCGTCCCATCCCCGTCAGAACGGCGGCGGCCGCATTTCCGCCCGCGGCCTTGGCGACGGAATTGAACAGAACGTCGATTGCGGGCCTGGGAATTGACCTCCGGGCCATCCTTCAACTGCACACGGTATTCGCGGCCGGAGCGAGCGACCGTCATATGCTTCGATCCACCCGGAGCGATGAGAACGAGGCCGGTCATCACACGGTCTCCTTCCTCCGCCTCCTTCACACGCATCGCTGAAATGCCGTTGAGCCGCTCCGCGAATTTCGCCGTCACGCCCGCGGGCATGTGCTGGACGAGAACGATTCCGCAGTTGTTGGCGGGGAAAGTCGGAATAATATGATTGAGCGCCTCGACGCCGCCGGTAGAAGAGCCGATCGCAATCAGCTTGTCGGTCGTCTCATCCAGCGCCGCCTCTTCCCGTTCGATCGGACTCGATGCGATCCGGCCGAAGCGCGAAACATCCACGCGCGCAGCGTCCTTGACTCTCCGGCAGATGTCATCGAGCATCAGCGGCAGATCATCCACGAGCCCGGATCCGGGCTTGGTGATGACGTCCACCGCCCCTGCTTCCAGCGCCTCGAGTGTAATTCGCTTGCCTTGCTGGGTGAGCGAACTGATCATGACGGTCGGGGTCGGCATGGTGGGCATGAAGTGCTTCAGAAACGTCGCGCCGTCCATGCGCGGCATCTCGACATCGAGCGTCACGACATCCGGTTTCAACTCGACCAGAAGATCGCGCGCACGATAGGGGTCGCTTGCCTGTCCGACGACTTCGATCCCGCCATTGCGGTTGAAGCCATCCACGAGGAGTTTGCGCACCAGCGCCGAATCGTCGACGACAAGGACGCGAACGGGCCGATTTTGAGCGAACATCATGCCGGTTTCCTGTGCACGCCGCTGGCGACCGTGACCCAGGACACACCCAGATCGCGAAGCGTGAAACTCACGTCTGTCAGCAGCCATCCATTCGGTTGTGTGACCTCATAGATCAACTCGAGCACTTCACGCTGCGTCGCGGGCCTGAAGTAGTACAGAACGTTCCGACACAGCACGATGTCGAACCTCTTCTGAAACGGGTAGGGACGCGATTTGAGATTCATGCGCCTGAATGTGCACATGCGCTTGATGTCGTCGACGATGGCGAAGCGACCGTCGGCTGTTGGCTTGAAATAACGGCTCTTGATGTGGAACGGCACATTTTCCAGGCTGGACGGTCGATAGGCCCCGGCTTCCGCCAACTGGATGACGGGCCCGCTGATGTCGGTGCCGAGGATCTTGATCCGTTCCGATGCGACAGACAAATCCATCGTTTCGGCGCTGAGCATCGCACAGGTATAGGCCTCGTCTCCGGTCGAAGCGGCGGCGCTCCAGATCCGAATTTCCGGTTGAGACGCGAGCCCGGGCAATATCCGGTCGCGAAAGACATTCAGTGTGTCCATCTCCCGGAAGAAATAGGTGTGATTTGTCGAGGCCGCGTGCACCACCGCGGCGGTCACGTCGTCGCGTTTGCCACGTTCGATTTCATCCGCGAGGCGTTCCAGAGTCCCCAAGCCGAACTGGTCCAGCACGCGCCCGAGACGTTGTCCCATGACCTCGAGATCAGCATCACCGAAGTGCATTCCGCAATGATCGTGGAGCCAGGCGCCAATGCGGCGAGTGGCTGCGGCTCTTCCATGGCCGAGAAGGAGGGCTGACGGATTTGGACTCACAGTGCGCCGTCCGTCAATTTTTCGCAGTCGAGCATCATCGCAACCTCCCCCGTGGCCAAGAGAGCGCAGCCGAAACTCGCCCTGATTCTTTCAAGATGCCCCTGCAGGGGCTTCATCACGACTTGCTGCTGATCGAACAGCTCATCCACGGGCAAGCCGATTTTGCCCTGGCTGGTGTGAAATACGAGAATGATCTTCTGATCGAGCGCGTCCGGGCATCTGTCCTTCTCGCCGTAAAATCGCTCCAGGCGACAGATGGGAATCATGGCGTCGCGCACCTTCACGAGCTCGCCGCCGCCATCCGCGGTGATCACCGTGAGCTGCTCGTAGACCGGGCGGAAGATCTCCGCGACAACGGCAATCGGCGTTGCAAAGAGCCGGTCGCCAACACGCATCACCAGACTGTCGATGAAGGCCAGTGACAGCGGAATCGCCAGCACGACCCGCGCGCCCGCGCCCCATACGCTCTCGACGACAATTCGCCCGCGCAGGCGTTTGATCGTCGTTTCCAGCACGTCCATGCCGACGCCCCGGCCAGAGAGATTGGTGACCGCTTCCGCCGTTGAAAATCCCGGCTTGAAAATAAGCTGCCACAGCTCACGGTCCTCAGGCTGCTCGTCCGGACCGATCAGGCCGCGGGCGCGACCGCGCGCGAGGATCTTTTCCCGGTTCAGGCCCCGTCCGTCATCTGCAATCGTAATGCGGATGTCGCCGCCGACTTGCGCGGCTGAAAGCGTGATCCTGCCGCGCCTGCGCTTGCCGGCGGCCTCACGCTCCTCTGGGGTCTCCAGCCCATGGTCGACTGAATTGCGAACCACATGAACCAGCGGCTCGAAGAGCTGATCGACGACGATCTTGTCGATTTCCGTGTCCTCGCCCTGGACTTCGAGATCGACTTCCTTGCCCGTCTGACGCTCGAGTTCGCGCACGAGTCGTCCCATGCGCTGGAAAACGTCGCCGATCGGCACGAGACGCAGCTCGGCCGCCGCCTCCTGCACCTCCCTCAAAACGAGCTTCAGTCGATGCGCCGACTTCTCGAATTCGCCGAGGTCGAGGTCGACAATATCAGAACTGTAGATCGTATCAGAAACGCTGAGGCTGAGCTCGCCCACGAGATCCATCAGGCGGCTTACCTTTTGCGCCGAGACGCGCAACTGGCTGGCGGTCGTCGCAGAGGCGTCTTTGACCATTGTGGAGGTATTCGCTTCCCGTTTTGTCACGGCCAGAACTTACCTGCTGTTTGCAACATCTCCGCCGCCCACCACCGCGAAGCGGCGTTCGCGGCTGCTTGCCGGGGCTGCGCGCAGGCTACCAACACGCCTGTCATTGTAATTGGGAGAAAGGAGTTCGGATTTGCACCGAAGCGGCGACTCGGCCTCATGCCCGCGATCATCGCCTGCCGCTACACTTGCGAGTAAACCACGCGAAGCTTATCCTTGTCTGAACACGCTGACTGGCGTGAAAATTTCTCCACGCTCAAACCATCAAAACATCTGGAAATCACCCGAACCATGCGGGTCGTGGGACTCGCCCGCGCGGATGTGACTGAGGCGCTCGCGCAACTTCGACAGTTTCACCTTGCTGATCGCGTCTCCACTTTCCACGCGCCAGGACTCCGGCGTCGTTTCGGACAGCTCGGATACGAAGGCGGCGAGCGCAAAGAGGTGCTGTTGCAGAATGTCGATTGTTTGGGCCTGGTGTAGGAACGTCTCATTCGTCCCGCCGCATTTCACCGTCGCGTCGACCAGTGCGTGCAGATCGTCAACCGAGGCCGCCGCCTCTTCGAGCTCAACGCTGATGCGCACGAGAATTTCGACCAGGGGTCTGTCGGCGTATTCGTTTTTCATTGCGTTGCTCCTGTGTGACGGCGGAGACCGATGGAGGCGAAGCCGATCAGAACAGCTCCAACGTTCCATGCGTGTCCGGCTTCGGCGCGCGCTTTGGCGGCGGCTCCATGATTTGTGGCGTAGTGGGCAACAGAATTTGCCGAGCCCGCCCCGAAAGCGGGTAGTATTCGAGCCGGCGCCCGTGCCTGCCGCCGAGATTCTCAGCGACAATGCGAATCCCCTCGTTCTTGAGGAATTCTCTCGCAAACGCTGCATTCTGTGCGCCAATGTCGGAGAGCCCTTCGACCATGCGCGCGCCGCCGAACAGCTTGGCTTCGATTCGCTCGCGCCGCGCGCCGCGCTTCAGCAGTCCGTTGATCAGCAACTCCATCAGATAGGCCCCGTAGCGTTCGGCCTCGAGCGGACGGGCGGCCTGCGCGCCGGGGAGCAGGAAATGATTCATGCCGCCGACGCGCGCCTCGGCGTCTCTCACGCAGGCGGCGACGCATGATCCAAGCACAGTGGAAAGCACCACGTCGGCGTCGGTCACGACCTGATACTCGCCCTGGATGATGTGGATCTTCCGGAGGGGTTTGTTGGCGCTTTCCTCCATCACAGCTTCCCAAATATTGCTTCGATTGCGGATTTCAGTTTCGTCACGGTCACCGGCTTGACGAGATAATTGTTCACGCCGAGTTTCGCCGCCGTTTCGATGACGCTGCGGTCAGCCTGCCCCGTCAGCATGATGAATGGGACACGCTGCGTGGGCTTGTATCCCCGCACCGCCTTCAACAGGCCCATGCCATCCATGATGGGCATGTTGACATCGGAAATGACGAGATGCGCCGGCGTGTCCATCATGAATTTCAGAGCCTTTTCGCCGTCCGTCGCGAAGAACACCTTATGCACGCCGATCTGATCCAGCGCATCGCGAAGGAGCAGCCGGCTCGTGCTCGTGTCATCGACGATGAGCACCCGCGGTGGTCCGCTACACTCATCTCACCTCATCCTCGTTTTATTCGTCATGGCCAAGATGCGTTCCGCGATGACGCCGAGCGGGAGTTGCACGCCCACGGCGCCCATGTCGAATGCGGCTCTCGGCATGCCATAGACCAGAGATGTTGCTTCATCCTGACCGATCGTCTCCGCGCCGCTTTGCCGAAGTGTATGCAATCCCTGCGCGCCGTCGCGACCCATGCCCGTCAGAATGACTCCGATCGCACGCGGCCCAAGCGTGCGGGCGACAGACTGGAACAGAGCGTCGACAGAGGGCCTGTGGCCTGAAATCAGCTCGCCTTCCTGGAGTCGGCATCTGGGCCGATCAGAACCGGACACGAGCATATGCCTCCATCCCCCCGGCGCGATGTACACGTGGCCGGGAGTCAACGCCGCGCCATCCTCGGCTTCCATGACCTTGGGCCGGCACAGACGGTCGAGACGATCAGCGAAGCTCTTGGTGAACAACGCCGGCATATGCTGCGTGATGACCGTGGGCGGGCAGTTTTCGGGAAACCGGCTCAGCAGCGCGCACAGAGCCTCCACCCCGCCCATGGAAGCGCCAATGGCGACAACACGGCCATCCGACATATAGGACCCGACCGCAGAGCTGGAATCGGAGGGGCGGCGCATGGCCGGCGCCTTGACCAGCCTGGCGCCAGCGGCGGCCTTCACACGCGCGCCGAGATCGTCAAGAGAATCCCGGTTGCGGGCGGATGGTTTCGCAATGCAGTCGACAGCGCCGATTTCCAGGGCGCGGATGCTGGTTTCGGTGCCACGCTCCGTCAGACTCGAAATCACGATCACGGGCGTCGGACGCAGGCGCATGATGCGCTCGAGGAAGTCGAGCCCGTTCATCTTGGGCATCTCGATATCGAGCGTCACGACGTCCGGACTGAGTTGCTTGATCGCTTCCCGGGCCTCGAACGCGTCCGATGCTTCGCCGACGACATTGATCTGCGGGTCCATGGCGAGCGTCGCAGCGATCAGCGACCGCATGGTGCGGGAGTCGTCGACGACGAGAACACTACAGGGCTTCACGCGGCGGCTCCTTTCACGGCTCGGTAGGTTGTCACCCCGTCGGCGACAAGATCATGCGACGCGGGGCCGGATATGCGCTCGGAATGGCCGATGTAGAGAATGCCGCCCGGATTCAGCAGCGGAACGAAGCGGCTCCATATCTGCTGCTGGGTTTTCTCTTCGAAATAGATCGCCACGTTTCGGCAAAAGATGGCGTCGAATTTCCCTCTCATCGGCCAATTGCCAATCAGATTGAGCTCGCGAAAGGCGACAATCGAGGCGAGCTTGCGGTCCACCTTCCACATGCCGTTGTTTTGCGGCAACAGCCACTTGCGGCGAAGGTCGTCGGGCACCGCGGTGACGACGTCCTCCGCATATTCTCCCGCCGTCGCGGCCGCGATCATATGCGTGTCAATGTCAGTGGCGAGAATGCGGATATTGAGAGTGTCCGCATCTGGCAGTTGTGAAAAGACCGTCATCGCGATGGAATAGGGCTCCTGACCATTCGAACAGGCGGACGACCACACGCGCAGGCGCCCGCCCGAGCGCAGAGCCGGCGTCAGTCTTTCAACGACGTTCCTCCTGAAATGGTCGAAGTGATGCGGCTCCCTGAAAAAGCGCGTAACGTTCGTGGTCAGCGCGGCGATCATCTGTCGACGCTCTTCAGCGCCTCCCGCGCCTGTGATCAGAGAGCAGTAGTCCTGAAAGCTTTCCAGTCCGAGAGCTCTGAGCCTCTTTGTCAGTCTTGAGTAGACGAAGGGAGCTTTTGCGTCCGAGAGATAGATGCCCGCTTCGGTGTTCAGAACGCGCGCGATCTGACGAAAGTCTCCGTCGGTGAACTTGAAGGGAGACATGATTTCGGACTGGCTTGCCCGTATAGAAGGGTCCATTTCTTCTCGAACTCCGCTTTCCTATGTTCCGACGGACGCCAATCGGCCCCGGCGGCTCCCGATGACCTCTAGAAGGTTTCCAGAGACGCCTCGCTCATGTGATAGTCTCCTCGCGAGAGGCTGAGGACAGCGTCCACGTCGACGATGAGCGCGACCCGGCCGTCGCCAAGTATCGTCGCCGCGGCAATTCCAGGAACCTTGCCATAATTGGCCTCCAGGCTCTTGATCACGACCTGACGCTGGCCCTGAATCGCATCGACCAGCAATGCGCATTTTTCGCCGCTTTCGGACTCGACAAGCAGCGCGACTTGCGTCGTCGGATCGATCTCCTGGAAGCGGTAGGAAAGGATCATGCCAACATCGATGAGGGGGATGAAGGCGTTGCGATTTCCGATCACCCTGATGCCCGAGCCGAGCGCATGGATGTTCCCCGTTCTGGGTTGAAGCGTCTCGATCACGGCGGTGAGCGGCAACACCAGAATCTGGCCCGCGACATTGACGACCATGCCGTCGAGAACGGCGAGCGTGAGCGGCAGACTCATCGAGAAAGTCGACCCGCTGCCCTGGCGTGACGAGATGGAGATGCGGCCGCCGAGCGCCTGAATGGCGCGCTTGACGACGTCCATGCCGACGCCGCGCCCGGAGATGCTCGAGGCGGTCGTGTTCGTCGAAAAGCCAGGGAGGAAGATCAGCCCGTCGGTCTCTTCATCGGAGAGCACCGCGTTTTCCGGAATCAATCCCTTCCGCACGGCAATCTCGCGAACACGCGCGCGGTTGATCCCGGCGCCGTCGTCGGTGACTTCGATGATGATCCGGCCGGACCGGTGCGTCGCCGACAATCGCAGCGTGCCCTCCTCCGGCTTGCCCGCGGCGATACGGCCTTCCGGACTCTCGATGCCGTGATCGACCGCATTGCGCACCATATGGGTCAGCGGATCGGTCAGCCGTTCGATGACGGTCTTGTCGACCTCCGTGCCCTCGCCATCGACGACGAGACGCACGGCTTTCTTGGTGATCGACGCGACCTCGCGGACAATGCGGGACATGCGCTGGAAAATCGGCTTGACGGGCTGCGCCCGTATCGCCATCACGCTGTCCTGGATGTCGCGCGTGAGCTGCTCGAGCTCTTCGAGACCGATCATGACGGAAGAACCGCGCGGCAGCCCGGCTTCCGAAACCCGTTGCGACAGCACGGCCTGATTGATCACCAGTTCGCCGACGAGATTGACGAGGCGGTCGATCTTGTCGAGATCGACTCGGATGGTCTCCTGCGCCGGTTGCGGAGGAGGCGGGGGCGCCTGCTCCTGCGGCTTGGCGCCGGCGGGCGCGGGCTCGGGGAGCGCCGCCGCGGGCGCTTTCACGGGCTCCGCATCCAAAGGCGCCTCCGGCTTGATCTCTTCCACGCACAGATCGATCGGAGCTTCCGGCGGCGGCTCCTCCGGCTCCTCGTCGAAGGCGAGCTCGATCGCATAATCGCAATCCGCCGCCACGAATTCGAAGATTTGCTCGACATCCGAGGCGAGGGCGTCCGTCTCAAGCTCGATCGACCAGGCGAAATAGGCGCCCTCGGCGTCGATCTCCGTGAGCAACGGCAAATCCGTCAGGTCGCAGGTGATGACGACCGAGCCGAGCGCCTTGATCTCGCGAAGGATGCGGATGGCTTCATTGGCCCGCGCGTAAAGCGTGGGCTTTGGCCGAAAGAAGATCCTGAATCTGCGCTTATCGATCTCCTCCTCTTCACCGCCGAATATGGCGTCGAGGGAAATCGAAATGGGCTTGAAATCGATCTCGTTCGCGTCTGCCGCCGGCCCGGCCGGCGCAGGGGCGCCGGCGCCCTGCGCTTCTCCGCCGCACACGGCTTCGAGGCTGACCTTGGCGGACGCGACCTTCTGCGTGTCCCAGGTGGTCTCGTTGCGAACGCCGTGGATCAGATCCGACAGCACATCCGAGGAATGCAGCAAAACCTTGGTGACGGCCGGCGTCGGTTTCAACTGCTCCGATCTGAGCAGGTCGAGCGTCGTTTCGAAAACATGCACGAATTCGACAAGTTCGTCATAGCCGAACGCGGCCGCGCCGCCCTTGATCGAATGCACGGCCCGGAACACCGCATTGATGATTTCCGGATGATGGTTGCCGTCTTCGATCTTCAGGAGACCGCTCTCCAGTTCCGCGAGCTGTTCCTCGCATTCCTGGAAGAAAGTCTGCTTGATGGCTTCCAGATGGTCCAAGACCGCCTCCGCGTTTCTAGGCGCTTACACGCTTGATCGCGCTCACCAGTTTGGCCGGATCGAACGGTTTCACGATCCATCCGGTGGCGCCCGCGCGCCGCGCGCGCTCCTTCTTCTCGGCGTCGCTCTCGGTCGTCAGCACGAGAATGGGGATCGCGCGATGACGCTCATGCGTTCGGACTCCCTCTATGAATCCGAAGCCGTCCATCCGCGGCATATTGATATCGGTCACAATGACGTCCGGCGTGGTCGATTCGAGCGTTTCGAGGCCCTCCACGCCGTCGCCGGCCTGCACGACCTCGAAGCCTGCGGATGTCAGCGCCACTTCCAGCATTTGGCGCATCGTCTTGGAGTCGTCCACGGTCAAAATCTTCTTCGTCATCTGGCTGGCTCACTTTCTACGATGCTGTCGATGTCCAATCCCGTGTCCGCGCAAGCGGCGAGAAAGTCCTCCGTTGGATTGACGATGGTGAGCGGAAAGCCATCGCGTTCCCAGGTCTGTCGGGCCGAAATGATGACCTGCAGACATTGTGCGCCAACGGTCTTGACCTGCGAACCATCCAGTCTCATCCCGCCGCCTCTTGCCGAGAGCAGCGCCGTCGCGAGTGGCACCGCGGCTCTCAGATCGAGGGACGCCGGCAGGTTGATTTCGTAAAGAGATGCGTGCCCTGTTGTGCTCTTCATGACGTCTATCGCCTCTTCGCGCGCCATGCGTCAGGCCGCGAGCTGCAAGCTCTCGGGCAGCAGGTTCTTGACGATCAGCACGCTGATCACCTGCTGCTCCGCGGCCACGATGCCCCGAATGAAGGATTTCGACAGATCCGACGCCACCTCAGGCGTCGGCTGGATGGCGTCGGGCGCGATCGTCATGATGTTGGACACCGCCTCGACCAGCAGCCCGACAACCTGCCCATTGCTCTGCACGACGATGACGGCGTGCCGCGCGGTCGGCTCCTTGATCGGCAGACCCAGACGCGCCGCCAGATCGACCACGGGCAGCACCGATCCGCGCAGATTGATCACGCCGCGCACGAAAGACGGCGCGTGCGGCAATGGGGTCGCCGGAGTCCAGCCTCTGATCTCGCGCACGGCGATAATGTCGATGCAGTAGGTCTGCTCGCCGACATGGAAGGCAATGAACTCTTGCGGCTCCACGCCCTGAGCTGACTGAATGGGCGCTCCGGTCATAATCAGAATTCCTCCCAGTTCTGCGTGTCGGGCATCGTTTCAACTTTTCGCGCGGTGGCGGCGCCGCCACGTGGTTGCGAGTGAGTGCGTTGAGGCGGCGGCGGGGCCGCCCGGACAGGCGGCGGAGTCTTGATGAGCGGCTGCATTTCCAGCGATCTCGGGAGCTTGAAGGAGGAGACCGCGCGGATGACGGCGCTGATCTCTCCCTCGAGATTGCGCGTCGCGGCCGCGGTCTTCTCGACCATGGTGGCGTTTTCTTGCGTGAATTTATCCATCTCTGCCAGCGCGCTGTTCACTTCGAGCAGAGCGCTGGACTGCTCCCTGGCCCCTCCGGCGATTTCTGCGACGACGTCATTGGCCCCTGTCACCTGCGAGACGATGCGGGTCAGCACGTCACCCGTTTCCGAGACGAGTTGAACACCCTCGCGCACCTGCGTCGTCGAACCTGCGATGAGGCTCTTGATCCCCTTCGCCGCTTCGGCCGATCGCTGCGCGAGCGCACGCACTTCCGAGGCGGCGACCGCAAAGCCTCGCCCGGCTTCGCCGGCGCGCGCCGCCTCGACGCCCGCATTGAGGGCGAGCAGATTGGTCTGGAACGCGATTTCATCGATGACGCCGATGATCTTCTCGATTTCCTCGGAAGAATTCTCGATCCGCTCCATGGCCTTGATCGCTCTGCGCACCACCTGGCTGCTCGCTTCCGCATTGCTGCGGATATCAGAGACGAGCGAACTCGCGTTTTGCGCGTTCTCGGAGGTTTTGCTGACAGTGGTCGTGATCTGACGGAGCGCGGCGGTCGTCTCCTCGAGGCTCGCCGCCTGCTGGCAGGTGCGCTCCGAGAGCGTTCCGGAGGCGGAAGCGATCTGGTCCGTCGATGAGCCAAGACGATGCACGCCGGAGATGGTCGCGCGGAAGGCCGTGTTCAGCCGATCGACGCTCTCATTGTAGCAGACCCGCAATTTCTCATAATCACGCGAGAAGGGCCTTTCGAGACGCACGTCGAGATTGCCGTGGGAGAGTTCGATGAGCGCGTCGCAGAAGGTCGTCATGAAGAATTCATGGGCCTCGACGTAGCTCTTCGAAAGCTCGCGATCCTCGGTCTGTCGCCGCTTGTCGGCGTCTCTCTCCGCGACGAGCTCCTCGCACACGTCGACGAGCTGCTGGCGGAGCGCCTTGCGCATCCTTTCGACCTCGAGCATCAGCTCGGAGGGAGCCGGCCCCACGTCCAGCGGAGAGTCATAGCCGGCGGCGGCGCTGGCCGCGATCGCCTGGCTCAGCCCGCTCGTGTCCGAAAGCGCGTCGTCTCGCGTCATGTAGAACAGCACGAAGAACGAAAATACGACCGTCAGCGCGACGAAGGCGGCGAACCACGGATGCGCAAGCAAGACGCTTCCGGAATAGCCCATGACGATCAGCATCCAGGGCGTCACGGTCAGACCGATGATCGGCGCCAGCAATCTGAGCAGAACGCGCATTCTTGCCTCGTTTGAGATGCGATACGTCAGGGTGGTTTCGGCAAGGCTGGCTGGCCCTGCTCGCCGGGAATGTCAGGCAGAGGTCTCGGCGTCCCGCAGCGAGACGGCGAGTGTGGCTGCTGAAGAGTTGGGGAAATTCCGGATCGCCGGCATACCGGTCGCGGCCTCATGCCTTTGGCGATCCGTCGTCGGCGCCAAGCCCGGTATTGGAGAAGTTATAGCGGTAGAAGGTTAAGCGAAGCTTAGTCGCAGCCCTTGAAAAACAAATGATTTTGACGCCGCCGTCGCTTTTTCGCCGCGTCGCCGCCTGCGCGTCGACATGCGAAACGCCGCACGCTCGAGGCGCGCGGCGTCCGTGCGAACAATTGGAGAGTTCAGTACTGGCCCGCGGCCTCCAGCCGAGCGCCGAAGGCGTCGGCGATCCGCGCATGGGCCGAGGCGACGGCGTTCTCGGAGTCCCGGCCCGAGTCGACGCCCGTGCGGAACTGCGCCACACGTTCCGCAAGCTGGCTCGATTCGGATTTGAGATTCGATGCGGCGGCCGTCGCTTCCTCAACCATCGCGGCGTTCTGCTGCGTGACCTGATCCATCTGCGCAATCGCCTGATTGATCTCATGCAGGCTCGACGCCTGATCTTCGGAAGAGGTCGCGATGACGGCGACAAGCTTGTCGATCTCGGCGACCCTGCCGACAATCGCATTGAGCGTGTCTCCGGTTTCCCCCACGGATTTCACGCCGCGATCCACATGCGTCGAGGAATTGGCGAGAAGGCTCTTGATGACCTTCGCGGCTTCCGCCGAGCGCTGCGCGAGAACGCGAACTTCCTGGGCGACCACCGCAAAGCCGCGGCCCGCCTCCCCCGCGCGCGCCGCCTCGACGCCGGCGTTGAGCGCGAGCAGATTGGTCTGGAAGGCGATTTCGTCGATCATGCTCAGCGTGCCGCTGATCTTCTCGAAACTCGCCTTGATTTCGGCCATGGCGACATTCGCGCCCTGCATGACGTCGCTCGACCGCGCGGCCTCGACGCGCGCGCCCGCCACGATATCGGCGACCTTCTTGGCGCCGTTGGCGTTCTGAACCACCGCCTCGGTGACCTGGTTGAGCGCGGCCGCCGACTCCTCGAGACTCGCCGCCTGCTTCTCCGTGCGGCTGGAGAGATTGTCGGACGCCACCGCAATCTCGCCGGCTGTTCCCTGAAAGGATGCGACGGCGGCGCCGATCGCCGTCATGGCGTCGGACAGGCTGTCGAGCGCCGAATTGAAATTGGTCCTGAACTTCTCGTATTCGCCCGAAAGCGCCACGTCGATTCTGGCCGTGAGGTCGCCATCCGCGAGGCGCTGCAATTTTTCGTCGAAGGCGGCGAAGATCGTGCGCTGCTCGTCCTCCGACTGCACGCGGCCTTTCTCGCTTTCCTTCCTCTGCGCATCCAGTTCCTCGAGATAGACGGAGATTGCGAGCTCCATGTCGAGCAGGGTCGCCTTCACAAGGGCGCCGAGCTCCTGCGCCACCTGCTTGCTGTTGGGGCCGCGCGCGCCGAAGACAACCTTGGGCCAGCGCGATTCAATGGCTCTGCCGACGAGTTGCTCCAGGATGAGCGCATAGCCGCCGATATACCAGCGCGGCGAAAGGCCGAGCCGCGCATGGGTGCGGCCGATCGCGACGCTGGTCTTGAGAAATTTTTCACTGAAATCCGCGTTGGCGATGGCGATCCAGTGCTGGATTTGCCGGCCCTTCGCCGCCTCGGTGGCGTTCTTGTTGGGAAAGAAATGACGCAGACGGCCCTGAGCGAGGACACGCTGGTAGAATTCATCCAGCGCCCCCGGCAGTTCCTTCTCGACAACCGGTTTCAGGGCAATCAGATTTTGTCTGGCGGCTTCGTCCAGACCCATGAATCTCAGGCGCTCGGTGATTTCGGGCAGGTCGTTCAAGGCGGTCGTCCTCTTGGCAAGAGCCCTTCTTCGCGCCATCAGGCGTACAAAGGCCCGTCCATTGAACCGCACCAGCATTGCGCGGGCGTTGCGGCCGCGGCGACCACATTCAGAAACTTGTGCGACCGGGCGCCCCGCAAGCTCCCGGCTCCTCGCGTCCCTGCCCGGCAAAAAGACGCCCGGGCGAAAGCCCGGGCGAGTTGGAAGAAGGGAGGTTTCTATCCAAAATCATAACAGCCTGCGCAAGGCGCGACAGGGCGGCGACGGTCAACATGCGCGCAAAATCCGCCACGCGCGCAGCGAAGGCATATAATGCGGCGCGTTTTTCCCTGAAGGGGCCACATATGTCCTACTCGCTCATGATCCATGGCGGCGCGGGCGCCATTCGCGCGCCCGAGCGCTATGCGCCCTGCCTGCGGCGCATCATTGAGACCGGCGCCGGCTTGCTCGCCGGGGGCGCCAGCGCGCTCGACGCCGTCACGCGCTGCGTGGCGCTGCTGGAAGACGATCCGCTTTTCAACGCCGGCTGCGGCGCGGTCCTCAATGCGGACGGGGAGGCGTGTTGCGACGCCTCGGTGATGGACGGACGCACGCTCGCGGCGGGCGCCGTGGCGGGGGTCAAGGGCGTCCGCAATCCGGTGCGGCTGGCGCGGCTCGTGATGGAGACGACCCCGCATGTCTTCATGATCGGCGCCGGCGCCGAGCGGCTGGGCCGCGCGCATGGCCTCGCCTTCGAGCCGGACTCCTATTTCGCCACGCCGGAGCGGTGCGAGCAACTGGCGCGCGCCAGGGCGCGTCGGGACATGACGCTCGATCACGCGTCGCCCACGGACGGCAAGCTCGGCACGGTTGGCGCTGTCGCGCGCGACGCGTGCGGCCATCTCGCGGCGGCGACTTCGACGGGCGGTCTCGTCAATCAGATGAGCGGGCGCGTCGGCGACTCGCCGGTCATCGGCGCCGGGGTCTTCGCGGACAACGAGTCCTGCGCGATCTCATGCACCGGAGTGGGCGAGCAATTCCTGCGCACCTGCCTGGCGCGCACCGCCGCGTTCTACGTCGAGTCGCAGCGCATGACGGCGCAACAGGCCGCCGCCGCCGCGATCAATTATCTGACGCGCAAGGTGCAGGGCTCGGGCGGGCTCATCATCGTGGATCGGGAGGGGCGATGGGGCGCGGCGCATTCGACCCCCGGCCTGCTGATGGCGTCCGCCGAAGACGGCGACATCCACGTCGGTGGGGCTTGACGCCGCCGCCACTGCCGCGCGCAGGAAACAAAAAGCCCTCCTTGCGGAGGGCTTTGTCGGGGGTCTAGTAATTGTAGAAGGCGACGCAGGTGCGGTTGCCGTAATAATCATAGCCCCACCTGGCGCAGCGCTGCGGCGGGGCCGTCGCCGCGCCGACCACCGCGCCGGACGCCGCGCCGATCGCTGCGCCGGCGAGCGTGCCGCCCGCGCTGCCGCCAGAGGCCAGCGCGCCAATGCCCGCGCCCCCCAGACCGCCGATGACCGCGCCGCCGGCGGCGCGCTCGCCGGGCGAATAACAGCCCATCAGCGGCGCCGCCATGACCACCGCCGCCGTCAGCAGCAAAACCTTCTTCATGCCTGTCTCCTCCTGGGGATGACGCCCGCCGCGCACGCGCGCCTGGACCGGCGCAGCATTGCTTATGGGTTTCGAAAAAAGCGTAAAGAAGGCGTGGACGAAAAGCTGTCGCCGGTCGGCAACAGGCGGAAGCTTTCGCTTTTCCAATGGCCTAAGAACCGCCACAGCTTTGCCTTCCCGGCGCGCTGTTTGGCGCCGGGGCGGGAGTTCCGGCGCGCGGGCCTTGGGCTTTCCCGCCGAATTTGCTAGCAGCGTGACGAACGGGTTTTGCAGAACAAAGGACAGCAGATGAACGCCGCCAATCGCGCCGAGGAGTTTCGCCGTCGCCTGGACGCGGCCGCCGAGGCCACGGAGGCCGCGCTCGACGCGCTTCTGGCGCCGACGGCGCTGCCGGGGGAGATCACCCGTCCGGCGCGGCTGCTGGAGGCCATGCGCTATTCGACGCTCGGCGGCGGCAAGCGGCTGCGGCCCTTTCTGGTGATCGAAAGCGCCCGTCTCTTCGGCGTGGAGGGCGCGGGGGCGCTGCGCACGGCCTGCGCGCTGGAGATGATCCACTGCTATTCGCTCGTCCATGACGATCTGCCGGCGATGGACGACGACGATCTGCGGCGCGGGCGCCCGACCACGCACAAGGCCTTCGACGAAGCAACCGCCATCCTCGCCGGCGACGGCCTGCTCACTTACGCGTTCGACGTGGTGGCCGATCCGGCGACCCATGCCGACGGCGCCCTGCGCGCGGCGCTGGTGCTGGCTCTGGCCCGCGCGGCGGGACTGGGCGGCATGGTCGGCGGCCAGGCGCTCGATCTTGCCGCCGAAACCGCCGCGACGCCGCTCAACCAGGCGGAGACGCTGCAGATGCAGGCGATGAAGACCGGCGCCCTGCTGCGCTTCGCGGTGGACGCCGGCGCCATTCTGGGCGCCGCCACGCCGCAGCAGGCGGCGGCGCTGCATCGTTATGGCAAGGCGCTGGGCGCGGCCTTTCAGATCGCCGACGACATTCTCGACGCCGAGGGCGACACGGCGGCGCTCGGCAAGCGCGCGGGCAAGGACGCCGAGCGCGGCAAGGCGACGCTGGTCGCGCTGCTGGGCCTCGACGCCGCGCGGGCGCGCTGCGACGCGCTGGTCAATGAGGCGACGGCCGCGCTGGCCGAGACGGGGCTCGGCGAACGCACGGACGTGCTGGCGGAAGCCGCGCGCTTCGTCGCCGCGCGGCGCAACTGAGCCGCGCGCGTGGCGGCGCGGGGCGCAACCCGTTCGTGGCTGCTCGCGCCCCTGCGCGTGCTGCGCGGCCATTACCGGCTCGCGATCTGCGGCGCCATCGGCGTCATCGTGGGCGTCTCGCTCCCGGCGGCAATTACCCCGCCGCAGGGCGCGCCCGACTGGCTGCCGTTCGAATTCAGCGCGATCACGCGCGGTCTGATAGGCTGGAACGTCGCGGTGGCGCTCTACCTCGTCGCGGTGACGCGCATGATCATGCGCTCGACGCATGAATCCATCCGCCGTCGCGCCATTCTCTCGGATGAGGGACGCAGCGTCGTTCTCTTTCTCACGGCGACCGCGACGTGCGTCGCCATCGGCGCCATCGTCGCAGAGCTGGGACAATCGAAAGCGCTCATCGGAGAGGAGAAGGGCGCGCATATCCTGCTCGCCGTCTTCACCGTCTTCGTGTCATGGGCCTTCATGCATCTGATCTTCGCGCTCCACTATGCGCATGAGTTCTACGCGGAGACGACCGCGCCGCCGAACGCCGGGCCGCACACGTCCGGCGGCCTGCATTTTCCGATGACGCAGACGCCGCAATATCTGGATTTCCTGTATTTCTCCTATGTGATCGGCGTCGCCTGCCAGACCGCCGACGTCGAAATCTGCTCGCGCCGCATGCGCCTGGTCGCGCTCTTGCATGGCGTCGTGGCCTTCTTCTTCAACACCACCATCCTTGCGCTGATGGTGAATATCGCGAGCCAGTTCGTCTGATGCTCACGCGCGCACAACCGGCGCCCGACGACAGGGCGCGGATCGGCGCCATTCTCATCGGCTCCGCCGGCAATCTGGTGGAATGGTACGATTTCTACGTCTATTCCGCCTTCTCGCTTTATTTTGCCGACGCCTTCTTTCCCGGCGACGATCCCGTGGCGCAAATGCTCTCGGCCTCGGGCGTCTTTGCGCTGGGCTTCTTCATGCGCCCGATCGGCGCCTATACTTTCGGCCGCATCGGCGACGGGCGTGGACGGCGCGCGGCGCTCATGCTGTCCGTCCTGCTGATGTGCGCCGGCTCGCTGATCATTGCGGTCGTTCCGACTTATGCGGCCATCGGCGCGGCAGCGCCGGCGCTGCTGCTCCTCGCGCGACTGTTGCAGGGACTGAGTCTCGGCGGCGAATACGGATCGAGCGCGGCCTATCTGGCCGAGACGGCGCCGGCGGCCCGCCGCGGTTTCTATTCCAGTTTCCAGTATGTAACGATGATCGCCGGGCAACTGCTCGCGCTTGGCGTGCTGCTCGTCCTGCAGAACATCCTGCTCGACGAGGCGGCGTTGCGCGACTGGGGTTGGCGGATTCCCTTCGCGCTTGGCGGCTTGCTCGCCGTCGTCGTTCTGATCATGCGCCGCGATTTGCCGGAGACAGCGGCGTTCGAGACGGCGCACGAGGAAGCCGGCGGGTTGCGCGGGCTCCTCGCGCACAAGCGCGAGACCGCGACGGTGGTAGGGCTGACATTGGGCGGCACCATCGCCTTTTACGTCTATACGACCTACATGCAGAAATTCCTCAAGCTCTCGGCGGGGCTGAGCGCGACCCAAACGACATGGATCACGGCGGGCGCGCTGCTGTTCGCGCTCCTTCTGCAACCTGTTTACGGCGCGCTGTCGGATCGCGTCGGGCGTCGGCCCATGCTCATCGGCTTCGGCGTGCTGGGAACGCTTTTCACGACGCCGCTGCTCACCGCCATCGAGAAGACCCGCGACGCCTGGTCCGCCTTCGCGCTGATCTGCTGCGCCTGGCTGATCGTGGCGCTTTACACGTCGATCAATGCGGTGGTGAAGGCGGAGCTCTTTCCCGCCGCGATCCGCGTGACGGGCGTGGCCTTGCCTTATGCCGTGACGGTCTCGCTGTTCGGCGGCTCGGCGGAATATCTCGCCTTGTGGTTCAAGGCGCGGGGGCATGAAAGCTGGTTTTACTGGTACGCCAGCGCGGCCATCTTTGTCTCACTGGTGGTTTACGCGACAATGCCCGAGACGAAGGCAAGGTCGCGGATGGAGGATTGAGGGCTCGCCTCTCTCCCACAATTCGCTCTTGCGGCCTAACCCTCTCCCCGCGTGCGGGGAGAGGGTTAGGGTGAGGGGCAAGGCCACTCATGCGCATGCAGGAAGACGCCAAGACGGCGCGGGATCAGTTGTCCAGAAAGCTTCTCAGCTTGCGGCTGCGGCTCGGATGCTTGAGCTTGCGCAGCGCCTTCGCCTCGATCTGGCGGATACGCTCGCGCGTCACCGAGAACTGCTGACCAACCTCTTCGAGCGTGTGGTCCGTGTTCATGCCGATGCCGAAGCGCATGCGCAGGACGCGCTCCTCGCGTGGCGTCAGCGACGCGAGCACGCGCGTCGTGGTCTCGCGCAGATTGGACTGGATCGCCGCCTCGATCGGCAGCACCGCGTTCTTGTCCTCGATGAAATCGCCGAGATGCGAATCCTCCTCGTCGCCGATGGGCGTTTCGAGCGAGATCGGCTCCTTGGCGATCTTCAGGACCTTGCGCACCTTTTCGAGCGGCATCGCAAGCTTTTCGGACAGCTCCTCCGGTGTCGGCTCGCGGCCAATCTCATGCAGCATCTGGCGCGAGGTACGCACGATCTTGTTGATCGTCTCGATCATGTGCACGGGAATGCGGATGGTGCGGGCCTGATCCGCGATGGAGCGCGTGATCGCCTGACGAATCCACCAGGTGGCGTAGGTCGAGAACTTGTAGCCGCGGCGATATTCGAATTTGTCGACCGCTTTCATCAGGCCGATATTGCCTTCCTGAATGAGGTCGAGGAACTGAAGACCGCGGTTGGTGTATTTCTTGGCGATGGAGATCACGAGGCGCAGATTGGCCTCGACCATTTCCTTCTTGGCCTGACGCGCCTCGCGCTCGCCCTTCTGCACCATGTGCACGATCTTGCGGAACTCGGAGATTTCGAGGCCCGTTTCGGTCGCGAGCGCATGGATCTCGGCGCGCAGATCGCGAATGCGGTCTTTCTCTTCCGAGACGAATTCCTTCCAGCCCTTCGAACCGAGCTTGGCGACGCGCATCACCCATTTGGGGTCGAGCTCGGAGCCGTGGAACTTGTCGATGAAATCTTCGCGCGCCACGCCATGGCCGTCGGCGAGGCGCAGGAGCCTGGTTTCATAGCCGATGAGGCGCTTGTTGATGTCGTAAAGCTGCTCGACCAGCGCCTCGATGCGGTTCTGGTTCAGCGACAGGGACTTGACGTCCGTGACGATCTCTTTCTTGAGCTGCTTGTATTTGCGTTCCTGCGCTGGCGTCAGCGTCTCGTTCTTGAGCTTGTTCTCGACGTTCTGGTCCTGAAGGCGGCGCAGCTTCTTGTAGGCGTCGGCGACGCGCGCGAAGGTTTCGAGCACGCGCGGCTTGAGCTCCGCCTCCATCGCCGAAAGCGACACGGAATTCTCCATGTCCTCTTCTTCCTCGAACGCCTCCTCTGGCGGCGCGCCCTCGGCGAGGCCGGCCGGCGGCGTGCGCGGCGCGGTCGCGGGGGCCATGTCCACGCCCTCCTCGCCGGCCTCCGCCGCTTTCGCGGCCTTGCCGTCGGGACCGGCGTAGGTCGCCTCGAGATCGATGATGTCGCGCAGCAGAACCTTGCCCGCCTCAAGCTCCTCGCGCCAGATGATGATGGCCTGGAAGGTCAGCGGACTCTCGCACAGGCCGGCGATCATCGCCTCGCGGCCGGCCTCGATGCGCTTGGCGATGGCGATTTCGCCCTCGCGCGAGAGCAACTCGACCGAGCCCATCTCGCGCAGATACATGCGAACGGGGTCGTCGGTGCGGTCGGCGGGCTCGGAGCTGCGGGTCGCGACGGTCGTCGTGCGCGGTCCCTCGACGAGCTCGCCGCCCTCGGCCTCCTCTTCCTCGGCCGCCTGCTCTTCCTCCACGTCGTCGGGATCGTCGCCCTCGGAGACGGTGATGCCCATCTCGGAGAGCATCGCATACACGTCCTCGATCTGGTCGGAGGACACTTCTTCAGAGGGGAGAACGGCGTTCAACTCGGCATAGGTGACGAAGCCGCGCTTTTTGGCGAGCTTGATCATCCGCTTGACGGCGGCGTCATTGAGATCGAGAAGCGGCCCGTCGGCGGCGTCTACCGTCGCGGCGCCCTCATTTTCGACCTTATCTTCGTCTTTCTTCGCCATACACAGCTCCAAAGGGCCCCCGGACGCGGTCCCTCAGGGACGACGGCGACCGGGCCTCGCATCTCTCGACATCGTCCAGGGACAGCCCGCCCCGGCTCCGCCCCCCATCCGGCGCGCCGGCGCACCGCCAGCCGCCGATTCGATCCCAACATTCCCCAAGTGGCCTTAACGTCCCGCTAACCACATTCGACGGCGACAAGAAAAACAAGGATATCAAAGCGATCGCGTCGATCGGCCCGAGGAGGCCCCAAACCCCTCGACCGCCGCCTCCGCGCCATCTAGCGCGGACAGTTGCGTTTGAATATCCCTCAGTCGCGCCAAATCATATTCGCTGGCGTTCTCGGCCAGTCGGGCCTCCACCGCGCGAAGCTCTTTATTTAACGCCCAAAAGCGCCGATGCAAGACCAAAGCCTGACGCAGGCTCTCCGCCGCGTCCGACGGCGCCGCGTCGGGGCGTACGTTCCAGAGCGCCGCATGGGCCACCATGCCCGACAGGCGGGACGCGACGCCGGCCAGACCCGCGGCCTCGAGCGACCGCTGGAGATCGGCCCGCTCCACCCCGCCGGACTCGGCCCAGCGCAGCATGCCGTCCCGCAACGCCACGGCTTCGGCCGACGAAAACTCCAGGCCCGCGACCTCCTCGACCTGGGCGGAGAGCACCTCGGGATGGTTCATGAGGATCAACAAAATCAACGCGTCGCGTGGCGCGATGGGGGGCCTGACGCCCCGAAACAGCGGCGAATTGGCGAGCGCCGGGCTGATCCGCACCGGCCCCGGCTCCGGCTCGCCGCGGCGGGGGAAATTGCGCGGGCGTGGTGCGAAATCCCGCCCGCGCCCTCCGGATCTGCCAGCTCTCCCGGCCCCCAGCAGGCGGGCGAGGCGGTCGCTGAAGTCCTGGGCGTAGTATCGGCGCAGGGTCTCGTCGCCGATCTGGCCGGCGATCTCGCGCAGGCGCCGCTCCAGCCCGGCCCGGCGCTCGGGCGTGTCGAGCAGCGCGCCCTGGGTCTCGCGCATCCACACAAGGTCGACGAGCGGCAGCGGCCTTTCGAGCGCCTGCGCCAGCGCCCCCGGCCCGCCGCTCCGCAAGAGCTCGTCGGGGTCCTGCCCGTCGAGCAGCAGCACGAAGCGCAGCGTCCGGCCGGGGCCGAGAAGCGGCAAGGCGGTGTCCACCGCCCGATAGGCGGCCTTGAGCCCCGCCTTGTCGCCATCGAAACAGAGGATCGGCTCCTCCGACAGGCGCCACAGAAGCTGGCACTGATCCGCCGTCAGCGCGGTGCCGAGCGGCGCGACGGCCTGTGGGAACCCGGCCGCCGTGAGGGCGATGACGTCCATATAGCCTTCGACGGCGATGACGTTTCCCGCCTCATGCGCCGCCTTGCGGGCGTTGTGCAGATTGTAGAGCGTCGCGCCCTTGTGAAAGAGCGGGGTCTCGGGGGAATTGAGATATTTGGCGACGGACCGCCCGTCCGGGCCCTGGGCCTCCGCCGCCATCGCCCGGCCGCCGAAGGCGATGACGCGGCCGCCCCGGTCGCAGATCGGGAACATCACCCGGTTGCGGAAGCGGTCATAGGGGACGGCGATGTCCGCGCCATGGATCAGAAGCCCCGCTTCGATCATGGTTTCGACCGAGACGCCCTTGCCCGCGAGATGGTCGCGCAGCGCATGGCGATCGGGCGGCGCATAGCCGAGGCGGAAGGTCTCGCGCGAGGCGGCCGAGACCTGGCGGCGGTCCAGATAGGCGCGCGCCTCGCGGCCGGCCGGGGCGGCGAGCTGCTTCATGAAGAACGCGGCCGCCCATTCCAGCGCGTCGCCCAGCGTCGCGCGGCGGGCGTCCTGCTCGCGCTCTTCCGCGGTTTCGACGGGCATGGTCAGGCCGGCGACGGCCGCGAGCCGCTCCACCGCCTCGGGAAAGGTGAGCCCCTCGGTCTCCATCAGAAAGGCGAAACCGTCGCCATGCTTGCCGGAGGAGAAATCGTGGAAGAAGCCCTTCTGGTCGTTGACGTAGAAAGAAGGCGTCTTTTCAGCGTTGAAGGGCGAGAGGCCGCGCCATTCGCGCCCTTCCTTTCTGAGCTTCACCTTCTGGCGCACGACCTCGGACACGGGCACGCGCGCCCGTATTTCGTCCAGGAAGGAGGGTGAAAAACGCATGGGCGGGTTTTAGCAGGTCCCGGGGGCGGCCGCACGTTCGCGTTTTTGGCTGGCTCACGCTCAGGCCGGGCCGCCCTCCCCATGCAGGGGTGGGAGGGGCTCGCGATCGGCGTTCTCGGCTTCCGCCTCCGCCGGGACGACGACAAGCTGGCCATAGCGCACGCCGCGCTCCCCGACGATGTGGCTCGCGAAATGCTCGACCTCGGATTTCCTGCCTTTCAGCAGAGAGACTTCGAGACAGCTCGCGGCGTCAAGATGGACATGCAGCGTCGCGATCGACATGTCGGCGTGGCTGTGGTGATCGTGGACGAGCTTCTTCGAGAGCTGGCGCGTCTCATGGTCATAGACATAGACCAGCGCCGCGACGCAGGCGCGCCCGCCGTCGTCGACCCTCGGCTCCTTGAGTAGCCCCGCCCGGACGAGGTCGCGCACCGCTTCCGAGCGGTTCTGATGGCCGCCCGCCTCCATGTAGCGGTCGAGCGCGCTCATCAACTCGTCGTCTATGGTCACCGTCACGCGCTGCATCCGCCCTGCCCATCATGGTTACCCGCCCGACTTTTTTAGCTCTGGCGGAGGAGCGCCGCAACGCTGGCGCCGGCAGGCCGGCGCGCGGCCGGCTGTTTCCGCTTGGGCGGAACGGGCAATTTTGCTGGCGGAACGCTTTTCATCCTGCGGCCCCGGTCTTGTCCGAGACCCGCGCCTTTGGCATGGTGCGCGCCAACCAAAATAAGAAGGAAACGCCAAAGATGACGGGGACCTGGAGGAGGCTTGCGGCCTTCGTGTTGTTTTGCGTGGGCGTAAGCCTCGGGCTCGCCGGACCGGCGCGCGCGCATACGCCGGATATTTCGACCGGCAAGATCGCCCCGAAGGGCGAGCGCGTCTATCTCGTCGACGTCGGCTTCCTCGCCACCGACCTCGAACGCATGTTTCAGGAGACCATGGACGAACGAACCGGGGTCGACCTCTCGCCGCCGGGCGTGCTCGAGGAGGAGATCGGCAAATTCGTCGCCAGGCGCGTCGCCATGCGCGACGAGGCCGGCCGCGCCTGCATGGGGAAGATCGAGAAGGCGGGCGAAGACCCCACGAACCAGGACAGCGCCCTCGTCGTGATGCGCTTCGACTGCACCGGCAATACGGGCAAGATCTTCTACGATCCGACCCGGCTGCTCCAGGCGCAGGGCTCGAAGGGCAAGCATCTCGTCTCGCTCATCGGAACGCCCAACGCCGGCGAGACCATGCGCTATCCGCAGGACCCGCCGCTCGACCTGGCGCAGCCGATGGAGACGACCGGCCAGCTCATGAAGAAATTCTTCGAGGCGGGCGTCGAGCACATCGTCACCGGCTACGACCACCTCTGCTTCCTGTTCGCGCTGATCCTGTGGGCGCATCGGGTCTGGCCCGTGGTGAAGATCGTCACCGCCTTCACCGTCTCGCACTCGATCACCCTGTCGCTCGCCGCGCTCAACATCGTGACGCTGCCCTCGACCATCACCGAAGCGGCGATCGCCTTGTCGATCGTCTATGTCGCGGCGGAGAATTTCTGGTCCAAGGACGTCGAAAAGCGCTGGCGCAACACCTTCCTGTTCGGCTTCATCCACGGCTTCGGCTTCGCCTCGGCGCTGACCGAAATGGGCGTGCCGCAGGGCGCGGTGGTTCCGGCGCTGGCGGCGTTCAACATCGGCGTCGAGGCCGGCCAGATCGCCATCGTCATGGCGGTTCTGCCGGTGCTGCTCTACATCGACCGCCACACGGCCGGAAAGCGCCACGACAAGCTGGTCTACGTCCTGTCCGGGCTGATCGGGCTCGCCGGCGCGTTCTGGTTCCTGCAACGGATCGGGGTCATTCCGGGGGCCTGAGGCCCCTCCCCACCCCTGCGCGGGAGAGGGAGCAGAGCAGCGCCGTCATCGAGACTGCGGATCGCAGGCGTCCCCTCTCCCGTGAAACGGGGGAGGGACAGGGAGGGGGTCTTGCCGCGTCATGGCGCGCCCCTATCTCCCGCCGCTCACCGGAGCAGCGGCGGCCATGAACACCCTCAATACCGACGATTTCCGCGTCGAACGCAAAGACAGCGAGTGGGTCGTCACCTTCACGCCGACGGGCGCCCGCTTTCACTTCGGCGACGACGGGATGGAGACGCGCGCGGGCGACGCCGACGCGCCTGTGGAAGCCCCGCCGATGGACTATGACCCGCTCGAAGTCGAGCGCATGGCCGCGCTCATCGCCTATGCGGCGCGCGGCCACGCCACCTGAGGGTCAGCCCTTCACCCGAACATATTCGCCAGGCGCGTCGCAGAGCGGCTTCAGCCTGCCGCCGCCGGGCGCGCGCGCGGGAACCCTCTGGGGCGCCTGCGAGGTGACCCACGACAGCCAGTGCGGCCACCACGACCCCTTGGTCTCCTTCGCGCCGGCGACCCATTCGTCGAAGGTTCCCTTCACCGGCCCGCCGGTGAGGTAATTATACTTGCCCTTCGAGGGCGGATTGATGATCCCCGCGATGTGGCCCGAGCCGCCGAGCACATAGGTCACCTCGCCGCCGAAGAACTTCGCGCCCCGGAACACCGAGCGCGCCGGCGCGATGTGGTCCTCGCGCGTCGCGATCTCATAGACCGGGATGCTCACCTGGCGCAGGTTGAGCCGCACGCCGTCGATCACCATTTCGCCGCGCGCGAGCCGGTTCTCCAGATAGCAGCCGCGCATGTAGAAGGAGTGATTGGCGCGCGGAATCCGCGTCGAATCCGAGTTCCAGTAGAGCAGATCGAACGCCGCCGGCTCGACGCCCTTCATGTAGTTGTTCACCACATAGGTCCAGATCAGCTCGTTGGGACGCAGCATGTTGAAGGCGTTCGCCATCTTTACGCCATCGAGATAGCCGGTCCTGGCCATGGCCTCGTCCAGCGCCTCGAGCCGCCCCTCGTCGATCAGGATCTGAAGGTCGCCGGCCTCGCTGAAATCCACCTGTGTGGCGAAGAAGGTGACGCTGTCGATGCGGTCGTCGTTCTTGGCGGCCATATAGGCGAGCGTCAGCGCCAGCAGCGTGCCGCCGACGCAATAGCCGGCCGCCGTCACCTTGCGCTCGCCCGTGGCTTTCTCGATCACGTCGAGCGCCGTCAGCACGCCCTCGTGCATATAGGCTTCAAAGCCCTTCTCCGATTTGCTTTCATCCGGGTTGACCCAGGAGATGATGAAAACCGTGAAGCCCTGCTCCACCGCCCAGCGCACGAAGCTCTTCTCGGGGTTGAGGTCGAGCACGTAGAACTTGTTGATCCACGGCGGCGTGATCAGCAGGGGACGCTTGTAGACGGTCTCCGTCGTCGGCTCGTACTGGATCAGCTCCATCACGTCATTACGCCAGACGACCTTGCCGGGCGTCGTCGCGAGATCGACGCCGAGGCGGAATTTCGTGTCGTCGCTCTGGCGAATCTTCAACATGCCATGGCCGGCGGAAATGTCCTCGGCCAGCATGGTCATGCCGCGAATGAGATTTTCGCCCTTGTTTTCGATGGTCGCCCGCAACAGCTCGGGATTCGTCGGCACGAAATTCGACGGCGACACGGCGCTGGAGATCAGGCGCGTGTAGAAGGCCGCCTTGGCGCGCGTGTGCGGATCGAGCCCCTCCGCCTTTTCGACCATGTCCCCCGCCCAGCGCGACGTGTGGAGATAGGACTGACGCAGCCAGTCGAAGAAGGGATTCTGCTCCCATTCGGGCGATTCGAAGCGCTTGTCGCCGGGCTCCGGCGCCACGATCGGCGGCACATCCTCGCCCGTGTAGCGGCGCATGGTCTGCCGCCAGATTTCGCTCAGACCCGCATAGAGCTCGGCCTGCGCGATGGCGGCGCGCTCGGGCTTGGCCAGCCAGTATTCGGCGACGACGCCGAGCGTCTTGGTGGCGTCGGCGACATTGGCGGCCAGTTCGCTGCGCGGCCCCCCGGCCTCGGCATTGCCGATCGCCGCCGCCAGCGCCTTGCGCCCCTGGTCGACGAGCTGGGCCATGTTTTCCGCCATGACCTCGAAATCCACCGCGGTCAGCGGCGTGGGGATCGGCGGCGCGGCGACGGGGGAAGCCCGCTTCCTGCCCGCGCGCGGGGCCGGCGCCGGCTTTGGCGCCGCCTCGGCAGGCCGTTCGACGACCGACACTGCCGGCGCCGCGGCCTTGTCCGCTGTCTTCTGCGCCTTGGCGCGGCTTGCCGACGTCTTGACCGACTTCGCCTTTCGCGCCGCGCCCTCTCCGGTCTTCGGCGGGGTTTTCCGCTCTTTGACCGTGGGTTCGTCGTCGCGGCTCATGGTCATGCGCTTTCCTGTCCTTAACTGTCGCGGCTGAGAGCCGGTTTGTCATTATGCCCGCATTGGCGACCCGCGTCTTGGTCTAACGCGACTCTCGGGGCCAAAAAACGGGGCCCGGCACCCGGGGCGGGCGGCGCGAAAGGAGGCTAAGCCTTTTATATGACGAGGAAACGGAGCTCAAAAGCATCAGCGGCGAGCCATGATGTCGCGGCGCCCTCTCCGAGGAAGGCTTCGCGCCAGCCTCCGCGCCGAAAAAAGGAGCCGACAGCCGCACGCCGAACGGCGCGGAGAAAGAATGCAACAGACCCTGCGCGCGCCCCTGGCGCCTCTTGTCGCCGCCGCCCTGATCGCGGGCTGCGCCCTGCGGCATGACGAGATCGCCCCGGACCCCATTCCTCCGGCCGCCTATGCGTCGGCGGACTGCCGCCAGCTCGCGCAGATGCAAGCGAAGACAAACCGGACGCTGATCTTCTCGGAAATCGCGCAGGACCATCGTTACGCCGAGGACCGCACCCGAACCTTCGGCGTTCCCATGCCCATGGCGCTGCTGTTCGAGGAGAGGGGCGAAGCGAATGTGGCGCGACTGAAGGGCGATTCGCTGGCGCTCGCCGCGCAGCTCGAGCGCGGAGGCTGCCTGCGCGACGGCGGGTGAAAGAGTTGCGCGAGCCTTGCAGCCAGCGCGGGCGGCGCGGCTCGAACAAGCGTTTGTTTAGGCGGCGTCCACACAGTGGCGCCGCCAGCGTATCGGAGAGGCATCATGAGTAGGAGGCAAGGCGCCGGGATGACTGTGATGACAATTGAAGAATGTCAGAAGCTCGACAAGCCTCTTCGTCAGGATCTCGAAGTGCTCGACTATGAGGTGCGCAGCCTCATTCATCGCATTCGCAGAGAGTCGCGCGAGGCGGGCGGCGACGACGCCACCTTCGTCAAGGCCTCGACGACGGTGCTCCTGTCGATCGCCGCCGCCCTGTTGGCGCGCGCCGCCGAAGACGAGCGCGCGCCTTTCGACGCAAGCTCCTTCGCCGCAGGCGCCGGAAACGCCGCCCGCTGGGCGGAGCAGCGCCGGCTGCGGTATTTCGTCGCCGGCGAAGCCTGATCAGAGCGCGTAATAGCGCCCCTTCATCCGTTGCGCGACATGCGCCTTGTCGCGCAACGGCGAAAGCGACAGACGGCAGCCGATCTCCGCCCCCTGCCGCCAGACGATCAGCGCCGCGTAGACGGCGCCTTCGGCTTCGTCGAACAGGTAGAAGCGCGCCGGCGGCGTGATGTTGCGCACAAGATGCAGACGCGCGCCTCCAGTGGCGCGATCGACGATCCGGCAGTCGCACAGGAAGCGCTCCGAGACATCCAGCGCCTTGCCCCAGTTGAGCCGGACGCCGCGCCGCTTCTCGCGGCGCCGCTCGGGCGCCGACTCCGACAGGCGCTCGAACAGCGCCGCGCCGCTCCTGCGCAGGCGCCAGCGCGACAGCGCCGACAGGCCCGCATGCACTCGAGTCCCTTCGACAATCATCTTGCCGGCCATGCTGGCTCCAGGCTCCGTGTCAAGAATATGTGAGAGTGTTAATCGCCAGCGTGCGTCGCCGGCAATGCCGCGGCGCACGCGGCTGACAGCTTCAGACAAGGCCGTCGGCGTTTAATCCGTCCCAGCCACGCTCTCAGGTCGGTGCAATGTCCAACTCCTTCGGCTTGTTCTCAACGTCCATCATGGGCATGTCCGCCCAGGCCGCCGCGCTCGCCAATATTTCCGAGAATATCGCGAATTCGAGCACGACCGCCTACAAGCATGCGACAACGCATTTCCTGACCGTGCTCAACGGGTTTCAGGACCCGAACCAGTTCGGCGGCGGCGTTTATACGCGCAGCCGCTACGACATCACGCAACAGGGCGCGTTGACCAGCACGGGCAACCCCACCGACCTCGCCATACGCGGCAACGGCTTCTTCGTCGTCTCGGACAATTCCGGCGCGACCTTCCTGACGCGCGCGGGCTCCTTCACGACCGATACGCAGGGCCGTCTCGTCAACGCCGCGGGCTATTTCCTGATGGCCGTGCCGGCCGGCCTGCAACCCGACTCGCTCGGCAATCTGCAGGTGGTGAAAATCCGCAACGACCGCCTCTATTCCAATCCCACGACTTCAGGCGCGCTGTCGGTCAACCTTCCGTCGACCGCCGCAAACGTCGCCCCGGCCAATCTCCCGTCGACAAACGCTCCCGGCGCCGTCTATACGGCCAAATCGTCGCTCACCGTTTACGACAATCTCGGCGCGCCCGTCGTGCTGGACGTCTATTACGCCAAGAACGGGCCGCAGGACTGGGAAGTCTCGATCTACGAGGCCAGCGGCGCGACGAATGGCGGCTTTCCTTACGCCGCCGGCCCGCTCGCGACCCAGAACCTCCTTTTCGATCCCACCAACGGCTCGCTCCTGTCCGGGAGCCCGGTCTCGCTGACGCCGACCGGAAGCCAGACGATCACCCTCGATCTCTCGAACACGACGCAGCTCGGCGCGCCTTTCGCGGTCAACGACTCCCACGCTAACGGCAACGCCGCCGGGTCCGTCGCGCAAATCCAGGTCAGCGCGGACGGCGCACTCAATTATCAGCTCGACAACGGCCAGCTCGTGCCGGCCTATACGATTCCGCTCGGCAATGTCCGCGCGCCGACCGCGCTCTTCAACTACACGGGCAATGTCTACGCAGCCAACGGGGACTCGGGGGAAATTTCAATCGCGGCGCCCGACGCGGCGGGGCGCGGCAGCATCGCGGCCTCGATGCTGGAAGCCTCCGGAGTCGACCTCGCCTCGGAGCTCTCCTCCATGATCATCGCCCAGAGAGCCTACACCGCCAACACGCAGAGCTTTCAGGTCGCCTCGGAAATTCTGCAAGTGCTGAATAATCTGAAATAACGGAGCGCGCCATGTCTCTCAGCACGGCCGGCGCGATCGCCCTGAGATCGCTCGGCGTCGTTTCCAGCCAGATCAGCGTCGCGTCCCGCAATGTCTCGGGAGCCGGCGTCGCGGGCGTCAGCGCGAAATATGCGAAGGTCGTCCACGGCGACTCGGGCGTCGCCTTTCTTGGAGTCGCGCGCGCCACCGATGTCGCCCTGTTTCGCAACCTGCTCTCGGCGAATGCGCATCAGGAGTCGTCGACCGTCGTCGCGGACGCGCTCACCCGTATCGACAAGGCGCTCAACCTGTCGGATTCGCAAAACAGCCGTTCGCCCTCGTCCCTGATCTCGAAGCTCAAGAGCGCGCTCCAGTCGTTCAGCACGACGCCCCAGAACGAAACGGGCGCGCAACTGGCGATCAGCAGCGCGCAGGACCTCGTCTCGTCGATGCACGATGCGACCCAGGCGGTCCAGAAGGAGCGCACGAGCGCCGACGCCGGCATCGCCGCGGCGGTCAATGACGTGAACGAGATCCTCGGGAAATTCGCCACCGTGAACTCCCAGATCGTTTACGGCTCGGCCATCGGCGCGGACGTCACTGACGCGCTCGACCAGCGCGACGCTCTGCTGACGGACCTCTCAAAGAGAATCGGCGTCTCGACGGTGAGCCGCCCGAACAACGATATGGTGCTCTATACGGACAGCGGCGTCACGCTGTTCGAGACGACACCGCGCAAGCTCTCCTTTCAGGAGACGCCGACCCTGTCGCCCGGCGTCAATGGCGCCGCTGTCTATATCGACGGCGTGCAGGTGACCGGCCCCGGCGCGCCGCTCGCCGTGCGGTCCGGCTCCATCCTCGGTTTGACTCACCTGCGCGACGACGTCATGCCGCAGTATCAGACCCAGCTCGACGAGATTGCCCGCGGCCTCGTCGTCGCGTTTTCGGAACACGATCAGAGCGGCGGCGGCGGGCCGGATCTCCCCGGCCTCTTCACCTATCCGGGCGCCGCTCAATCGCCGCCTGCGACGCTCATTCCAGGATTGGCCGGCCAGATCGTCGTCAACGCGACGGTGGACCCGGCGCAGGGCGGAGACGCCACGCTGCTGCGCGACGGCGGCGCTTCCGGCAACCCGGCGTACGTCTCCAATCCGAGCCATGCGCCCGGATACGCCGACCATCTGATCTCGCTCGTGAATGTGTCCGCGCAGACGATGGCCTTCGATCCTGTCGCGGGACTGGGCGCCACAGGCACGCTCGAATCCTTCTCGGCCGCCAGCAACGGGTGGCTGGCCGCGCAGCGGCAGCAGGCCGACAATGCGACGACCTATTACGACGCGGTCGTGTCGCAAACCACGCAGGCGCTTTCCAACGCCACCGGCGTCAATCTCGACGATCAGATGTCGCAGATGCTGGCGCTGGAAAATTCCTATCAGGCCTCCGCCAAATTGCTGGAGGCCGTCAACTCCATGTTCGACTCGCTCTTTGCCGCGATACGCTGAAGCACGACCATGTATCTGACATCGACCTACACCATGACGGCGTCGCTCCGACGCACGATCGGCCTGCTGCAATCCGGTCTGACGCGGGGGCAGACCGAAGTGACGACCGGGCGCCATGCCGATCTTGGCCTCGCACTGGGAAGCCGCGCGAGCGAGAGCTACACGCTTGTGGCCGCCCGCGCGACGATCCAAACGACGCTGGCCTCGAACAGCATGCTGACGACCAGACTCGACTCGACGCAGGTGGCTCTCTCCGCCCTGCTGTCCGACGCCCAGGACATACGCTCGACGCTGGTCGGCGCGCAGACCAACGGCGGCGACCCGGGAGCCATCGTCACCCAGGCGAGAGAAGCGCTCACGACATTCGTCGCAAAGCTCAACAGCTCCAACGCGGAAGGGTTTCTCTTCGGCGGCGTCAATACGGATCAGGAGCCCCTGCGCAATTATTTCGCCGATCCGCCGCAGGCGAACAAGGTCGCGCTCGACGCCGCCTTCGTCGCCCAATTCGGATTTTCCCAGTCCGATCCGGCAGTGTCGACGATCACCGCGACGCAAATGCAAAACTTTATCGACGGCTCCTTTTCGTCGCTCTTCTCGGCGGCGAGCTGGAAGACGGACTGGTCGCGCGCCTCCGATACGCCGATCCGAAGTCAGGTGAGCCTGTCCGCGTCTGTCGACGCCTCGGTCACCGCCAATGAGCCAGCGCTGCAAAAGCTTGCGGCGGCATATACGATGCTCAGCGATCTCGGGACCGGAAATCTCGCCAAGGACAGTTACGGCGCGCTGCTGAAATCAGCGATGGTGACGATCGACTCCGGCATTCGCGCCCTGACGAAAACCCAGGCCAGGCTCGGCGTCATCCAGAGCACGGTCAAAAGCGCGAGTGAAACGATGACGATTCAGTCGAGCACGCTGGAGTCGCAGTTGAATGGTCTCGAATCCGTCGATCCCGCCGAAGCCAGCACGCGCGTTCATGGTCTCATGACGCAGATCGAAACCGCCTATGCGCTGACAGCGAGGATCAGCCAGTTGAGCCTGATCAAATATCTGTGAGATCGAGCCTGATGTATCATCAACGTTACGCACAAATCGCCAGCGATTCCTCTCAGTCCGCAAGGGTGCGGGAAAAGGAGGCGCTCGAGAAAGCCATCTCGAAACTCGCGACGGCGAAGTTGAAGGGCCCGCTGACCGCTGAGTCCTTCGAGGCGACGGATTTCGTTCGTCGCCTGTGGTCGGTCTTCATCTCGGATCTGTGCAATGAGGAGAATGGGCTCCCCGCGGAACTGCGCGCCTCGCTGATCTCGATCGGCTTCTGGGTGCGGCGCGAGGCGGACGCGATCGATCGCGGCGATTCCGCCAATTTCGACGGCATCATCGACATCAACCGGATCATCGCCGACGGGCTGGCATGAAATGAACATTTCCCTGCGGCGCGGCGAGCGCATCTTCATCAACGGCGCGGTTCTCAAGGTTGACCGCAAGGTCTGCCTGGAGCTTCTCAACGACGTGACGTTCCTTCTGGAAAGCCATGTCATGCAGGCGGAGGCGGCGACGACGCCGCTCAAGCGCCTCTACTTCGTCATCCAGACGATGCTCATGTCGCCGCAGGATTGCGAGACGGCCCTTCAGCTTTGCCGGGAGATGTTCATCTCGCTCAGCGGCTCGGCGCGTGACCCCCGCGTGATGGACGGCCTTCGCGCCGCCGTGCGCAACATCGAAGACAAGAAAATGTTCGAAGCGCTGAAGAGCGTGCGCGCGCTTTTTCCAATCGAAGCGGAATTGATGGCCGCCGAAACCGAAGGCGCGCGCGAAGTCGCCTGAAGGAGGTGCTATGACCGTGACCCCCGTGCAAGCGAGCCTTCTGAGCTCGAAGACGACCGCAAGCGCCGACGCGACCAAAGCCGCTGGCGATTACAAGATGTTTCTCCAGCTCCTCCTGACCGAGCTGAAGAATCAGGACCCGACCAAACCCGTCGATCCGACCCAGACGGTCACCCAACTCGCGACGTTCTCCTCGCTGGAGCAGGCGGTCAAGACAAACGATCTGCTGACCTCGCTGAACATGGCGGAAAGCCTGACGCAGGGAAGCGCCTTGATCGGAAGAACAATCGTCTCGGCGGACGGCGCCACGAGCGGCGCGGTGACGTCCGTCAAACTCACCGACAGCGGCCTCGTCGCCAATCTCTCCGACGGCCGCCAATTGCCGCTCGGCTCCGGCGTGTCCATCGCCTGACCATGAATGAAGCCGACGCGCTCGAGATTGTCCAGCGCACCATTCTGACAATTCTGATGGTTTCCGGCCCGCTTGTCGGCGCCGCCATGGCGGTCGGCGTCATCGTCGCGCTGCTGCAGGCGCTGACGCAAGTGCAGGAAATGACTCTCACCTTCGTTCCCAAGATCGTGGCGATGATCGCCGTCCTCGGCCTGGCTGCGCCTTACATCGGGTCGAGAATCAACATGCTTGCGCAGTTCGCCTATTCGAAGATCGAAAAAGGCTACTGAAAGCCGCGAGGGAGCGCGTGAATGACGGACGTCGCCGGCGCCAGGTCGAAGCCGCAGGCGGAAGGGAGCTCGAAAGACATCGGCTTCGCCATGTCGATCGTCTTCATCCTCTGCGTTTTTTTCCTGCCGATTCCGCCCTTCCTGCTCGACGCCGGACTGGCCTTCTCCATCGGCCTCTCCGTCCTCATTCTCATGGTGGCGCTCTGGATTCAGAAGCCGCTCGAATTCTCATCCTTCCCGACGGTCCTCCTCGTCGCGACCATTCTGCGCCTGTCGCTCAACATCGCCACGACGCGTCTCATTCTCTCGCACGGTTCCGAAGGGTCGACCGCGGCCGGTTACATCATCAGCGGCTTTTCGCGTCTGGTGATGAGCGGCGACTTCGTCATTGGTCTCACGGTCTTCGCCATCATCGTCACCGTGAATTTTCTGGTGATCACCAAGGGCGCCACGCGTATCGCCGAAGTGGGCGCGCGCTTCACGCTCGACGCGATCCCCGGCAAGCAGATGGCCATCGACGCCGACCTTTCGGCCGGATTGATCGACGAGCGTGAAGCGCAGGTGCGCCGGCGCGAGCTCGAAGAAGAGAGCGCCTTTTTCGGCTCCATGGACGGCGCGTCGAAATTCGTGCGCGGCGACGCCATCGCGGGTTTGATCATTCTCGCCGTCAACATCTTCGGCGGCATCATCATTGGCGTCACGCGCCATGGCATGACTCTGTCCGCGGCCGCCGACGTTTACACCAAACTGTCCGTCGGCGACGGCCTCGTGTCGCAGATCCCGGCGCTCATTGTCTCGCTGTCGGCCGGCCTTCTCGTCTCGAAGGGCGGCATGCGCGGTTCGGCGGAGCAGAATATCCTCCGCCAGCTGGGCATGTATCCGCGAGCGCTTTTCGTCGCCGCCTCGCTCATGTTCGTTCTGGCGTTGATGCCCGGCCTTCCGCTCACGCCCTTCGGCGCGCTGGGCGGCGTGATGGCCTTTGTCGCCTGGCTGATCCCGAAACAAGCCGAAAAGGCGCGCCTGCTCAAGGATGAGAGCGATCGCTCCGCCGAGCGCCAAGCCAAGCAGGACGGCAAGGATTCCGCGCGCGAGCTGCTGCGCATTCCGCCCGTCGAACTGTCGCTGGGCAAGCAGCTCTGGGCGGGTCTTCTCCCCTATCAGGCCGAACTCGGGCAGCGCGTTCTGAGAATGCGGCGAAACTTCGCGCGGGATTACGGCTTCGTCTTCCCGGACATCAAATTGTCCGACGATCTCGACGTGCGGCCGAAACATTATCAAATTCGCATCCAGGGCGCGCTGGTCGCGACCAATGAAGTTCAGTTGAAGCGCCATCTCGTCATTCTCGGGCGAGGATCGGCTCCCAATCTCGCGGGCGAGGAAACGACCGATCCCGCCTTCGGCATGCGCGCCATGTGGATTCCGGACGCAATGATCGAGGAGGCCAAGCGTCTGGGCTATATGCCGATCGACCCTGTCTCGGCCCTGCTCACCCATCTTTCCGAAACGCTGCGAAACAATCTCGCGCAGCTCCTCACCTACAAGGACATGCGTGCGCTGATCGAACGGCTGGAGCCGGAATATCGGCGGTTGGTCGACGACATGGCGCCCAGTCTCATCACGCACTCGACCCTGCAGAGAGTTCTCAAGCTGCTGCTGACCGAACGCGTATCCATCCGCAATCTGGAGCTCATCCTCGAAGCGGTCGCCGAGATCGCGCCTTTCGCCAGACGCGCGGAGGCGATCGTCGAACATGTGCGCATGCGGCTCGGCTCGCAAATCTGCAGCGACCTCGCCGTTGAAGGCGTGCTCGGCGTGCTGCGGCTCGGTCCGCGCTGGGACTTGTTTTTTCATGAAAGGATGAAGCGCGACGCGAAAGGCGAGATCATCGGCTTCGACGCCGATCCGGCGCAGATCGAAAAATTCTCGCAGGAGGCCGGCGCCTCCATCCGGGAGCGCATGGAGCGCGGTGAGGCCTTCGTGGTGCTGACAACGCCGGAAGCGCGGCCCTATGTGCGGCTGCTGCTGAGCAGACCCTTTCCCTCGCAGGCGGTTCTCTCGCACATGGAGGTCGGCGGCGGCGTGCAGGTGAAATCCGTGGGCTCGATTTCCTGAATGGATATCCCCAATCCCGTCTTTCCCACAGCCATTCTGTTCTGCCGCGTCGGCGGCTGTCTGATGACGGCGCCAGGCTTTTCGAGCGAACGTGTTCCCGTGCAGTTCCGCCTTTATCTCGCGCTCGCCGTCACGCTCGTGCTGGCGCCGGCGTTTCTGGAGGCGTTCAACGGCGCGTTCGCGGCCGCGCAGCCTTATCGGCTTATCACGGCGATTTTCGGCGAACTCCTGATCGGCGTTTCGCTTGGGCTCCTGGCGCGCTTCTATTTTTTCGCGCTGGAGACGCTCGCCACAAGCGTCGCGATGACGACCGGGCTCGGCAACGTCTTCGGGGCCGTGGTGACCGAAGAGGAGCCGACGACGACCTTCTCGGCCTTCGTGACCCTCGCCGCGCTCGCGCTGATCTTCGCGACGGATTTGCATCTGGAAATCATCCGGGCGATCTCTCTTTCTTACGAAACGGCGCCCGTCTTCGCCGATCCCCGCATCGATGCGCTGATGGAGGAAATCGCGCGGGTCCTGACGCAATCGCATCTGCTCGCGCTGCGCATCTGCAGTCCTTTCCTGCTGTTTGGGCTTGTCGTGAACGTCGCGCTCGGCGTTCTCGCGCGCCTCACGCCGCAATTGCAGATTTTCTTCGTTTCCGGCCCGCTCGTCATCTTCCTCGGCCTTTCAGCCTTTTTCGCGCTGGGCTGGGACTTCTTCGCCGCGTTCGTTTCTGCTTTCGGCGCCTGGCTGCAGAAGGGCTAGAACATGACGAACCGTCGCGACCGGCTCGCGCGCGCGCTCGAGATCAACGATCAGCTCTGGCGGCTCCAGCAGACGCGCCTTGCGCAGGCCGAGAACGCGGTCTCCGCGCTGCGCGAGGCCGAAGCGGCGGCGTTCCGCTCGCTCGGAGACATAGAGCCGACGATCGTGCTGCCCTACATCGCCAATCTCCTCAGAGACCGTCTCGCCGCGGAGACCGCTCTCGCACAGGCGCGCGCGCGCGCGAGCGAATCCGGCCGGCGCATGAAGCTCACCGAGAAATTGCACACGACAGCGGCCGACCTGGCGAGGCGCGATGAACAGGCAAAGGAACTGCGGGCGACTCTCGCGATCGGCGACGTCAGCGCCCGGTAAGTTCGTCGCATTAGCATTTCGACGTTCCAAGGAGACGCCATGTCGATCTTTCCTGCAACCGACATTGTTTCGGACGTCGCGCGCGCCGCTGATCCCGGGAAGGTCAGGGTGGCGATCCAGCGTCTCGAGGCGCTCAGCGGAGACAAGGTTGGAGAACCCGCAGGGACCTTCGCGCTCGCCAGGGCGGCGTTGGCGCCGATGCGGCCACAGGCGCCGGCGATCATGAGCGACTCGGCGGCGCCCACGGGGGCGCGCATGACGCCGATCGAACCGACGCAAAAGTTTGAAGCGTTTCTGCTCCAAAGCTGGCTCGAGGTTCTGCTGCCGAAACAGGAGAGCGGCGTCTTCGGCGCCGGCCCGGGCGCGGACATCTGGAGATCCATGATGGCCGAACATCTCGCGACGGATGTCGTCCGCGCCGGCGGCGTCGGCCTGCAAAAGCTGCTGGATCACAAGAACAGCTCCGTCTCCGTCCAAAGAAGCTGAAGAGCCCTGACGTGATGAATTTTTTCCGAGTGGCGACCCCCGCGGGTCCGGTCGCCGGGGCGGAAGAGTCGCAGGACGCCCTCACCCGCTGCATCGACCGGCTGCGCGAGATCATCGAGGCGGAGACGCGCATCCTGAAGCAGGGCGGGCATGTCGATTTCGACGCGCTCAATCAGCGCAAGACGCACGCGCTCCTGGAGTTCCTCCAGGTTTCGAGAACCGCGCCGCCACAGAGCGCTTCCCTTGTGGCGGAGCGCGTGCAGTCTCTCAGACGGCTGTTGTCCGAAAACGCGCAACTGCTCGAGCGCCGGTTGCAAGCCACGCAGGAAATCACGGATCTCATCGTCCATCATATTCGCGAGAGCGAGTCGGACGGCACCTATTCCGTCCGCTCATCCGGAGTGACGCGCAAATGAACCAGACGCTCATCGTGGGAATTTGGGCCTGCGTCGTCACGCTCGCCGGCGCCTATGGCGGCGTCTACTTTCGTCAGCAGTCCAGCGCCAGCGCCAATGTCGCGCATGAGGAGAAGCTGGAGGCGCGCAAGATCAAACCGATCACTGTGCCGATCATCGCCGACGGCATGCTGAGGGGTTATATCTCGGCCGAGTTCAGCCTGATGACTCCCAAGAGCGACCCGCATGGCCACGGGCCGAGCCTCGATCCCGAGGGATATGTCATGGATGAAGCGTTTCGGCTGATCTACAGCGAGAACAAGGTCGATTTTTCCAACATGCAGAAATCCGATCTTGCCCAGCTCACGAGCCAGATCACCGCCAACGTCAACAAGCGGCTCGGCTCGGACCTCATCAGGGAAACGCTCGTCAAGAACTTCGCCTTCATTCCGCGTGAAGAGCTTCCCAAATGAGCGCGCGCGGCTGAGGGCCGCGCGCCGCTCTCTCACGCCACGCGATGGACTGGCAGATAGCTCGCGTTTTTCACGATGGACGCGGGCGCCGTCTCGCCCTTCAGGTGATTTTCGATCGCCTGGGCGATTTTCCGGTTGGGTTCGTCGATCTCGACGCCGAGCGCAGCTTCGGGCGCGTTTTCATAGATCGACGATATATCCGCGATGAAGCGCTCCATGGCTTTCAACGCGCGGTATTGCGGATTATGCGTGAGCTCCTCCGCCATCTGGCGACGAAGCTGGTCGAGTTGCGGGATGGGATTCATCGGATCGCCTCTTCACATTCAATGAACGAAGCCTAGGACGTCAAGCTGTCTCCCGACTTGCGCCAATTAAATGTTTCTTTACCGCGCACGCCCGTAAATTCAGTCTCGCGCAAAATGATCTGGCTACTCTGTCGCAGTCATGTCGAGTTGCGGAGACATCATGCGCGCGCCGCAGTTGCCAAAGATCGATCTTTCGGACGCAGGACTGAAGCTGACCGGCGTTGCGCTGGCGGGCGGCAGCGTCGCGCTCGCCGCGCATATGATGTCGCGGTCCGGCGATCCGCCCCGCATCACCGGCCTCGAACACCTCGCCATCTACGCCCGGCCGTCCAACCACATGCGCGGAGCGCCGTCGTCCTCCGCGCCGTCGGCGCCGCGCCAGGGCATCGACGACATGCCTGTCGGCTCCATCGGAAAGAGTTCGACGAGCGCCGTGCTGGCCGGCTATGAAATTCTCGACGCGGCGCCGGAATGGGCGCTGCTGCGCCTTCCCGGGGGGCGGATTGCGCGCGTGCCCCGCGGCGGCCGCATCGTGGGGCTGGGCGCCGTTCTCGATATTGAAAGAAGAAGCGGCAAATGGACGCTCGTGACGCAGAATGGCGTTATCCGCGCCCCTTAGACGACCGCCCCAGGGCCGCGTCGATCGCGGCGTTGACTTCGGCCATCGCGCCGGAATCGCGGTCCGGATCCCGGTCGGGATGCAGCCGCCAGGCAAGCTGGCGGCGAAGCGCTTTCAACCGCTGCGGCGATTGCATGGCGCCGGCGACGAGACTGGAAACGGGCGCGGGTGTTGGCTTCTGCGGTGGAGGCGGCTGTTCGGCGCGCGCCTCGCGTTGAAAGAGCCTGTAAGCGGCGACGGCATGCGCCGTCGTCACGCTGTCTTCCGCCGGGTGATCATAGGCCTGCGCGAGGCCGATCGTGAACGGCTTCGCGCTCCGCCCGGCCTCCCGGGCGCGGACTTGCACTTCATCGAGGACTTTTACAAACGCAGACATGACGAGCTTCGCGACTGACAGCTTCAAGCAGCCTAAGCCCGCGACGCTAAGAAGACGTTATGATCCGCAGCGTCACCCTGCGGCGCGTAAATCCGTCCGCTCCATCTCGTCGGACGACGGCGCGACGAGGAGGTAACCCAGAAAACGCTGTGAATCGATTGGGTCGTATCCCAGACGGGCGCGCAGCTTCTTGCGCAGCTTGCTGATGTGACTCTCGATGACGTTCTCTTCGACGTCATCGTCGAAAAGACCATAGACCGCGTTGAAGATCTGCGACTTCGTCAGGCGGCGGCCGCGATTGACGAGGAGATATTCGAGGATGCGCCGCTCGCGGCGCGGCAAGGCCAGCACTTCTCCGTTCACGATCGGATCGCTGCCGTTGAAGAACACCTGAATGCCGCCGACCGTGGCCCAATCCTGCCGCGCCTCGGCCCGGCGGCGAATCGCGTGAACGCGCGCCAGGATCTCGCGCACATGCACCGGCTTGCGCACCACGTCGTCGACGCCCGCGCTGAACAGGCCGAGCGTCTGCTCAAGCGACGGCGTATCGTTCATCGCGATCACGGGCGCCTGCGACCGCCGGCGAATGAGACGCGGGATTTCCTCGCGCTCCGGGCACTCGCCGATCAGGAACGCCTCGATCGCCTGCACGTCGCCCTCGACGGCGGTGGCGACCCAGTCCCGGAACTGACCGGGCCGGAATCCGGTGGACGCAATGCCCTCCTGACCAAATCGACAGGCGTATCCATTCGTTACGAGATCACGCTCGTCGACGATAATGAACATCTTCTGCCTCCTGAGTGGAATTGCGCGTCACGGCGTCGATTCGCCCTATGAATCCAGTTAAAGTCCAGGAGTCGTTTGGGTCAACTGAATAGTAATAGTAAACCTTGATGCGTTTGTCTGTTGTTCCTTATTTAGAACAGTCGATTGTCAACGTTTAACGCTTTATTAACCGTTCAAAACCTCGCGCGCGTCTGTAAAAGACAGATGATGCGTGGCGGCGACCGGCGCGGAAACAACGACGCCCGCAGCCATCTCGAGCCCCGCGCGCAGATACGGATCATCGCGCAAGGCGGCGCGCCAGCCCTTGTTGGCGAGCGCGAGAACGAAGGGCAGCGTGGCGTTGTTGAGCGCGAAAGTGGACGTGCGCGGCACGACCCCCGGCATGTTGGTGACGCAATAGTGAACGACGCCGTCGATAGTGTAGACCGGGTCGGAGTGGCTCGTCGGCCGCGACGTTTCGCAGCAGCCGCCCTGGTCGATGGCGACGTCGACGATCACCGCGCCGCGCTTCATCGTCGCCAGCATGTCGCGCGTGATGAGGATGGGCGCGCGCGCGCCGGGCGTCAGCGCCGCGCAGATGACGAGATCGGCGCGGCGCACGCATTCGGCGATTGCGGCGCGCGTCGCATAGATCGTCCGCACCGACGGGCCGAGCGTGGCGGAGAGTCGGCGCAGCGCGTCTGTATTGCGGTCCGCGACGAGCACATTCGCGCCCATGCCCATCGCGATCGCCGCCGCCTGCTGGCCGACGCTGCCGGCGCCCAGGATCAGCACATCGGCCGGCGGCACGCCGGGGGCGCCGGACAGCAGCACGCCCATGCCGCCTTCCTGCCGCTCGAGAAAGCGCGCGCCCATTTGCGGCGCGAGGCGACCGGCGATCTCCGACATGGGCGCCAGCAGCGGCAGGCCGCCGCCCGGCGACGTCACGGTCTCATAGGCGATGCAGCAGGCCCCCGACGCCATCAGCGCGCGCGTCAGATTGGCGTCCGCCGCGAGGTGAAGATAGGTGAAGAGAATCTGCGACGGCCGCAGCAGGGCGACTTCACGCGGCTGCGGCTCCTTGACCTTCACGATGAGATCGGCGCTGGCGAAGAGTTCGTCGGCTGTCTCCACGAGTCGCGCGCCCGCGGCCGCATAGCGCTCGTCCGTCAGTCCCGCGCCCTGACCCGCTCCGGCTTCGATCAGAACTTCATGACCGTCCTGCGCCAGTTCGGCGACCGACGAGGGCGTGAGGCCGACGCGATATTCATTGTCCTTGATTTCCCTTGGCGCGCCGACCCGCATGTGCCGCTCCGAATTTGTCGCTCCTGCGATGTGTCGAACACTTCGCAAGCTGTCCGTTCCAGATATATGAAAAGAGCGGCCACGCCGGACAAGGCGCGCGGCGCAGCCAAAGATCGCAGCGAGGACACGCCCATGCCGACCATCAATACGGACAAGGTTTGTTTCATCGTCGTGAAAGCGCGCGAGCTCGAGAGCGAGGACGAAGGCGTCGACGCCGACGCCTCCAATCCGACCGACGACCGCTTCGTCAGTGTGCTGACGGAGGACGCCTTCGACACGGTCCGCGCGGAAATCACGGCCTTCATCGAGGCCATGGATGAAGAAGAGCAGGCGGAACTCGTCGCGCTGGCCTGGCTCGGTCGCGGCGACTTCGAGGCCGATGAATGGGACACGGCATTGACCGAAGCGCGAGCGCGACATGAAGGGCCAACGTCAGCCTATCTGCTCGGCATGCCCCTGCTCGCCTCCCATCTCGAGAGCGGTCTCGGCGAGTTTGGCGAAAGCTGCGCGCTTTACGCGTCGGATCGGCAGTAAATCAGCGACACGCGCAGCCGTGGCTCTGGAATCCATGTTCACCGCGCACCATATGGCATCTGCGGCTACTTTCTTCGAGGAGATTGACCCATGAACCGCCGAGTTGTCGCTCTCGCCCTTTCCCTGGGCGTCGGCCTTCTTTTCGCTCCCGGGCTGGCGCTTGCGGAAAACCACGTTTCCGAAGCGATTGCGCATACGAAACAGGCCATTGAACATGGCAAGATGGGCCATGCCGACGTGCTGGTGACCCACGCCGAAGAGGCCCTCAAACACGCCAAGGCCGCGGAAGCGGAAAAGGCCAATCCGCACGTCAAGGAAGGCATCACGCATCTCGATGCGGCGATCGAGCATGGCAAGATGAAACATGCCGACGTCGCGACGCAACACGCCGAAGAGGCGCTCAAGCATCTCGAGATGGCCAAGTAAGACTTACATCCTCGCGCTCCCGCGCGGCAGCGATCCAGAGCCTCCAGCGGCTCTGGATCGCTTTGTTCCGGCTACACGGACTGCGCGCGAAGCAACCCACGCGCGACGTCGAGCCAGACGTCCTCCGCCTTGGAGGAGAAATGCAGGCCGTCCGGCGTCATGTCCGGCTTGCGGACGCCTTCGCGCGCGATGGCTGGATTGAGGTCGATCACCGCATAGCCGCGCTCGGCGCAAAGCTGTGAGAGGATGGCGTTCGCGGCCGAGATCCGCCCACTCTGCTCGGGGTCCGCGACGTAAGGCATCAGCGTGACGGCCACCTTGCGGCCCGTGTCCACGCGGCGAAACAGGGCGCGATAATCGGCTTCGATCCGCTCGGGCGTCGCCGCGTCGAACAGAAGATCATTCAGACCACCGTTGATCAGCAGCCAGGGCGCCGGAATGGCGCGCGCGCGATAGACCTGCCCGGCGATTTCCTTGATGGTCGCGCCGCCCTCCGCGAGATTGAGCGTCGCGAAGGGGCTGCGAAACAGTTTCCTCCATGGACAGGCGGCGGCGAGGCTGTCGCCGACGACAATGGCGTCAGGCGTGAAAGGCGCGCCGAAACGTTTGGCCAGCGCGACCCGAAAGGCGCGTCGTATTCCACCGTCCGTCAAAGAAAGACCGATCGCCGCGCAGGCAGGGACGGCAAGGACGGCAAGGGCGAGAGCGAGCGCGCACAGAACCATTCAGGATCATTCCCAAGATCAGGCTGGCCTCATGACATTTTGCTTCGGCGGCTTCATGCCGTCGGCGAAGGATGATCTTAGCTCTGGCGAAGGTTGAGACAACTGGAGCAAAGATCATGAAGACCTTTCAACGCGCTGTCTTGTTGAGCCTCGCGGCGTCGGCGGCGCTGGCGGGCTTTGGCGCGGCGCCGGCGGCCGCCTTCACTCATGAGGGCCACGGCACGGGCTGCTTCGTCACCACCTCGCCGACGCACAACACAAAAGGCGTCCGGCATTGGCGCAGCCCCTGCCCGCATCACGAGCGCAAACATCTCAACCCCTACCATCCGGGCCACCACCGGCCGGATGTCCCGCACCCCGCGCCGCACTGACGGAAGAGGAGCGCCGCGGCGCCGTTAATGTTTTGTATACCATCACAGCCAAAGCTCGGCCATACGTACACAACGGCATGATTCGGGGCGCCTGGCGATGACGGAAGCAGCAAGACGGCTTTGGGAGGACGCGGACCACACGGACATTTCGCCAAACCGATTCACGGACCATTTCGCCCGCCGCACGCCGGCGCAGGCGCGGCTCGACATGATGCTGATCTCGGGCGGCGACGAGCGCATCTGGCTGGATCCGGTGACGCGCCGGGACCGCTATGGCGCGCCCGCGTCGCCCGCGCCGGAGGAGCTGTGGTTCTCCCATGGCGCGGTGGCCGCCATCTCGCCGCGCGGCTATGCCGCCGCGACACGGGCGTTCTACGCCCATGCGCGCATGGGCGCCGATCCGGCGGCCCTCTTCGACGACATCCGAACGCGGATCGCGCGCCTGATCGGCCTGCCCGGGATCGAGGTGGCGCTCACCCCGTCCGGCGCCGACGCGGAATATGCGGCGCTCGCCATTGCGACGACGCTGCTCGGCCCCTCGATCGTCAACATCGTCATCGCCCCGGACGAGATCAGCGAGGGGGCCGCGACCGCCGCGTCCGGCGCCCATTTCGGCGACACGGCGGCCTTCGCGCCCCATGTCGAACGCGGCGCGCCGCTGGCCGGCTGGCCGGCGGATACGGCGCTGCTGCGCCGCGTCGCCATCCGCGACGCAAGGGGGCGGCCGCTGTCGTCCTTCGAGATCGACCGCGCGGCGGCGCGCGAGGCGGCGGCGGCGTTGCAGACCGGCCGCGCGCCCCTGCTGCATGTGCTCGACGCCTCGAAGACCGGCCGCGCCGGGCTGAGCCGGAAGACCGCGCGCGATATTCTGGAGTGCACGGGCGATCGCGCGCTGGCGGTCGTCGACGCCTGTCAGCTCCGTTGCTCCTTCGAGCAGATTCGCGCCGACCTCGAGGCCGGCTTCCTCGTGATGATCACCGGCTCCAAATTCGTCGGCGGACCGGCCTTCTGCGGCGCCCTGCTGATTCCGCCCGCCATCGCCGGCCGGCTGCGGGGCATGACGCTTCCCGCCGGGCTCGCCGCCTATATGGCCCGGCTCGATTGGCCGGCGGACCTCGCGGGGGCCTTTTCGTCTGGTTCTTTCGTGGCCGCCAATCTGGGCCTCGCGCTGCGCTGGACGGCCGCGCTGGCGGAGATGGAGGCCTATGCGGGGACGCCGCCGTCGCTGCGCGACGCCATTCACGCCCGCTTCGCCGAGACCGTGCGGCGCGCCGTCGCGGGCAATGCGGAGCTCGATTTCCTGGACGCCGAGTGCTGGGGCCTCGGCGCGCCCGCCACGCTCTATCCGATCATCACCCGCGACGGCGATCCGGCGCAGGCGCGGCGCCTGCATGATTTGCTGGCCGCGCCGATCGGCGCGTACGACGCCCCCGATCTCGACCGCGCCTGCCATCTCGGCCAGCCGATCGTCATCGGCGGCCGGGCGGCCCTCTCGGTCAGTCTGGGCATGCCGCATATCAACGCGGTGGCGGAGCGCGTGGCGCAGAACAGGGATCTCGACGCCGCCTTCCTGCCCCTGCAAAGGGACCTCGAACTTCTGTTCCGCAAGTGGAGCGTCCTCGCGCGCCGCATCGGTCCGGCGCAACAGCCGGCGGCGAACGCGAACGACAGGGTCGTTGCGCCCGCGCTGGCCTTGCGGGCGCGGCTGGGCCTGCGCTGAGCGCCTACCCCTCGCCCTCATTGCCGTCTTGCGCCAGACGGCTGTGGCGCCGGCCGTAGAGGAAATAGACGGCGAAGCCGATCGCCAGCCAGACGACGAAACGCGCCCAGGCGATGGCCGGGAGGCGCGACAGCAGCCAGAGCGAAAAGGCGACGCCGATGAGCGGCGTCGCCGGCACGAAAGGCGTGCGGAAACTGCGAGGCGCATCCGGCCGCGCCCGGCGCAGGACGATCACCGCGAGGCAGATCACCACGAAAGCCGAGAGCGTGCCGATGTTCACGAGCTCGGCGACTTCCTTGATCGGATAGAGCGCGGCGACGACCGCCGTCAGCGCGCCCGCGATCAGAGTCGGCCGGTGCGGGGTGCGGAAGCGCGGATGCAGGACCGAGAACCACGCCGGCAGCAGGCCGTCGCGGCTCATGGCGAACCAGATGCGCGCGCAGCCGAGCAGGAAGGCCAGCATGACGCTGGTGATGCCGGCGACGGCGGCGACCGAGACGATGAAGGCGACCCAGGGCAGGCCCAGTGACGCGAAGGCCGTGACCACCGGCGCCGGATTGTCGAGCGTGGGGTAAGGCGCGATCCCCGTGAGGACGAGCGCCATGGCGACATAGAGGGTCAGCGAAACCGCAAGCGACAGCAGAACGGCGCGCGGCAGGTCGCGCTGCGGATCGCGCGCCTCCTCGGCGGCGGTGGTCAGCGTGTCGTAGCCGAAGACGGCGAAGAAGACGACCGCCGCGCCCTCCGCGACGCCCGAGAAGCCGAAGGGCATGAACGGCCGCCAGTTCTCGACGCGCACATAGGGCAGGCCGACGATGATCACGAAGATCACCGCCGCGATCTTGAGGATCACCATCGCCGTGTTGAACCGCGCGCCCCATTCGATGCGCAGGGTCAGGAGCCCCGCGACCCCGAGCGCGCCGAGCGCCGCCATCAGATCGACGACATGGCCCTGGCCCGTGCCCGGCGCGCCCGCGGCCCAATCCGGCAGCGGCAGGCCGAGCTGGGCCAGAAGCGCCTGAAAATAGGCCGACCAGCCGATGGAGACGACGGCGACGACCAAGGCATATTCGAGCAGCAGGTCCCAGCCGATGATCCAGGCGACCAGCTCGCCGAGCACCGCATAGGCGTAAGTATAGGCGCTGCCCGCGACCGGGATGAGGCCGGCGAATTCCGCATAGGACAACGCCGCGGCGCCGCTGGCGACGCCCGCGATCAGGAAGGAGAGCGCCACCGCCGGCCCCGCCTGGGTCGCCGCGACGACGCCGGTGAGCACGAAAATGCCCACGCCGATGAGGCCGCCGAGGCCGATGCTGGTCAATTGCCAGACGCCCAGCACCCGGCGGAAGCCCGTCGATGTGGCGGCTTGCGATCTCAGCGCGTCGATGGATTTGACGCGCCCGAACATGCGCAGACTCATACTGTCGCCCCCCTGATCGTCCGCGCGCAGATAAAGCCATTTCGCGGGAGCTGTCATGCCGGTGGAGGGAGGATTGGTGCGGGCGGCCCGTAAACAGCCTCAGCCCGATATCCCTCTTTGCCCCTCTGTAATTATTGAAGGGGCTAAGTTTCTTCCCAAGGCCGATCAACCCGCTTACTCACCCTCGCTCTCACGTCGGCAAGGTTGGGGCGTAAATCACTCCTGCTCGACGGTCGAAACATGTTTTGAAGGGTCTTGCTCTACAAGTTGGGCATCCTGATAGTCTTTCAGCGTTTGCCCCGTGGAAGCGACCTTCCATGCAGTCCGCCCGTTCGAGTTCCTGTTGAATATCACACCCGCCGCAGCACTGGGGCTCGGGAACTGAACATCCTTTATAAACTGCAGAACCTCTTGATCAGCCGTAGGTTTCAGGCGCCCCTCCTTGATCAGGGAATCACGGAGGGCCTGGTAGTCGTTAGAGACAAACTCCCTCTTGGCGGTCGCTGTAGAGCCTTTCAATACCGTCACCTCGCCATCCTGCTCGACAGCTTTGGCCTCAATCTTGTGTTTCCTGCTTGAAAGGACGAGTTCTAGAGCCGACGGTTGCGGGACCGGCCTTCCAGCTTCGCTCAGAGGCGCTGTAATTTTTGGACGCAGGAAGTCATACCCGACCACAGGCAGAATAACCTGCATTTGCGAGAGAAAATACTCCATGTCGGCTACGTCGGACTCCGGCAATAGCTTCGGGGTCGGTTCATTCCCGTTCGCAATGTTTGCCCGATCAGCCTCTTGAACCAACTCGACCAGCCGGCTCTCCAAATAACGGACGTGAGCCTTCGTGAGATTTTGGTCCTTTGAGGAAACAAGACAAACATGGGACCAAAACTCTTTTTTGGGATCCTTTGCGTGCATGCGTAATCGGTCGGCGACACTGTCGCCTTCGCCCACATAGACCCGGTTACGACTTGGCTGATCTGGATCGTTTCCAACAAGGAAGTAGATCCCAGTTCTACTGGCTTCCTCACGCATGAGCGCATCAGCCAGTCGCGACCGGGAGGAGACGAGAACGTGACCGGTCCAATTCATAATCTCCGCCGTCATCAAACCGGTCGGGGTTCCGTCCACCAAGAACAACCGGACCGTGCGGCCGTGAGTCGCCATTCTTCAAGCCTCCGTGGCCAGCAAATGAAAAAGGAAACGCGCCCTGACCCAATAGAGCACCATAGGGGCATAGAAGCGGCGCTCAAAGCCTGTGGTTTTCAAAGGCATGAACCGCGCCGGGCTTGCCAGAGGCGATTTTCATTCGAGTCAGACCGCCATGGCTGGCTCGTCAGTTTGCGCCGCTGGGAATTGGGGCCCATTACCCCACACGGCACGCGCAGACCTTGACGAAAACTTGCGGATTTTTTCAAACAGACTTGGTGCGGGCGGCCGGAATCGAACCGGCACAGGCCTTGCGGCCCTACGGATTTTCGTACCCGCCACGGCTTTCGCCGCCCCGCTGACGCGGGTTTGGGGTCTGGACTATCCCTTCGCCCTGGCGCTTTCGCGCTTTAGGCGCCGCCCGTCTAGTCTCTACACCTTCCCGCCGAAACGGCGGGCTTGGCTCGGGATCGCCACTTTCGAGGGTTCCCCGACTTTGAGCGGTTCTACTTCGGCGGTTTCCCGCGCAAAGCACTCAAATTGCTTCAAGTCCGTTGCGTCTACCAGTTTCGCCACGCCCGCATGTCCGTGACCCTGCCCTTATAGGGCCCGCCACGAAGGGGCGCCAAGCGAATTTGACGCGAATGGCGCCCGCCTGTCCAGCTAACCGCGACGGACGCGCCGCTCCTGCGGGCGAATCGGCGCCTGAAAGGTCAGGCCCGTGTCCCAGGGGAAGTAGATCCAGGTGTCCTGAGAGACTTCCGTGACGAATGTGTCGACCATCGGCAGGCCCTGCGGCTTGGCGTAAACGGTGGCGAAATGTGCTTTCGGCAGCATCTCCCGGACGGCTTTCGCCGTCGCCCCCGTGTCCACCAGATCGTCGATGATCAGCACTTCCGCGCTGGGGCGCGCGAGGATCGTGTCCGTCAGCGGCTTGAGGACCTCGATCGACTCGCGCTCCGTCTCCTCGTGATAACTGGCGACGCAGACCGTCTCGATGACGCGGATGCCCAGTTCGCGCGCGACGATCCCCGCTGGCACCAGCCCGCCGCGCGTGACCGCGACGATCGCCGAAAAGCCGCCGATCGAGGCGAGCCGCCAGGCGAGCGCGCGGGCGTCGCGATGAAACATGTCCCAGGAGACGGGGAAGAATTTTTCCGGCTGCATCTCTCTCCGCTCCTTGTCAAAGCGCCGCGGCGAGGTCCGCGAGCAAAGCGCGCACGGCCTCCGCGGCCAGGGCCAGCGCCCCGGCGTCGCGGCTGCGCAGGACGATCTGGTTGCGCACGCCCTGGCCCGTGAAGTTGGGATAGGAGCCGATGCTCACCCCCGCATGGGCCTTGGCGATGGCCTCGAGACGCATCGCATAGCCGCCCTCGGGAATCGAGCCCGCCTCGATGGTCTCGACCAGAACCGGCGCGCCGGCGCGCAGGCGCGGCCCGACCGTGTCCATCATCGACTGCATGATGGCGGGCACGCCCGCCATGACGATGACATTGCCGATCCAGAAGCCCGGCGCCCTGGAGAGGGCGTTGCGGATCAGCTCGGCGCCCTCGGGGATCCGCGCCATGCGGCGGCGCGCGGGATTCAGCTCCTCCTCGGAGAAGCGCTCGCGCAGCATGGACAGGGCGCGCGGGTCCTCGCCGACCGGGACGCCGAAGGCCTTGCCGATCGCGTCGGCGGTGATGTCGTCATGGGTGGGGCCGATTCCGCCCGTGGTGAAAACATAATCGTAGCGGGCGCGCAGCGCGTTGACCGCCGCGACGATCTCGTCCTCGGCGTCCGGCACGACGCGGACCTCGCGCAGGTCGACGCCGGTCTGCGCCAGATAGGTGGCGATGTAGCGCGTGTTCGTGTCCTGCGTGCGTCCCGACAGGATTTCGTCGCCGATGACGAGAACCGCCGCCGTCGCCGGCGCCTCGCCCGATTCGGGTTCATTCATTCCGCGCGCCTCCCTGGAGGCATGATTATGGCGAGCGCCAGCCGGAACGCCAAGCCCGACGCGCCGATGCGTCGACAGGGCCGGATCGTCGGGCGGCCGGGTCGCCGTCAGGCCTTGCCGGCCGCCGGCGCGGCGAGACGCGGCCGGGCGCTCGGCGCGCGCTGCGGCGGCCGCGCCTGCTCGATCCAGCGCGTCAGGCTGTCGAGCAGAAACAGCGCCGCCGCGACGAACAGCACATCCGCCAGCGGCGTCGCGAGCCCATTGGCGTCCAGCGCCGCGCGAAGCGCCTGGCCGGCCGCGCTCAGCAGACTGCCCGCGCAGAAGGTCGTCAGCGCATGACGCCCCAGCCGGCAGAAGAAGTCATAAACCCGCCCGCCCTTCAGCCAGCGCGTGACGCCCGAGAAGGCGACCGCATAGGCCAGCGCGAAAAAATCGACAATCCGGGCGACGCCCAATTCGCTCTTGTCCCAATCGAGGTAACGGCCCGCCTCGTCGACGAGGCCGGGAAGCAAATCCAGGCAATTGGAGACGATGGCGGCCACGCCAATGGACACCCCCAGCGCCAGCCCATGCGCCGGGGCGGAATAGGGAACGCCCCGATCCCGCGACAGGGCGGCGCAGGCGACGCCCAGCGAGAACATGAGCTGCCAGGCGAAGGGATTGAAATACCAGCCGTTGTGACCGGGCCAGGCCGGCAGAACGAGCCCGGCGCGCGCCGCCGCGTAGAGGGCGGCGGAGAGCGCCAGAAGCAGGCGGATGTCGCGGACTGCGAGCGAAAGCAGCAGCGGCGCCGCGACGATGAGCAGCACATAGAGCGGCAGGATATTGAAGAAGGCGAGCTGATGGGTCAGCGCGACGAGTCCCAGCAGCCCGGCCGCCGGGTTCAGGAACGGCTCGATCCGGCCGCCGCCCTCCTCCGCCATCAGCAGGTCGTAGGGCGAGAAGAAAGTGACGAGGCCGAAGAACAGCAGCGCCGTCGCGCTCAAGGCGAGATGCGCTCCGTAGAGCTGACCCGCCCGTCGCAGCAAGGCGGCCGTGGCCTCGCGCGCCCGTCCCGTCGCGAAACGGCGGCCATAGGCGAGCCAGACGGAAACCCCGGAGAGAAAGACGAAGATCTCCGCCGAGTCGGAAAAGGCGAAGTTGCGCGGGGTGAAGGCCCCCAGCACATTGCCGGGGATGTGGTTGATGAGGATGGCGGCGAGGGCGACGCCGCGCCAGAAGTCGATGGAGTCGATGCGATCTTTCTGCACGATCAGCGATTCTTCCCGTTCCCGCCCGCGGCGGTCCCCAGCCTTGCCGCAGCGACAGCATATACAAATCCGGCGCCGAAAGCGCTGCCGTTCGCCAATCTTGCTTTGGCTGTTGAAATCACTACCTTGTCGATAATTCCCCGCGTCCCTGGAGCCTGTGAGCGCGCATGACCTTCATCGAATCCCACCTCGCCCCCGCCGGCCGCAAGAACGGACACATCAAGCTGCACGGGCCACAGGATTTCGAGGGCATGCGCAAGGTCGGCCGGCTCGCGGCCGAGGCGCTCGACATGCTCGTGCCGGAGGTCAAGCCGGGGGTGACGACCCAGCGCCTCGACGATCTGGTCTTCGATTTCGCCCTGGCCCATGGCGCCTATCCGGCGCCCCTCGACTATCGCGGCTACCGCAAGTCGATCTGCACCTCGATCAACCATGTCGTCTGCCACGGCGTGCCGGACCCCAAGCCGCTGCGCGACGGCGACATCGTCAATATCGACGTGACCTTCATTCTCGACGGCTGGCACGGCGACGCGAGCCGCATGTTCGGCGTGGGCGAAATCCCGCGCAAGGCGCAGCGGCTGATCGACGTCACCTATGAATCGCTGCTGCGCGGCATTGCGGCGGTCAGGCCGGGCGCGACGACGGGCGACATTGGCGCGGCGATCCAGCAATATGCCGAAAGCGAGCGCTGCTCCGTCGTGCGCGATTTCTGCGGCCATGGGCTGGGCCGGGTGTTCCACGACGAGCCGAACATCCTGCATTACGGCGCCGCCGGCCAGGGCGTGGAGCTGCGCCCCGGCATGTTCTTCACGATCGAGCCGATGATCAACCTGGGCAAGCCTCAGGTGAAAATCCTGTCCGACGGCTGGACCGCCGTGACCCGCGACCGCTCGCTGTCGGCGCAGTTCGAGCATTCGATCGGCGTCACCGAGACAGGCGCGGAGATCTTCACGCTCTCGCCCAGAGGGCTCGACAATCCCGCCGCGGCCACGCCCGCGGCATGAAGACGCGCGGTGACCTCAAGGCGGGTGGACCGGCCTCCGGCATGGAAGAGGCCCCCGCTCCCCATTACCACGGTCATCGCCAGCGTCTTCGCGAACGTTTCATGGAGGCGGGCGGAAATGCGCTCGCCGATTACGAGTTGATGGAGCTGCTGCTCTTTCGCGCCATCCCGCGCCGCGACGTGAAACCGCTCGCCAAGGCGCTGCTCGAACGTTTCGGCTCCTTCGCGGAAGCCGTCGCCGCGCGGCCGGAGCGGCTGCGCGAAATCCCCGGCCTGACCGAAGGCGCCATTGTCGATCTGAAGGTGACGGAGGCGGCGGCGCGGCGACTCGCGCGCGGCGCGCTGGAAAAGCGCACGGTGCTGTCCTCCTTCTCGGCGGTCACGGATTATTGCCGCACCGCCATGGCCTACGCCGAGCGCGAGGAGTTCCGCATCCTGTTTCTCGACAAGCGCAACGCCCTCATCGCCGACGAGGTGCAGGGCGTCGGCACGGTCGATCATACGCCGGTCTATCCGCGCGAGGTGGTCCGGCGCGCGCTGGAGCTTGGCGCGAGCGCGCTGATCCTCGCCCATAACCATCCTTCCGGCGACCCGACCCCCTCGGCGGCGGACATCAGCATGACCCCTGATCGTCGGGCGCAACGGCCAGACGAGTTTCCGGGGGCTCAAGCTGATTTGACGCCGCTCGCCGTCCTTGCGAGGAGCCGCCCCTCCAATATCGTCACGCCTCTGATCGTCGCCACCGCGCTGTTCATGGAGCAGCTCGACGGCACGGTGCTGGCCACCGCGCTCCCGGCGATGGCCGCTGATCTTCACGAAGACCCGGTGGCTCTCAAGCTCGCGCTGACCTCCTATCTTCTGTCGCTCGCGGTCTTCATCCCGCTCTCGGGCTGGGCGGCCGACACATTCGGCGCCAGGCGCGTGTTTCGCGCGGCCATCGCGGTCTTCACGGCCGGCTCGATTCTCTCGGGCTTCTCTCACACGCTTCTGGAGATCGTGCTCGCGCGGGTGGCGCAGGGGCTCGGCGGCGCCATGATGGTGCCGGTCGGGCGGCTCGTGCTGCTGCGCACCGCCCCGCGCCATGAACTCGTGCGCGCCATGGCCTGGCTGACCGTGCCCGCGCTCATCGGCCCGCTGATCGGCCCGCCGCTCGGCGGCTTTCTGGCCACGCAATTCGACTGGCGTTATATTTTCTGGATCAACGTGCCCATCGGGGTTCTGGGCGTCGCGCTGTCGACGCGCTTCATTCCCAATCTGCGCGAGGAACAGGTGCGTCCGCTCGATGTCAGGGGCGCGATCCTCTCGGGCGTGGGCCTCTCCTGCATCGTCTTCGGTTTCACGCTGGTGGGACGCGGCTTCGTCTCCGCTCCGGTCGTCGCGCTGATCATCGGCGTCGGCGCCGCCTCGCTTGTCGCCTATGTCCTTCACGCCCGCCGCACGGAGCATCCGATCGTCGATCTGGCGCTTTTGCGCATTCCGACTTTTCAGGCGGCCATCTATGGAGGGTTCCTGTTCCGCATCGGGCTCGGCGCCGTGCCCTTTCTGCTGCCGCTCATGTTGCAGGTGGGCTTCGGGCTCAGCGCCCATGAATCGGGGCTTCTGACCTTCGTCGCGGCGGCGGGGGCGATGGTGATGAAGACGACGGCGCAGCCGATCCTCAAACGCTTCGGCTTCCGCCGCGCGCTCATCGCCAATACGCTCATCTGCTCGGGCTTTCTCACCATCAACGCGCTATTCACGCCGACGACGCCGCATTGGTTGATCATGGCGGTCCTGCTTGTGGGCGGCTTCTTCCGTTCGCTTCAGTTCACGGCGCTGAACACGATCTGCTACGCCGACATTCCGCGCGAGTCGATGAGCAACGCCACGAGCTTCGCCGCGGTGGGGCAGCAATTGTCCATCTCCACCGGCGTCGCGATCGGCGCGGCGGCGCTGGAGGCCGCGCGCGCGCTGCATGAGGGGCATGATCTGCGCGCGGATGATTTCGCCCCGGCCTTTTACGCCGTCGCCGCGATTTCCGCGCTGTCGCTCGTCAGCTTCGTTCGCCTCGCCCCCAACGCCGGGGACGAACTGACCGGGCGCGGCGCGCGCCAGCCGGCGGGCGGCTAGGGAAGCGTTTCAGCAAAATGCGGCAATCTGCGTGTTCGCATCCCTCCCCCTTGCGGGGAGGGTGGCGCGCGAAGCGCGACGGGTGGGGTTCTCTCGGTGATATGGCCGTTGCGGTTGACCCCACCCGACCCCGCCTAACGACGGGGCCACCCTCCCCGTAAAGGGGAGGGATTGCTCACGATCCGCGTCGGCGCCGGCTTCATTGGAACCGCGCGCCACTTCGGCGGAGAGCGCTCTATTTATTCAATTGGCGGACAGGCGCGGGAGAGACGCTCATGCAACAAGCCGAATTCATCGCCGGCCTTCCCAAATCCGAACTGCATCTGCATATCGAGGGGACGCTCGAACCCGAGATGGTGTTCCGTCTCGCGGCGCGCAATCGCCTGGAGCTTCCCTTCCCGACGGTGGAGGCGCTGCGCAGCGCCTATGCGTTCGACGATCTCCAAAGCTTTCTGGATCTCTATTACCACGCGACGCAGGTGCTCGTCCGCGCGCAGGATTTCCATGATCTCGCGGGCGCCTATCTCGCCCGCGCGCGGGCCGACAACGTGCGTCATGCGGAGATCTTCTTCGATCCACAGGCGCATCTGCGGCGCGGCGTGGCGCTCGCCGCCGTCATGGACGGACTGACCGCCGCGCTCGACGCCGCCGCCCGCGACGGCGGACCGACGTCGCGGCTCATCATGTGCTTCTTGCGCGATCTCGATGAAGCCGACGCGCTGGCGACGCTCGACGCCATCTATCCCTGGCTCAATCGCGTGACTGGCGTCGGGCTCGATTCCGCCGAGGCCGGCCATCCGCCGGAAAAATTCGCCCGCGTCTTCACCCGCGCCCGGGCCATGGGCCTGCGCACGGTCGCCCATGCCGGCGAGGAAGGCCCGGCCGCCTATGTCACGCAGGCGCTCGATGTGCTGAAAGCCGAACGCATCGACCATGGCGTGCGCGCCATCGACGACGCGGCGCTCGTCGCGCGCCTGGCGCGGGAGCGCACGCCGCTCACCGTCTGCCCGCTCTCCAACATCAGGCTGCGCGTCTATCCGCGCCTGTCGGCGCATCCGATCAAACGGCTCATGGACGCGGGCGTGGTCGTCACCATAAACTCCGACGATCCCGCCTATTTCGGCGGCTATGTGAATGAAAATTACCGCGCCGTCGCCGAGGCGTTTTCGATCGGGCGGGCGGAGCTGGCGCAACTCGCCAGAAACAGCTTCGAGGCCTCTTTTCTCTCCGCGTCCGAAAAAGAGGCGCGGATCGCCGAAGTCGAGGCTTACGTCTCGGCGTCCGGCGCAGACTGATCGCGACGACCGCGAAAGCCCGTCGCCAGCACGTAAAGCTCGGCGGAATCGGCGCGGCTCGCGGCGGGCTTCACATGGCGCACCGTCGCGAAATCGCGCTTGAGTTTCGCCAGCAACTGCCCCTCGGTGCCGCCCTGCAACACCTTGGCGACGAAGAAGCCGCCCGGCGCCAGAATATCCATGGCGAATTCCGCCGCCAGCTCCGCGAGCGCCACGATGCGCAGATGATCGGTCTGCTTGTGGCCGGTGGCGTTGGCGGCCATGTCGGACATGACGCCGTCCGCCTCGCCGCCGAGCATGGCCTTGATGACATCCGGCGCGTCGTCGTCGTTGAAGTCCTTCACGGCGAATGTGACGCCGGCGATCGGCTCCATGTCGAGAAGATCGACGCCGACGACCTTGCCCCTGCCGTCCTTCGCCTTCACCCGGTCGGCGGCGATCTGCGACCAGCCGCCGGGCGCGGCGCCGAGATCGACGATGCGCCCGCCGGGTTTGAAGAGATGATGGCGGTCGTCCATCTCCATGAGCTTATAGGCGGCGCGCGAGCGATAGCCCTCGCGTTTCGCGCGCGCGACATAAGGGTCGTTGAGCTGGCGCGACAGCCAGAGCGTCGAGGAGAGCGACCGCTTGCGCGCGGTCTTCACCCGCGTCTTCAGCGACCGCCCGCCCTCGCGCCCCGAGCCCTTGCCGTCGCTCATGCCAGCACCTTGTCGCGCGGCGCGAAGAGGCCATCGGGCTGCGCCTCCATCTCGATGTGGCGGTCGTGATAGTCGTGCAGCGTCGAGCGATGGCCGATGGAGACGATCGTCGTCGCGGGCAGACGTTCGCGCAGCATGCCGTAAATCTCGCCCTCGAGCTTCTCGTCCAGCGCGGAGGTCGACTCGTCGAGGAACAGCCAGTCGGGCCGCGCGAGCAGGGCGCGCGCGATCGCGACGCGCTGCTGCTCGCCGCCGGACAGGCGCTGGCCCCAGTTGTTGTCCTCATCGAGCCGCTCGACGAAGGGCGCGAGCCGCGCGGCGACCAGAGCGGATTCGATATCGCTGCGGGTGAAATCCTCGACCGCCGCCGGATAGACCACCGCCTCGGCGAGCGTGCCCATCGGAATATAGGGGCGCTGCGGCGCCAGCATCACCCGCGCGGTCTGCGGCATCGAGATCGCGCCCGTCACATGCGGCCAGACGCCGGCGATGGCGCGAAACAGCGTGGATTTGCCCGAGCCGGAGGGACCGGTGAGCAGCACGGACTGTCCCGGCTCCAGCGCGAGTTGATCGACATGCACGATGCGCCGCCCATCCGGCAGCGACAAGGTGAGATCGCTGAGCGCCAGCTCGGGCGTCCGGGCGCGGGAGACGATCTGCGCGCCTTCGCTCGTCGCCCTTGCGCCGTCGATCGCCTTGTCGAAGGAGGCAAGACGGTCGAGCACGGATTTGAACTGCGCCAGCGAGGTGTAATAGTTGATAAAGAAGGTGAGCGCGCTCTCCACCCGCCCGAAGGAGCTCGCCGTCTGCGTCATCACGCCGAGCTGGATGCGGCCCGCGAAATAGAAGGGCGCGGTGATGACATAGGGGATGATCGGCGACAGCTGGCCATAGGTCGCCGTGAACATCATGAGCTGCTTGCGCGTGCGCACGATCGACAGATAGTTGAACACGATTCCCGCGAAGCGCTGGATCAGGCTCCCCTGCTCCGCCTTTTCGCCCGACAGCAGCGCGATCTGCTCGCTGTATTCGCGCAGGCGCGCCAACGAGAAGCGGAAATCCGCCTCGCGCCGCTGCTTGTCGAAATAGAGCACGGTGAGCTTGCGGCCGATCAGATGAGTGACGAGCGTGCCGAGCGTGGCATAGGCCAGCACGACCCAGAACAGGAAGCCGGGGAGGTAGATGTTGGTGCCCGGCAGCGGATAGTTGCCGGACAGCTCCCACAGCACGAAGGAGAAGGAGACGAGGGAGCTGACGGTCGAGATCAGCAGGATCGAATAGGAGTAGATGCCGTAGCCGTCGTCCGCGCCGTTGATGAAACGGTTGACGTCCTCGGCGATGCGCTGGTCGGGGTTGTCGGCGGCGCCGCCAGCGAGCGTCATGCCGTAATGCGTGTGGCTGCCGAGCCAGCGGCGGACATAATGCTCGGTGAGCCAGCGGCGCCAGCGGATGACGAGCATCGACTGCACCACATATTCGATCACCGCGATCGCGACATAGACGAAGGCCCAGGGCGTGAAGACGAACAGCAGCTGACGCCAGAACTCCGCCGCGTTCTTCTCCTGAATGGCGTTGAACCAGTCGCGGTTGAAGAAGGACAAGCGGACAGTGATGCCCACCTGCCCCTGGTTGATCAGCACCAGCACGACGACCATGGCGACGGCGATGGCGCTCTCGCGGGCGCCGAAGCGCGGAAAGGGCCAGACGCGCCCCTCGCCGCGGTCACTCGAGTCGAAGTAAAGATCGGCGATGCGGGTCATCTCCCGCACGACGCGAATGCGGGAGATGGCGAAGACGAGAATGGAGAAGACCGCGACCGTCACGGCCATGCTCTCGGGCGGCGTCCAGGTGGCGAGCCCCTGCGGCCAGAGCCCCTCCGCCTGAATGAGCCGCACCAGCCCGAAGACGATCGTCTCGGTCGAGAAGATCGCCGCGAAAATCTTCATGAAGCTGGACATCGCCGCGCCGCGCCATGTGGTGTAGGCGCAAAGACCAGCGGCGGCGGCGAGGACGAAGAGGTCAGCGTCCGCCCGATGCGCGCCGATCAGCGCGGCAAGAACGGCAAAGGCGGCGACGGCCGCGCTCAGTTTTCGCATTTCTGGCCCTTTGAAAGGATGGGAGGCGTCAGCGCTCGCGGCGCCGACGCGATAGCGCTCCCCTCACCTTTGCACGGCCGGCGGTCCGAGCTCAATCATCCTCTGTCGGAATGATCGCGTCGCCGTTGACATGCGCGACAAGCACGGGAGACGCCTTGAACGTGAGGACACGACGCGGCGTAATTGTGGCCTCGACGCCCGTTTTTGGATTTCGTCCAATGCGTTCCCGCTTGCTTCGCACGTTGAACGTGCCGAAGGAGCGTAATTTCACGGACTCGCCGCGCAAAAGCGCCTCTGTGATCTCCTCGAAGGCGGAATCGAGGATCTTGCGGGCTTCCGCCCGCGAGAGGGTCGGGCAGCAGCTGTAAACAGCCTCCCGCAGCGCAGCGCGCGTCAAAGTGTTTCCAGGCGCGTTCTTTCTTACCATGCGGGGCAAACACAAACTTGAGGGACTGCCACAACCGACCAGGAAACCGGACATGATTTCGCCCAACTTCCCCGGCGGCGCGACAAAAACAGATTATGTACGCAAGCACAATAGCTTACGAGACGCATAGTAACCAGAAATCATGGATTTGCAAGGCTATGGCGCAGCTTCGCCAAATAATTGACGCAGCCGCGCCTCACTTTTAATGTAAAGTCTACGCTTAGACCGTGAGCTTTACCTTATGCTGCGCCACCGGGATCATGGCGCGGACCTTCCGAATGCGGTCGATGTCGACATAGGACGACACCAGCCCCGGCCCCTCGGACGCCTTGGCGACGACATGGCCCCACGGGTCGGCGATCAGCGAATTGCCGTAGGTGAAGCGCGTCTCATGCCCGGCCTTGTGCGCTCCGGTCTGCGCGGGGGCGCAGAAATAGGCCTGCATCTCGATGGCGCGGGCGCGGCAGAGCACCTCCCAGTGATCCTTGCCGGTGACGAGGGTGAAGGCGGCCGGCAGGGCCACAATGTCCACGCCCTTGTCGGCGAGCGCCTGAAACAGATAGGAGAAGCGCAGGTCGTAGCAGATGGCGCAGCCGACCTTGAGCCCCTCGACGTCATAGGTCACGACCGCGTCGCCCGGCTTGAAGGCGGCGCTCTCGTGATATTTCGCGCCGTCCGGGGCCGTGATGTCGAACATGTGAATCTTGCGGTAGCGCGCGACTTCCTTGCCTTCGCGGTTGAAGGCGACGCTGGTGTTGTAGAGGCGCTCCTCGCCGGGAATCTTCTCGAGAATCGAGCCGGCGTGAATGAAAACCTTGTGCTGGCGCGCCAGCGCGCTGCACATCTCATAGGCCGGCCCGCCCGGCAGCTCCTCGGCCGCCGCCATTTTTTCGGCGCGGGATCCGCCAATGAAATCGAACACCTCGGGGAGGCAGATCCAGTCCGGCTTCTCCTGGGCGACCGCCCGTTCGATCAGGGCGCGGGCGTTGGCGAGATTGACGTCCTTGTCGCCAATCGAATTCATCTGAACCAGTGTGACCTTCATGGCGGCTCTGCTGTTCCCCTGGGCCGCGCGGATGCGCGCTCGTTCTTCAAGCGCGTTATCATACACAAGCGTTGCGGGCGGCGTAAGAGGCGCTTTTGGAGAGCAGTGCGACACGCCTCGCGATGGCTCGAAGCCGGAGGCGCGTCAGGCCTCCACGCCGGCGCGCAGGGCGGCGAGACAGAACTCGATCATTTGCGCGCTCGTGGGCTCCGGGCGGTCGGCATATTCGACCATCAGCCGGGGATGACAGAAGCGGATGCAGGACAGGTGCACGAGCCGGGCGGCCAGCCGGGGATCGCCCTTGGCGAATTCGCCCGACTCCATGCCCGACGCGACGACGCTTTCATAGATCGCGTCGAGACGGTCGATATGCTCCGAAATCACCGGCCAGTGCTGCTCCAGCGCCGCCTCGACCATTTCGTGCATCTTGCGGTCGGCGAGGTAGCGACTGGCGTTCATCTGCTCATTGCCGAGCACGAGCGCGCGCAGCCGGTCCGAGGCCGAGCCGGGACCCGACGCGATCGCCTGCGCCGCCGCCTCCGCCTCGCCCATCAGATGCCGCGCGACGGCCACGTGAATCTCGGCCTTGGAGCCGAAGAAGCGATAGACGTTCGCGGGAGACATGCGCAGGTCCCGCGCGATGTCGGCCACCGTCGTCTTCTGGAAGCCGATCTCGCGGAACAGGCGTTCCGCCGTCGCGACGATTCTGGCGCGCGTATCCGTGTCCCGCGCGCGCGCATCGGCGTCGCGCGTCGCAACCGCCTCGGTCGCCCCACTCATTCCGCTGCCTCCCCGGCCAGGCCCTCGCCAAGCGCGACGGTCTGCGGCGCGGCGACTGGCAGTCTGTCATCGAGATGCTTGCGAAACCAGAGGGCGTACAGCGCCGGCAGAAACAGCACCGTCAGGAAGGTGGCGACGAACAGGCCGCCCATGATGGTGAGCGCCATGGGCCCCCAGAAGGCGGAGCGCGACAGCGGGATCATCGCCAGGATCGCCGCGAGCGCTGTCAGCGCGACGGGCCGGGCGCGGCGCACCGTGGCGCCGATGATCGCCTCCCGGTAATTGGCGCCGCCTTCGAGATCCTGTCGCACCTGATCGACGAGGATGATGGAGTTGCGCATATCCATGCCCGACAGCGCGAACAGGCCGAGAAGCGCGACGAAGCCGAACGGCGCGTGGGCGGCGTTGAGCGCCAGCGACGCGCCGATCAGCCCGAGCGGCGCGCTCATCATCACAAGTCCCACGCGCGTGAAATCCTGCAACTGGAACATGGCGATGGACAGCATGAAGAGAATCACCACCGGGAACACGACGAAGATCGAGCTGTTGCCCTTGGCCGATTCCTCGATGGCGCCGCCCATCTCGACGCGATAGCCCGGCGGCAGATGCTCGCGAATGTCGGCGAGCTGAGCCCAGACGCGCTGGGAGACGTCCGGCGCCTGGACGCCGTCCTTGACGCCGGCGCGCACGGTGATTGTCATGTTGCGGTTTCGCCGCCAGATAATCGGCTCTTCATGCTCGTAGACGATCTTGGCGACCTGCGAGACCGTCACGGGCCTGCCGTCGCGCGAATAAAGCACCATGTCGCCGAGCGCGCCAAGCGCCGCCCGCTCCTCCGGAACGGCGCGCGCCACGACGTCGATCTGGTCGGTCCCGTCGCGCAGCGTGGTCACGGTGACGCCCGAGACCGCCATGCGAATGCGATTGGAGACGTCCTGCGGCGTCACGCCCATGAGGCGGGCGCGGTCCTGGTCGATGACCAGCCGGACGCTCGGCGTCTGCTCGTTCCACGAGAGATGCGGGTCGTCCGCGCCAGGGTCCTGCTCGACGACATCGCGAATCTGATGGGCGATCTCGCGCACCTTCTGGGGATCCGCGCCGATGACCCGGAACTGAACCGCAAAGCCCACGGGCGGGCCGTAAGAGAAGCGGTCGACGCGCACGCGCGCCTGTGGCAGCGCGCCATTGGCGACCGCCGCCTCGATCTTCTTCTTCAGCCGCTCGCGCGCCGGAACGTCCTTCGAGACGATGACCGTCTCGGCATAGGCCTCGTTCGGCAGTTGCGGATTGAGCCCCAGCCAGAAGCGCGGCGGCCCCTGCCCGACATAGGTCGTGAAGAAGTTGATGTCCGGATCGTCGGCGAGCAGCGCCTCCGCCTGTTTCGCGGTTTCGAGCGTCGCGCCGATCGACGAGCCCTCGGGCATGCGCATTTGGAGAAAGAGCTCCAGCCGCTCCGCATAGGGGAAGAACTGTTTCTGAACGACGACCATGCCGAGAATGGCGAGGCAGAAGACGCCCACGGTCGAGGCGATCACCTTGATCCGGTTGTCCACGGCCCAGGCGATGACCGCGCGCAGGCGCCTGTAGGAGGGCGTCTGGTAAATCTCGTCGGGATCGTGGTGGGGATGCAGCTTGCCGAAATCGGGCAGAAGCTTCACGCCGAGATAGGGCGTGAACATCACCGCCACGAACCACGACGCCACCAGCGCCACCAGCAGCACCCAGAACATGGAGCCGGTGTATTCGCCCACGCCCGAGGCCGCGAAGCCGACCGGCAGAAAGCCCGCCGCGGTGATCAGCGTGCCGGTGAGCATGGGAAAGGCGGTCGAGTCCCAGGCGAAGGTCGCGGCCTTGATGCGATCGTAGCCCTGCTCCATCTTCACCATCATCATCTCGACCGCGATGATGGCGTCGTCGACGAGGAGACCCAGCGCGATAATGAGCGCCCCGAGCGAAATGCGCTGCAGGTCGATGCCCATCAGATACATGAGGATGAACACGACGGCGAGGACGAAGGGCACGGAGAGCGCCACCACGACGCCGGTGCGAAAGCCCAGCGACACGAAGCTCACGCCCAGAACGATGATCAGCGCCTCGATGAAGGAGCGCGTGAATTCGCCGACCGCTTCCTCGACGACCTTCGGCTGGTCGGCGATCTGATCGATCTCGATTCCAACCGGAGTCGTCGCGCGCACCTCGGCCACCGCATCGGCCACGGCCTTGCCGAAATTGAAGACGTTGCCGCCCTTCGCCAGAACCGCGCCGATGACGACGGCGGGCTGGCCCTTGTAGCGCACAAGGAAGGAGGGCGGGTCCTCAAAGCCCATATGCACCTCGGCGATGTCGCCGAGCCGGAAGACCTTGCCATTCGCCGGAACCGGAATGGCGGCGATGGCGTCGGCTCCTTTCAGCTCCTCCGTGACCTGTATGCGCACCCTGTTGGCGGACGTTTCAAACGCGCCAGCGTTGGTGACGGCGTTCTGCTTGGCGATCGAGTCGAACAGAGCTTGCGGCTCAACGCCGAGATTGGCGATCTTCTCCTGGCTGAACTCGAGATAGACGCGGCGGGGCTGCTCGCCGTAAACATCCACCTTCATCACCTCCGGCGTCTCCACGAGACGCTGGCGCAGGGCTTCGACGACCTTGTGCAGCATATGGTAATCGGCGCCGTCGCCGGTCACGGCGTAGAGCACCGAGTCGACGTCGCCATATTCGTCGTTGATCTGCGGCCCGCGCACGCCGGCCGGCAGATCTCCCTGTATATCGCTGAGCTTCTTTCGGAGTTGATAGAAGAGCTGGGGAATCTCCCGCGGCGGCGTTGTGTCCTTGAAGCTCACCTGCATCGCCAGGAAGCCAGGCTTCGTATAGGTCTCGATCTTGTGGAGATGGGGCAGCGTCTGAAGCTTCTTCTCGTAGAGATCAGCCACCTGGTCGCGCATCTCCTGCGCCGTCGCGCCCGGCCAGGTCGCGATGACATTCGCCACCTTGATGGTGAAGGACGGGTCCTCCGCGCGTCCGAGGCGCAGATAGGAATAGAGGCCCGAAGCCGCGATCGCGATCATCAGGAACAGCATGAGCTGCGGGCGCTGCACCGCCCATCTGGAAAGATTGAAGCGCATCGGCGCGGCTCCCGTCAGAGCGTCTGGCGCGTCATCACGCGCACCTTGCGGCCGGCCTCCAGCTTGTGGACGCCCAGCACCACGATCTGGTCGGCCGGCGAGAGCCCGCCGGTGACCAGCGCCGCGTCGGAGTCGAGACGCACGAGCTTGACCGGCGCGAGCTCGAGACGTCCGTCGGCGCCGACCTTCCAGACCGAAGGTCCGTCGCCCTGATTGTAAAGCGCCGAGAGCGGCACGCTCATCACCTGCTCGGGTCCGGCCGCTGCAATGCTGAGCGTCGCGCTCATCCCGAGCGCCAGCGCGGCGTCCGCATCCAGAATGGCGTAGCGGGCGGCGAACGTTCGGGTCGCGACGTCGGCGGAGGGGCTGAGCTCGCGCAGCCTGGCGTGATAGACCTTGCCGCGGTTCGACCACAGCGTCAGCGTCGCCGCGCCCTTGTCCGCATAGGGCGCGAAATCCTCCGGCAGCGAGACGGCGGCGTCCAGCGCGCCGGAATGGGCCAGCCGGATCGCCGTCTGGCCCGAGCCCAAAACCTGCCCCGGCTCGACCAGCGTCTGGGTGACGACGCCGTCGCCATCCGCTCGCAGGGTCGCGTAATCGAGCGAGTTTCGGGCGAGCTCGAGGGCCCGCTCGGCCCGCTGCTGGCGCCCCCGCGCCTCCTGCGCCGACGCGCGGATGCGGTCGAGCGTGGCGTCGGTCGTCCAGCCGTTCTTGCGCAGCGCCAGCGCGCGCTTCTCGTCGCCCAGCGCCTGCGCCACCACCATCCTCGCCGCCGAGAGCTCGGCCTCGGCCTGTTCCCGCTGGAGACGGAAATCATTCTCGTCGAGCGCCGCCAGGGGCTCGCCCGCCTTCACCTTCTGCCCGGCCTGGACGAAGCGCTTGACGACCTTGCCCGTCACGCGGAAGCCGAGATCGGATTCGACGCGCGGCCGGATCGTCGCCGCGAACTCCCGTCCCTGCGACTGCGCCGCTACACGGGGCTGGGCGACCAGGACGGGGCGCTCGGAGAGCGCGTCCCTGTTCTCCTCCTCCCGCTTGCCGCAGGCTGAGAGGCCAAGAGCGGCGACCAGCGCCACGCAGACGAGGACGGGCGGAAAAGAAATATGGCTGCAAGACTTGGTCATGGGCCGCGCGGCGCCTCCTGCGTGGCAACGACTGACGAATTTCAATATTTATCATTCATCACAAAACGGTCAAGGTCCACCCGCTCCGACCGACGGCCCTTCGCTTGCCAGAAGCTTGATCGCGGGAAGGCGGCGGCTTGTCGCGGGGGTTTCCTTCTTCTATATGCGGCCTGCCCTTGCGGCAGGCTGGGGCAAACCCAATCTTGGGGAGCGAACACCGCCTCTGGATCGCGCGGCGGGCTCATGGCGAGCCGCCGTCCGGAGGTGTTGAAGGAACCGCTTCGGGGTTCCGGATTGAGAGCGAAAGGAAAACGATATGGCCAAAATCATCGGCATCGACCTCGGCACGACCAATTCCTGCGTGGCCGTCATGGAAGGGTCGACCCCCAAAGTCATTGAGAATGCGGAAGGCGCGCGCACGACGCCCTCGATCGTCGCCTTCACGAACGACGGCGAGCGCCTCGTCGGCCAGCCGGCGAAGCGTCAGGCGGTGACGAACCCCGACAAGACCTTCTTCGCCATCAAGCGCCTGATCGGCCGCACCTTCGAAGACCCGATGACCAAGAAGGACATCGGTCTCGTCCCCTATCACATCGTCAAGGCCAACAATGGCGACGCCTGGGTCGAGGCGGCGGGCAAGCAGTATTCGCCCTCGCAGATCTCGGCCTTCATCCTCCAGAAGATGAAGGAGACGGCGGAGGCCTATCTCGGCCAGACCGTGACGCAGGCGGTCATCACCGTTCCGGCCTACTTCAACGACGCCCAGCGTCAGGCGACCAAGGACGCCGGCAAGATCGCCGGCCTCGAGGTCCTGCGCATCATCAACGAGCCGACGGCGGCGGCGCTGGCCTATTGCCTCGACAAGAAGCAGTCCGGCGTCATCGCGGTCTATGACCTCGGCGGCGGCACCTTCGACGTCTCGATCCTCGAGATCGGCGACGGCGTCTTCGAGGTGAAATCGACAAACGGCGACACCTTCCTGGGCGGCGAGGACTTCGACAACCGGATCGTCGAATATCTGGCGGCCGAGTTCAAGAAGGAGCAGGGCATCGACCTGACGAAGGACAAGCTCGCCCTCCAGCGCCTGAAGGAAGCGGCCGAGAAGGCGAAGATCGAACTGTCCTCCGCGACGCAGACCGAGATCAACCTGCCTTACATCACCGCCGACGCCACGGGTCCGAAGCATCTGACCCTGAAGCTGACGCGCGCCAAGTTCGAGGCGCTGGTCGACGACCTGATCCAGCGCACGGTCGAGCCCTGCCGCAAGGCGCTCAAGGACGCGGGCCTCTCCGCGGCCGAGATCGACGAAGTGGTGCTCGTCGGCGGCATGACCCGCATGCCGAAGGTGCAGGAGGTCGTGAAGCAGTTCTTCGGCAAGGAGCCGCACAAGGGCGTCAACCCGGATGAAGTCGTCGCCATCGGCGCGGCTGTCCAGGCCGGCGTTCTCCAGGGCGACGTCAAGGACGTGCTGCTGCTCGACGTGACCCCGCTGTCGCTGGGCATCGAGACGCTCGGCGGCGTGTTCACGCGCCTGATCGACCGCAACACGACGATCCCGACCAAGAAGAGCCAGGTGTTCTCGACCGCCGAAGACAATCAGCAGGCCGTGACCATCCGCGTCTTCCAGGGCGAGCGCGAAATGGCGGCGGACAACAAGCTGCTCGGCCAGTTCGACCTGATGGGCATTCCGCCGGCCCCGCGCGGCGTGCCGCAGGTCGAGGTGACTTTCGACATCGACGCCAACGGCATCGTCAACGTCACCGCGAAGGACAAGGCCACCAACAAGGAGCAGCAAATCCGCATCCAGGCGTCCGGCGGCCTGTCGGACACCGACATCGAGAAGATGGTCAAGGACGCGGAGGTTCACGCGGCCGAGGACAAGGCGCGGCGCGAGCTGGTCGACGCCAAAAACCACGGCGAGGCCTCGATCCACGCGGCCGAGAAATCGGTCGCCGAATTCGGCGACAAGGTCTCGGGCGCCGACAAGAGCGCCATCGAGTCGGCGATCGCCGCGCTGAAGACCGCGCTCGAGGGCGACAATGTCGAGACCATCAAGGCCAGGACCAATGAACTGGCCCAGGCCTCGATGAAGCTCGGCGAGGCGATGTACAAGGCCCAGCAGTCCGGCGCTTCGGACGCCGGCGCCAGCGAGGCGCCCAAGGACGACGTGATCGACGCCGAGTTCAAGGACGTCGGCGACGACAAGAAGTAAGGCGGGCTGGCCTTGAGCGGTCGGATGCGCTAGCCAACGGAAGCCCGGCGTGAAAGCGCCGGGTTTCCTTGCGTTTCGAAGCCGGTTCGAGATTTGCACCATCGCGAAGCGCCGGGCCGCTCCTCCGGGCGAGCAGCTTGCGACTGACGACGACGACACACATGTCCAAACGCGATTACTACGAAATCCTCGGCGTCAGCCGCACGGTGACGGAAACCGAGCTCAAGATCGCCTTCCGCAAGGCGGCGATGCAGTGCCATCCCGACCGCCATCCGGGCGATCCGGAGGCGGAGGCGCGCTTCAAGGAGGTTAACGAGGCCTATCAATGCCTCTGTGATCCGCAGAAGCGCTCCGCCTATGATCGTTTCGGCCACGCCGCCTTCGAGCAGGGCGGCGGCGGCTTCGGGGGCTTTGGCGCGTCGGAGGGCTTCGGCGCCTCCATGGCCGATATTTTCGAGGATCTCTTCGGCGACGTCATGGGCCGGCGCAGCCGCTCGGGAGGACGCGAACGCGGTTCGGACCTGCGCTACAACATGGAGATCACCCTCGAGGAGGCCTATGTCGGCAAGACCGCGTCGCTGAAAATCCCGACCTCGGCGACCTGCGAGGCCTGCTCCGGCACGGGGGCGAAGAAAGGCTCCAAGCCCAAGACCTGCACGACCTGCGCCGGGCACGGCCGCGTGCGCGCGCAACAGGGGTTCTTCGCGATCGAGCGCACCTGTCCCGCCTGCCAGGGCCGTGGCGAACTCATCGACAACCCGTGCACGTCCTGCTCTGGCTCCGGCCGCAAGACAGTCGAGCGGTCGCTCTCGGTGAATGTGCCGCCGGGGGTGGAGGACGGCACCCGCATCCGCCTCGCCGGGGAAGGCGAGGCCGGCGTGCGCGGCGGCCCGCCGGGCGATCTTTACATCTTCCTGTCCGTGAAGCCCCATCCCATGTTCCAGCGGGACGGCGCCGATCTTTACTGCCGCGTGCCGATCTCCATGGTCCGCGCCGCGCTCGGCGGCGACATCAGGGTCCACGGCATCGACGGCTCGGAAATCAAGCTGAAGGTTCCGGAGGGCTCGCAGACCGGCCGGCAGATCAAGGCCAAGGGCAAGGGCATGCCGGTGCTGCGCACCCGGGACTTCGGCGACCTGCACGTTCAGCTCAGCGTCGAGACGCCGCAGAAACTCACCAAGCGGCAGAAGGAACTGCTGGCCGAGTTCGAGAAGGAGTCCTCGCACGAGACTCATCCGGAGGAGCATGGCTTCTTCGCCCGGATGAAGGATTTGTTCGGCGGTTAGTCCCCTCTCCCCGCTCGCGGGGAGAGGGAGCCAGGCTGCCCCTAGGTGCGGCCAGCTGTCTTGAGCGCGATATTCTCGTCGTGCCATCCCTTCTCGAAGACGATCATCGCGTCGTAGAAATGCATGGACAAGGTGGATCGCGTGAAGGCGTCCGGCGGCAGGACGCCTCGCGAATGATCCGCATTGAGGGCGTCGATGAGATTTTTGGCGGTCTCCATGAAGGACTCGGGGCGCCTCACGCCGCCGCCGAATTCCGGCCAGTAGGCCGTTTGCATGTCCTCCACCACATAAACCCCGCTGCGCGCGATCCTCGGATAGAGGAAGTCGAAGGAGGCGCGCACATCCGACATGAGATGGCTCCCATCGTCGAGCACGATGTCCGGCGGGCCGAATTCCTCGCACACCGCGTTCAGGAACTCCGTGTTCGACTGATCCCCGATCCGGACCGAAATCTGGCTCTCCTCATATGTCTTGCAGGCTTCCTCGATATCGATGCCGATGATGCGGGCGTGCGGCCCGAAAAAGCGCTTCCACATCTGCAAGGAGCCGCCCCTGCCGCAGCCAATCTCGACAAAGGTGACGCCGGTGTTCACGAATCTGGCGAAGTGCCGCTCATAGGCGGGAAAATAGGCTCTGCATTTATGGATCAGGCGCTGATCGTTCGTCAGAAAATCAGACCATAAGCTCATCTGCGGCGCTCCGGCGACTGAATCGAAGAAAACACGTTGCGATTGCACAGCTTAAGGTTTGCAATTTTTAGTGCAAGCCGGCTCTTTGCAAAAGTCTCCCTGCCCCGAATGACGACGCGCCGCCCTGCTGCGTTGTCTTTCTCGCAAGCCTCCCCTATTCTCGCGCCCACGGCCCCGACAGCGGGGCCGTTTGGCGTATAACTGGCCGACAGAAGCCGAATTCAGGGAAGACGCCCTTGCCGAACAGCCAGAAAAGCTCGCTTGCCGACAACGCCCGTTTCATCAAGCAGTGGATCGAAAATCCGCGCCTGATCGGCGCCGTTTCCCCTTCCGGCCCCGCGCTCGCCAAGGCCATGGCGGGCTTCGTCGACCTCTCGCGCGAGGGCCCCATCGTGGAGCTCGGACCGGGCACCGGACCGGTCACCAAGGCCCTTCTCGCCCGTGGCATTCCCGCCGAGCGTCTCGTGCTCGTCGAATATGAGCAGCGTTTCTGCAAGATGCTGGCCGACCGTTATCCGGGCGTGCAGATCGTGCAGGGCGACGCCTATGGGCTGAAAAAGACGCTGGACGGCAAGCTCGGCGGCAGGGTCGCGACCGTCGTGTCGAGCCTGCCGTTGCTGGTGCGGCCCGAGCGCGACCGGGTCGAGCTGCTGCATCAGGCGTTCGAGCTGATGGGCGACGACGGGCTCTTCATCCAGTTCACCTACGGGCTGACGAAATCGCCCATGCCGCTCCACGCGCGCGACGTCAGCGGCGCCTATGTGGGCAAGGGCTCGGCGCCCATCATCATGAACATCCCGCCCGCGCGTGTCTGGCGCTACCGCAAGGCCGGGCACGGCGGCAAGCCGTGACGGACGCCGCGGCCCGCGACCGGCTGATTGTCGCCCTCGACGTCGAGAGCGTCGAGGCGGCGCGCGCGCTGGTCTCGACGCTCGGCGACGCCGCCTCTTTCTACAAGATCGGCATGGAGCTCGCCTATGGCGGCGGGCTGACGCTGGCGCAGGAGCTCAAGGACGCCGGTAAGCGCGTCTTCATCGATCTCAAGCTGCATGACATCGGCGCCACGGTGGAGCGCGCGACGCGGCAGATTGCGCGTCTGGGCATGGACTTCCTCACCATCCACGCCTATCCGCAGACCATGGCCGCCGCCCGCGCCGGAGCAGGAGACCTGAAGCTTCTCGCCGTCACGGTGATGACCTCCTACGACGACGCGGATCTCAGGGACGCGGGCTACGCCCTCGGCGTCGCCGACCTCGTCGCCCGGCGCGCGCGTCAGGCGCAGGCGGCGGGGATCGACGGCCTGATCCTCTCGCCGCTGGAGCTTTCGACGATCCGAACGCTCATCGGCCCCGGCATGCTGCTGGTCACCCCCGGCGTGCGCCCGGCGGGCGCCGACGCCGGCGACCAGAAGCGAATCATGACGCCCGCACAGGCGATCGCGGCCAGCGCCGACCACATCGTCGTCGGGCGGCCGATCACCCGCGCCGCCGACCCGCGCGCGGCCGCCGAGGGGATTGTCGCGGAGATCGCCAGCGTCGGCTGAGAAGCCCGTTCCCCAACCCTCCCCCGCTTTCGCGGGAGAGGGAGCAGATTGGCGCCTTCATCAAGCGTGTGGATCGGACTCGGAGTGGCCCCTAGGCCCCACCCCGGCGCAGCACCAGCGTGGCCCAGCCGTCGATTTCCGTCTGCTCGGCGAGCGAAAACCCTTGCGCCCGATAGGCGGAGAGCACGCCCGGCACGTCGCGCAGCAGGAGCCCCGAGAGCACCAGCTCCGCGCCCGGCGCCGCCGCGCGGGCGATGGCGGGGGCGAGCAGGCGCAGCGGCTTGGCCAGGATATTCGCGAAGATCAGATCATGGCGCCCGGCCATGGCCTCGTGGCGCAGGCCCGTGGCGACGACCGGCCGCACGAAGGCGACCGCGCCATTGTGAACCGCATTGGCGCGCGCCGTCTCCACCGCGACCGGGTCGATGTCGCCGCAGGCGACCGTCTGGCGCAGCAGCTTCGCCGCCGCGATGGCGAGAACGCCCGTTCCCGTGCCGACGTCCAGCACCCGGCGCGGGCGGCGACGCTTGGTGATCCTGTCCAGCGCCCGCAGGCAGCCGAGCGTGGTGCCGTGATGCCCCGTGCCGAAGGCGAGCGCAGCCTCGATCTCGACGCCGATGTCGTTGGGCTTCAGCCGGGCGCGGTCGTGGGAGCCGTGCACCACCACGCGGCCGGCGCGCACCGGCTCCAGACCGGCGAGCGATTTCTGCACCCAGTCTTCCTTGGCGATCTCGGCGAATTCGGCGCGGGCGGCGGTCTCGGCGTCGCTGACCGCCTCGATCAGCGCGCGGATTTCATCCTCGTCCGGCGCCTCCGCGAAATAGACCTCGACCGACCAGACGGGGCCGTCGTCCACCTCAAAGGCGGCGGCGGCGGTTTCCGTGGGGTCGAATGTCTCGACGATGATGTCGGCGACGGCGCGGGCGCGGCCTTCGTCGGTGGAGAGGCGCAGCACATGGCTGGCGCCATTGGGGGGCAAACCTTCGAGCATGACGCGCGCTTAGCATAGGCGACCGCCGCGCGTCACCTTCCGGCGCCACATCCGCGCCTTTCCCGCGCCGCTTGCGCCCTGTATGGTCGCGCCGTCGCAATGGAGCGGAAATGACGGAAAAGCTTGCCATCTGTCTCGTGGGGCCGAAGAAGGGCGGCAAGTCCTCGCTTCTCGCCTCGCTGGCCGATTGCGTGGCGCAGAGCGCCTTCGGCTATTCGCCGCGCCTGCGGCCGGCGTTGCAGCCCATCAGCCAGGCCGAATACGCCGCCGATCCGCAAGACCCGCGCCGCGCCGATCTGTTCTCCGCCGAGCAGGGCGATTATGAGCGCCTCAAGCAGGATTTCGCCGAGGGCGGCGTCGCCACCGACACGCTCAACACCTACGAGTATTATTTCCGCCTCTCGGTGAATGGCGAGGCGCCTCCGGAGGTCGTCACGCGCGGGCCGTGGCTGCTCGAAATCGTCGACTCGGCCGGCGAGATCGCCGTGCCCCCGGACGGCGCCGCGGTCGCGATCCTCAACGACGTGAAGGCGAAGCTGGCCTCACAGATGCTCGGCGCCGACGCGCTGGTGATCGTCCTGCCGCTCGTGCGGCTGGAGGATTCCGCCTGGACCGGCACGCTGTCGCGGCTTCTCGACCGTCTGGCGCTCACGCGCGACCGGCGGCTCAAGCGCGTCGTCGTGGTCTTCTCGCAATATGAGCGGCTGTTCACCCGGCTCGGCCCGAGCGCCTTCACCTACGCCTGCGATCCGGCCGTCGCGCTGCATGTGTTGCGCAAATCGCTGCGCGCGGCGCCCTGGCTCGATCGCCTGCGCGCGCTGGAGCAACCTGGCGGCGGCGGCGTCTCCGTGCGCTATACGGTCTGCTCGGCCTATGGATTCACCAAGCGGTTTCAGAATCCGAACATGGACCCCCACCAGCCCGGCGAGCGGCGGTTCCGTCGCGCGCGCATCGAGGGCGCCCGCGCCTTCAGCGAATATTGGCGGCCGTTCCTGACGGCCGAGCCGATTCTCTATGCGGCGCTGGGCCTCGACAGCGCTTTCACCTTCTCCCACGCGCAACTCGACGCGCGCGTCGAAGAAAATCGCGCCGCCTCAATTCTTGGTTAATAAAGCGAACTTATCTTCATCGGGCGGGCGGCTTGATGAGGACAGGCTCATGACGGCGGGCGACGAGGCGAGCGTCATCTCATTCCATCGCCTGCACTACGGCAAACTGGCGGCGGGCGAGGATCGCCGCGTCACGCCGTCGTCCGGCTACGCCATCACCCGCCGCTCGGCCGGTCTCGATCCGGCCTGGGACAATTTCCTCTCCCCGCCCCGCCTCGCCGGACTGCGTCGCTTCGAGCCCGACGCCATCGACATTGACGCGCGCGCGGCGGGCTGTTTCCTGGCGCGGACCGTCGGCGAGGGCGTCGTCTTCATGCGCGCGCGGTTCCGGCCCGAGGATGGCGAGCGCGGCGCCGGGCGGCTGCATCAGCAGGCGGCCATGTGGCTGTGCGGGCTCGACGCCTGGACGCGCAATCCGGCGGCCTGCCTCTCCATCGCCGCGCATGAACTTCACGCGACGCCCGATCTCGTCAGCGAGGCGGAAGCCGCGCGCATGAATGACGCGCCGCTGCGCTGGCGCGCCGCGCGGCCGGACCCGGAGGCCGTGCGCCGCGTCGTCGGTCGCGCGCGCTGGGCGGTTCCCATGATGGAGACGCTGCTCGACGGCGTCGAATGGGGCCGGCAGACGGTCTGCGAATTCGGCGCCCATGATTTCGCGACGGAAGCGGAATTTCTCTCCGCCGTCGGCTTCGCGCTGCAAATGCTGCCGCAAAATTTCCCGAGCTGGCGGGACATCAGCATCGTGTCGGGGCTCGCGACGCCCTTGCAGGGCCTGTGCCTGCGCTACACGCCGTCATGGAGCCGGGCGCAGGCGGCGGCGTAAGGCCGAGGGGGGCGGATCACCCCACCCCGCCGCCATCCTCCCCGCCGCGCGGCTCCGGCGCCAGATAGCGCTCCAAGGCCGTCGGCCGCCGCCGCCGCCCGCTCGCCAGCACGGCGTCGCTGTAATAGGCGCGCGGGCCGCCGCTCGCGTCGAGCCCATAGCGCGCCGCCCGCGCGCGCGGCCTCAGCGCCGCCAGCAGACGCGCCTCGACCTGCGACACCGTGACATTGTCCACCACATAGCAGCCGCGCCGGTCGACATGGGCGATCTCGTCGCGCACCAGACGGTTGAGGATCGCCACGAGCGTGTCACGGACATTCTGCGACAGCAGGAGAAGCGGCGCATCCTGCGGATCGATCTCGCTCATGTCGCCGTGCACCGGCCGGGCCACGCGCAGCATCGCCTTCATGGCGCGAATCTCCACCGGCTCGGCCTCGTCGTCGGTGAGGTCGATCGGCGCTGTGAACTGGCGGCGCTCGCGCGCCTCGAAGCCTCTTTTGAAGATCTCCGACAGGAACTTCATGATGAAGAGGAAGGCGTCCTGAGCCATGGCCACGCAGATCGCCATGGTGGAGTCGGGCGTGAAGCTCCAGAAGGCTTCGCGCGCGAGTTCGAACTTGTTGCGCTCGGTCGAATGGGCGCGCAGGAAATCGTCGCTCTTCTTGAGCAGCGCGCGCACCTCGTCCTCGCTGAGACCGACGGTCTTGCCGGCGACGACGCAGGCGTCGACGAGCGCCTTCGCCTCGTTGAAGCCATTGGCCGCCGCCGCCCTGTCGGAGGCCGGCGCGGCGCGAATCCTCGCCACCACGGCGTTCAGCTCGTCGCGCAGGCCGGCGTCGAGGCTGCATTTCCTGTCGAAGGCCGCGCGGGCCGCGATGGTGTCGTCCCGCGCCGAGAGCAGATCGCGCGCCTCGCCCTGCGGTTCGCAGGCGAAGTCGCGCGGCACGGCGGCGGGCAGGGCGCCGGATTGGCGCGCGGCGGCGAGAATCGGTTCGCACAGCGGCTTGGCGTCGCGGGCTCTGGCCCAGGTCGGGTCCATGCGGAGCTGGTCGCGCAGCGCGGTGAGGTCGCGCAGGGTCGCGTCGAGATCGAGGGCGGCTTCGCCCTTGGGGATGGGGCGCCGGGCCGCGGCGCCAGCGAGGTCGGCCTTCTGCCTGAGGGCGAGGGTCTGGGCGGCGAGCGCGTCGCGCTTCTTGTGCGCGCTCGCGCGCTCCGTCACCGGGCCGGCGAGCGTCTGGCGGATCGTGGCGGCGCGGTGGTGGGCCTCCTCGGCCTTGAGCCGATGCGTCCGGCAATTCGGCCCGCAAGTCGCGCCGCGGTTGTCGAGCCCGTGTTCGGCGTCGACCGCGAGCTGCTCCTCGCGCTGCGCGGCGGCGTCGAGCGCGGCGATTTCCTCCTGCTTGGATTTGATGATGGCGTCGAGATTGGCGGCGGCTTTTTCGAGCGTCGCCATCTCGACGGGGGCCTCGTCGATCTGGCGGGTCGCGGCCTGGGCGCTTTCGAGTTCGGCCGCCGCCTCCCGCGCGGCCCTGGCGAGGGCGGCCTGCTGCCCCTCCTGGCTCTTGCGGATCGCGTCGCGCAGGGCGGGGCCGGCGGCGCGGGCCGTGTCGATCAGCCCGTCGAGCGCGCCGAGATAGGCGGCGAAGGAGGAGGTCGCCACGATCCTGGCGGAGGCCGCCTCATAGGCCGCGCTTATCTCCTTCGTGGCCGGCAGAACGACCTCGGCGGCGAGTTCCATCGGTTGCAGCTCGGCGACGATCTTGCGCGAGCTGAGCTTGAAGATGTTGTTGTAGTAGTAGGTGAAGGAGAAGAAGGCGGAGATCGAGAAGACGAACACGAACACCGCCGCCGTCACGATGGTCTTCATCACCATGCGTTCGCGGGCCATGTGGCGGCGCGCGATCAGCGCGGCGAGATCGGCGCCGAGCGACCAGGAGGTCGAGGCCAGCATCACCAGAACGGCCGTGGTGGCCACGAAGGCGCCGGCGAGGCCGATGAGGTCGCCCTGCTCCTTCTGCATGATGTCGATCATGCCGGAGGAGGTTGTGTAGAAGACCCAGGCGAGCACCGGCAGCGTCACCGCCATGCCGACGCGGCCGAGATTGACGTCGCCGGCCCAGAAGCGGCGCAGCGGCGCGAACAGCGCATGCAGCGGGAGCGTCCGGCGCGGGGCGGTGGACTCGGGGCGGGCAGGCGGGCTCGCGACTGTCATGGAAATGAAAAGCTCCTCGATCCTCGCCCCGCCGCCAAAGCGGCTTCATTGATGAGAGGCAAATGAGACCTATTTTTGCCTTTGCGCAAGCAACCCGGGCGGGACAGGGACGCAGGCGGCCGGGAGGCTGGGTTTTCCTTCCGGAACTTTCGTGTTAGAGGGCCGAGAGGCTCCATGATCGCGCCGGCGCGACGTCGCGGGGGAGCGCCGGGGCGCCTCTTGTCTCGCGGCCCCTTGAAGGTCGCGCAACACAACAGGAACAAGCCGTGTCCATACCTTTCCGTTACGTTGCGAAGATCGGCTCCTATCTCGTCAAGCAGCATCTCCTCGGCAGAAAACGCTATCCCCTCGTCCTGATGCTGGAGCCGCTGTTCCGCTGCAATCTCGCCTGTTCGGGCTGCGGCAAGATCGATTATCCGGACCATATTCTCAACAAGCGCCTGTCCGTCGAGGAGTGTCTCGCCTCGGTCGACGAATGCGGCGCGCCGGTGGTGGTCATCGCGGGCGGCGAGCCGCTGCTGCACAAGGACCTGCCGCAGATCGTCGAGGGCATCACGAAGCGCGGCAAATTCGCCATCGTCTGCACCAACGCCCTGCTGCTGGCCAAGAAGATCGACCAGTACAAGCCCTCGCCCTATTTCACCTGGTCGATCCATCTCGACGGCGACAAGGAGATGCACGACCGCGCCGTGAGCCAGGACGGCGTCTACGAGCGCGCCGTCGAGGCGATCAAGCTGGCGAAATCGAAGGGTTTCCGCGTCACCACGAACAGCACTTTCTTCGCCGACGCCGATCCGGAGAAGGTCGCGAAATTCCTCGACGACACCACGGCCATGGGCATCGACGGCATGACCGTGTCGCCGGGCTACGCCTATGAGCGCGCCCCGGACCAGACCCACTTCCTCAACCGGCAGAAGACGAAGGAGCTGTTCCGCGCCATTCTGCGCCGCGGCCGCGGCGGCCGGAGCTGGGCCTTCCAGCAGTCCGGCCTGTTCATGAACTTCCTCGCCGGCAATGAGAGCTACGCCTGCACGCCCTGGGGCAATCCGCTTCGCACCGTGTTCGGCTGGCAGCGTCCCTGCTATCTTCTCGGCGAAGGCTATGTGCCGACGTTCAAGCAGTTGATGGAAGAGACCAATTGGGATGCCTACGGCGTCGGCAACTATGAGAAATGCGCCGACTGCATGGTCCATTGCGGCTTCGAGCCGACGGCCGTGGCGGATACGGTGAAGCGGCCGTGGAAGGCGGCGGCGGTGGCGCTGTTCGGGGTGCGCACGGAAGGGCCGATGGCGCCGGACATCTCGCTCGAGAATCAGCGCCCTGCCGAATATGTCTACGACGAGAACATCGCCAGGCTCTCAGAGATCCGAGAGCACGAGGCGAAGAAGCGGTCCGAGGAGCGGCCCACAGCGGCCTAGCGTCCCGAAGGCCGCGCGGGACTCGAGACCCGCGAGAATCAGTCCGCCGATCTGACCTGGCGCGCGAAGCAGTTCGCGCGCCACAATTTTTCCATCCACGTCGCCCGAGGGCATCAGCGCCTTGGCGGCGAGCGGCGGCAGGGCGCGATGCGCCGGGTCGCTGATGGCGCGCAGGACGGCGAAGGGAATGCCCCTGTCCAGGGCGAAGTCCGCCGCGAGATGCGACTCCATATCGACCGCCGCGGCCCCCGCGGCTTCGCGCAGGCGGATTTTGGCGGCGCGGTCCATGGCCGGCTGATCGACGCCGACGATGGCGCCGGGGACGGCCCGGCAGCCCCTCGCGCCGGCCCCTTCCGCGAGCGCGTCGGAAAGGCGGCCGTGGGTCTCGTGGCGCGTGTCGCCGGAGACGACCGTATCGGCGATGAGGAGGTCGCCCGGCCGCAACGCATGATCGAGCGCCCCGGCAAGTCCGAAGCTCACCACGGCGGCGAAGCGCTTGTCCTGGAGCTGGTCGAGATCGGCGCGCAGCTTGATGACATTGGCGCCGCTGCACAGCGCCACCACGCCCTCGCCCGCGACGCAGGCCGCTTCACGCTTCATGCCGGTGACGACGAGGATGGGGCCGGGCGCCGAAACTCTCGCCGCCTCGCGCCGGCGGCTCTGAATCAGCGTCATAAGCGCCCCCCTGTTCGTGACCGTTGCGATAAGTTTCCGTGTTTGAGAGCAAAGTCAACGGTCGACAGGGACGCGGGCGGGGGATCGGCGAAGACAGGCGGAGAAGAATGGCAACCTCTCCGCTCGATTCCCTCCCCCTTGCGGGGAGGGTGGCGCGCGAAGCGCGACGGGTGGGGGGCGGCCATGACTGTCGTTGCTGCCTGACCCCACCCGACCCGGCTTCGCCGGGCCACCCTCCCCGTGAAGGGGAGGGAGAGCCCGCGCCCGGCGTGCGTCACAGCCCCACGGTCACCAGTTTGCTGTTCGTGTTCAGCAGGTTGCGATAACGGGCCAGCGCCCACAGCGGGAAGAATTTCGCATAGCCGTGGTAGCGCAGGTAGAAGACGCGCGGGAAGCCCGTGGCGGTGAAGCGCGCCTCGTTCCACAGTCCGTGCTCGGCCTGCGTCGCCTGAAGCCAGGCCACGCCGCGCGCGACGGCCGGATGACCGACGTCGCCGGACGCCATCAGCGCCAGCACCGCCCAGGCGGTCTGCGAGGCGGTGGAGGGGGCGGGCTCATAGCCCTTGTAGTCGAGCTTGTAGCTCGAGAGATCCTCTCCCCAGCCGCCGTCGGGATTCTGGATGGAGACGACCCAGTTCACGGCGCGGCGGTAGGCGTCGTGCTCATGCGGCAGGGCGGCGGCGTTGAGCGCGCAGAGCGCCGACCACGTCCCGTAAATGTAATTGGCGCCCCAGCGGCCGAACCACGACCCGTCCTTCTCCTGATCCTTGATGATGTAATCGACGCCGCGCCTGAGGCAGTCGCTCGTCTCCACCGTGTCGCCGAGCTGGGCGAGGAGGGAGACGCAGCGGGCCGAGACGTCCACCGTCGGCGGATCGAGCAGCGCGCCGTGATCGGCGAAGGGGATGTGGTTGAGATAGTGGTAGCAGTTGTCGGCGTCGAAGGCGCCCCAGCCGCCGTTCTTCGACTGCATGCCCTCGATCCACTCTTTGGCGCGGGCGATGCGCTCGTCATAGGGCCTGGCGCTCTCATTCGCCGTCAGACGATCCATGGCGGTGGCGACGACCGCCGTGTCGTCGACGTCCGGATAATAGGCGTTGGCGTATTGGAAGGCCCAGCCGCCGGGGCGCAGGTCCGGGCGCTGCGCGGCCCAGTCGCCCTTCACGTCGAGCACCTGAAGCGGCGCGAGCCAGTCGAGCGCCTGACGGGCGCGCGCGCGGGCGTCGTCGTCGCCGGTTTCGAGCAACGCATGGGCGACGAGCGAGGTGTCCCACACCGGCGAGACGCAGGGCTGGCAATAGGCTTCGGTCTCATTGACGACGAGCAGACGTTCGATGGAGTCGCGCGCGTCCTTCACGCGCTGGTCTGTCGCGGGAACGCCGAGCGCGTCATACATGAGCAGGCTGTTCACCATCGCCGGGAAGATCGCGCCGAGCCCGTCGACGCCATTGAGGCGCTCGGTCGTCCAGCGTTCGGCGCGCTCTATGGAAAGCTCGCGCGAGCGCTTGGGCATATAGGGCTCGATCAGGCGCAGAAGCTTGTCGATCTCGCCGAACACATGCGCCCAGGGCCAGGTCTGATGCTCGCCCTTCGGCCACACCTTCACCTCCTCCGGCGGCGTCGTGAACAGCTCCTGAATGCGCACGCCCTTGGGATTCTTCGCCTGCGGCTTCTTCGTCATCAGCACGAGAAGCGGCACCAGAACGGTGCGGCCCCAATAGGAAATCTTGTCGAGATGAAAGGGAAACCATCTCGGCAGCAGCATGATTTCGACGGGCATCACCGGCACGCCGCGCCACGGAATCTCGCCATAGAGGGCGAGCAGCGAACGGGTGAACACATTCGACGTCGCCGCGCCGCCATGGGCGAGGATCGCCTCACGCGCGCGGGCCATGTGCGGCGCGTCGATGTCGTCGCCGATCATCTTCAGCGCGAAATAGGCCTTGACGCTGGCGCTGATGTTGAATGCGCCGTCCTGAAACAGCGGCCAGCCGCCATGATCGCCCTGGGTCCGGCGCAGATAGACGCCGATCTTGCGTTCGAGCTCCGCGTCGACTGGCTCGGCGCGGAAATGGCGCATCAGCACATATTCCGCCGGAATGGTCGTGTCGGCTTCGAGCTCGAAGCACCAGTGGCCGTCGGTCTTGCCGAGCGCGAGCAGCGCGCGCTTGGCGCTCTGAATGCTCGCCTCCAGCGCCTCGGCGCCGTTCGGCGCGAGGGTCGTGTCAATGCGCACGGCTGCGGTCATGGCGAATCCTTCTTCGAATGCTTCGGGTTCATGAGATGCGGAGGGTCGCGGCTTGCGGGCCGCCGGCGTGGGGCTTCACGACGATTTCAACGTCCTGTCCCAGCGCGACAAGGAAGCGCAGCAGCCGCTCCACGGAGAATTGCCTGAAGTCGCCATGCAGCAGCTTCGAGACATCGGGTTGTTTCACGCCAAAGAGCCGCGCGGCCTCCACCTGCTTGAGGCCGCGCTCCTTCAGCAGCGCGTCGATCTTGTGCACGAGCTGCACCTTGAGGCGATCCTCGCCGCCCGGCGCCTTTGGACAGGAAAGCTCTTCGCGCATCTTCTCACAACGGGTCGGCCCCGCCGACGAACGCGCCGTTGGATATAGTGATTTAACCATATGGTCAAGCCCGGCGCGGCGGCGCTGGCGCGCTGATTGCTTCGCCTTGCCCCAGAGACAGCGTGTCTGAGCCCTTGCGGGCGATTGTTCGAAAGAGGCAGGCCCATGGACGAGCTTTTTGTGATTTGTCGAACAGTCGAGATCGAGGACGGCGAAGCCACAGGCTTCGTGCTGATGAAGGCGGAGGAGAGCGGCGAGACCTCGCCCTGGCCGATTCTCGTCACGCGCAAGGGCAGTCACTTCTACGGCTTCGAGAACAGCTGCCCGCATGAGGGGATGCGGCTCGACACCCATCCCGGCTCCTTCATGGACGAGGAGGGGAATTTCATCGAGTGCGGGCGTCATCACGCGAAATTCGACATCGACACGGGCGAATGTTTCATCGGCCCCTGTCAGGGCGCAAGGCTCACACCGATCCGTCTGATCATCGACGACGGCGACGTCTGCGTGACGGGCGTCCTGCTGGCGGATGCGTGAGGGAGGACGCGATGACCGACATGGCGGAACTGCAAAGGCGCAAGAAGCTCATCAATCTCGCGATCGTTCATGTCGACCCGGACGCCTTCGTCGCGCATTACCTGGGTTGGCTGGAGATCACGCATTTCATCACGGCCTTGCGCGCCGGCGAGGCGCAAGCGCCCTCCGATGGTGTCACGCCGCCGCTCACGCCGCAGCAGATGAAGGGCGGCGTCGCGGCCAAATATGGCGGCGACGCGGTGTTCGCCTTCTGCATGACGGCGGCGCTGAAGGGCGACAAGGCGGCCGTCGAAACGGTGGAGGCGGCGCTCACGGAGCGACTCGGCAAGGAGTTTCCCGGCTCTGTCGCCTTCTGGAGTTTCCGCTCCGGCAATGAGGCGCCGATGAGCCTGGAGGATCACGTCGGCGCGGCGGCCTTCAAGATGCTCGCCGGCGACATCCCCCCGCCGCCGATGCGCGCGCGGGAAAACTGGACGGCGGGGCTGCGCTTTTTCGAAAAGGCGCGGCAATCCAATTTCGTCCAGGAAATCATGTATCCGCTGGCGCTCTGGACCCGCGCCAAATGGAGCGAGACGCTGGAGAAGGGAGTGGCCTTTCTGGCCCATATCGAGGACAGCGTGCCCGAGTTGCAGCAATGTCTCGCCGAGACGCGCAACGATCAGGCCTTCATCGCCAATGTGCTGCTGAAGATGGCCCCGGCCATCGAGCAGGATTTGAGCGACGACACGCAGGGGTTTTTGAGGTCGCTGGCGCGGCGGGGATAGAGAAAGGCGCTTCAGCGCGTTGGGGCTATCGGGATAGCGTCACCCCGCCAGTTCCGCGGCCCTGTACCCCGACCGGATCGACCCCTCGATGGTCGCGGGCAGGCCCGTCGCCGTCCAGTCTCCAGCGAGAAACAGATTGTCCCATTGCGTCGCCGCGCCGGGGCGCCGCGCTTCCTGCGCCGGCGTCGCGGCGAAGGTGGCGCGTTTTTCCTTCACGATCTGCCAGGGCGGAAGATCGTCGGGCAGGCCGGTGGCGTTCGCCACCTCCCGCCAGATTTTCTCCGCCAGCGCCTCGCGCGGCGCGTCCATCAGCCGGTCGGCGCCGCTGATCGTGACGGAGAGCCTGTCGTCGAAGGCGAAAAGCCATTCCGAGAGCCCGCCCACCATGCCGAGCAGCAGCGGCTGATCCGGCGGCGGCTGGATTTTGAAATGGACGTTGAGAATGGCCCGGAAATCATCCGGCGCGATCAGGCCCGGCACGAGTTCGGCAGCGATCCACGGCGGCGCGGCGAGAACCAGCCTGTCGTCGGCGCCCAGCGCGATCTCCTCATCGCCGAAGCGCAAGGCCCGCGCGCGCCCGTCGTCGAAAACGATCTCCCGCAGCCGCGCGCCGAAACGTGGCGCGACGCCCTTCGCCTGCAATGTCGCGAGCGCCGGCCCGATGAAGGCGTGGCCCAGTCCTCCCTTGGCGACCAGCGGGCGACAGGCGGCGCCGCCGGCCGCGAGCGTTTCGCGCAGCACGGCGCCGGCGAGCGTCGCGGAGGCCTCCTTCGGCTCGGTGTTGAGCGCCGAGAGCATCACCGGCCGCCACAGCTTTTCATAGAGCGCGCCTTCGCAGCGCATGGTCTCGCCGATGGTCGCGCCCTTCCTGGCGAAGAGCAGTCTGGCCGCGTCGAGATAATCGAGCGGGCCCGTGCCCGGCACGCGGCGGCTGGCGAGGAAAATCCACCAGGGGAGCTTCGAGGCGTTGGGCCGCAGGCGCCAGCGCTCACCGTTCTCGCAATCGAGGAAATCGAACACGCAATCCGCCGGGCCGACGAGCGCGTCGCTCGCGCCGATGCGGGCGCCATAATCGCGCGCCGCCCAATTGCCCGAAAGCAGCAGGTGGTTGCCGTTGTCGATCGTCAGACCGAGCGTCGCGTCGAAATAGGAGCGGCACCGCCCGCCGGCCATGCGGGCGGCCTCGTAGAGCGCGACGCGCTTGCCGTCGTCCGTCAGGCGCACGGCGCAGGAGAGCCCGGCGAGGCCCGCCCCGACGATATGGGTGGTTCCGGTCACAGGAAAGCGTGTTTCAGCAGCGCGCCGACGAGCTTGGCGCGCGACATGCGCACGGGCGCGCGGGGCGGCGAGAAGCCGCGCGTGGCGAGGCGGTCGAGAATCGAGCGATAGCCGGCGGCCATCAGATAGGGCGCCTTCACGCCGGATTTGGGCAGGCCCGTCATGACGAGATCGGACTGTTCGAAATGTTCGCGCGCGCGCTGCATCACCGGCGCGCAGACGGCGTCGAGCGCCGGGTTGGACAGCACGGCGTGCGGCGCATGGTTCGAGACGCCCGCCTCCTCCAGCGCCTCCAGCGGAAGATAGAGCCGCCCGCGCGCCGCGTCCTCGTCGAGGTCGCGCAGAATATTGGTGAGTTGCAGCGCCCGGCCGAGGTGATAGGCGAGGAGCTTGGGCGCCGTGGACAATTCGGGGCTGTCATCGTCGACGAGGCCGAAGGCCCGCACGGAGAGACGGCCCACGGCGCTCGCCACGCGATCGCAATACAGTTCCAGTTTCTCCCAGCCCGGGGCGCAGATGTCCTCCTCGACGTCCATCATCATGCCGTCGATGATGGCCTCGAAATCCTCGCGGTCGAGACCGAAGCGGCGCACGGGTTCGGCCAGGAAGGCCGTCTTCGGCCGAATGCGCCCGGCGTAGAGCTCGTCCAGATCGCGGCGCCAGTCGTCGAGCGCCACACGGCGCGCGGCGCGTTCGCCTTCGTCGTCGGCGATGTCGTCCACCGCGCGGCAGAAGGCATAGATCGCATACATGGCGTCGCGGCGCGCGGGCTCCAGAATGCGCATCGCCAGATAAAAGGAGCTTTTGACCGCGACGGTCTGCGTTTGCAGCGGCGCGAGTTGGGTCGTTTCCATCGTCATTGGCGTGAGCCCGCAATTCTGCGCAAGGGGCGCAGCGCCCGCCGCGTCAGCGCGCCGAGCGCGCCCTGCGTTCCGGCAAGGGCGAAGCCGAGCTTGCCGGCGTGCACATTGTCCGAGAGCGGATCGGCGACGTCGAGGCGCGCCACGAGTTTTTCGGCCAGCGCCTGAATGGCGCCGACTTCCATGGCGAGCCGCGAGTCGTTGAGGAGTTCGGCGAAGACGCGCGACTGGTCGAGCAGCGCCCGGGTCCTGCGGTTGAGATCGCGGATCGCGGCGAGCAGCGGGGCCGGGGCGCGCGCCTCGCCGAGCATGTCGACGCTGGCGCCATGGGCGTCGAGGGCCTGAGCTGTGACATAGACGCGATCGAGATCGCGATAGTCCTTGCCGCAGTCCTGGAGGTGGTTGATCACCTGCAGGGCCGCGCAGAGCGCGTCATTCGCCGCCCAGACCTTTTCAGGGGTCTCGCCATGCACGTCGCAGACGAAGCGGCCGACCGGCATGGCCGAATAGCGGCAGTAATAAATGAGATCGTCCCAGTCGCGATAGCGCAGATAGGTCACGTCGCGCATGAAGGCGGTGATCAGGTCGCGCGCATGTTGCGGATCGAGCTTTCGCGCCCGGCATTCGTCGCGCAGGCGGGCCGCGACGGGCTCTTCGGGGCCGCGGTCCATCAGCGCCTGATCGAGCCGCTCCAGAAGGTCGAGCTTCTCCTGCGCCTTCAGCGTGGGATGGTCCGAGATGTCGTCGGCGGCGCGCACGAAATCGTAGAAGGCCATGATCGGCGCGCGATGCTGCGGCGCGATGAGCACCGAGGCGACGGGGAAATTCTCGTCGCGGTGCGTCTTGCCGGAGCTGGTGTCGGCGATGTCGATCATGTGTCGTGCAATATCCTCGCGCCGGCCTTTGCCTCAGGCGGGCGCCTGGTAACGGCCTTTCCATTCGCCGCCGCGGCCGCGCATGTGCCGCCAGGCCGAGACGGCGGTAAACCACGTATAGCACGCCGCGATCAACGGCAAAGCAAAGGCGCGCGCGCGCGACAGCCCGTAGAACCGCAGGCTGGGCATATAGGCCTGCGCCATGATCAGCCAGGCGACAAGGGCGATGTCGGGCGCCGGCGATTCGGCGAAGACGAGAAGGGGCGGCGCCAGATAGACGAGACACATGCCGGCGACGGCGCCCGCGAGCTTCGCCGGGGAATAGTCGAGCTGGGCGTAGGCCGAGCGCGTCACCATGCGCTCGATGTCCGTCAGACGCGGATAGGGACGCAGGCTGTAGACGTCGTCGGTGAGGCCCAGCCAGATCGGCCCCTGCTTCTTCATCAGCGCGCCAAGCGCGCAGTCGTCGATGAGCGCGTCCCGGATCGCGGGCAGGCCCCCGGCGTCCGCGAGCGCCTGCGGCCGAACCAGCATCACCCCGCCGGCCGCGCCCGCCACCTTGCTGCGCGGATCATTGACCGCGCGGAAGGGATAGAGCTTCTGGAAAAAGAAGACGAAGGCCGGAACGAACCATTTCTCGGCCGCGCTCTCGCAGCGCAGCTTGACCATCAGCGACGACAGCACCGAGCCCCGCGCCGCCGCGCCCGCGACCAGCCGGGCGAGCACATGCGATTCGAAAGCGATGTCGGCGTCGCAGAACAGCACGAAATCGGGCTGCTGGGGCAGGCTGCGCACAGAGGTGAAGCCCCGGTGCATGGCCGCGATCTTGCCCGTCCAGCCGTCCGCCGGTCCGCCCGATTCGAGGACCATCAGCCGGTCGGCCGCCCCCAGTTCCGCGGCGCGGGCGCGGGCGACGTCGGCGGTGCCGTCCGTGCTGTCGTCGTCGACCAGCACGACCTCGAAACGGCCGGGGAAGTCCTGCTGGAGGAGCGAGGCGACGCTCGCCGCGATCACCTCGGCCTCGTCGCGGGCCGGGACAATGGCGACGACATGGGCGCCGGCGGGAACCGTCGCGCCGGGCGGCGCGAAGGTCTCGTCATGCTCCGTCAGCCGCCAGAAGCCCTTGTTGAAGATCAGCAAATAGAGCCAGGCGGCGAGAGCGATCGATGCGATGAGGGTCGAAACCATGGCGCTCGCTGTGAAAGACGGGGAACCCGCCGGGTTCTAGCATTTCGGGCGGGCGCTGGCCAAGCAGGTGGTCGTGGCGGTGTGGCCTGGTCCCCTCCCCCGCTTCCGCGGCGGCGGGGCCGACCCGCCGCCGCGACCCCGCGCGCCGCTCTCTCCGCTTTGACCTTTCCCCCGCCTTGGGGCTTAAATCCCCCATGCTTCCCTCCCGCTTCTGGTCCGAGCTTTCGATCCGCGACATTCGCGCCAACGACATGTCGGGCGTCATCGCGGTGTTGCCGGTCGCCGCCGTCGAGCAACACGGGCCGCATCTGCCGCTGGGCGTCGACGCCATGATCATGGAGGGCTGCGTCGAGCGCGTCGCCCTGCGCCTGCCGCCCGATCTCGACGTGGCGTTCCTGCCGACGCAGAGCATCGGCGTCTCGCTCGAGCATCGGGACTTTCCCGGCACGCTGTCGCTTTCCTTCGAAACCGCCGCGCGCGCGCTCGTCGAGATTGCGGAGGGCGTCGCGCGCGCGGGCGTGAAGAAAATCCTGCTGATGAATTCCCATGGCGGCAATTCGGCGCTCATCTCCACCGTGGCGCTCGATTTGCGCGCGCGTTTCGGCGTGCTCGCCGTCACCTGCTCCTGGGCCCGCTTCGGTTATCCGGACGGGCTGTTCGCCGAGGCCGAGCAGCGCCACGGCATCCATGGCGGGGAGATCGAGACCTCGCTGATGCTCGCCCTGCGGCCCGAGCTGGTCGATATGGGGCGGGCCAAGAACTTCCCGCCCGCGACGCTGGATTTCGAGCGCGATTTCGTCTGGCTGCGGTCGTCGCGCCCGGCGGGCTTCGGCTGGATGGCGCAGGACCTTTCGCCCGCCGGCGCCATGGGCGACGCCTCGAAGGCGACGGCCGAAAAGGGCGAGGCCACCGCCGACTACTGGGCCACCGCCTGCATCGAGCTGCTGCGCGACATCGAGGCGTTCGACCTCGCGCGCCTGAAGACCGACTGAGGCGCCCTCGCGCAAGCCACAGCCGCTAGGCTTTCGGAAGACGGGCGGTCTGGCTGGGGACGGCGATGAGCGTCGAGAAGATCGGGGCGCTGACGCAGGCGACGACCGACGCGACCGCCATGCGGGCCGTGAACGGATTTGGGCCCGGCCATGGCCAGGCGTCGCCGCCTTTCCCGCCGCCGGCCGACGCCCCCGCCGGCGCGCCGCCGCTGTACGGCAATCTCGTTCTCCCCTTGCCCAAGACGGGCGCGGACGGCGTTCCCTCCTCCCGCATCAGCGCCTCCTATCGCACGCAGGCGGCGCAGCGGATGGTCGAGTCGCTCTCCGCCGGCCGGCTGCCGGAGCCGTTGATCCGGCGCGAGGTCGAGACGCTGCTGCGCCGGCTCGCCGGAACGCGCGAGATGACGATCGCGCGGCTGATCGAGGAGACCGGAGAGACCGCCCCCGAGCGGCTGCCCTCGCGCAATTCGGCCGAGGCGCGTTTCGATTTCAGGAGCCGTCTCGCCGCCACGGACGACGACGGCCGTCTCAGGCTGTTCGATCTCTATCTGACCCGAATCGGCCCCCGCCAGTGGGAGGCGGCCATTTTCGAGCGCGACCCCTCGCGCGCCGGCCTGACCTTTCCCCGCGCGACGCCGCCGCTGGAGGCGCATCGGCTTCTGATCGACCCGACGACGGGAGCGGTGGTCGCCTGCGTGGCGCTGGCCGTTCAAACGGGCGCCTCGGCCGCAGGACATGCGGCGGCCTTCGGCGCGCCGCTGCGCAGCCTCGCTTCCGCCGCGCTGGCCGCGGCGCTGTTTCTGCTCATCGCGCGCGTGGCGTCGTGGCCCGCCGCCGCGCTGGTCCTGACGGCGCTGGTCATGTTTCTGGCTTCGGAGCGATAGGCCGTCCCGTTTCAGGAGCCGCCCGAACCGGCGCCGCTGTCCGTCACGAAGGTCGCGACCGCGAGCAGCGCCAGTGACACAACATAGACGAGCAGGGCCCCCGCCGCCGCGCCGCCGAGGATCAGCAGGCCGCTGACGACGCTTTTCCTGATCAGGACATAGACGCCGTAAAGCAATCCCCCGACCACGCCCATGCCGCCGCCAAGAACGACGGCATAGAGGAGATAGATCAGATAGTCGCTGGTCCGGCCCATCGCGCGCGCTCCACCCGAGCAGACTAGATCTTGACCATCGCTCCGGCAACGGGCCGCGAAAGCGCCCGCGCGGCGCTTTTTCGCGCCCCGGCGCGCGGGGACGTTGAATGTGACAGGCATTGCACGTCAAATGCCCCCAAACTGCCAAGCGACAGAAGGGGATTTTCACGCATGGACTTCATCCATCCTCTTGCGCGGGGCGCGAAGGTTTGGACGGCCAGTCTCAATACTGGCGAAACCAGGCGCATTCTCGTGATCGTGACGAACGCCGAGCTCGATCCGGCGAAGAAGAAATACAAGCCCGACCTCATCGCTCAGTTGACGACGGCCGCGCAGGAGTTTCTCGCGGACTCGAACGAGGCCGACGGCTTCCTTCTCGCCAACCGCCTCCGCGATTGGGAGAATTCGAGAGATCGCTGACGCCGCGCGGCTCGCTCAGGTCGCCGAGGGCGGCGACCAGGGGAGCGTCCAGGTTTCCGTGAGCGTGCGGCCCTTCGCGCGCAGGAACAGGCGCAAATCCACGGTGTCGCCGGGTTTCGCCGAGACGTCGAAAAAGACCCGCAGGCCCTCGATATGCGGATTGGCGATCACATTGCTGCGCAGCACCCGTCCCCGCGACGTCGTCGCCACCACCTCCACCTGCCCCGGATCATTGACGAAATAAGCCAGATCGCCGCCGGCGAAATCGACGATGAACCGCTTAGCGTTGGCGTCCTCCGGTTCGGCGGAGCCGAGCGCGCGGGCGGGCGCTTCGAATGTGTGCACGGCGCGGCCGTTGGGCGCGAGGCGCGGCATGTCCAGACCGGCGGTGATCCGATAGGCGAAAGCGAAGGGCTTGCCCGGCTCCGGCGGCGTCGCGGGCGTCCAGCTCGCGACGATGTTGTCGTTGGTTTCGTCCTGCGTCGGCAGTTCGATCAGCTCGACGCTGCCGTCGCCCCAGTCCCCCGACGGTTCGACGAAATAGCTCGGACGGTTCTGATAGGCGAGATCGAGGTCCTGATAGGACTCGAAGGTGCGGTCGCGCTGCAGCAGCCCGAACCCGCGCATGTTGTGATCGAGGAAATAGGACAGGCGTTCGCGCGGCGGATTGCCCAGCGGCCGCCAGAGCCATTCCTCCGCGCCATTGTGAATGAGCAGGCCGTCGGAGTCGTGCAATTCTTCGCGGAAGCCGTCGCGCACGCGGCGGTCGTTCTCTCCCGTGAGATACATGGAGGTCAGCGGCGCCATACCGAATTTGACGCCCGCGCGGCGCGGAAAGATCGTCGCCTTGACGTCGAGCGTGCTTTCCTGGCCGACGGCAAGATCGAAGCGATAGGCGCCCGTCGCCGCCTCGCCGTCCAGCAGCGCGTAGATCACGGCGCGATTGCCGCCGGCGGTCGGCGTCTCGATCCAGAATTCGCGGAAGAAGGGGAACGTCTCCCTGTTCGTTCCGGCCTCGACGCACAGCGCGCGCGCCGAAAGGCCATATTGCTGGTCGCGGCCGAGGAAACGGAAATAGCTGGCGCCCAGAAAGGAGATCGCCTCGTCGTAGACGTGCGGGTCATTGACCGGAAAATTGAGCCGGAAGCCGGCGAAGCCCGTGTTGACGCCGAGCGCCTCGCCGGCCTTCAGCGCGCCGAAATCGAATAGCGCCGGCGAATAGGGAATGGGCGCGGGAATGCCGTCGCGGATCGTGTTGACCGTCACGGGCCGGGGGAAGAGGAACCCGCGATGGAAGGTCGCGAGGCGGAAACCGCCCGGCGGATTGGAGAAGAGCGCGTGGTCTTCCCGGTAGCGGATCTGGCGCCAGGAATCGAAGGTCAGCGAATCAAAGGGCGTCGGAAGGCGCGGGACGACGTCCTCGAAGGGCGCGGCGGCAAGATCGCGCGCCCGCTGGAGCACGTCGTCATAGCCGAACTTCGGCGCCGGATTCGGACCCGCGCTTTGAGCGCGGGCCGGCGCGACGAGTTGCGCGCCGGTCGCAGCCAGGGCGCCGATCATCTGGCGCCGGGTGAGGTCGATCATGGTGGACTACCGGATTTGCCTACATTCTCCGCATGTTTCATGCGGGCGCCCGTTCGATTTGCTGTAACGAGAACGCAGAGGTTGCGCAAGCAGCGCGGCGTTTTGCAGCGCAGCGGCTCGCGGCCGCCGCGCGGATGATTTTCGTCCGCTGTGGCTTCGCTGCGCCGCGGAGCAAAAAAAATAATCATCGGGTCAAAAAGCGCTTGAGTTCGAGGGGAAACGGCGTATCTACAGTTTTGCCCAAATCGCACGTGCCTGTGGTCGTGTGTCGGTCGGCGGGGATCCGGACAAGAGGCCGGTTAACCGTCGGAAAAAAACCGGCAGCCGGAGGCGAACCGGCGAACTCCGCCCTCAACGGAGGATCGCGACTTAAAGCAACGACGGACCGGGCTTTTTTGGTCTCTGTCAGCCCTCCAAAGGCTGGCTTACCGAAGAGGCTTGTCTTTCTTGCCGGGCGTGCGGAAAGGGATCTTCCCCTTCCAATCGATGGCTGATCGGACTGAACGGCATGCGTTTGCGCGCGTGTTTTTCTTCGTCTGACTGGCTGACGGCGCATCACCGGATCGTAGCCGCGCAAGCGTGACGCGATCCTGGATTGCTGGCGCATCAGCGTTCGTCGCGTCTCCACCGCGCGCGAGCGAAGGACGTCGTGCATCCACCGAAGCAAAAATGGTTCCTGGCGCGGCTCGCACCCGCGCCCTTCGAAGGGGATGCCGCAATGACCGATCGTATCCAGGACTTCCTCGCCGAGCGCCGCCGCGCGGGCCGCGACAATGGTCCCTGCCTCGTCGTCGACCTCGACGTCGTTCGCGACAACTATCTCGGCTTCGCCAGGTCGCTGCCCGACACGCGCGTGTTCTACGCCGTGAAGGCCAATCCGGCGCCGGAAGTGCTGTCGCTGCTCGCCTCGCTCGGCTCCTGCTTCGACACGGCCTCCGTGCCGGAGATCGAGCAGACGCTCGCCGCCGGCGCCACGCCCGACCGCATCTCCTTCGGCAACACCATCAAGAAGGAGCGCGACGTCGCGCGCGCCTATGAGCTCGGCATCCGCCTTTACGCGGTCGACTGCGTCGAGGAGGTCGAGAAGATCGCGCGCGCCGCGCCGGGCTCGAAGGTGTTCTGCCGCATCCTCTGCGACGGCTCGGGCGCCGAATGGCCGCTGTCGCGCAAGTTCGGCTGTGTTCCCGAGATGGCGACGCAGGTGTTGGAGCATGCGCACCGCCTCGGGCTCCAGGCCTATGGCGTGTCCTTCCATGTCGGCTCGCAGCAGACCGACCCGCGCAAGTGGGACGGCGCGCTGAAGTCGGCGGCGGACATCTTCCGTGAACTCGCGGAGCGCGGCATCACGCTGCAGATGGTCAATCTCGGCGGCGGCTTTCCGACGAAATATCTGAAGAACGTGCCGGCGGTAAAGCAGTACGGCGCCGCCATCTTCCGGGCGCTGACGAAGCATTTCGGCAACCGCATTCCGGAGACGATCATCGAGCCGGGTCGCGGCATGGTCGGCAATGCGGGGATGATCGAGGCGGAAGTCGTTTTGATCTCGAAGAAGTCGGACGCCGAGGGCGAGCTGCGCTGGGTCTATCTCGACATCGGCAAGTTCAACGGCCTCGCCGAGACCATCGACGAGATGATCCGCTATCCGATCCGGACGGAAGCGGACGGCGCGCCGACGAGCCCCTGCGTCATCGCCGGTCCGAGCTGCGACTCGGTCGACGTGCTCTACGAGAAGAAGCCCTATGATCTGCCGATCTCCCTGGAGATCGGAACAAAGGTGCTGATCGAGGGAACGGGCGCCTATACGACCACCTATTCGGCGGTCGGCTTCAACGGCTTCCCGCCGCTCGAGACCTTCATCATCTGAGGGTCGCGCTCGCGGCCTCGCCCCTCACCCAGCCTCTCCCCGCAAGTGGGGAGTGGGGGCGGGAGCCGATCGGCGCTCTTGATGCAGGCCTGACTCTGCTCCTCTCCCCGCGCGCGGGGAGACGCTGGGTGAGGGGCGAGCCATAGGCGCGTCCCTCGCCGCTTCATTCCTCTCTCACCTGTCCCGTCCGGCGGGCGCGTGTCCTGCGCGCCAGGCGCGAGGGTCGCTTGTCCTCTCGAAGGAGGAACAGATGACCTTTGAACTTGCCCTCCCCTGCTCCGTCGCGCCCGTCGCCACCGCGCCGAGCCTGCCGCGCGCCTTCACGATCGTCGACGAAACGCCGGCGGACGTTCCCGCCCGTGAGGCGCTGCTCGACGCGGCCTTCGGCCCCGCGCGATTTCTCAAGACCTGCGAGCGGCTGCGCGAGGGGCGCAAGCCCGCGCCCGGTCTGGCGCTCGTCGCCAGGGACGAGTCCGGCGGGTTGATCGCGACCATTCGCCTGTGGCCGATTCTCGCGGGCGGCCGTCCGGCCCTTCTGCTGGGGCCGGTCGCCGTCGCGCAGGAGGCGCGCTCGCTCGGCCTCGGGGCCGAACTGATTCGCGAATCGCTTACGCGCGCCCAAGCGCTCGGCCATCGCGCGGCGCTGCTCGTTGGCGACGCGCCCTATTACGCGCGATTCGGCTTCGAGCGTCGCTTCGCCGAGCGGCTGCTTCTGCCGGGGCCGGTGGAGCGCGCGCGTTTTCTGGGTCTGGAGCTCGTCCCCGGGGCGCTGGGGGGAGCGGCGGGTCGCGTGCGGGCGGCGGCGGGGATCGACCCGGCGGCGCTGCCCCACGCGGCCTGACGCGCGGCTCAGCCGCGCTCGCGCGCCACTTCCCGCCAGCCGATGTCCCGGCGGCAGAAACCGCCGGGCCAGTCGATGACGTCGACCGCCGCATAGGCCTTCGCCTGCGCCCCGGCAACGCTGGGCGCGAGCGCCGTCACATTGAGCACGCGGCCGCCCGCCGCGAGCAGCCGCGACCCTTCGAGCCGCGTGCCGGCGTGGGTGACGATCACATCCGCCATCGCCTCCGCATTGGCGAGACCCCGGATTTCCGAGCCCGTCAGCGGCGTGCCGGGATAGCCCTTCGCGGCCAGCACCACGGTCAGCGCCTTCGCGTCCGAAAAACGCGGCCGGGCTCCGTCGAGCGCGCCGCGCGCCGCGGCCAGCATGATCGCAAGCAGATCATCTTCGAGGCGGGGGAGGATGACCTGCGCTTCCGGGTCGCCGAAGCGATTGTTGTATTCGATGAGCTGGGGTCCCTGAGCCGTCAGCATCAGCCCGGCGTAGAGCACGCCCTTGAAGGGCGCGCCCTTGTCGCGCATGGCGCGCATGGTGGGCTCGATGATCTCGGCCATCACGCGCCGCTCGATCTCCGGCGTCACGACGGAGGCCGGCGAATAGGCGCCCATGCCGCCGGTGTTCGGCCCCGTGTCGCCGTCTCCGACGCGCTTGTGATCCTGCGCCGTGGCGAAGGGAACGGCGCGCGCGCCGTCGCAGATCGCGAAGAAGGAGGCTTCCTCGCCCTCCAGAAACGCCTCAACCACCACCTCGGCGCCCGACTGGCCGAACAGCCCGGCGAACATCGCTTCGACCGCGCGCGTGGCTTCCTCCAGCGTCATGGCGACGACGACGCCCTTGCCGGCCGCGAGCCCGTCCGCCTTGACGACAATGGGCGCGCCCTTCGCGCGCACGTAAGCGAGCGCGCGATCCTTGTCGGAAAAGCGCTCATAGGCGGCGGTGGGAATGCCGTAGTCGCGGCAGAGGTCCTTGGTGAAACCCTTGGAGCCTTCGAGCTGCGCCGCCGCCTGCGTCGGGCCGAAGGCGAGCACGCCCGCGCGGGTCAACGCGTCGACGAGCCCGCCAATCAGCGGCTGCTCCGGCCCGACCACGACGAGGGCGATCCCCATGTCCTTGCAGAAGCGCGAGACGGCCCCGTGATCGCCGGCGTCGAGATCGACAGTCTCGGCGACGCGCGCGGTTCCGGGATTGCCGGGGGCTACGTAAAGCCTCGTCAGCAGAGGGCTTTTGGCCAGCGCATTGGCGATCGCGCATTCGCGCCCGCCCGATCCGATGAGAAGCACGTTCATGTCGCAAGGCCCCGTTCGATCCGCCCCCGCCCGGGGGAAGGCGGAGTTAGCGCGCTTTCCGCAAAAAAGGAAGCCGCCCCGCTGCGGTCGACCTGCGGCTACGCTCGGGAGCGGCAGATTGCCGAAAGGGACCGCGACTAGTCTCGCCGCAAATCAGATCCAGGAGGCCCCAGCGCGTGATCGCCAGCTTCAATCCGCCATCCACCATCGAAAATGGCCTCCCACACGCCGCGCTCGCGGCCGGTTGCGCCCTCGGCCACGAGGCGCTGCTGGCGATGGAGCGCCGCCGAACCGGTTTGTCGTTGTGGGAATCGGGACGTCTGGCGGAGGCTGCCGAGGCGCTTTCCGCCGCCGCCGGGTTCGCACCAAACGACGCCTGCGTCCTGCGCGAACTCGGCAGCGTGCTGTGGGCCGCCGGCCGTCATGCGGACGCGCTGCAACCGCTGGCGCGGGCGGTAGAGATCGACCCGCGGCATCTGCAAGGCTGGTTGACGCTTGCAAGCGTCGCCCATACGGCGGGGCATAAGATCGCGGCTGAACACGCGTTTCTCGCGGCGCTCGACCTCGCGCCGGCTTGCGTGGACGCCGCGACGGGGCTGGCGTTTCTCCATTTCGAGCAGAAGCGTTACGCCGAGGCGGCGAAGGGATTCGAAGCAGTCGTCGCGAGCGGCTCCGCGCCGCCGCATCTGTGGGCGTGCCTCGGGCAGACGCGGCGGCTTCTGGGTGAATTCGCGGCGGCGCGCGAGGCGTTCGAACTGGCCGCGCGCGCCGCGCCGCAGGAAGCGTCGTTCGTTGAAAAATATGCGCGGGCCCGATTTATCGAGACAGCGATCTTTGCCCCGGTCGACGCGGCGATCGAAGCCTATCGGGAGGCGGCCGGAAACGCGGCCGACGACATCGAGGCGGTCTGTCGCGATGCGTTCCAGTGTCTTGCGGGCTTCGGTCATCTGGCGGGCGCTGCGCGCCTCGCGGAGGCGCTGCTCGCGGGCGCGCCCGACGACCCCATCATCGCCTGGCACCTCGATGCGCTGAACGGCGTGCATCGAGAGCGCGCGCCCGACGCCTATCTCGCCGCCTGCTTCGACAAATACGCCGCGAAATTCGAGCGCCACCTGGTGGAGACATTGGGCTACGACATTCCGGCCCAGTGCAACGCCCTGCTGCTCCAGACCGGAAGGCGCTTCGCGAACATTCTCGACCTCGGCTGCGGAACCGGCCTGGTCGCGCCGCACCTCGCGGCGCTCGGCGGCGCGCTCACGGGCGTCGACCTCTCCGCCGGCATGCTGGAGCGCGCTCGGGCGCGGGGCCGGTATCACCGTCTGTTTCAGGCCGAGGCGACGGCCCATCTGTCTTCGCAAGAAGATTTCTATGATCTCATTGTCGCGCTCGATGTGCTCATCTACTTCGGCGACCTGGCGACGGTCTTCGATCTCGTCTCGAGCCGCCTCGCGCCGGGCGGCATCTTCGCCTTCAGCTACGAGTTCGGCTCCGGTCGCGATTACAGCTTCCTGAAGACAGGCCGCTTCGCGCACGATCCTGAGTATATCGAGAGACTGTCCAGGGGCCGTTTCGACTATCTCGCCGACATCGTCACGACCGTGCGGCTGGAGGCCAATGCGCCGCTCGAAGGCCGCCTGGTTCTGCTCCGGCGCGTGTGATCGTCGTCGCCGAGCCGGGGCGGCTCGCGCCGGAAGGCGCCGACGCGCCCATCGAGATCCACCCGCAGACGGGACTGGCCAGCGTCGACATCGGCGTCGCCGGCGCGCCCCACGCATTCGTCATCGACGCGGGCGGCGGCTATTGCTGGATGCGCGGCCAGACGCTGGCGCAATGGCTCGCCGCCGCACCCGATTGGCGGCGCGCCGAGGGCGCGGTCGGGCCAGCCAATGACAACATGATCGATTTCGCTTTCGAGAGACAGGGCACGGTCGCGCGCCTGCCCGAGATCGCCATCGGCGAGACGGCGCTCGCCAATGTCGGCGTGATGGGAACGGGACCGCTGCTCGGCGCCTTCGGGGATGCGCTGGTCGGCGATTTGTTCTGGGACAATTGGCAAAAGTCGGCGTCCAGGCCCGTCGTCGGCTGGCTCGGCGCCAATGTGCTGCGTCACTTCCGGCTCACGATCGACTACGCCAATCGCATGTCCTACTGGCGTCAGCAATCAGCCCCGGACCCGCATGATCTCGATCAGCCCGGCGTGACTCTCGTGCGCAGGGACGGGCGTTATTTCATCGGTGGAATCGTTCATCCGGCGCGCGGGGCGCCGCTCGAGGGCGCGCGACCCGGCGACGAGCTCATTGCCGTTGATGGGCTGAGCGCGCGGGAGGGCGGCAAGGGCGCGGTTCTCGCGGCGCTGCACGGGCCTCCGGGTCAGAGCCGGACGCTGACGCTGTCGGGGCCGGGCGGAGACCGCAGGATCGAGGCGCCGATTCTCGACCTGAGTTGATCCGCCGCAGTCCCCGACGCGCCGCAAGTCCCGCGCCGCGCTTGCTGGCGCCGCGATCAACGCTAGCTTTCGGCGCCAAGGGGGCGGATGGAGTGTGCCAATGTCCCTCACTCGAGAACTCCAAACAAGAGACGCGGCCGCGGCCTATGGCGGTCTGATCGACGCTATCGGCGGCGTCGCCACCATCGTGCTGGCGATCTGCGGCCTCGTGAACATCGCGCCACCCTATATGGTCGCCATCGCCACCATCGTGTTCGGTGTCGCCCTGCTGATTCAGGGCGGCGCGATGGTTTCGGAATATGCCCAGATGGTCATTCCCGCGGAGGGCTCGCGCTTCGTGTCGGAGCAGTTCGGCGGGAACAGCCTCGCGGTCGTGTTCCTGGTCGGCGCGGCGGGAATCGTGCTGGGCATTCTCGCCCTGCTCGGGATCAATTCGGGCACGCTGACGCCGATCGCGGTCATCGCCTATGGCACGGCGCTCGTGCTGAGCAGCAACGCGGTCTGGCAACTCTTCCTGATGCGCCGCGCCTCGCGTCTGCAAACGGCGGTCACGGGAGCCCAGGCGGGGGGCGAGTTGCTTGCAAGCGAAATGGCGTCGGGGTCGGCAGGCCTGCAGGCGCTCGCGGGTCTCGCCGCGATCGTCCTGGGCATCCTCGCCCTCGCCGGCAATACGAACGACATCACCCTCAATCTGTCGGCGCTGCTGGCGCTCGGCGCGACGCTCGTCCTGACGGGCAGCACGCTCAGCGCGACCGTGGTCGGCTTCATGAGGACCTGAGCCGCTCGGGGGAGAGGCGCTCGCAGGAGCGCCTTTCTCGGGGCGCCCCTTTTCGGGGCGCCTTTTCCGCCGGATCGCGGGGAAACGGCGCGCGCCGGGCCACGCGGGCGACGCTGCCTCCAAAGGGCTTTCCCCGGCTGCGCGAAATGCTCTAAACACGGCTCCAAGATTTCGCGAACCCGAGACGGAGCCAATGGCGCGCCAGTTCATCTATCACATGCAGGGCCTCACCAAGACCTATCCGGGCGGGAAGAAGGTCCTCGACAATATTCATCTCTCCTTCTACCCCGACGCCAAGATCGGCGTGCTCGGCGTCAACGGCGCGGGCAAGTCGACGCTGCTGCGCATCATGGCCGGCATCGACAAGGAGTTCACGGGCGAGGGCTTCGTCGCCGATGGCGCCCGCGTCGGCTATCTGCCGCAGGAGCCGCACCTCGATCCGGCGCTCAACGTGCGTGAAAACGTCATGCTCGGCGTCGCCGGGAAGAAGGCGATTCTCGACCGCTACAATGATCTCGCCATGAATTATTCGGACGAGACCGCCGACGAGATGACGAAGCTGCAGGACGAGATCGAGGCCAAGGGCCTGTGGGATCTCGACAGCCAGGTCGATCAGGCGATGGACGCGCTCGGTTGTCCGCCCGACGACGCCGATGTGACGCAGCTCTCCGGCGGCGAGCGCCGCCGCGTGGCGCTGTGCCGCCTGCTGCTCGAACAGCCGGAGATGCTGCTCCTCGACGAGCCGACGAACCATCTCGACGCCGAGACGGTGAACTGGCTGGAAGGCCATTTGCGCAACTATCCCGGCGCGATCCTCATCGTCACGCACGACCGCTACTTCCTCGACAATGTCACGGGCTGGATTCTCGAACTCGATCGCGGCCGCGGCATCCCCTATGAGGGCAATTACACGAGCTGGCTGAAGCAGAAACAGAAGCGCCTCATGCAGGAGGCGTCGGAAGACAAGGCACGTCAGCGCGCGCTGGAAGCCGAAAGCGAGTGGATCGCCGCGTCGCCCAAGGCGCGTCAGGCGAAGAGCAAGGCCCGCATCCAGCGTTACGAGGAGCTCGTCGCCAAGCAGAACGACAAGGCGCCGACAACCGCGCAGATCATCATTCCGGTGGCCGAGCGCCTCGGCGCCAATGTCATCGACTTCGAGCACATCACCAAGGGCTTCGGCGACCAGCTCCTGATCGACGATCTCTCCTTCAAGCTGCCGCCGGGCGGCATCGTCGGCGTGATCGGCCCCAACGGCGCCGGCAAGACCACGCTGTTTCGCATGATCACCGGGCAGGAAAAGCCGGATGGCGGCGCGATCACCATCGGCGACAGCGTGCAGCTCGGCTATGTCGATCAGTCGCGCGACGCGCTGCACGCCAACAAGACGGTGTGGGAAGAAGTTTCCGAAGGCAATGAGGTGATCTACCTCGGCAAGCGCGAGATCAACTCGCGCGCCTATTGCTCGGCCTTCAACTTCAAGGGCTCCGATCAGCAGAAGAAGGTGGGCCAGCTCTCGGGCGGCGAGCGCAACCGCGTGCATCTCGCCAAGATGCTCAAGAGCGGCGCCAATGTGCTGCTGCTCGACGAGCCGACCAACGATCTCGACGTGGATACACTGCGCGCGCTGGAGGAGGCGCTCGTGGATTTCGCCGGCTGCGCCGTCATCATCTCGCACGACCGCTTCTTCCTCGACCGGATCGCCACCCATATCCTGGCCTATGAGGGCGATTCGCATGTCGAATGGTTCGAAGGAAACTTCGCCGATTACGAGGAGGACAAGAAGCGCCGCCTCGGCGTCGACAGCGTGATTCCGCACCGTCTGAAATACAAGAAGTTCGCACGCTAGGTCTGGCGCGCAACCAGGAAGCGACCCGGCGCCGGCAGCGGCGGCCGGGTCTTTTTTTTGCCTCGACCATAAGCGTTGCCATTCCTGCCGTGCTCCCGTAACCATGAGCGTTACGATGAGAGAGCGCGTCACAGAGCCGTTTTGCTGGCGACCCCGTCACGGCCCCGACGCCGCCGCCCTGTCTCGCCTGCGCGCCCATAGCCCGCGCCCGCAGGCGCCGCTGGAGGACGCATGGTTTCTGGCCGGCGCGCCGGCGCCCGTCGCGGCCGTCGATCGCTGGATGTCCTATTGGGAGGTCCGCGACGCGCTCTATGACCTGTCGCGCAACGCCGCCCACGGCGCCGCGCGGCCGCTGGCGCGGGACTGGTTTCACTTTCTGCTGGCGCAGGAAATCCCCGGCGCCCAGTTCGGCTCGGTCCTCTCCCCGCTCGTCGAGGCGCTCGCCACCAGCTTTTTCATTCTTTACCCGCTCGGGACCGAAGACGAGCCCTACGACGGCTTTTTCCGGGACTGCCTGCTGACGCTCGGCCGCGTCGTCATGGGGCGGGACGGCTGGTCGCCGTCCGGCGCGCTCATCCGGGGCGCGGTGTTGCGGCGGCGCTGGCGGCTGGGCGCGGGATGGGGCTGGGAGCGGCCCGCCGGCGATCTCTCCGCCTCCATGTTCTTCTGCCTGAAATATCTGCCGCCAGCCAAAATCGACCCATGGCTGCGCTCCGCGCTGGAGATCGAGGACTCCTGCTGGCGCGCGCAACTCGTCGCCTGGTTCGTGAGCGCGCGGGGGGTGCTGGACGGAACGATTCGTCAGCCCGCGGATCTCCCGCACGATGATGAGCGGCCGCTCTTCTGGACGGATTCGAATCTGATCTCGGTCGACGTGATCGACGGAGACGGCGCGCCCTTCCTGCCGGTCGCCCGCCGCCTCGCCGCGCGCGCCGCGCTGGCGGCCTATTTCGACGACATCTCCTTCACCGACTGGGCGGGGGGCGTCCTCGGCGATGGCGAACTGGCGGCCGCCCTCGGCGAATTGCCCTGGCGGTTCCGGGAGCTTTTTGTGCGCGCGCCCGCCTGAGCGTCAGGCCGGGCGCCCGAAGGCGCGGCGCAACTCGTCTTTCGCCGCCTCCAGCACCCGGCGGCGCGCCTCCGGCAGATCGCGGCCGGCGCGGTTCATGTAGAAGGTGAGCATGGACATGGCCGAGCGGAAGGGCGTGCTCTTGCGCCGCGTGCTCGCCTCGGCCGAACGCTTGAGAGACGCGGCGATGGCGGCGGGATCGTCCCAGGTGAAGACGCCCGCCTCCAGGTCCAGCGCATTGCTGCCCGCGGTCACCCGCTGGAACCAGCGGTCCTGTTGGTCTGTCTGCCGGGTCATGCGCCGGGCTCCCGAAGGTGAGATGGGCGCGCGCGGACCTGACGGCAACTGCTGGGGGGCACAGGAAAAAAGTCGGGGATAAACGGATTTTTAACCGCGTTTCGGCGCCATGGAGCGGCCGTGCGGCGGCCCGGCGCGCCCCGGCCGGGTCAACCGCCACGATTTCGCCACAGGGGCGTGGCGACTTACCAAAAGTTAACTGACGCGGCGTTTTTCGAAGGGACTTATCTGAATATGAAATCAACCGCTTGCGCCGCTGCCCTGGCGGCCCTCGCCCTTGCCGGCTGCGCCGCGACGGAGTCGCCGGTGGCCTCGGCGCCCGAATCCTACGTCAACGAGCCGCGCTCCGAGGAGGCGATCACGGGATCGGGCGTCGGCGGTCTTGTCCACAAGGACGCGCTGCACGCCCGCATCGCCCATTTCGCCCGGCTCTACGACATTCCGGAATCGCTCATTCACCGCTCGGTGCGGCGCGAGAGCAATTACAATCCCGGCGCCCGGCACGGACCCTATTGGGGGCTGATGCAGATTCGCCACGATACGGCGCGGGGCATGGGCTACAGGGGGCCGGCCCACGGCCTGCTCGACGCGGACACCAATCTCACCTATGCGGTGCCCTATCTCGCCAACGCCTACAAGCTTTCGGGCGGCGACGAAACGCGTGCGATCCGGCTCTACGCCAATGGCTATTATTACGAGGCCAAGCGCCGCGGCATGCTCGGCGTGATGCACAAGGAAGCGCTCGCCACGGAGTGACCGGAACGCCCGGCGGACGCTCGCGAGAGCTGTTCGCCGGCTCTACTGGTTCTTCGGCGTGAAGGTCGAGCGCACGCGCCCGCCCTGCTGGGAGCCGCCCTGCACGGTCGCGACGCCGCTCGTGACGTCATACACCAGACGATCCCCCTTCACGATATTGTCGCCCTGGGTCAGCGTCACATTGCCGGTGAGATAGACCTTGTTGTCGGCCTTGTCATATGTGCCGTGGTCGCCCGTGCCGACCTGGTCCTTGGAGACCAGCGTGACGGGGCCGTCGGCCTCGATGTGCTTCACGCGGTCGTTGCTGGCGCCGCCCTCGGTCGCGCCCTTGCCCTCCAGAAGAATAGTGAGCCGTGTCGCCTTGAGCGTCGAGGGGCCGTTGGTGACGATGACGCTGCCGGAATAGACGAGCTTCTGGTCCTGATCGAAATAGTCGAGCTTGCCGGCGTCGATGTTGAGCGGGTCCTTGGCGCTCGCGCCGGGGAGGATGCCGCCGGAGCGGCCCTTGCCGGCCGCCTGCGCGGCGCCCGTGAAAACCAGCGCCGCAAGACCGGCGCAGAGGATCTGACGTTTCATCCCTGCCTCACTGCGCCGCCGGCGCCCCCTGCTTGGGCGCGCCGTCCTCGCCGTACAGCACGGAGTGAACATTGCCGGTGAAGGTCGCGCGCCGTTCCTTCTGGAAAAACTCCACCTGATCCGCATTGACCTGCCCGCCGTCGATCTTCAGCGTGACAGGCGCGCCCGAGGTCATCACGCTGTCCCTGAAATTCATCGCCGCGGCGTCCATCCGCATGTCGAACGTCTTCCTGTCGGTGATCTGGACGCCGCCGCTCATGTCGGCGCGGTCGGCCTTTGTGTTGTAGAGCGCCTTGGGCGCAGACAGGGTGACGGCGCCGTCCGCGCTGGTTTCGACGCGCGCGTCGAGCCCTTCGAGCTCGAACACGTCCGGCTTGGCGATGTCCTGCGCGCCGACGCGCGCGCGCACCTCATAGGGACGGCCGTCCTTGCGATAGCCCACGAGCTTGGGGCTCTCGATCACGATCCGCGTGCCCTTCAGGGCGACGCGCGCCAGATTGATGTCCACCGGCAGGAATTTCAGCGAGCTGACCAGAAGGCCGAGCGCGACGAGCGCAATGGTCCCCCCCACGCCCCAGAGAATCCAGCGGCGCAGCCGGGTGACGCGGGCCGAATGGCGCAAGGCTTCCGGGAAGGCGCTCTCGCGCGGCGCGGTGAGGCCGGCGAGGCGGTCGCGCCCCGATACTGGCGGCGCGGCGGCGGCGCGGCTCTCCTTGCCCGGCGGCGGCGCGGCCGGCGTCCGGGCGGGTTGGGCGGTTTTGGCGTCAGCGGCGCTGCCGTCGGTCATGCGGGTGCTTATCCGGCCCTGGCGTGGCGAATTCGGGGCGGCGCCGCGGCCGTCACTCGTGGGAGAAAATGTCGGTCTCCGGCCAGCCCGAGAGATCGAGCCGCGCCCGCGCCGGCAGGAAGTCGAAACAGGCCTGGGCCAGTTCGGCGCGCTCCTCGCGCGCCAGCATGGCGTCGAGGCGCTCCTTGAGCTGATGCAGATACAGCACGTCGGACGCCGCATAGGCCTGCTGGGCGTCGGAAAGCGTGGCCGCGCCCCAGTCCGAGGATTGCTGCTGCTTGGAGATTTCGACCCCGACGAGCTCGCGCACCAGATCCTTCAGCCCGTGGCGGTCGGTATAGGTGCGGACAAGCCTGGAGGCGATCTTGGTGCAATAGACCGGCGCCGGCATGACGCCGAAGGTCTTGGCGAGGATCGCCAGGTCGAAGCGCCCGAAGTGAAACAGCTTGAGCACCTTCGGATCGGCGAGCAGCTTCTCGAGATTGGGCGCGCGGGTCTGGCCGCGGGCGATCTGCACGAGCTCGGCGTCGCCGTCGCCGAAGGAGAGCTGCACGAGGCACAGCCGGTCGCGGTGCGGGTTGAGACCCAGCGTCTCCGTGTCGATGGCGACAATGGGGGAGGGAGCGTCCCCCGAGGGGAGATCGCCCTGATGCAGGCGTATCGTCATGGCGTCCGATTCGGTTGCAGGAAGCGTTCCCGCTTCCTTAGCGAAAAGCACGCCGATTGTCGAAACGCGCTCACTTGCAAGCGCTCATGGGAGTGGTTTCTGCGCCCGCCTGAGCGATGGGCGCGCGCCCATCATCGGCCGACGGCCCGCCCCCCTCTCCCCGCGCGCGAGGAGAGGGAACGTGGAAGCGTATAAGGCTGACGCGCGGGGCGGCGGGATCGGATACAAATGATTGAACACGGCGCCGCCAAAATGAATATTATGTGCGCCCGCCGCATCTTACGCGCTTTTTCGCGGATTCCCGCAAAGGCCGGCGCGGCGCCCCTTGCCAGCCCGCGGGCCGGCGTCCACTCTCGCTCCATCGCAGCGCACAACAGGCAGTCCTCGTGACCGACGAACCGCTCACCTTCAACGGCGCCGAACGCCGCTTCAACGCCGTCTTCATCGAACTGTCCATTCGCCTGTTCGTCATCGGCGCGCTCGCCTACTGGACCTTCGGCATCGTCGCGCCCTTCGGGGCGATGATCATCTGGAGCGTGGTCCTCGCCGTGGCGCTCTACCCCCTGTTCGACCGTCTGTCGACGGCGATCGGCGGGCGCCCGGCGATCTCGGCCGCGCTCATCACGGTGGCGGCGCTGGTTCTCGTCATCGGCCCGGTGACATGGATGGGCGTCGGCTTCATCGACCCGATCAAGAGCCTGATCGCCGGTTTCGACAATGGCGACATCGCCGTGCCGCCGCCGCCGGAGGCGGTGAAGAACCTGCCGCTCGTCGGCGCGCAGATCCATGCGTTCTGGGAGCTCGCCTCCACCAATCTGCACAGCGCGCTGGTGCAGATCCTGCCGCAGCTCAAGCCGGTCGGCGAATATCTGCTCGGCATGGTGCGGAACGCGGGCGTCGGCACGCTGAAATTCCTTCTGTCCGTGATCCTCTCGGGCTTCCTGCTCGCCTATGCGTCGCAACTCATCGTCGGCGTGCGCGCCCTCGCCCGGCGGATCGACCCCACCAACGGCCATAATTATCTCAATCTGGCGGGCGCCACGATCAATGCGGTGTCGCGCGGCGTCATGGGCCTCTCGCTCATGCAGGCGGTGATCGGCGCGATCGGCATGTATCTGGCGAATGTGCCGGGCGCGAGCCTGCTCACCATCGCCATCCTCGTCCTCGGCATCGTGCAGATCGGCCCGCTGCTGGTCGTGGCGCCGGTCGTCTTCTGGGCCTGGACGACGCTGTCAACGCCCGGCGCCATCGCCCTGACCATCTGCATGCTGACGGTCAATTACATGGACAATGTGCTGAAGCCGTTCATTCTCGCGCACGGGCTCTCGACGCCGATCCCGGTGATCTTCATCGGCGTCATCGGCGGCGTGCTGGCGCATGGCGTCGCGGGCCTCTTCGTCGGCCCGGTGGTGCTCGCGGTCGTGTGGGAGCTTGGCAACGCCTGGATCGCGGAAGAGGTCGCCGCCTCCCGCAGGGGCTCTGAGCAGGAAGCGCTGGCCTCCGCCGAGCGCAAGCATGTCGAGGCGGCGGAGGCGTAAGCGCGGTCGTGAGCTTGATCCCTCCCCATGAAAAGGGGAGGGAGAGGTCACGCAGGCAGGCAGGCGTCAGGCGACGAGGCTCGCCTTGCCCTTCGCCTTCTTGCGGTCGTTGGGATCGAGGATCGCCTTGCGCAGGCGGATCGATTTCGGCGTCACTTCGACCAGCTCGTCGTCCTCGATATAGGCCAGCGCCTTCTCCAGCGTCATCCGGATCGGCGGCGTGAGGCGCACGGCCTCGTCCTTGCCGGCGGCGCGGATATTGGTGAGCTGCTTGCCCTTCAGCACGTTGATCTCGAGATCATTGTCGCGCGTGTGCTCGCCGACGATCATGCCGCGATAGACCTTCCAGCCCGGCTCGATCATCATCGGCCCGCGATCTTCCAGCTTCCACATGGCGTAGGCCACGGCCTCGCCCTGCTCGTTGGAGATCAGCACGCCGTTGCGCCGTCCCTGAATCTCGCCCTTGTAGGGCGCATAGGAGTGGAACAGGCGGTTCATGATCGCGGTGCCGCGCGTGTCGGTGAGCAGTTCGCCCTGATAGCCGATGAGGCCGCGCGTCGGCGCGTGGAACACGAGGCGCAGGCGATTGCCGCCGGAGGGCCGCATCTCGATCATCTCGGCCTTGCGCTCGGACATCTTCTGCACGACGACGCCGGAATGCTCCTCGTCGACGTCGATCACGACCTCCTCGATGGGCTCGAGAATCTCGCCGTCATCATCCTTGCGGAACACCACCTTCGGACGCGACACGCCGAGCTCGAAGCCCTCGCGGCGCATGGTCTCGATGAGAATCGCGAGCTGCAATTCGCCACGGCCGGAAACGATGAAGGCGTCGCCCATCGGCGCGTCTTCCACGCGCAGCGCGACATTGCCCTCGGCCTCCTTGAACAGGCGCGCGCGGATCATGCGGCTCGTGACCTTGTCGCCCTCCGTGCCCGCGAGCGGGCTGTCGTTGACGAGGAAGGTCATGGACAGCGTCGGCGGATCGATCGGCTGCGCCTGCAGGGGCTCGCTCACATCGGTCGCGCAGAGCGTGTCGGCGACGTTGAACTGCTCCAGACCCGCGATGGCGATGATGTCGCCGGCTTCCGCCTCGTCGATCGGCTGGCGCTCGATGCCGCGGAAGGCGAGAATCTTGGACACGCGGCCCTGTTCGACGACCTTGCCGGTGCGATCCAGAACCTTCACCGGCTGATTGGGCTTCACGCTGCCGGAGAAGACGCGGCCGGTGATGATGCGGCCGAGATAGGGGTTCGCCTCCAGCAGCGTGCCGAGCATGCGGAACCCGCCCTCCTCGACCTTGGGCTGCGGCACATGCTTCACCACGAGATCGAACAGCGCCGCCATGTCCTCCTTGGGACCATCCGGCTCCTCGGCCATCCAGCCCTGCTTGGCCGAGCCGTAGATGATCGGGAAATCGAGCTGCTCGTCGGTGGCGTCCAGCGCCGCGAAGAGGTCGAAGACCTCGTTGACGACTTCCTGAACGCGGGCGTCCGGCTTGTCGACCTTGTTGACGCAGACGATGGGCTTCAGGCCGATCTTGAGCGCCTTGCCGACCACGAATTTGGTCTGCGGCATGGGGCCTTCGGCCGCGTCGACGAGCACGATGGCGCCGTCCACCATGGAGAGGATGCGCTCCACCTCGCCGCCGAAATCGGCGTGGCCGGGGGTGTCGACGATATTGATGCGAATGTCCCGCCAGACGACGGAGGTCGCCTTGGCGAGGATGGTGATGCCGCGTTCCTTCTCGAGGTCGTTCGAGTCCATGACGCGCTCGGCGACGCGCTGGTTTTCGCGGAAGGCGCCCGACTGACGCAGGAGGCAGTCGACGAGCGTGGTCTTGCCGTGGTCGACGTGGGCGATGATGGCGATATTGCGCAGTTGCATGGAACCGGCCGGCTTTCAAAGAAACAGCCGCGAACCGGTCCGCAGGCGTGAACGGGCGCGGACGAGGGCGGCGGCTATGTTGCGATGCAGCGCCTTTTACAGGAGGCGGGCCGGGAAGGGAATAGAAAAGGCTTGACGCGGCAAATCGCCCCCTCCCGGCCGTCCCCGCGTCGCGGGACGGGGCGGATCGTGGCCGCGTCATCGGGGCGGCGGATCGTCGGCTCAAGGGCCGCAGAGCCCCTCAGCTCAGATAGATGCGGTTCGGCAACTCATCCCCCTCGCCCGCCGGCGGGGCCACCCGCGCCAGCAGCCCTGCGCAGGCGTCGATGGAGAGGACGAAGCCCTCGGCGCAGCGCCCCTGCCCGAGACAGGTGAGCATCGGCTCAAGCGCGGCCTGCCATTCGGCGTCGGAGATCCTGCCGTCCAGCCCCTCGTCCGCGATGATGCGGGCGTAGCGCTCGGCGAAGGAGACGAAGATCAGCACGCCCGTGCGCCCCCGCGTGCCAGCGACATTGTGGGAGAAGAACTTCTCGACCGCCGCGCGTTCGGCGCGGCGCTTTTTCACGAGTCTGGGGGTCAACTTGAGCCGGATCGGCGGCCAGGACACGATGAGCGCCGAGGCGACGAAGACGGCGATCTGCGCGGCGTAGATCGCCTTGGCCGACATGTCGGTGAAGACAGCCAGCGGCCAGGGCGACACGAGCGCGAAAAAGGCCGCCCAGAGCGGCGGCACATAGGCGTAATCGGAGGCGCGGCGGGCCAGCGCGCAGACAATCTCGCCGGAGGTGCGCTGCTCGGCGCGGCCGATGGCGTCGACGATGCAATCCAGATCCTGCGTCGTGAGCCGCATCACCAATCCCCCGAAGCGCCGCCGCCGCCCGACGAGCCGCCGCCGCCGGAGAAACTGTCCGAACCGCCGCCGCCGCTCCAGGACGAGCCGCCGGAGGAGCCGCCGAAATCATCCCAGTCCCGGCCGCGGCCGGTCGGCACGATGACCGGCGGGCCGCCGCGGCGATAGGTGCGATAGGAGGCCGGGCGCCCGACGTCCCGCACCATCATGATGAAGATGAAGATGAACAGCGCGAAAATGATGAGCGGGAACAGCTCGTCGAAGAGCGAGGGCGGCGGCGGGACCTTCTTCACCCATTCGGCGGAGTCGCCGCTCAGCACCTCGATGACCGCGTCGACACCGCGCTCAATGCCGGCGCCGAAATCGCCGCTCTTGAACTTGGGCGCCACGGCCGTGGCCATGATGACCTTCGACAGCGCGTCGGTCAGCGTGCCTTCGAGGCCGTAACCGACCTCGATGCGCATCTTGCGGTCAGTGGGCGCGACGAGAAACAGCACGCCATTGTTCTTCTTCGCCTCGCCCAGCTTCCAGTAGCGGAAGAGGCCGTTGGCGTAGGTCTCGACGTCGGCGTCGCCCAGCGACTTGATTGTCGCCACGACGAGCTGGATGCCGGATTTGTCGTCGAGGTCCTTCAGCTTCGTGGTCAGCGACGCCCGCGTCGCCTCCGGAATGACGCCGGCCTGATCGACGACGCGGCCGGTCAGCTGCGGATATTTCGGCCCCGCGATCGCGAGGCTCGCGGCAAGGATGAGGGTGAGAGCGACCAGGGCGCGCAGCATATGGCGCGCGGCGGCCGGCGGCGCGGAATGCGGTCCGGTCATGGAATCAGGCGCCCGCGCAACGGGCGCAGCGGCCGGCGATTTCGACGACGCGGGTGCGCGCGTTGAAACCGGCTTCGGCGGTCAGCGCCGCCAACTCCCGCGCCAGGCCGGCGGAGGTAGCCTCCTTCACCTCGCCGCATTGTTCGCAAATCAGAAAGACGACCGGCTCCTCGGCCCCATGCGAATGGCCGCAGACCACGAAGGCGTTTCTGGATTCGAGCCGATGCGCGAGCCCGTGATCGAGGAGAAAGGCGAGGGCGCGATAGACGGAGACGGGCGCGGGCCTCTTGCCGTCGGCGTCGGCCATCAGATCGATCATCTCATAGGCGCCGACAGGCCGGCCGGCCTGGGTGAGAATGTCGAGCGCGCGCTGGCGCGCCGGGGTCATCCCCGGGGTTTTGGCCGTGGCGTGCGGCGGATGAGTGCTCATGCAAGACATTTTAGTCGCCCATGCACGGAAAGACGAGACCTTCGCCTTACGGCCGAGTGCAAGCTGAAGCACAATCGTTAAGATTGCGCGACCGCCCCGGAGCGGGCGGGGCGGAGGCGGCTTGCGCGCTGCGGCGGCCGGTTTATAACGGCGCCGACCCAGGCGCCCATCCCCGAGCCAGACATGACCCGCACCAAGAAAGACATCAAGAAAGTCGTCCTCGCCTATTCCGGCGGCCTCGACACCTCCATCATCCTCAAATGGCTACAGACGGTCTATGGCGCGGAGGTCGTCACCTTCACCGCCGATCTCGGCCAGGGCGAGGAGCTGGGCCCGGCGCGCGAGAAGGCGCTCCTGCTCGGCGTCAAGCCGGAGAACATCTTCATCGAGGATCTGCGCGAGGAATTCGTGCGCGACTACGTCTTCCCGATGTTTCGCGCCAATGCGCAATATGAGGGGCTCTACCTCCTCGGCACCTCGATCGCGCGTCCGCTGATCGCCAAGAAGCAGATCGAAATCGCCCGCAGGATGGGCGCCGACGCGGTCTGCCACGGCGCGACCGGCAAGGGCAATGATCAAGTGCGCTTCGAGCTCGGCTATTACGCGCTCGATCCCGACATCACCGTGATCGCGCCCTGGCGCGAGTGGGATTTCGTCTCGCGCACCGATCTCATCGCCTTCGCCGAGGCGCATCAGATTCCGATCGCGAAGGACAAGCGCGGCGAGGCGCCGTTCTCCACCGACGCCAATCTTCTGCACACCTCGTCGGAAGGCAAGGTGCTGGAAGACCCGGCGCAGGAGACCCCCGATTACGTCTATTCCCGCACCGGCAATCCCGAGGACGCGCCGGACGCGCCGCAATATGTGACGATCGACTTCGAGAAGGGCGACCCGGTGGCCGTCGACGGGGCCGCGCTGACGCCGGCCGCGCTCCTCGCCCGGCTCAACGATCTCGGCCGCCTGCACGGGATCGGGCGTCTCGATCTGGTCGAGAACCGTTTCGTCGGCATGAAGTCGCGCGGCATGTATGAGACGCCCGGCGGCGCGATCCTGCTCATCGCGCATCGCGGCATTGAGAGCCTGACGCTCGACCGCGGCGCGGCGCATCTCAAGGACGAGCTGATGCCGCGCTACGCCGAGCTCATCTACAACGGCTTCTGGTTCTCGCCCGAGCGCGAGATGCTCCAGGCGGCGATCGACCACAGCCAGCAGCATGTGACCGGCCGGGTCCGGCTGAAGCTCTACAAGGGCTCGGTGACGCTCGTCGGCCGTGAGAGCCCCTGGTCGCTCTATGATCAGGACCTCGTGACCTTCGAGGAGGGCGGCGCCTATGACCAGCGCGACGCGGAAGGCTTCATCAAGCTCAACGCCCTACGCCTGCGCACCCTCGCCCGCCGCGCCGCGCGCGGAGAGAAGAAGTAACGCGCGTTAAAGGCTGGCGCGCGGCGCGCGCCGGCCGCTCTCAGAGGAACGCCAGCGCGTAGCGCGACAGCGGGAAAGCCACCGCCGCGCCCAGCGCCACGCCGGCGACGACGTCGCTGGGGTAATGGTGGGCGGTCGCGATGCGCGACCAGGCCATGGACAGAACCAGCACCGCCGCCGAGACGGTCATCGCCGGCCAGGCGAGGACGATCGGCGCCAGCACGCCCGTCAGGGTCATCGCATGGCCGCTGGGGAAAGAGTGCTGGTCCAGGGTCTTCAGCAGCGACGGCAGGCGGGGGTCGACATGGAACGGCCGCATGCGGCTGAAGCGGCGCTTGATCATCGGATACAGGATGTGCAGCAGCGCCGCATTGGCGGCGGCGAGCAGCACGACAGGCCAGCTCCGCCAGCCCAGCCCGATGAACACGGCCGGCAGCAACAGGAGATAGATCCAGCCATTGCCGAGCTTGCTGATCGCGATGGCGAGCAGCCGCGTCGCCTTCGGCCGCGCCGTGCGCGAGAACAGATGAACCGCCGCGAGATCGGCGTCGAGGAGCCTTTGAAGCCGCGCGGCCGGACGGCCGTCTTGCGGGAAGGATGACGCGTCGCGCGTCAGCTTCGCCGCGATGTCTGTCGTAAACGCCATGACCCGAGGCTAGGCGCGTTGCGCTGCGGTTTCGCGACGCTGCGACTGCGTTTGCGTGACGGTTCGATAGAGGCTTCGTGACGCAGGGATGATGACTGCATGACAGCATGGACGCCGCCGCGAAGATTTCGGAGATGCGCGTTTTGCGCTTTTCGATGAACGGATTGGCAAGAAAGAGCTGATCACCTGTGGCGACCGCAATCCGACGCCGGATGCGCAAGACTGATTGAGAGCGTCTGAAGAAGAGACTGACGCGGGGCCTGTCGGCGCCGCGCCTGCAAAGCGGACCCGTCCGCTCAAATCAGATCATGCTGCTGAGGTTTCGCCAGCAAGGCCAGGGGGAATGATGCACGGTTTCATACGTCTGATTCGGTGGGCGCTGCCGCTTGTTCTTTCAGCCGCGTTCACCGGAGGGCCGGTCGCCGCCCAGACAGTCTCTCCCGGCCAGATTTTCAGTTCCGGCGGAATCTTCCATCGGCAGGTGTGCGCGGGAACGGCGCCCGCGGGTCAGGCGAACTGCCATTCTCATGTCGTGACCGATCAGGCGGGCGCGGCCCGCACCGATGACGTGTCGCCGCCTGAACGCAAGCGCCGGGGGCAGGTCTTCTCCCCTTTCACGGTTCCGCAAAATGGCGCCGGGGCGAGCCCGAACGCGGCGCCGACGCCAAACGCCACGACGTCGGCGGCGCCCTACGGGGTCACTGACATTCGTGCCGCCTATGGCCTCGGGCCGGCGCCGACCAGCTGCACGTCCTTTGGCCCCCTGGTCGCCATCGTCGACGCCTACGGATATGCCAGCGCGGAAGCGGACCTCGCCAAATATCGTTCGACCTATGGTCTGCCCGCGTGCACGACTGCGAATGGGTGCTTCAGAAAATACAATCAGAACGGCGGCACGTCGTACCCCGCCCAGAATCTCGGCTGGGCTCAGGAGCAGGCGCTCGATCTGGACATGGTGTCGGCGGTGTGTCCATGCTGCAAGATCGCACTCGTGCAGTCCACGACCAACAGTTACACCAGTCTTGGAACCGCGGTGAATCGGGCGGCCACGCTCGGGGCGATCGCCATCAGCAACAGTTATGGCGGTTCGGAATCCGGCACGACGTCGATCGCGACCAGCTATTATAATAATCATCCGAACTCCGCTGTTGTCGCCAGCTCCGGCGACAGCGGCTATGGCGTGCAGTTTCCCGCGTCCGCTTCCTACGTGATCGGCGTGGGCGGAACGAGTCTGAAGGGCGATGCGTCCGCGCGCGGCTTCACGGAGACGGTCTGGTCGGGCTCGGGAAGCGGATGCAGCCAGGTTTTCGGAAAACAAATCTGGCAGACCGATACCGGATGCTCGAAACGGACCGTGACCGATATTGCGGCGGTCGCCGATCCCGCCACGGGCGTCGCGGTCTACGCACCGACGAACACGACCGGCGGCGCGGCCTGGTATCAATTCGGCGGGACGTCGGTCGCGGCCCCGATCATCGCTGGCCTGTATGGGCTGGCCGGAGCGCTTCCCGCGACAAGCGCGACCTGCTCGTCGAGCTATCCTGCCTGCGCGCTCTATCGTCTCAGGGGAACGACCGCCTTCAACGACGTGATCAGCGGCTCGAATGCGACGTCGACCAGTTCCTGCGGCGCCTCGACGTCGTCCACCTATTATCTGTGCAACGGGGGCTCGGGCTATGATGGTCCGACGGGCCTTGGGACGCCGACCGGCCTGACAGGTTTCTGACACGCCGCCAGCGGCGTCGAGCGCCCATGCGCATCAGCAGCATGCGCATGGGATCGACGCCGATCCCGCCGCTCAGATCGCCCGCGTCGCCTCCCGCAGCCACTTTTTCGTCCTGGCGTCGACGAGCGGAGAAAGCGTCTTGCGCACCTGCGCGTGATAGGCGTTGAGCCAGGCGGACTCTTCCGGGCTCATCAGCTTCGGCTCCACGCAAGCGAGATCGAAAGGCGCGAGGGTGATGGTCTCGAAGCCATACATCTCGCGCTCCGCGCCGGCGATGTCGCGCCTTTCGACGATCACCAGATTTTCGAGCCTGATCCCATATTCGCCCGCGCGATAATAGCCGGGCTCATTGGAGAGGATCATGCCCGGCCGCAGGGGCGTCACGCCGACCCTGGAAATGCGCTGCGGCCCCTCGTGCACGGACAGATAGGAGCCGACGCCATGCCCGACGCCGTGATCGAAATCGAGGCCCGCCTCCCACAGGAAGCGGCGTGCGAAGCCGTCGAGCTGCGCGCCGGTGGCGCCCTTTGGAAAGACCGCGCGCGCGATGGCGATATGCCCCTTGAGCACGCGCGTGAAATGATCGCGCAACTGTCTTGACGCGCGGCCCACGCAGACGGTTCGCGTCACATCCGTGGTGCCGTCGAGATATTGCGCGCCGCTGTCGACGAGATAGACGCCCTTGCCGATGCGCAGATTGCTCTTTTCGGTCACGCGATAATGCGGGATCGCCGCATGCGCTCCGAAGGCCGAGATCGTCGGGAAGGAAATGTCGCGCAATGCGCCGGTCTCGCGACGGAAGGTTTCGAGCGCCTCGGCGGCGGTGATTTCAGTGAGGCCGCCTTTTGGCGCCGTTTCGGAAAACCAGGCGAGAAAGCGCGTCAGCGCGGCGCCGTCGCGAATATGCGCCTCGCGCGCGCCGGCAAGCTCCGTCTTGTTCTTGACGGCCTTGGGCAGCGAAGCGGGGTCATCCGCGACGCGCGGCTTGCCGCCGGCCTCGCGCAAGGTCTCGACGAGCTTCACGGGCGCGGTCGCTGCGTCGAACAGGATGGTCTCGCCACGCCGGCCGGCTTGCGCCAGATCGCCGAGCAACCCGGAGGGCGCGCGCAGGGTGAGAAACTTCTCCAGCGCGGCGCGGGTCTTCTGGTCGAGCTTGGCGTCGTCGGCGTAAAGGGCCGGCGCGCCCTCCTTCGGCAGGAGGGCGAAGCACAGCGCGATGGGCGTATGCGCGACGTCCGAGCCGCGAATGTTGAAGGCCCAGCAGATGGCGTGCGGGTCCGACATGAGCGCCGCGTCGGCGCCGTTCAGACCGGCGCGCAAAGTCTTGATCTTCGCGGCGGCGGCCGCGCCGGCGTAGCGCGGCGGATGAACGACGATCGCGCCCATGGGCTCGGCGGGCCGGTCCGTCCACAACGCGTCGATCGGATTGGCGTCGAGCGCGACAAGCTCGATCTTTTTGCTCTCCAGCGCCTTGGCGAAGCGCTCGATCTGGCCGCTTGTGTGCACCCAGGGGTCATAGCCGATCCGGGCGCCCTCGCGCGCATGCGCGGCGAGCCACTGGGCGGGCGCCGTTTCGGCGATGTCGATCGACGCGAACAGCCTGCCGTCGATCTCCTGCGGCGCCTGCAGCACATAGCGTCCATCGACGAAGAGGGCGGCCTCTTTTTGCAAAATGACGGCGAAGCCCGCCGAACCGGTGAATCCCGTGAGCCAGGCGAGCCGCTCGGCGTTCCTGGGAACATATTCGTTCTGATGCGCGTCCGCGCGCGGCAGCAGAAAGCCGTCGAGAGTCTGGCGCGCGAGTTCGGCGCGCAGCGCGGCGAGCCGGGCGGCGCTGTCGTGAGACGAGGAGGCGTCGGCGAAGGATTGGAATTTTGCTTCGAACATGAGGGAAAGCTAATCCGCCCAAAGGCGGCGGGCAATGGGAGAACGGGCGCCGCCCCCTCCCCGTCCCCTCTCCTTACGAAGCGGGGGAGGGACAGGGGCGTTGCCTCGGGCCGCGCAATGCGCATGTATGAAGAGGAATCGCCGCAGCACGCGGGCCTCTGATCTCCACAACGGGAATAACCCATGCAGCACCCCCTCTCGCGCCGCCAGACCCTCTGCTTTCTCGGCGCGGCCGCCGGCGCGCTCGCCTGCGGCGCAGCGCAGGCGGAGGACGCGAAGAAGATGATCGTCCACAAGAGCGCGACCTGCGGCTGCTGCGGCGGCTGGGCGAAGCACATGCGCGCGGCCGGCTATGTGATCGAGGAAATCAACGAGCCGGACATGAAGGCGATCAAGGCGCGGTTGGGCGTGCCGGAGAAGATGGCCTCCTGCCACACCGCCGAACTCGACGGCTACATCATCGAGGGCCACGTGCCCGCGCAGGCCATTGCGCAATTGCTGAAGGAGCGCCCCAAGGCGGTCGGCCTGGCCGCGCCGGGCATGCCGATGGGCTCGCCCGGCATGGAGATGGGCGAGCCGGAAGTCTACAGCCTGTATTTGTTCGACGCCTCTGGCGCGCGCGAATTCGGCAAGTGGCTGGGCGACAAGCCGGCCTGAGCGTCATCCTTCAGAAGGCCGAGATAACGGGCGGCGCCCCTGCCGGCGGCGAGGCCGGTGGCGAACGCCGCCTGAAGCAGATAGCCGCCGGTGGGCGCGTCGAAGTCGAGCATCTCGCCCGCGACGAAGACGCCCGGCATCTTCATGACCATCAGACCGTCGTCCACTTCCTCGAAGGAGACCCCGCCGGCGGTCGAAATCGCGCGCTCCAGCCCGGCGACGCCGGCGACCGTGAGCGGCGCGTTCTTGATCAGCGCCGCCAGCGCCTCGGCGTCGCGCGGCAGGCCCTCCGGCCGCGCCTCGCGCAGCAGGCCGATTTCCGCCCGCGAGAAACCGGCGCGGCGCAGAAAGGTGGCGTGCGATTGTTTGGGCGGACGGCGCGTGAGCTTGCGAATCAGACAGGCTTCGCTCGTGTCGGGGCGCAGATCGAGGCGGAGCGTCGTTTGCCCGGCCTCCGCCGCGGCCTCGCGCAGCCGGGACGAGAGGGCGTAGACCGGCCCGCCTTCGAGCCCCGCCCGCGTGATCACCACATCGCCGCGCGCGGTGGCGTCGCCATGGCGCAGAAGCACGGTCTTGAGCGGCTGGCCCTCGAAGTCGCCCCTGAAGATCGGGCTCCAGTCGATGACCGCGCCGCTGTTGGCCGCGGCGAGCGGCGTCACCGCGACGCCCGCCTCGCGCAGCGTGCCGGTCCAGCCGCCCTCGGAGCCGAGGCGCGGCCAGGAGGCGCCGCCGAGCGCCAGCACGACGGCGTGCGCCGGGCGGGTGAATTCGGCCCCGTCAGGGCCGCGCAGCCGCAGCGCCCCCTGCCCGGCGAAGCCCAGAAAGGCGTGGCGCGTGGCGATGCGGACGCCAAGATCCGCCAGCCGCGCCAGCCAGGCGCGCAGCAGGGGCGACGCCTTGAAGCTCGCCGGAAAGACGCGCCCGCTCGATCCCACGAAGGTCGATTCGCCCAGTTCAGCGCAGAAATCGCGCAGCGCCTGGGGCGGAAAGGCGCGGATGACGGGGCCGATGCGCCGGGCGGCGGCGCCGTAACGCGCGATGAAGCGTTCGAGATTTTCGCTGTGGGTGATATTGAGACCGCCGCGTCCCGCCATGAGAAATTTGCGCGCGGGGCTCGGCTTGTGCTCATAAACGATCACGCGCGCGCCGGCGCGGGCGAGAGCTTCGGCCGCGAACAGCCCGGCGGGTCCCGCTCCAATCACGGCGCAAAATGGAGTGGCGGCGTCGTTAATGTCAGCGGCCTCCACTTGAGCGGCGGCGACGAATGCGAGAGGCGGATGGCTCTGTCCCATCTCAGGTCACGCTTCTATCGGCGTTTTTCGGAGCGCTCAGTTAGCACGAGCGCTCCCTTAAGCGGAAGAAAACTTTAAATGAGCTTCGAGGATATGCAGCAAATGGACGCAGGCGGCGCCACGCGTTTCGCCTTCACCGTCGCCGAGGACGCGGCCGGGGCGCGGCTCGATCGCTACCTTGCCGAGCGGCCGGAGCTTGTCGAGGCCCATCTCTCCCGCAGCCGGCTCAAGGCCCTGATCGAGGAGGGACGCGTCGCCCTGCGCGGCGCGGCGGTCTTCGACCCGGCGAAAAAGCTCGCCCCGGGAGACATGGTCACGCTCGACGTGCCGCCGCCCGAGCCCGCCGAGCCGCAGGCGGAGGACATCGCCCTGAACGTCGTTTTCGAGGACGCGCATCTCATCGTCATCGACAAGCCGGCGGGCCTCGTGGTGCATCCGGCGAGCGGGCACGAGACCGGCACGCTGGTGAACGCGCTGATCGCCCATTGCGGCGATAGTCTCTCCGGCGTCGGCGGGGTGAAGAAGCCGGGAATCGTGCATCGCATCGACAAGGACACGACCGGCCTGCTGGTGGTCGCGAAGACCGACGCGGCCCATCACGGCCTTTCGGCGCTGTTCGCCGATCACGGCCGCACCCTGTCGCTCACGCGCGAATATCTGGCCTTCGTCTGGGGCGTTCCCGACCGCGCCCATGGGACGATCGAGACCCATCTCGGGCGCCACAACATCCAGCGCGAGAAGATGGCGGTCGTGCCGGAAGCGCGGGGGCGGGAGGCCATCACCCATTGGGAGAAGGTCGCCGATTTCGGAGTGGCGTCGCTGATCCGCTGCCAGCTCGAGACCGGGCGCACCCACCAGATTCGCGTGCATCTCGCCCATATCGGCCATCCGCTGATCGGCGATTCGACCTATGGCGCGGGCTTCAAGACCAAGGCGGCCAAGCTTCCCGAACCGGCGCGCGCGGCCGTGGAGGCGCTCGGCCGGCAGGCGCTCCACGCCGCGACGCTCGGTTTCGAGCACCCGGTCACCGGCGAGGAGATGATGTTCGAGAGCGAGTTGCCGGAGGATCTCGCCGCGCTGCTGGCGGCGCTGGAGGAGGGGTAACACGCGTCCGACGCCGATCCTGCTCAATTTCACTCCCCTCTCCCCGCGCGCGGGGAGAGTGTGAGGGGCAAGGCGCGAAGGCAGGGGGTGTCTGCCGTCTGGAGACGGTCAACTCCGACGAGACCCGCTCCCCGCCGGACGGATCTACCCCCCGCGCAGCGCCTTCAGCACCTTGAGGCTGGCGCGGCCGTTGCGCGGCAGGCCGACGCGGCTCTGATAATCCGCGATGGCCTCCTTGGTCTTGGTCCCGATGACGCCGTCGGGGTCGCCCACGTCATAGCCGGCGCGGATCAGCAGCCCCTGCAACTCGCGCCGCTCGGCGCGCGACAGGCCAGGATCGTCCGTGGGCCAGGGCGTCTGGATGCCGGGACGCCCGCGCAGCCGGTCCGACAGCACGCAGATCGCCAGAGCATAGGATTCGGCGGCGTTATAGGCGTAGATCGCGTCGAAGTTCCTCGTCACGAGAAACGCCGGGCCGTTGCGTCCCGCCGGCAGCAGCAGCCCGGCCGAACCGCCCCCCAGCCCGCCGCCATCGAGCCGCGTGATCCCGCGCGACTCCCAGAAGGACATGGGCTGCTTGCGCCCGCGCCCCGTCGGGCCGGAATAATTCTCCGGCAGCCGCACCTCGAAGCCCCAGGTCTCGCCGGAGCGCCAGCCGCTCTTGCGCAGGAAATTGGCGGTCGAGCCCAGCGAATCCGCCGCCGAGCTCGCAATGTTGCGGCGGCCGTCGCCGTCGAGATCCACGGCCGTGCCGAGGAAGGTCGACGGCATGAACTGCGTATGGCCGAAGGCGCCGGCCCAGGAGCCCATGAATTCGTCGGACCGGATGTCGCCCGCGTCGAGAATCTTCAACGCGGCGACGAATTCCTTGCGCCAGTAGTCGTTGCGGCGGGGGGCCTCGCAGGCGAGCGTCGCCAGCGACTGCACCACGGGGCGCTTCCCGAAGCTCTTGCCGAAATCCGACTCGACGCCCCAGACGGCGACCACCGTCGCCGGGTCGACCCCATAGCGGCTCTCGGCGGCGTGCAGCGCATGGCCGTATTTCTGCACCATCGCGCGCCCTTCCTCGACGCGCTCCTCATCCACGAGGCCGGCGACGTAATCCCACACCGGCGTCGTGAACTCCGGCTGCTTGTCCATGAAGCTGACGGCGTCATTGGGCTCGAGCCCGTTTGTCGCGGAGGCGATCGCGTCGTGACTGACGCCCGCCCCCGCGGCCGCCTGGCGCAGACCCGACAGACAGTTTGACCATTCCGCGCGGGCCGGGCCCACGAAGAGGAGAAGCGCGGCGACAGCCGCGGTCAGATGATTCGCCTTCATGCGCTCACGATAACGCAGGAAAGTGTTTTTTTTACTTTGGCCGCGCGACTCCCGGGTCTCGCGGCTACACCGGCCGATTGGCGTTCCGGTTGCGCACAGGCCCCATGCGCTCGACGCCCTGCGCATAGCTGATGACGTCGAATTTCTGGTTGAAGCCCAGCGCGGCGTCGGCGACGGCGTCGGTCTTGCCGGCCGTGGAGAGTTTCTTGAGGTCGCCCTTGTCGAGATAGAGCAGCTCCAGCAGCTCGTTGTAGACGGTCGCCTCGTCGATCGGCAGCACGTTGAACGTGATTCCGTCGATCTCGACCTCATATTTCGACAGCAGGTCGATGTTGTTGCAGAAGATGAAATACTTCCCCTCGGGCGTGAACAGGCCCTTCGTCACCTCGGCCAGAGTGGTCAGCCATTCGAAGGAATGAAGATAACAGGCGAAGAACGGAATTGTCGGTTCTCCGACATGGGCGATGGCGATCACCTGATCGACCGAGCGCTCCGGCGGGCGTTTTTCATCGGCGAACTGGTCCGCGAAAATGAGCGCCAGTTCGCCACGGAAGCCATAGCGGCCCGGCTTTTCCGTGGGACCCTTGAGGACCGCGTTGAGAAGGCGGCCCTGTTCCTCGAGGATCTTGAAGGCGGTGTTGGCAATGCTGGTCATTTCGTCTCTCTTCGCCGTTTGGAAACCTGCAGCGAGAGAAGAGCAACCGACGTGCCACCCATGCGTCGGGCCGCCCGCGGCGGTCCGACGCATGTCGGAAACGATCAATATTGATCGCAGACGCGGCGGGGATGCGAGCCGATGACGTTGCCGTATTCGTCGAACACGGGGCGGCGCTCGGTCCAGCAGCGCGGCGGGGGCGGCGGCGGCTCGACATAGACGACCGGCGGCGGCGCCGGCTGGGCCAGCGCGCCGCCAGCGATGGCGCCGAGCGCGAAGCCGCCGATGCCGGCGGCGATGGCCGGGCCGGCCGAGTCCGCCCGCGCCGGCGCGACGGACAGCGTCAGGGCCCCGATCGCCGAAACAGCGAGGATCGGGGCAAGGGTCTTGCGCATCTCAAACTCTCCCAAAAGGCGACGGGGCCTGTTGAAAACCTTTCCCATCGCGACGTTAGCGGTCAGATGGTCGATGAATCGTAAATGCGCGGCGAAAACGTGACGGCTTCACCCCGATCCATCTCGAATCATGGAGACTTTCGGCCGCGACGGGGGTTTCGGCCCCGATGTCGGGAGGCGGATGTTCTCCCAGCCGCCGGCGGGCGGCGCGACTTCATTGGCCTCGCGCGGCGGCTCCTTCACGCGGAACGCCGCCGCGGCGGCCTTCGCGGCGGCCAGCTCCCTGGAATCCAGCCGCGCCCCGACTTCCTCGCGCTTCTTGTCCGCATCGGCGTCGCCCTGGGCGGCGGCGGCGGCGAACCAGACATAGGATTGCGTCAGGCTCTGCGGCAGGCCGAGACCACGCGCGTAGAGGATCGCCAGATTGTACTGGCTGTCGCGGACGCCCGCCTCGCCGGCCTTGCGGAACCATTCCGAGGCGGCCCCGTAATCCGGCTTGCCGTTGTCGCCGCCTTCGGCGAGCATCACCGCGAGATTGTGCATGGCGCGGGCGTTCCCGGCCTGCGCCGCGGACAGATACAGCTTGCGCGCGCGGGCGGGATCGCGCTCCACGCCGACGCCCTTCTCATAGAGCGATCCGAGCCGGTATTGCGCCGGCGCGAGACCTTGCGCGGCGGCTTTCTCGAACCACTGGGCCGCCGCCTTCGGATCGCGCGGCGCGCCCCGCCCTTCGGCGGAGCGCAGGGCGAGCTCGAACTGCGCCGCCGCGCTGCCCTGCTCGGCGAGCGTACGGATGACGTTCACCGCCTCCTGCGGCGACAGCGGATTGAGCGCGCCGGGGCTGATCGAGCCGACCGGCGTCTTATCGAGCGGGGCATTGTCCGCGCGCGGCGCGATCATGCGCGGCGTCGGCGCGGGCGTCGGCGCGGCGGCCTGCGGCCGCTCCACCTTCTCGGGCTCGGGAAGGGCCGGCGCGACGGAGCCCTTGGGAGCCCGCCTGTCGGCCTTGGGGGCAGGCGCGGGAGCCGTCGCCTCGCCGTCTCCGGGCGAGATTTCCGCGTGCTGGCCGCCCTGCCGCCAGGTCTCGGCGCCGTCGATGCCGATGCGCGCGATCTGATAGGCCCCCGCCATCAGCACCAGGGCGCCCAGGCCGAGCAGCAGCGGCCGCTTGCGCTCCTGGATCAGCGCCGCAAGGCCGGAGGCCTTGCCGGCGGATCGGGCTTCGCCCCCGGCGGCGTTTTCCGCCACCGTGGCGGCGCGGCGGGCCATATGGGCGCGCTCGGCGGCCTGCGCGTCGCGCGCCGCCTGCTGGGCGGCGCGGCGCGCGGCGGCGATGAAGTCCATCTGGGCCGATTCCGGCCGGGAGGCCTCGGGCGCGACGGCGGCCTCGGCGGTCTGCGGCCGATCCGTCGCCGGCTGCGGCCCGAACGCCGCCGAGAGGATCTCCGTCAGATCGCCGGGGTCCGGCGCTCCGGCGCGAGGCGCCAGCGGCGCCGCCTCGGGCGCGCGCTCCATCTCCACCGGCTTCGGCGGCCGTGCGACGGGAGGCCGCACGATCGCCGGGGCGGGAGGCGCGGCGCGGATCTCGGTCAGCTCGTCCTCGAACATGGCGAGCCGGTCGACCACGCGCTCCAGCGTCTCATGCACGGCGAGCAGCGTCTCATGGGTCCGCTGCCCGCTTTCGTCCTGAATGTTGCGGATGTCGGAGAGCTCGCGCTCGATCGCGGCGCGCAGGGCTTCGGCGTCGGGGCTCGCCTCTCGCAGAATATCCTGCGTGGCGCGGCGAATCGCCTCCTCGGCGGCGAGCGTCGTCGCGGTTTTGGTTTCCTCGATCTGCGCGACGAGCGCGCCGATCTTCTCCTCGACGGCCGAGAGCGCGGCGCCGTTATGGTCGCTGCGGTCGAGCCGTTGCGAGAGGGCGCTGATCTGCCGCTCGAGCGCCCTCAGCGCCTCGGCGTCGCCGCGCGGATCGACCGCCTGATTCATGCGCGCGGCAAGCTGCTCGACGAGGTCGGTCAGCTCGGCCTGGCGCGCCTCGACGCGGGCGCCGTCGTCGGGGCGCCGCGCCAGCGCCATCTGCATATGGTCGAGCCGCGACGCGATCTCGTCGAGCTTGGGATGCTCGGTCGGCGCCGTCAGCAGCGCGCCGAGCCTGTTCGTGCTCGGATCGTCGAGGCGGTCGACCTTCTGCGACAATTGCTCGAGCTGGCTGCGGATCGGCTCCATGTCCGGCGCCGCGGCCCTCGCCGCCAGCGCCGTTTCGACCTTGCGGTCGAGGCCGCGCACGAGCTTCTCGATCGCGCCGATTTCCGGCTTGGGGACCGCCGCGCCCTGTTCGAGCTTCTGCGCCAGAGTCTCCCGCACGCCGTCGATGCGCTGCGCCAGATCGGCGAAGCGCTGGTCGGCCTGCGGCCTGGCCAGCGCCGCCTCGATGCGCGCGATCGACTCGGCCGCCGCCGGGTCGGGAAGGCGCCTCTCGATGCGTCCGATCCGTTTGCCGATCTCCGCGAAGCCGGTCTCCGGATTCGGCAGGCGCGTCTCCAGCGCCTCGAGCTTGCGCCCGATCTCCTCGAAGCCGAGCCGCTGATCGGGAAGGCGCGTTTCGAGCGCCTCCAGCTTGCGGCCGATCTCCTCGATCACCGGCGCGTGCGGCGGGTGATCGAGCGCGGTGTCGAGCTTTTTCGCGAGGCCCGCGACGAGGTTTTCGAGCGACGACGTGTCGAGCGGCGGCGGCGCCTGCGCCGCGCTGGCGGCGATGCGCGTGGCGAGCTTGTGGCCGAGGTCGTCGATCCGCTTGCCGATTTCGTCGAAACGCTTGGCGCCGGCTTCGGCGACCACGCCGTCGAGCTTGGCGGCCAGCGTCTCCAGACGGCCGCTGAAGGTGTCGAAGCTCGAACTCGTTTCTTCCGCCACGATGGCGCGGATGGAGCGCGCCACCTCGCCCATGTCGAAGGCGACGGCGGCCTTGGCCGCGTTGCCGGCGGCGCGGGTCAGCAATTCGACGCGCTGCGTCAGGTCGACGAGCCGCGCCTCGATCTTTTCGAGCGGCAGCGGCCGCGCGGCGAGACCGGCGAGCTGCGTGCGAATCTCGGCCGTCTGGCCGACCAGCAGCTCGACGGCCGCCGGGTCGATCGCGCCGGGCTGCTGAAGCGCGTCGAGGCGCCGCCCGATCGCCTGCACGTCGGCGTGCAGATTGCGCACGAGCGGGCTCGGGTCGAGCTCCTTCATGGCGATGCGCAATTCGCCCGCGATCCGCTCGGCCGGCGCCAGCAGATCCTCGGCCACGCCCTGGTCGCGCTGCGTCTCGATGCGGCGCGACAGATGATGCAGCGCCGTCTCGATGGAGGCGATGGAGGCGCGTGGCGCGAGTTCGACGATCGCGCCCGCCATCTCCGCCAGATCGCGGCGCCGCGCCTCGACCTGGCGCATCACCACGAGATGGTGATCGGCGCGTTCGGACGCGTCCCGACGCGCCGTCTCGAGCTGCTGGGCGATCGTATCGAGGCGCGCGTGGACCGCCGCGAGATGTTTGGCGGAGGGAGCCGGCTCCGGCGCCTCCATGCGCGCCGGCGTTTCCATGCGCGCCGCCGTCTCCATGCGGGCCGGCGCGGGCGCTGGCGGGCGGGATGGCGTGGGGGGAGCCGCCGGCGCCTCCACGGCGTCGAGCGCGCGCTGGCGGCGCGCGATTTCTGCGACGGACTCTTCCAGCGGACGGCGCGCGAAGGACTCGGGCCGGCGCGGAGGCTCGGGTCGGGCAGGCGCCGGCGCCTCGGGAGCCGGCGGCGGACCGGTCCGTTCGCGGGCCTGCGACGCGTCCAGCCGGCTGGCGATGTCCGCCAGACGCCGGTCGAGCCCATCGAGCGCTTCCTCGACATGGGCGACGCGATCCGCCCCCGAGAGGCGCTCCAGGCGCGATTCGAGCCGCGCCAGCGCCGAGCGGATCGGCCGGACGCTGTCCCCGGCCGAGGGCTGTTCGGCCAGGCGCGATTCGATGCGGCCCAGGCGCCGGGCGAGGAAGGCGAGCCCCTCTTCGGCCGTCTCGCGGCTGCGCGCGCCGTCTTCCACGAGCCCGGCGAGATTGTCGAGCGCGCGGGCGGTGTGGCGCTCGCTCTCCGCGATGCGGCGCCCGACGATCGCCGCCGCATCGGCGACGATCGCCTCAGGATCGACCGGGTCTTCAAATCCGGCAAGGCCGCGCCAGGAGGCGCCGAGCCTCCGCCCGCCCCGACGCGATCCGTCGTCGTCCATCTCCTCGTCCGCGTCGAAACGGGAATCGCGGCGTGCGCGCAAGGGCGCGCGCATATCCTCCGCCTCGTCGCGCCAACGGCGCGGCGCGTCCTCGTCCGCATGCCGGCGCCGCGGCGGCGCGTCGCTGAACTCCTCGCGGCGGCGGCGCTCGTTGCGCCCCTCCTCCCGGGACCGGCGCGGCTGCTCGTCGAAATCGTCGCGCTGGCGGCGCGGCCGGCCCTTGGCCTCGTCGCGCCAGCGGCGCGGCGGCTCGTCCTCGTCCCGCCGCCGGCGCGGCTCGCCCCCGCCCGGCCGCGCCAGACGACGGGCGGCGGCCTCGACGCGCTCCGCGTCGTCGGCGTCGTCGTCCTCGAAGGCGTCTTCGTCCTCGCGGCCCGCGTCATCCAGCCAGGCGCCGAGGCGCTTTCCCGAGCGACGGGCCTCGGCGCGAGCGGCGCTGCGCGCCTCTGCGTCCTGTCCGCGATATTTTCGGGGAAGAGCCTTGGTCATGTGCGTGTCCGGCGAATCCGTCTGGCGGATGGCTCGAGAAGAACTCCAGGAAACCGATTCACAGGCACGCGCGAATCAGGCTTTAACTTAACCTTAAACTTATGCGAACGTCGCGTTAACCATTCAAGCGCCGAGCCGGCTCCAAGGCTGAATTTCGTTGTGGACGGTAAACAGGGGGTTAACGGCCGCCGGCGCCGGTAAGTTTTGTCAGAGCTTGAGAAACAGACAGTTAGCCAGCGCCGTGACATTGTTTGGGGAAAGGATGCGCGCGCAGGTTGAAAGGGCCTGAGCCATGTTCAACCCCCTATTGCGCGCTTCTCGCCCCCTCTCTACCTAAGACGCGAACGGCGTCTCACGCGGACGGCGCGCGCCGGCCGCAGGTCGATTTTTGGGGAGAATTCGATGCCGAGCTACAGAGCGCCCGTCGACGACACTCTTTTTCTGCTCAACGACGTGTTGCAGGTCCAGCGCTTCGGCGCGCTGCCGGGGTTTGCCGACGTCACGCCGGACGTGATGGCGCAAATCCTGTCCGAGGCGGGCAAGCTCTGCGAGGAAGCGCTTGCCCCGCTCAATCAGTCGGGCGACGCCAATGGCTGCCGCCGCCACCCGGACGGCTCGGTGACGACGCCCGCCGGGTTCAAGGCGGCCTTCGAGGCCTATGCGGGGGGCGGCTGGATCGGTCTGCCGGTTCCGGAGGAGTATGGCGGACAGGGCCTGCCCTTCGCCTTGTCGACGGTGATGAGCGAATATGCGTCCTCGGCGAACATGGCCTTCGCCATGTATCCGGGGCTCACGCAGGGCGCGCTCGCGGCGCTCCTGACGCATGGCTCGGACGAACAGAAGCGGCTCTATGCGCCGAAAATGGCGGAGGGGCGCTGGACCGGCACGATGAATCTCACCGAGCCGCAGTGCGGGACCGATCTCGGCCTGCTGACGACAAAGGCGGTCCCGCGCGCCGACGGCTCCTATTCGCTCACCGGGCAGAAGATTTTCATTTCGGCCGGCGAGCATGATCTCGCCGAGAACATCATCCATCTGGTCCTCGCGCGCATCGAGGGCGCGCCGGCGGGGGTGAAGGGCATTTCGCTCTTCCTCGCGCCCAAGTTTCTCGTCAACGCCGACGGCTCGCTCGGCGCGCGCAACGGCGTCTCGTGCGGCTCCATCGAAGAGAAGATGGGCATTCATGGCAACGCCACCTGCGTGATGAATTACGACGGCGCCCAGGGCTTCCTCATCGGCGAAGCCAATCGCGGCCTCAACGCCATGTTCGTCATGATGAACGAGGCCCGGCTCGGCGTCGCCATCCAGGGGCTCGCGCAATCCGAGGTCGCCTATCAGAACGCGCTCGCCTACGCCAGGGAGCGGCTGCAGGGCCGCGCGCTGACCGGGCCGAAGGAGCCGGACAAAAAGGCCGATCCGATCATCGTGCATCCGGACGTGCGCCGCATGCTGATGGAGATCAAGGCGTTCAACGAGGCGGCGCGCGGGCTCACGCTCGCCGCCGCGCTCGACAGCGACGTGGCGCATCGCTCAAACGACGCGGCGGCGCGTCAGGCGGCGGAGGATCGTCTCGGGCTGATGACGCCGGTGCTGAAGGGCGTGCTCACCGACGTCGGCTTCGACAACGCCGTGAAGGCGCAGCAGGTGTTCGGCGGGCATGGCTACATTCGCGAATGGGGCATGGAGCAGTTCGTCCGCGACGCGCGCATCACGATGATCTACGAAGGCGCCAATGGCGTTCAGGCGCTCGATCTCGTCGGCCGCAAGCTGCCGCGCGATGGCGGCCGCGCCATCATGGCCTTCTTCAAGGACGGCGCCGAACTGTTGCAGGTGCACGGCGACCGCGAGGCGATGAAGCCCTTCGTCCAGCCGGCGCAGGCGGCGCTCGGCGATCTTCAGAAGGCCACCATGTGGCTCATGCAGAACGCCATGGCGAAGCCCGACAACGCCGCCGCCGCGTCATACGACTATATGCACCTCCTCGGCCGGGTGGCGCTGGCGTTGATGTGGGTGCGGATCGCCGCCGCGGCGATCGACGGGAAGGCCCGCGAGCCGGATCAGGCTGCGCGCATGGACGCGAAGCTCGTCACCGCGCGCTTCTACATGGAGCGCATGCAGCCGGAAACGGGCCTGCGGCTGGCGCGCATCGTCACCGGCGCCGACACGATGATGTCGCTTACGGCGGAGATGTTCTAGCCATGAAAGCCAAAGTGCGCGCGGCTTCGCCCCTCACCCCAACCCTCTCCCCGCCTTGCGGGGAGCGGGAGAAGCGTGGCGGTCCGTAGTGTCGATGAAGGCCCGCATCTCCACGCCTCTCCCCGCTTGCGGGGAGAGGCCGGGTGAGGGGCAAGGCCGCGAACACGAATGAAAATGACCGAGAGGAAACGTCATGCCCGAAGCCTTTATTTACGACGCCGTCCGGACGCCGCGCGGGCGCGGCAAGCCGGATGGTTCGCTGCATGAGGTCTCCTCGCTCAGCCTCGCCAACACCGCGCTGACGGCGATCAGGGCGCGCAACGGCCTCGCCGGACCTGAAGTCGACGACGTGATTCTGGGCTGCGTCGATCCGGTCGGCGAAGCGGGCGGCGACATTGCGCGCGCCTCCGCGATCGCCTCGGGCTTCTCGTACAGAGTGCCCGGCGTCCAGATCAACCGCTTCTGCGCCTCCGGTCTCGATTCGGTGAATTTCGCGGCCGCCGAGATCATGTCGGGGCAGCATGATCTGGCGATCGGCGGCGGCGTGGAATCGATGAGCCGCGTCGGCATCGGCGCCTCCGGCGGCGCCTGGCCCGTGGACCCGACCATCGCGATTCCCTCCTATTTCATGCCGCAGGGCGTCTCGGCCGATCTGATCGCGACGAAGTATGGTTTTTCGCGCGACGACGTCGACGCCTATGCGGTGGAGTCGCAAAAGCGCGCCGCCGCCGCCTGGGCCGAAGGCCGCTTCGCGCGATCCGTGGTTCCCGTCACAGATGTGAACGGGATCACGCTGCTCGACCGCGACGAGCACATGCGCCCCGACACCAACATGCAGTCGCTGGCGAGCCTGAAGCCCTCCTTCGCCTTCTTCGCGGAACAGGGCGGCTTCGACGCCGTGGCGATCCAGGCCTATCCGGCGATCGAGAAGCTGCATTACGTGCACCACGCCGGCAATTCCTCCGGCATCGTCGACGGCGCGGCGGCGGTGCTCGTCGGCTCCAGGGACGCCGGCGAGAAATTGGGGCTCAAGCCGAGGGCGCGCATTCGCGCTTTCGCCAATATCGGCTCGGAGCCGGCGATCATGCTGACCGGGCCGGTCGACGTGACCAAGAAAGTGCTGGCGCGCTCCGGCATGACGCTCGACGACATCGACATCTTCGAGGTCAACGAAGCCTTCGCGGCGGTCGTGCTGCGGTATTTGCAGGCGTTCGATCTCGACCCGGCGAAGGTGAACGTCAATGGCGGCGCCATCGCCATGGGCCATCCGCTCGGCGCGACTGGCGCGATGCTCGTCGGCACGGCGCTCGACGAACTGGAGCGCACGGGCAAATCGACCGCGCTGGTGACGCTCTGCATCGGCGCGGGCATGGGCACGGCGACGATTATCGAACGGGTGTAAGCAGCGCCCCCTCCCCAACCCTCTCGCGGGAGAGGGAGCAGATTGCGCCTTCATTGACGGCGCCGATCGTGAGCGTCCCCTCTCCGCGAAGCGGGGGAGGGACTAAGGAGGGGGGAAAAGGATTCTCCGCTTGGGAGCGAACCAAATGAACCTCGTCAACTTCCGCTTCGAGACCGGCGCCGATGGCGTCGCGCTCCTGACATGGGACATGCCCGACCGCTCGATGAACGTCATCACGCCCGAGGTGATGGACGAACTCGATCACGCCGTGGAAACCATCGTGGCCGATCCCGCCGTCAAGGGCTGTGTGATCGCCTCGGGCAAGAGCGCCTTCTCCGGCGGCGCCGATCTCTCCATGCTGCAAACCGGCGCGGCGGAATACGCCAGGGCGCGCAAGGAACAGGGCGAGGAAGCGGCCAACAGGCTGTTCTTCGAAAACTCGCGCAGGCTCTCGCTGCTCTATCGCAAGCTGGAGACCTGCGGCAAACCCTTCGCGGTCGCGCTTCACGGCGTCTGTCTCGGCGGCGCCTTCGAACTGGCGCTGGCCTGCCACTACCGCGTGATGGCCGACGACGAGAAGACCAAGGTCGGGCTGCCGGAAATCAAGGTCGGCCTCTTCCCCGGCGCCGGCGGCACGCAGCGGGTCTCGCGCATCATGCAGACCGGCGACGCGCTCCAGTTCCTGTTCCGCGGCGATCAGGTCAAACCGAAAGCGGCGCTCGGCGCGAAGCTCGTGCACGAGATCGCGCCCCGCGCGGAGATCGTCGAGCGCGCCCGCGCCTGGATCGCCAACGGCGGCAAGGCGCAGGCGCCCTGGGACGTGAAGGATTTCAAGAATCCGTCCGGCAAGGTGTTCTCGCCCGCCGGCATGATGGTGTGGCCGGCGGCCAACGCCATCTATCGTCGCGAAACCTACGACAATTATCCGGCGGCGAAGGCCATTCTGCATGCGGTCTATGAAGGGCTGCAATTGCCGATGGATCAGGCGCTGACCGTCGAGTCGCGCTGGTTCGCGCATATCCTGCGCTCGAAGGAGGCGGCGGCCATGATCCGCTCGCTGTTCCTCTCCAAGAACGAGCTGGACAAGGGCGCGCATCGGCCGAAGGATGTCCCGCCGACGAATCTCAAAAAGATCGGCGTGCTCGGCGCCGGCTTCATGGGCGCCGGCGTCGGCTATGTCAGCGCGCTCAATGGAATCGAGGTGGTGCTGATCGACCGCGATCAGGAGAGCGCCGACCGGGGCAAGGCGACCATCGACGGGCTGATCTCCGGCTCTGTCGCCAAGGGGCGCGCGACGCCGGCCGACAAGGAGGCGCTGCTGGCGCGCGTGACGGCGACCGCCGATTACGCCGCGCTCGCCGGCTGTGATCTCGTGCTCGAAGCCGTCTTCGAGGACCGCGCCGTGAAGGCCGAAGCCACGAAGCGCGCGCAGGCGGTGGTGGGCGCCGACGTGATCTTCGCCTCCAACACCTCGACCCTGCCGATCAGCTCGCTCGCGGAAACCTCGCTCGCGCCCGAAAACTTCATCGGCATCCACTTCTTCTCGCCGGTCGAGAAGATGCTGCTCGTCGAAGTGATCATGGGCGAGAAGACGGGCGACCGGGCGCTGGCGACGGCGCTGGATTTCATCCGCATCATCAAGAAGACGCCCATCGTCGTCAACGACACGCGCGGCTTCTACGCCAATCGCTGCGTGCTGAATTACGTGCGCGAAGGCCAGATCATGCTGACCGAAGGCGTGCCGGCGGCGATGATCGAGAATGTCGCGCGCATGGCCGGCATGCCGGTCGGGCCGCTCTCGCTCAATGATGAAGTCGCGCTCGATCTCGGCTGGAAGATCCTCAACGCCACCAAGAAGGACCTCGGCGAACAGGCCATCGATCCGCGCCAGGAACGCGTGCTGCGCTTCATGGTGGAGGAGAACGGGCGCTTCGGCCGCAAGAACGGCAAGGGCTTCTACGACTATCACGCCGACCGCACCAAGAGCCTGTGGCCCGGCCTCTCCGCCCTCGCGGAAACGAAGCTCGACCCCGATACGATCGACGTCGCCGAGCTGAAGCAGCGCTTCCTCGTGGCGCAGGCGGTGGAGGCGGCGCGCACGCTCGCCGAGGGCGTCGTCACCGATCCGCGCGAAGCGGATGTGGGGTCGATTCTCGGCTTCGGCTTCGCGCCCTTCACCGGCGGCACGCTGAGCTATATCGACGGCATGGGCGCGAAGGCGTTCGTGGCGCTATGCGACGCGCTCGCCGCGAAACACGGCCCCCGCTTCTCGCCGCCGCAACTCCTGCGCGACATGGCGGCCAAGGGAGAAACCTTCTACGGCCGCTTTCTGCCGCAGAAAAAGGCGGCCTGACACGGCGCGGGCGCTGACCCGCGCCAGATCCTCGCGTATGGGCGGACGGCGCGCCGTCCGCCCGGCGTGAGCGCCGCGTCCCGCTTTCGCCCTTCTTTCGCCTTGCGCGACCCCTTGATTATAAACGGGGCCTGCGCCCGAAGGGGGCATGACATCGCCTCTCCCCGCCGCTAAAAGGTTAACGCGGCGCGGGGCTGAGTCGCGCGCCCCCCGGACCCCTTTGATGCCCTTTTTTGTTCTGCCCTTCCCCATCGTCGATCCGGTCGCGGTCCATCTCGGCCCGTTTCCGATCCGCTGGTACGCGCTCGCCTATATCGGCGGCTTCATTTGCGCCTGGCTGGGCATGCGGGCGCTCGTCGGGGCCAGCGCCCTGTGGCGGCGCGACCAGCTCCGGCCGAGCGCCGAGGGCGTCGACGATCTGATCGTCTACGCGGCCTTCGGGGTCATCATCGGCGGGCGGCTCGGCCATGTGCTGATCTACGATCCCGGCCATTATCTCGCCCATCCGCTCGAAATCTTCGAGACATGGAAAGGCGGCATGGCCTTTCACGGCGGGCTCATCGGCGCGATTGTCGGCATGGCGCTCTTCGCCCGCAAACATGCGACGCCGATCTTCACGGTCTCGGATCTCTGCGCCGCCGTCACGCCCATCGGGCTTTTCTTCGGACGGCTGGCAAATTTCATTCGACCTGAAATGTGGGGCCGCGAAACGGACGTCCCCTGGGCCATGGTGTTCCCGCCCGCCGGAGACGCCCCGCGCCATCCCAGCCAGCTCTACGAGGCGGGGCTCGAGGGAGTGGCGTTGTTCGTGGCGCTCATGCTGGTCGTGCGCGCGGGCGGGCTGAAGCGTCCCGGCCTCGTCACCGGCCTGTTCGGCGTCGGCTACGGGCTCGCCCGCATCTTCTGCGAATTCTTCCGTGAGCCGGACCCAGCGCAGGAGGCCCTGTCCAATGGACTGACAATGGGCATGGCGCTGTCCCTGCCGCTCATTCTGATCGGAGGCGCCCTGATGATCCTCTCGCTGCGCCGCAGGAGCGCGCCCGCATGAATGCGCTGAAACAGGAAATCGCAACGATGATCGCCCATGAGGGGCCGATCACGCTCGAACGCTACATGGGCCTCTGCCTCGCGCATCCGCGCTATGGCTATTACATGACGCGCGATCCCTTCGGGGCCGGCGGCGATTTCATCACCGCGCCGGAGATCAGCCAGATGTTCGGCGAGCTTCTCGGCGTCTGGGCGAGCGAGGCCTGGCGCCTCGCGGGCGCGCCGGTCCCCGCGCGGCTCGTCGAGCTCGGCCCCGGACGCGGCACGCTGATGTCCGACGTGCTGCGCGTCGCCCGCATCTCGCCGGCCTTCCTCGACGCCGTCACCGTGCATCTCGTGGAGACCTCGCCGGTCCTGCGCCGCATTCAGGAGCAGACGCTCGCGCGCGCGCCAAAAATGGTGAGCTGGGCCAGCGACGTCAACGAGACGCCCCCGGGGCCGGCGATTCTGCTGGCCAATGAATTTTTCGACGCCCTGCCGGTGCGCCACTATGTCCGCACCCTCTCCGGCTGGCGCGAGCGCCTCGTCGGGCTCAACGCTTCGGGCGGCCTGGTCTTCGGGCTGTCCGACGAGATCGAGCCGTCGCTGATCGCGCCGGCGCGCGAGGGCTCGATCATCGAGGTGAGCCCCATGAGCCAGCGCATCATGAGCGACATCGCCGCGCGCCTCGTGCGCGAGGGCGGCGCGATGCTCGTGATCGACTACGGCTATCTCGAAACCTCGCTGGGCGACAGCCTTCAGGCGGTCTCCAAACACGCCTATGTCGATCCGCTCGCGGAGCCGGGCGAAGCCGATCTGACCGCCCATGTGGATTTCGCGGCGCTGGCGCGCGCCGCCCACGCGCAGGGCGCGAGGGTGATGGGGCCGGTGACGCAGGCGCAGTTCCTGATGCAGCTCGGCATCGAGCGGCGCGCCCAGGCGTTGATGAAGAAGGCCAACCCGGAGCAGGCGCAGGCGATCGTCGACGCGTTCGACCGGCTGACCGGCGCGAAGGACCCGCGCCGTCACATGGGCGGCCTGTTCAAGGTGATGGCGGTGACCCATCCGGACATGCCCGACATGCCGGGCTTCATCGTCTGAGTGAGGACAAGCGCATGTCACATCCGCCCGCGCTGACCGCCGGGAACCTCGACCTGCCCGGCGTGCGCCACGCCTTCTTCACACGCGAGGGCGGCGTTTCGGAGGGCGTTTACGGCTCGCTCAACGGCGGCGTCGGATCGAAGGACGCGCCCGCGCGCGTCGCCGAGAATCGCGCGCGCATGGCCGCGCGGGTGGGCGTCGCGCCCGAACGCCTGCTAGTGCCGTTCCAGATTCACTCAGCCGACGCCTTGACCGTTGCGGAGCCATGGGCTCCCGAGGCGCGGCCGCGCTGCGACGGCCTCGTCACTGGCGCGGCGGGGCTCGCGCTCGGCGTCACCGGCGCGGATTGCGGCATGCTGCTCTTCGCCGACGCGCGGGCGGGCGTGGTCGGAGCCTGTCACGCGGGCTGGAAGGGCGCCTTTGGCGGCATGATCGAGGCGACCGTGGTCGCCATGGAGGCGCAGGGCGCGCGGCGCGGCGATCTTCACGCGGCGCTCGGCCCGGCCATCGGCGCGTCGAGCTATGAGGTCGGCCCGGAGTTTTCCGACCGGTTCCTGGAAACCGACCCCGGTTACGCGCGCTTCTTCGCGCCCTCGCCCCGCGCGGGCCACAGCATGTTCGATTTGCAGGGCTTCATCGCCATGCGGGTGGAGCGGCTCGACCTCGGGTCCTTCACGGCGCTGGGCGTCGACACCTACGCCGACGAGGCCCGCTGCTTCAGCTATCGCCGCAGCGTCCATCGCCGCGAGCCGGATTACGGACGGTTGGTGTCGGCGATCGCGCTGGAGGGGTGAGGCAGCAGCGAGTCGCGCCACAGGCGCCCCCTCACTGTCCCTCCCCCGCCAGAGGGTGTCCGTAAGGACGCCCGTCTGTTGACCGGCGGCGAGGGAGGTGGCTACTTCGTCGCGTAAGAGAACAGCATCGCCCGCGGCAGGCCGCGCGGCGGCGGCGGGAAGGGCGCGGCGGCGCGGACGGCCGCGAGCGCGGCGGCGTCGAGGTCCGGCAGGCCGCTGGTCTTGTAAACCGCCTGATGGGTCAGATTGCCCATCTCGTCGATGTAGAAGGCCACGACGCCCTTGGTCGACATCGGCAGTTCGCGCACGCGCGGCGGAATCCGCATGTGCGGCATGATCAGCCCGTAGAGGATCGTCAGATAGGTGGTCTTGGCCTGACCGCCGCCGACCGGCGACGTCTTCGGCGGCGCGGAGAAGACCGGCGCCGGCAGCGGCGCCATGGCCGCGACCATTTCGGCGATCGTCTTGCCCTCGCCCTTCCTGGCCGCTTTGCCGGGGTCCGGCGTCGGCTTCTCGACCGGCTTGGGCGTTTTTTCGGCCTGCTCGATCACCTCCGCGTCGGGCTTGTCCTCGATCTCCTTCATGGGCGCCGGCGCAGGCTTCTTGTCGCCGTCGGCGTCATCCTCGGCGTCCTTCAGGGCTTCGGGCTTCTCGTCCTTGGGAACGACCTTCTCCGTCGGCGTGTCCTTGCGCGGCGTCTTTGTCTCTTTCTGCTCCTCGGGCGCGTCCTGCTCGCTCTTGGCCTTGCTTTCGAGCTTGGGCGCGTCCGTCGCCGGCTCCTCCAGCTTGTCCGGCGGGGGCGGAGGCGGCGGCGGGGGCTTCTGCTTTTCCTGCTGCTGCTGCTCGGGCTCGGGCGGCGGCGGCTCTTCCTTCTTTTCTTCCTGCGGCGGCGGCGGCGGCTCGGTGATCACCTCGACCGGGATTTCCTCGACGGGCGCCGGCAGCGCCGTGTGCTTGTCCTCCCACAGCAGGAAGGCAAGGATCGAGAGATGCAGCAGCAGGCAGAGGATGAGAAAGGCGAGGAAGCGCGGCCGTGGCTTGACCGCGCCGCGAAAGCGCGGCTCGAAGAGGCGCTCCATCGCGACAGCCGCGACCGCTGCGCCACGCGGCTTCTGTCTGACCGTCTCGTTCATTCGCTGAGAGAACCCGTCTGAAGCCGGCGCCCGCTGACGCCACTCACAGGCATAAATCGTCCTGAGCTTTTGCCACAGGCGACGCCGACTTCGCAAATTTTATGAACCCTTTCGCGGCGCCGCCGCCCTTTCGCGCCGTCGCGCTGCCGCCTTATGCCGCAGGGGTTTCGGACCCGAAGGGTCTTATATTCGACATAACTAATAAATCGCGCGGATCGTCGCGCAAAAGGGAAGGTGTTGAATGCGCAAGATGTTCAGGGTGACGCGACGCGGCTTCCTGATGTCGGCCGCGGCCCTCGCCGCGCCGCGGATGGCCTTTGAAACAGCCGTGGCGAAGCCGGCGCGGGGGGCAAGCGAGAGCTTCAGTGCGGACGTCGATCTGGAGCTGGTCTGCCAGCGCGATCTCGCCCCCATCCTGCCGGGCAAGCCGACCCAGGTGTGGCGGTATACGGGCAATCTGCTCAAGGGCCCGGCCAATACGCTGACAACCCTGCCCGACAGCTATCTCGGGCCGCTCCTGCGGCTCGTGAAGGGACAGAAGGTCCGCATTCGCCTGCGCAATGATCTGCCCGAACAGACAATCACCCATTGGCACGGCCTGCATGTGCCGATGGAGGCCGATGGCCACCCGATGGCCGCGATCGAAACGGGCGAGACCTACGTCTATGAATTTGACGTCCGCAATCGCGCGAGCTTCAATTTCTATCATCCGCACACGCATGAGGCGACGGCGACGCAGGTCTATCACGGCCTCGCCGGCGGCCTGATCGTCGAGGACGAGGAAGAACGCGCGCTCGGCCTGCCTTCGGGCGCCTATGAAATTCCGCTCGTGATTCAGGATCGCTCTTTCGACGAGGCCAATCAGCTCGCCTATTGGGGCGGCATGCATCGCGACATGTTCGGCTTTTATGGCGAGCGCATTCTCGTCAACGGACGGCCCGACTACAGGCTCGACGTCGAAAGCCGCGCCTATCGCTTCCGCCTGCTGAACGGATCGAACGCGCGCATCTACAAGCTGACGTGGGACGACGGAACGCCGCTGACCGTGATCGGCGTCGACGGCGGCCTGCTGGAAAAGCCGGAGCGCCGCCCTTACGTCATGTTCGCGCCGGCCGAGCGCGTCGACCTCTGGGTCGATTTCAGCGGCCGTCCGGTGGGCTCGAAACTGGTGATGCGCAGCGGCGCCTTCGAGGGTCTCGTTCCGCCGATGGCGCAACGCATGATGGGCGGCGCGCTCTTCGTGGGCGACGACTATCCGCTGTTCACGGCGACCGTGACGCGCGCCGTGAGCGACAGTCCGAAACTGCCAGAGAAGCTCGCCACGATTCAGCACATCCGCATGGAGGACATCGCCAACCGCGACCGGCCGCGCCCGATCGCGCTCTCCATGGGCCACATGCAGGTCGCGCTCAACGGACGCACTTACGAGCATGACAATGTGATGGACATCGAGCGCATCCCCGTCGACACGGTGCAGCTCTTCGAAATCTACCATGCGCATGGCGGCGGCATGGGAGGGATGGGCGGCATGGGAATGGGCCGCGGCATGATGGGCGGCGGCATGATGGGCGGAATGGGCGGCGGAATGGGGATGATGGGCATGATGAACATGGCGCATCCCGTCCATCTGCACGGCCAGCCCTTCGAGATCCTGAGCCGGACCTATGAGGGCGACGACGCCGACGCCTATGCGACGATCCGGGACGGGTTGATCGACAGCGGGCTGAAGGACACGGTCCTCGTCACCCATGGCGAGACGATCCGCATCGCCAAGCCCTTCAACGATTTCAAGGGCCGCTTCATGTATCACTGCCACAACCTCGAACATGAGGACATGGGCATGATGCGGGAGTTTTCGGTGGAGTAAGGCAAGAGACTCCCTCTCCCCGCGTCGGGGGAGAGGGAAGTTACGCGTCAGTGCTGCATGCCGCCGCCCGAGCCGCCGTGGCTCATTCCGCCCATCATGCCGCCCATGCCGCCGCCCATCATGCCGCCGCCGCCCATGCCGCCGCCCATGCCGCCGCCGCCCATGGACATGCCGACCTTCATGACGGAGGTCATCGTTTCGCTGGCGATCTTCTTCTGGTCGTCGGAGAGCGCGGTGAAGAGCGGTTCGATCGCCGCCTTCTGCGCGCGCACGATGTCGAGATGGTCCGTCATGTGGTTTTCCATCTTTTCCAGCTTCTGGAGAACCGCCGGCTTGGAATTATCGGGGCGGTCGTCCATCGCGGCGCATTTGCTGCTGGCCTTCTGGGCCGCCGCGCGCCAGGCGTCGGCGAAATTGTTCCAGGGTGTGACCTGCTCGGCGGTGAGTTTCAGCTCGGCCTTCAGATAGGCGAGGCGGCCTTCGAGATGTTCGGTGAAGCCGCACATCATGTGGTGCATCATCCCGCCCATGCCGCCGCCATGGCCCGCGCCGCCGCCGGAGCCGCCATGGTTCATGCCGCCCATTCCACCCATCATGCCGCCCATCATGCCGCCGCCCATGCCGCCGCCGTGCGACATGCCGCCCGCGCCATGATCCATGCCGCCGCCCGCGCCGCCGCCGTCATGATGGCCGGCATGTTCGTCAGCCTTCGGCGTCTCGGTCTTCGGAGCCTCGGCGGCGGCGGCAGGGGCCGCCGATTGCGCCTTGCCGGGGTCGGCCCATTGCACCTGCCCTGTCGGCGCGGCGCCGTGGGCGGAATGGTCCATCCCGCTGTGATCCATCTTGCTGTGGTCCATGCCCGCATGGTCTTCCGCGCGCGCCGCGCCGACGCTCGCCGCAATGAGCAGGGCGGCCGCGCCGGCCGTCAGATATCCGCCGCGCAGGACTTTGATGTGCGTCGTCATGAAACCTCCCAAATGATTTTGTCCCGGAGCCGGCAAAGGCGCGCCTTTGCACCCGATCCGAGCCTGCGCGCTTGCCGCGCGGAGGACGATAACTTTGTCACAGATCAAACACGGAGGCGAGCCGGCGAATCGTCGCGCCGCAGCGTTCACGCGGCCCTGCTTTTTTCCGCGATGTCGACGAGCGCGCGCATGATGCGCCGCGTGCCGGCGAGCCGCTGCTTCATCGAGTCGAATTCACGGATGAACACGATGCGCATGTCCGGCCGCACCTTGGCCTGCGTTCCCTGCTCCGACACATAGCGCACGAGGCCCGCCGGATCGGCAAAATGATTGTCCCGGAAGGAGATGATGACGCCCTTCGGCCCGGCGTCGACCTTCTCGACATGGGCGCGGCGGCACATGGCCTTGATCGCGACGATCTCGAAGAGCTGCTCCACCTCGGGCGGGATCGGACCGAAGCGGTCGATCATCTCGGCGGCGAAGGCCTCGATGTCCTGATCCGTTTCGAGCGTCGACAGGCGCCGGTAAAGCTGCAGGCGCAAGGTGAGGTCGGGAACATAACCCTCCGGGATTGTGACCGGCGCGCCGATGGCGATGGTCGGCGACCACACATCTTCCTCGGGCTCCTCGACCCCGGCCTTCAGCATGGTGATCGCGTCGCTGAGCATCTGCTGATAGAGCTCGTAACCGACTTCCTTGATGTGGCCGGACTGTTCCTCGCCGAGCAGATTGCCGGCGCCGCGAATGTCGAGATCGTGGCTGGCGAGCTGGAAGCCGGCGCCGAGCGTGTCGAGCGTCTGCAACACTTCTAGGCGCTTTTGCGCCTGCGGCGTGATGGTGCGGTTCGCGGGCGTGGTGAACAGCGCATAGGCGCGCGTCTTCGAGCGCCCGACGCGGCCGCGCAACTGATAGAGCTGCGCGAGGCCGAACATGTCCGCGCGCCAGACGATGAGCGTGTTGGCGGTGGGAATGTCGAGGCCGGATTCGATGATCGTCGTCGACAGCAGAATGTCGAACTTCCCGTCATAGAAGGCCGACATCTTGTCCTCGAGCTCGCTCGCCGCCATTTGCCCATGCGCGACGACGAATTTGGATTCGGGGAGATTTTCCCTCAGGAAGGCCGCCGCCTCCTCCAGGTCCTCGATGCGCGGGCAGACGAAGAACGCCTGACCGCCGCGATAGCGTTCGCGCAGCAGGGCCTCCCGCACGATCAGCGGATCGAAGGGCGAGATGAAGCTGCGGACCGCCAGACGATCGACCGGCGGCGTGGTGATGAGCGAGAGCTCGCGCACGCCGGTCATGGCGAGTTGCAGCGTGCGCGGGATCGGCGTCGCGGAAAGCGTCAGCACATGGACTTCGGCGCGCAGCTCCTTGAGCCGCTCCTTGTGGCCGACGCCGAAATGCTGCTCCTCGTCGATGATGACGAGGCCGAGATCGCTGAAGCTGACCCCCTTGCCGAGAACGGCGTGCGTGCCGATGAGGATTTCCACCTTGCCCTCGGCCAGCTCCTTCTTGGTCTCGCGCGCCTCCGCCGTTCCGACCATGCGCGACAAACGCCCGATCTTCACCGGGAGCCCCGCGAACCGCTCGCAGAAATTCCTGTAATGCTGGCGCGCGAGCAGCGTCGTCGGCGCGACGACAGCGACCTGCCTGCCATTGATCGCCGCCGTGAAGGCGGCGCGCAGGGCGACCTCCGTCTTTCCGAAGCCGACATCGCCGCAGACGAGCCGGTCCATCGGCCGCCCCGCCGCGAGATCGTCGAGCACGGCCTCGATCGCCGCGAGCTGATCCTCGGTCTCGTCATAGGGAAAGCGCGCGCAGAACTCGTCGTAGAGCCCCTCGGGCGGGATGAGTTTCGGCGCCTGCCGCAACTGGCGCTGGGCCGCGATGGCGATGAGGCCCTTGGCCATCTCGCGGATGCGGTTCTTCATCCGCGCCTTGCGCGTCTGCCAGCCGGCGCCGCCGAGCCTGTCGAGCTGCGCCTCGGCGTCCTCGCCGCCATAGCGGGTCAAAAGCTCGATGTTTTCGACCGGCAGATACAGCTTGTCGCCGCCGGCGTAATGCAGTTCGAGGCAATCATGCGGCGCGCCCGCGGCGGTGATCGTCTCGAGGCCCACGAAACGGCCGATGCCGTGATCGACATGCACGACGAGATCGCCCGCGGTGAGCGCCGCGACTTCGCCAAGCAGATTTTCGGTGGGCTTGCGCTTGCGGCGGCGGCGCACGAGGCGGTCGCCGAGAATGTCCTGTTCGCCGAGCAGCGCATAAGCTTCGGTCTCGAACCCATGCTCGACGCCGAGCACCGCGAGCGCGAGCCCGCCGATGGTCTTCTCCCTGCCCTGCGCCAGCGCCGCCGTGAGCGAACCGACAAGGCTCAGATCCGTGAGGCCGTGCTCCTGCAGGACATGGCCCAGACGCTCGCAGGAGCCGTCGGACCAGCCGGCGACGACGACCGTCTTGCCGGCGGCGCGCAGCGCCTGCACATGATCCGCGGCCGCCTGGAAGACATTCACCTCCGGCTCGTTGCGCTCGGGCGCGAAATCCCGGCCGGGCTCGACGCCGCAGTCGATGGCGTCGTCGCGCTGCGACGCAAAGGGCGTGAACTGCGCATGGGCGCGGCCATCGAGCGCCCCGCGCCATTCGCTCGGGGTGAGGTAGAGTTCGCGCGGCTCCAGCGGCTTGTAGGAGGAATTGGCGGGGTCGAGGTCGTGCGACTCCTTTCGCGCGTCGTAATAGTCGGCGATCTGCTTGAGGCGCTCGCTGGCCGCATCCTCCAGGAGCGCGTCGAGCATGAGCGGCGCGTCGCCGAGATAATCGAACAGCGTGTCCATGCGCTCATAGAAGAGCGGCAGCCAATGCTCCATGCCATGATGGCGCCGGCCCTCGCTCACCGCCTCGTACAACGCGTCGCCGCGCGTCTGGCCGCCGAAGCGCGTGGCGTAATTCTGGCGGAAGCGGCGCATCGTGTCGCTTGTCAGCCGCAATTCGCTCATCGGCGTGAGGTCGAGCGCGCGCAATTGCCCGGTGGCGCGCTGCGTCTCGGGATCGAAGCTGCGGATCGATTCGAGCGTGTCGCCGAAAAAGTCGAGGCGAATGGGCGCCGGCAAACCCGGCGGATAGAGGTCGATGAGGCCGCCGCGCTGGGCGTATTCGCCGGTCTCGCGCACGGTGGAGGCGCGCAGGAAGCCATTGGCCTCGAGCCAGCGGGCGAGTTCGTCGAGCTTGACCACATTGCCGGGCGCGGCGGAAAAGCTCTCGGCCGCGACCATCTTCCTGGGCGGGACGCGCTGGAGCAGGCAATCGGCCGTCGTGGTGACGACGCGGGGCCGCTCGGCCGAAGAGCTGGCGCGGGCGAGGCGCGACAACGCCGTCATGCGCCGGGCGACGACCTCGGCGTGGGGCGAGACGCGGTCGTAGGGCTGGCAGTCCCAGCCCGGGACGTCGAGGATTTCGACCTCGGGATTGGCGAAGCGCAGCGCCTCGCGAAAAGAGGCGGAGCGCGCCGAATCGCGGGCCACATGGACGAAGACCGCCGGGCGCCCCTCCGCTTCGCGGGCGAGCGCGCGGGCGAGATCGGCGCAGAGAAAGGCGTCGAAGCCGTCGGGCGCGCGAGCGAAGAGGAGCTTCCCGCCCCGCGCGAGACGCGCCCGCGCGCTCTCCAGCGCCACGGCCGCGCCCCTGGTCTTCGCTGCCGCCTTGCTCAATGGATCGGTCCGTCGTGGGTGTGGAAGGCGATGATGTCTCTAAGTAGGGCCGTATCCCGCTCCGGCGGAGGCGGCGCGCCGCCCGCGAGCCAGCTCAAGAGCTCGGCGTCGGGCAGTTCGAGCAGCGCCTCCATCTCGTCGAGCTCGGCCTCGCCGAGACTGTCGATCCTGGCGTCGACAAAGCCGCCCAGGAGAATATCGAGTTCGCGCATCCCTCGCCGCCAGGCGCGTATCCTGACGCGCCGGCGGCGGATGTCGCTTTCGCTCGGCGGGGGGCCGTCGGCCGGAATTTCTTGGGACATGGCGGAATCTTGGAGCAGAATCACGGCAGGGCGCCGCTCGATGGCCGGGCGTCGCGGATGGCGAAAAGGCTTAGCCCAGCGCGTCGGGAAAGAAAAGCGCGGGAAAAATCGACGGCAGGAGAGAAGCGCTTGACTTCCAAATCCAGCTGCCCTATCCCGCAGTCCTCGCGCGAACAACGCGCCGCGCGGGGGAGTAGCTCAGTTGGTTAGAGCGCCGGCCTGTCACGCCGGAGGTCGCGGGTTCGAGCCCCGTCTCTCTCGCCATAAAATCAATCCCTTACAGAACCGTTCCGAAAGCGGACCCGGCGAGTTTTCGGAATTTGTTCCGAAAATGTCCCTATTGATGCCTCCGGTCGGCCACTCCTTCCCCGAAAACGGGGTTCCTCGCAGCGTGATGCTCTCACTCGTCTAGGGCGTGCACCAACCGAGCCACAAACTTCCACTCCCGCATACGCCCGGCGCGAAAGCCGCCGTCAAATAGCGAGCATGGCGAGTGCACCTGCTCACGATCCCAACTTCGGCAATTCCCGCATCAGTGGTTTCCACAGCACGGTAACAAACTGAGGCCATTCGCAGGGTGCTTCAGGCCGCGTGCAGGGCTTCGTCCGAGCTGTGTGCCTGTCGATGCCGAAGAGAGGCGGCGCCAAGAAGATCTCCAATCAGGCAACCAAGCCCTGAACACGGCGGAACGCCTCATCTTGTTCGAGCGCCGCACTTCGCCGGTCTCCGAGGTCGATCAATCTGTCAAGGAGCTTTAACAATCCTCGTGCCCGATTAACTTCAAGGGGATAATTCGACTCGGCTAGTCGTTGAATCGTGGCGGCAAGCCGCGCGGGCAATAATGTCCCTACCCAGCTTCCTTTTGCGTATTCGACCGAGTCCAAAGCTGCGGTAGCCTGTTCGATAAACGCATCGATCGGATAAGACGCGGCCGCGCGTTCACATAAGGTCAGGAAGTTTTGCATGACGAATGTTGACCATCCAGTCGCTTTAACCAGCTTCGTCACGAGAGGAACGATGACGGCGATAGCGCTCCAGTCGCCATTGGCGAACCGTGCTGCGCCTGAACACTCAGCCTCGACATTCACAAACAGAAGCGCCTTGATGAGCCTTGGCATATCGTAGCCGTGGATTTCGCCCGCGCGATAACCGTTCCGCGCAAATGCTCTATCATCGATGACCCGTTGCACACAGGCGTCGAGAATTGGCAGCGCATTCTCGGGGATGTCTTTGGCATCGAGGACGTGACGAGTAACGATACTCTCGGCGAATTGCGCAAGGACACGCAACACTTCCTCGTCGTCCTGGGAGAATGGCTTGAAGAAATTGTCGCGCACCCATATCAAGTCAAAGAACGGCAAGGCGCGGGCAAGCATCGTGCCCAAGGTCCGATTCCATTCAAAAAGAGTAGTCTGTTTGTCTCGGCGCGCCTTCCTATCGTCCCACGGCGGCATCAATCGGTCAGCGGTCCAGTGCGCTAGATCGGCAAGAAGCGACTGGATTTTCGGGCGGTAGACATCTGACCGGCACCACTCTTCAAGCGGAAAGTGCGCGAAGCGCTTGGCCGCGTACTGACCATCGAAGGAGCGCTCGGGGTTGGTCCAATAGTCCTCCGCACGTCCGTTCCGCTTGCATACCCACGCAGGCGGCAGTGGCTCAAAACCCTCCTCGGCTTCGACACCGAGGGCATACAATGCCTTCACGAGAGCTGCTCCACGAGCATCTCGATCTGCTGTGTCGTCGCTCTCAAAGGTCTTCTCATTCCGGATCGGGTCGATGTAGTGCGCCAGGTCGAAGGCGAAATGCGCGGCAACCCACTTCACATGCGGGTCCGGGTCCATAAAGAGAGCCTGGAAAGCCATGATCTGCACATCCTCGTTCGGATGACTCGCAAGCTGGATCAGGCTGGCGGACGAGTCCGAACGGGGCGCGCCGCTCTTGCGGTCATGAAACAGCGCGGAAATGAGGTTGAACGAAGGATGCCATGGAATATTCGATCCATGGAAATCGCTGGGTTCCCGCATTTTCAGAACACGTTCCATTACGTTCCACGCCCATGACAGATCCGGTGAATCGCTTTCACCGAATCGGATAACGCAGGCGGCGATAGCCGAGACGCCGCTTTGGATCGCATGGGCACCGACATTGGCGCGCTCATTGAACAGGTCGTCGAGGTCGTGCTTTTTGGCGAAGGCGATGGCGCTTACCAACCTCCATCCCTCAGCAAGCTTACCCTCATTCAAGGAAGCAAGGGCCCAAGTGAGCACGCGCTGCTGGTTCAACGATTCAGCGGCCTTAGCGGCTCGTTCTTGGGTGGCCGCGGGCGGCGCATTCGGCGGTTCATAGCCGATGGCGATTTTATCGCCTTTTGTTTCATACCGTCGATAATTCTCTATATCTCCGAGCCCGGACCAGAGCTCGGCTTTTTCCTTCAAATCCCTCGTTTGTTCCGGGTATTCGCGTTCTTCTTCGAAAATATACGGAAGGTTTTCGGGAAACACTTCAAGCGCCTTCTTGAAACGATCGCGCAAGCTCTTGTCACTGCTGAGGGCAAAATGCATTGCCAGCTCGCGTACATCGTGTTTGCGGTATTCTCGACTCTCGAGGAATGCCTTTGCCTTGGCCTTCTCGCCTTTTAGTTGCGTGAGGAAGCCGAGCCCAAATAGGTCGTTGTCCTTCTGCGGCTCTTGGACGAGGCGAGCAAAATCATGATCCCAGAGGCGCTGGCATGTGACGATGGGCAGCGTGGTTTCCGAGACCTCGAATGTCTCGATGGCAAGGCGCAAGCAAAGCCCTAGCGAAGCATAACATTCGCTACCTTGGAGGATTTGCTTAATTACGTCGCTCGCGGAGCGACCTCGCTCGATTTCCTTGAACGCCCAATAAGCGAGCGAAAGATAGGCACACTGAAGCAACTCGGAGCCCAACATTCCAAGCCCCCAGCCAAAGACGTGCCAATCTCCCCAGAACTCCTGCCGGCCCCATGAAAATTCCAGCATGACGGGGATCGGCGTCCCGCGTTCGTGGCGGCCAAACTTATGGATTTGACGCCAGCCGGTGGTCGCATGGTTTGTAAGCTTGGTGATGAGGCGAAGTCCGACGCCGGGGCTCTTCGCAAGTAGGCTCGCGAAAGGTTCTTGCAGCGCTGACGGAGGGTGGAAGTAGTGGTTATGGGCTTCGAGGCCTATATCGTCCAATCGGAAATCGGAATGACTCCTCGGAAAGTGTAGCGACGACAGTGCCATATTTTGCTGACGCGTGCGTTTCTCCTCGGGGATCGCCCTGATCCTTTCGCGCCACTTAGCTTGTTCTGCGTCTTCGCGGCGGAGGCGGTCGTACGCATCCTGCGGTAACTCTTGTATAAGTTTTGCTTCGGCGACCTTTTCAACGGCTTCCGGCGCCACTTCCGCCATGATGGGCGTAAAGTCCATGAGATCGTCAAATGCGGACCGCAGCATCTGCTTGTTGCCAGCAGCGCGTTCATAAAGAGCGATAGCAAATTCAGAATAACCGCGGGCCGATCGGAGAATGAGGCTTCGCAATCCCGTGGCGAGATTGTTCTGCGCCTCTTGGCTGAGTACCTCCCATTTTCCGCGTGCTCGTGTATAGCCCGCGGCGTAAGCTTCGGCTTCAAGATCGATCAGCCACGCGCTGCATGTGGCCAGTATGTTTTTGGAACGTTCGATCTTGAGATCAGCGAAAACGTTTTGCCACACGCTAAATACTTCGAGCGCCTGCGGAATAAGACGTGCCGGTAGCGTCTGCTGGCGCGCGATGATCCAGTCAATCATACGCCCCCAAGCCACTCCGTCGGAAGGCCATCCAAGGAGGTCGGCCATGCGAACAGGGTCCATACCATCGATCTTAATGGCCGTTTGCATGATGATGGGACTTGGCACGGTATGCTGTGCCTGAAACCAAACCAGCAATTTATCGCATAGCGCGAAGTCGTTTGCCTCGACTAGTTGCGTGAATTCGTCAATGCCATTCTTAAACGCGTTCGTAAATGGCGGCGCTGTGAGCCACTCGCGCCGCCATTGGGAACGAAGAGCAGAGCTCTCAAGCTTGGCGTAACCGTCTGTCCATCGCCCCGTTTCGGTAAGCGCGTCTTGCGCGAGCAAACCCACCACGCGACCGAGCAAAGGCGGCTCGCCTGCGGCGGCAAGCGCTGAAAGCCATCCATCCCCCAGGTCGATAAGCAGGCGGAAGAAAACCCACTCAAAGAATATGTCATGCGTAAAGGACACTATCGCGCCGCCGCGCTCGGCGCGCAGAATGTGGTCGACCTGAAGAGCAACCAGATGTTCGACGGTCTCCGGCTTGAGATCTCGCACAAAGATTCCCTTGCCAAGATTGCGTACGCCCTGTTCGGCGAGATCGACGAGTGCGCGCTGACGTTGCGGCACCGTGTCTGGCAACGCGTCATGCCCGGCGCGCAACCACCACGCGTTGATCAAGTCGACTTCAGTTTGTGGCTCGGAGTCTTTCGGAAGAGCCTTGGCTAGAACTGCAGCAAAGAATGGGCGGCGGGCAATCTGCTTCACGGATGAGCTAGAACTGAAAAGAAGGCTGCGGAGGTTGGGCTTGGACTTGGCAAGGAGATCCGCCTCATCGTCGGAGAACTCCCTTACCGAAACGCTACCCATACCCATTTCGAAATAGAACGACTGGGGGAACCAAGCCCGGTAGGCTTCGAGACCTTGATCACGCGAGCTGGCGAGGACTTTCCAAGACTGAAGACTGGGGTCGGACTCAATGGCGCGGATCAGATCAGTGATGATGTGTTGTTGATCTGGCCGGATACGATCGATCCCATCGATGAATAGGATGGGCGTACCTGAAGCACCGATTTCAGCGAGAAGATCGGGCGCGTGGCTGTGTCGCAGACCGAGCGCTGTCGCAAACGTTGCCCAACTCGTTCCATGCAGTCGGTCGTTCTTAAGAAAGAGGATCGGTCCTGACTGCGCCGCGTTGGCAGCAAAGTGCTTCAACATCGCCGACTTGCCGCATCCTGGCAGCCCACCGATGGAAACAACGCGATGCTTCTGGAGCACCTTGGCGACTTCCGCTTGCAAATCGTCCCGCGCTACATGAAAATCATCCACGGTTTCGGAAACTTCGTTTAGCGCATCAAGCGACTCGGCGTTCAACCGATTGATGCAATCACTGAATTTCGGTGCCACTTTAAGACGCACCGAGCCTTGGAGTTGGGCGAGCAAGGATAAACGCGTCCATTTGGCTGCGTTCGCCGCGCCTTCGCGCACAATGCGGCAGAGGCGGTCAAAAAGGAGGATGTCCTGACCATCCACATTATCCGCAACAAGCTCTTGCAGGCGATTGACGATCTCGGCTCGAAGTGCCCCGCCTTCTTCCAGACCCGCCAGATGAAGCGCGGCAAAACTCCGATAGAAGCTGACTTCCTCATCCAGATTTGCTGCGCCGGTAAGGGTTCGCAGCCCTTCTCGCAATTTTTTATCGTCAGCTCCCGCCGTGCCTGTCTGCGCGAAATATTGTCCGAAATCGTTGGGGTCAGGGCTCGCCTTCGCCTTGTTTATCAGCCGCGAAAGGCTTCGGAATGTGGTATCCGTGACATGCTCAACGACAAACCCACACGCATCCGAACCTTTAGCGAAATCGTGGGACCCCTGCGTCTTCACGGCGGCCGCGACGATTTCCTTGAATTGCTGGTCAGCACTGCTGATCGTTACGGAGCGTTTGACTTGGAGATCAAGCGACCTTTTTGTCCCTGCATCATCGAGCCCAACGATGACGTCATCCATCGGATGGCCGTAACCTTGACGTTGAACAGCGACGCTGGTGATGATTCCAGGCTGGCCAGCCGCGCGCTCATGCCGTAGCAGATGCGCTAGGTAATAGGCGACGACCGTGTCTTCGTACGTGAAACCCGCCCCGCCAGTCAATTCGGTGGAGGCTGGTTTCTGATCAAGTGTGTCGGTCAAGGCGTCCTGCCGGTGTCCTTTTGCAAAGGCTCTTCGAGAGCGCGAGCATGCAATGCCGGCCCTTATCTAGGCGGTATCTTGAACCGGGCAAGCGCTTCATTAGCCTCATTCTCGGACTATAAGCCGATCGGCCAGCCGGATGTAAGACCGAAATGGCTATGTCCGTTTTGGGTCAGAAGCAGTCCACCCGTGACCGTTTCGCCCACTCCCTAAGTGCCAAGGAAAGCTGAGAGGCTGGCATCCAATCTCCCGACTTTTTCCCTCAGCGTCGTTTATTTTCGGCCCTTCCGCCGCGCTTCGTCGGCCTTCCGCACAGTCTCAAGATCTACCGGCGTGTAGGTCTTTTGAAGAAAGGCATTTGTCGCAAAATCGTTGGCCAACTTGGTTCCGATCACCTCAGCCGACGCGCCGCCTCTCAATGCCTCGACCGCGCCCGATCGGCGGAAATCAGCCAGCGTGCGGCGTTCCGCTCCTCCGAAAACTATCGCCCGGACATCGCGGAAGTCATCCCCAAGCGTGTCCTTGCTATAGGGCGTGCCGGATCGATTACGAAAGATCGGGGCCGTCGGGGCGATCTCTACCCCCAGCGTGGCAAGATAGGCATCGAGGACACGTGTTGCGGGCCGAGAAAGTGTCGCCGCCGCTGCCCGACCTGTCTTTGCCCTCTCCAGGAGGAACGCGTCACCAGCCGCTTCGCGCACTCTTTGTGCTGGCGTCAGCCTGCGGGCGTCGACAGGAGACAGGGACGAATCCCACATCACCGCAATCAGCGAGGCGAGGCCTCGGTAGCCGGATCTCCATGCGCCCTTGACGAGAGCTCGAGCCTCCCGATCATTCCATACCTCCTGCCGGCGTCTCGGCTCCTTGTTGCGGACCCCTAGCGAAGGGTCAGCGTCCCGCTGGCAATATCCCTGCGCGGCCGCAACGCGCCACAGCGCCCGCCAGATTTTCACACAGCGATGCGCTTCCCGAACGGATACTTCCCGCTCGATCTTCAAGCGCCATAGGCTGATGAGTTCCAAGGTCACGGTTGCCGGCGCGGCCGATCCAAAAAAGGGGCGAATGCGCGACCATGCCCTATTCCATTCCTCCTGGGTACGATAGGCCTTATGCGCCCACTCCGGGGTGGCGCGGTAGCGGGCGAAGGCTTCCTCGAGCGAACCGCGGAGGCCGGAAGACTGCACGGGGGAATTGCCCTTTTTGAAGGCCTCCCACGCCTTATTCTGTTCTTGCGCTTTCCGCCAGGCATCCGGGCCGTCGGGCCCGCAAGCGACTGGCCCCAGCCCCGCTTCGCGCATTTCGCGTGTCGGCTCCCAATAGCCGAGGCCCTTCTTCACCCGGTAATAGGGGACCCTCAACTTGACCATACGAACTGTCCAAAAGTGACGCAGCTACTATGGAGGCATCCAACGCGTCACCCGGGGCCGCAACGAGCGCTGGAGCCGAGGCCGCTTCAGTCAAGACCGTGAATCCGGACGCGTCAACCCGGACCCCGGCGACCGGCAACCCTGCGGCGACCGCCGCACGGATCGCGCGCGTGATTTCAGCCTGGGTGAAAGGTGCTGGCCGATTTGCCATGGATTCCTCTGGTACCTGTCTCGCGGCCGCCTAAAAGGGAATGTCGTCATCGAGTTGGTCAGAGAGCCGCTGGGGCGCCGGCTTGTCGCCCATCGCCATCCGTGGGTCGTCATAGCGCCTGGGCTGCTGTGCCGATCCCCGCGACATCTCCAAACCATAGCTTCCCTCTTCGGGAGCGGGCCGTGCTCCCGCGGCGTCCAAAAGGCAGAGTTCGCCCCGAAACTGTTTCAATACAACTTCGGTTATCTTACGCGCATGCCCATCCCGATCGGTGTATTCTCTGGTGCATTGCATGCCTTCAACGTAAATCCGCGAGCCTTTCTTGAGATAGTTCTCAGCGACTTTCGCGAGGCCCTCATTGAAAAGGACCACATTGTGCCATTCCGTGCGCTGTTTGCGCTCTCCTGAAGCCTTGTCGATCCAGGTTTCGTCGGTGGCGATCGAGAAGCTCACGACATTCTGCCCGCCTTGAGTCGTGCGCACGTCCGGGTCTCGGCCCAGGCGGCCAACAAGGATGACTTTGTTTACACTGCCGGCCATTGACCCTACTCTCCTTGCTGTGACTGCTCCGACGAGGCGTCACACCGTTTCCTTTTCCAGCGCGCTGGCGAGCCGAACCTCAAGATCGCCGATTTGCCTCTCGATCGATGCGCGGCTCAAACGCAGCCTCTCGAGCTCGCGCATGTCGGCTTGGCGCTCTTTGCGGCGTGCGAGTGAAATCGCGTAGGCCAGATTGCTATGGACGGCCGAAGCTTCGTCGGGAGAGAGTGCGGTCACCAGCTGCTTCTTTCTTCCAGCGAGACTAGAGTCTATGCGCAGAAGCTCCACGTGTTTCCCGTTCGCAACGAATTCATAGATCGTGCTCATGCAAATCAGCCTCAGGCCCAGCCGTTGCCATCTGAGCAACTGCCGTTTCGGAGGGAAATGTTGAGGTAATGCACGCCAGTTTTCAGGCGCTTTTTCTTGACACCGAGTTCGGCGAGCGCCGCGCCGAAACCGGCAAGATTGAGCGGCTTGCCGGCGCGCTCACCCACATATGCCGCATACGCTGCGTAAAGCTCGCTGGCCTTTAGGCGACCCGCGTCGAGCGCCTCGTTCCCATAATGCACGCGTTCGCGCAGGAACTGGCCGAGCAAGGGCGTCCCATGCTTATCCGTGACCGCGGATATGGACGTGTCGATGTCGCCGGCCTGCGCGTCTTCTGCCGCCTCATCGGCTTCGATGGCCTCGCGCATCGCTTCCGCCGTCGAGCGAGTGTCAGGAGCCGAGCCGACCTGCTCCCCGGACTCCCCCCCGAGGGCGTCGGCAAGAACGGCCGGAAGCCACTGGCGGTCTCGCGCAAGAATTGCCGCGCGCTTGGCGAGCTCGGTCTTCTTCAGCTTGCCGGCGTCGGCCGCCGCTCCTGATCCGTCCATCGCCCGGATGGCGTCGATCGCCACATCACGCGGCTCGGCCTTATAAAAGGCCTCGAAATCCATGTGGTCACGCAGGTCGACCGCAATGGCGCAGAAGTGTGAGGCTGTGGCGAGCCCGATACGGACCGTTTCGAAATCCGGCGCTCGTTGAGCGCTGACAAGGCCGCCAATCAGCGTCGCTAAGGCGACGGGCAATGTGGCCGGATCTTCGACCTCATGACGCGCGCAAATCGCGAGTGCCTTTTCGAAGCGCTCGTGGCGGATTTCGGCGAGCAGGGTGTTCTCCGGCGAAAATCCCGGCCTGGTCGCGCCAGATAGGTTGACCATCGAACCGCCATAGCCGCAGCCAAGCGAAGCGACGGCGAAAAGCATGGCGAGACGCGGATTGCGGGTGCAGGCGTCAGAAAGCGCCAGGGTCGCAGTCTCGTCTAGAATGGCTCGGGTTGATTTCCCTATCGGCTCGGATGCTTGCGCCGGCGGCGGAGCCGCTGCGCTAGGGCGAGACTCTCCGGGCGGCGTCATTCCGTCGTCTTCCTCTTCGGTCGCTTCGGCCGGCGTCGCAGCTTGCTTCTGGCCATAAGCCCGGGTGATCTCAAGCTCGCCCTCCGGGGAGATCGAAACCCAAACGCCAAGCCCTGCCCGCTCCTCGGGCCCAATCGCCCGCAGCAGAGCACGGGTTTGAAGCTCGACGACCTCGTGCTCTAGAGTAGCAATTTCCGCGTCGCCAAGGTCGCCGTTTTCCAGAACCCCTTCGATCTCGTCGAGGCGCGCGTTCTCTTCCTCTGTGTGGTCAAACCGCCGCATGTCCCGAAAGGCGATGACAGGGTTTGCTTCGCCGTAACTGGTTTCCGCCCATCCCCACCCTTCCTCCCAGGCGACCTGGTCTGCTTCTCGCTCCAGCTTCTCCCGAGCGAGCCGATCGAGGATGGGCGTGTCGAGTATGAAGCTCTCGTCCTCGAACAGCTGTTCGTCCAGCCGCCCGCCGGCGGCGACATAGGCGTCGAGACCGACGAAGACAGCGCGCTTGTCTTTCACCGAGACGTCGCTTCCGGAAAGCTCCCGCGCAATCCACCGGGCCGAGTCTTCGAGGTCGATGCTGTTCCCTTCGAGCAGCGCATCCTGCGCCTCATGGCTCTCCGAGGCCGAAAAGGCGCGCGCCTGCTCCGCAGTGAGCTTTCCTTCGCGCCAAGCCGCGCGGACCTTTGGGGATAGGCGTGCGAGCCTCATGCGTCCCTTCACGAAACCAGTCGTCTTTCCAGTACGGGCGGCAATCGCCTGAACGTCGAGGCCGAAGCGCTCCTGCAACTCGACAAAGCGTTCGAATTCTTCGACGGGATGGAGGTCCCGCCGATGCACGAAGGAAATGAGGGAGACCTCGGCCGCCGCCTCGTCGTCGCCCTCGAAAAAGGTCGTCGGCACAAGAAAGTTCTTGCCTTCGGGAAGCTTGTTTTCCGAAGCAAGGAAGGCGAGCGCGGCTAGGCGTCGTCCACCGTCGAGCGCGCGCCATGTGCCGTCTTCCATTCGAATGATCAAGGGCGTCGTCACGCCGCGCGCGAAAATGCTCGCCGCCATTTCCTCGATTTCGTGCTGGTTGGGGGCGTCTCTGCGAGCGTTGAACCTTGAGACGCCAGAGATCTCAAAAAGCCTTAAAGTCATTTGAAAGCCTCGCCCGAAAAGCAGCTTCGTTCCTTCGCAAGGGCCATGATTTCATGGATCTCGTCGGCGAATTCGGCACCCCGATAGCCAAGCCCATAGATGGCGAGCACGACCGCGCCGAAGTCATCTAGGTTGGCAATAGCCGCGATGCGATCGGCAATTGCGTCGAGCGTGTCGCTAGTATGCTGAAAAGAACTTGCAGCTTTCGCAGGCGTCACCATCTCGTTCATCCACAACCGAGGCTTCGGATGAGGGGAATAATAACAAGTTTGCTTGTTGTATGTCAACAAGCAAACTTGTTATATCGCCCCGTCGCTCCTGTGCTGCCTTGACCTTGACATTGGACCGAGTGTCTCTAGAGGGGAAGACGGACCATCCTCTCCCGATTGCAGCGCAAAGCACGGTGTTCAGGGGGCGAAACGCCAGTACCTCGGTGGAGTGATTCCCTCCGGGGCGGGCCGCTCCTCGGCAAGGCGTGGGGCGCGGCGGTCTTCCGCAAGGATCAATCCGATATCATCGATAAGAGGCCGCGCCTCGGCAAACGTGGAGTGGTTTAGATCGAACAATTCCGCGCCAAGCGCGGTAACATCGAGAGTTTCAACTCCTGGGAGAACAATCGGCCCCTCGGGAGGCACGTAGCCGGCCCGCGAGATCCCTCCCGCAATCTTCATTGAGAGCGCCAAAGCATGATCCTTCGAAGACGCGTAGAGAGTGAGCCCTTTGCACATCCCCTTTATCTTCGGGACATCTTGCGTAAATTCATTTCGGTCGATATCTGGTGCCGCCATAATCAGATGCCCCAGTGAGCGTGGCATGGAGCTTCGGTTAGCCAGTGCGTCGAGCACGAGAAAATTTCCCATGCTATGCGCCAAGACATGCACCTTTGAAATCCCGTGCTTTTTTTGCAGGTTGTCGAGCAACTGAATGAATGCATCCCTGGCTAGTAGGGCGCTATTGCGGTCGTACTCATAATCAGCGACGGCGCCGCGCGATGCCCACGAAAATAACACGGGCAGCCCAGTGTACCCGAGATCAAACGAGATCTGAGCTAAACGAAACACCGAGGCTTGGAATGAGTTATTAAAGCCGTGAACAAAAATAAGCGCTTCGTGTGGTTTAACCGCATCGATGAGGGCGTTCCATTCGCTTGGATCAAGCGGCTGCACGCTACGCAGTTCGAAGCCAGACTGCTGCCCTAGCTGAATGCCAAATAACGAGAAGCCGCCGGGAATCTCAATACGGCCTATCTTGTGGCCTTCTGGGATGTGGACGCGTGCTCGCCCAAAACTCAGCGTCTGGCTGCGCTCGCCAGTGTATGTCACTACTCCGGGAGAACCTTCGTCGCTTTCATCGCGTTGCCGTACGGTTGCGTAAAGGATGTCTCGAATTCGAGGATCAGAGGCCTTCTTGACAGAGTCGGCGTCTGGTTCCGCTGGCTTGACTGCGACATATTGCTTTGGTGGAGGCATGCGCTGAGGCCTAGGAGTGCCTCCATACCCAGCCGTATAGCCCGAACCAACAGCGCGAATACGCACCGTGCCGCATTCAATTCCTCCTGGCATCGCCGCCAAAAGGACGCGACAGCCGTCTCGATCGTCTGCGACCTTGACGTTCCGCGCTGTTCCGATCAAGTCGACTTTGCTCCCGTAGATCCAGACAAAGCCGTCCTCCAACAAACGCAATTGCGGGAGCAGCGCTTCTGCGGCGGCGGATGCCTCAGAGGGGACACTCGGCCTCTCCGTCATACGGTCGACGAGAATATCCCCAGTTCCCATTGTCGCGATAATCCGACCACGAGACAGCCCGTCACGCACATCGCCAGCTAACGTGACAACGTCGGCTCCTACGCCCTCGTCAAAGCCCTTGACAGCACTCCAATGAAAGGGCGCGTTTTCACGAGAATCAATGCGTAACGCCGAAAGTAAGGTGCCGGGTGGCGTCCGTGTCGCAATCTGCCCCTTTAGGTCTTCGATTATCTTTGCGTTGGCGATGCCCTCGGCTGTTAGCTCGCCTCCCTTAAGCTCGATCCTGCCAGCGTCCATCTGCGCCAAGACAGATACGATGAGTTTAGCCATCGAGGTAGGTTCGCCATCTTCCCTAGAACTCGCACCCGCATCCAATTCTTTGACGGCTGAGCCCTTCAACTCATCTCGTAGCCGCCCCACCCCGTCCGTAGGGCCTCGTAGGACGATCATAGAAGGGAGGCGCCAGCCAACTATATGAGGTGACTGCTCTGCTCCAAGGGCGGCTCCGATCTCCACGGCGGCGCACAGGAGCGCAATCACCGGAGCGTAGACCCACCATGACAATTGTTTCGTCATTTTCTCTCCTCCGATAGCAACCACAAGCAACATACTCCGGTGCGTCGAAGAGGCATCAAACTCACTCTGTGGTAAAACGCCCAACAAAGCGCCCGATGATGTTCACCTCATCAGCCAGGACTTCATAAGGTTCGTAGTGCGGATTTGCCGAAATAACGCGAAGTTTAAGCGGGTCCGTGCCTCTAACAATCTGTAGCTGCTTCACAACGATCGAATAGCCGTCCCAAAGCACGAATATTCCCTCTGGATTCGGATATGTAAGGCGTCGATCGACGAAGACCCTGTCACCGGATTTTAGCCTCGGTTCCATGGAATCGCCGATAACTTCAAACACCCGAATGTTTTGAGGAGACGCGCGCAACATTCCTGACATAACAGGTTGCGGTAGAGACCATTCGCCGGCAATGCCTTCCGCTGCGTAGGTGTTCCCGGCCTGATCATGTACGTAATGATCGATGGGAACACCCCCGCCACCAGCACCTGACCGGACGTCCGCTTCGAGAATGGCGTTTACTCGTTCGTGCCCAAGCTCCTGGTCAACTCCAGACCCAACCCGCGCATCTTCAGGAGGAATGGGAGGAAATCCGACAGCGTCACGCACCCACTGAAGGCTTACACCTAAAGCTTCGCAAACCGCAGGCAATTCAACACTGGAGCGAGAGTCACCCTTTTCAAGCTGCTGGTAAGCCTGCTGGGAAAACGTGACCCCCGGTCTAAGTCTGCGCACACGGCGAGCAACTTCAGCTTGGCTGATGCCGAGCTGCTTTCTGCGAAACCGTAGCCTTTCACCGATCGTCGTCATGACTCCGAAATTTACAAGGACATTTGTTTCTGCGATCCACAAGTTTCCTTGTTGCTAAGTGACAACTTTCCTTGTATCGTGCCACTCATGGATAACTCGGCAGCGTTAACGGAAGCCATAGAGCTATGTGGATCACAGGCGGCACTTGCTGCCAGAATCGGCGTGAAACAACAGCTCATTTCATTTTGGCTGACGAAATCTAAGATAGGTGTACCCGCGGAGTATGTGCTTCCAATAGAGCGGGCAACCGGGGGGGTCATCTCCCGCCACGCCTTACGCCCAGATATTTATCCAATCGAAGTCCGCACGTCACTTACCGAAGAGGCAGTGAGATGAACGGCGCGGTGACATTAACTGAGGGCGTTGCGTCGGTGACATCGTGCCCTAGGCATCAAGGTGCGCCGCAAGTAACGAAAGCGGCGCAGGCGCACATATATAGACCCCCTTAATAACCCGAAGAGGGCCGCCGCGAGCCTATTCGTGAATTGCTCGTTTGGGCTGCCGACGGTCAACCAAAATCACCAGCGTTGCGTAATTTAGCTTTGACGACGACGCGGCCGGTGGCAGCCGAAAGCGTCGGCAATGTAACCAAAGTGACTTCATCTACTCCCTCCATGTCGACAGACTGACATGGAAGGCTTCGGAAATGTCCGAAAAATCGTCGGAGACGAAATTGAGCGCGTTGATTGAGGCGAAGACGCTTGTTCGGGAGATCGCCGGCGCAGAGCCAGGCGACACGATCAAGAGTCAGATCGCCCGCGCCGCGCGCAGGATCGGCTTTATGTCCGCGTCGCGGGTAAAGGACTGCTGGTACGCGGACGGCAGGATAAAAATTGGCGCCGACGAACTGCATCGCCTGCGCGAAATCGCCAACGCCCAAGAAAAGGCCAAGGAAGCCCGTGACGAATTCGCCAAACTCAAACAGCGAGTCGAGTTTCTCGAAGCTGCCCTTCGCCTTTCGGATTCGGACGCGTATCGCCTGCTGGCTGATACGCAGCGGGCTCAAGGCCGGGAAGACCATCGCTTATTGGATTGACGGAGAATGGAGGGAGATGCCGTGATCTGGCGCGCGCCACACCCCGCGGAATTCAGCGAGGTTGATAGCGGGACATGCTGGCCCGCCGACCTGCATTTCGCGTTTCGCGACCTCGGAGAGCCTCGCTTGACCAATGCTGAGGCCAAAATAGTCTCGCTGCTCTACAGACGCGCGCAGGTATCGCACGAAGCGCTCCTCGCTACGACGTTTGATTACAGCAAAGACGATGACGAGCGCAGCATCGACGTCGTTAAGGTCTATATCTGTAATATTCGCCGTAAGCTCGCCCTGCTTGGCGTCAAGATCGAAACCATGCGGCCTGGGTTCTATCGCTTCGATCGGGACGCGAAAGCGCGCCTGCGCGAGCTTTTGCAGGCCGCTCACGCATGAGCCCGCGCGCGCAACGTCATAGCGGTCCTGATCTCTTCGCGCCTGCTGGCGTTCCTAAAGAGCAAGCGCCGGCAGCAAGAAGGCCGGTCTTTTCAGGCGCCCACGTTTGCGCCTTCTGCGGCGGATTTGCGCCTTTTGGCAAGGGGCGTGCCCGCGCGCCTGAGAACATTGTCTGGGCTTGCAGGGAGCATCGCAAAAATCTTGGCTGAGCCGAAAGAACATATCGCGGCGACTGTCCGCCCCGAAAGCTTCGTCGCGCTGGGCAACGCCGTGCACCAGGTCGTGAGCGGCTGCGCGCGTCGCGACAAGCTTCCCGACCGCCGTGGGTCAGAGTCCTTCGAAACCTGGTTTGAAGGGCAGCAGTTCGTTGTCACGTTCAGCCGCTTTGAGACCGGCGAACTCGCGGAAGTCTTCGTTAACGCGATTAAGACGACCACACTCTTCGATCATCTGGCGCGAGACACCGGCCTGCTGCTTTCGCTTGCGCTGCAGCACGGGGCGGCGGCCGACCGCCTGGCGACAACTGTGTCGCGCGACAGCGAAGGGCGGCCGCAGGGCCTCGCCGGCCATATCCTCGACATTATCGAAAGAGGCGTCCATGAGCATTGCAGATGATCTCGCCTGGCGCGATTGGATCGATGAAGCGAGGCGCGTGAGCGTCGCGAGCTACTGCGCCGCGCGCGGCATCAAGCTCAGACCTGGAGACGCCGGCCAGCCCTGCCCCGGCTGTGGCGGCGTCGACCGCTTTTCAGTCAATACGCGCAAAAACGTCTGGAACTGCCGCGTCTCAGGGTTTTCGGGAGATGCGATCGCCCTTGCGCAGCATATCGACGGCCTCGACTTCCTCGGAGCCTGCGAAGCGGTGACCGGCCGACCGCCGCCGGGCCGTGATGCGCGCGAGACGGCGGAGGAGCGGCGGGAACGCGAAGCCCGCCTCGCCGAGCGCGAAGAAAAGCGCATTGCCCAAGAGGCCCAGCGCGCCCGCGAACAAAACGCCTATCGAGAGGCGGAGCGCCGGCGTGCCTGGGGGTTCTGGCGGCGCTCTGTTCCGGTCGAGGGAACCCCTGCCGAAGCCTATCTTGAGCGCCGGCGGGTTCACCCCCATGCGACGTCCCGGCTGCGCTTCGCGCCCGAGATGGAGCTTTGGACGGAGTCCCGCAGTACCGTCGCCCGCAAAGGCCCTGCGATGATCGCCGCGATCGAAGGGGTCGACGGCCGTTTCACTGGCGTGCATGTCACCTGGATCGATCTCGACGCGCCCAAGGGCAAGGCCGAGACGATTGACCCCGAAACCGGCATGCTGCTGCCAGCGAAAAAGGTGCGCGGCTCGCTCAAGAGCGGATCCATCCGCATGGTGTCCGGCGGCGATGAGCCGAAGCGCTGGTTTCTCGGCGAGGGCATCGAGACTGTGCTGTCCGTCTACTGGTCGCTCGTCGAGGCCGGCTCGTCCCTCGTCGAGGGCGCGGAATTCCGCACGAGCGTCGATCTCGACAACCTCGGCGGCAAAGCAAAGGGGCGGGTTAAGCATCCGACGAAGACGTTCGTGGACGCGCGCGGCCGGAGCCGCTCGGTCTTCGTCCGTAACGACACGCCGGCGGACCCGGACGTCGACTGGCGGGTCATTTTCATCCCACCGAGCGTCGAAGAGCTGATCCTGCTTGGCGACGGCGATAGCGACCCGTTTACAACGCGCCTGGCGCTCTTGCGCGCAGCCAAGCGATTTTCACGGGAATATCCCGCGCTCGCCATCAAAGTGGCGATGAGCAACGAGGGCGTCGACTTTAACGACATGCGAATTGCCGCGTTTGAGGAAGCATCCGCGTGACGGGAAGAGACGACATCGCCCGCGCGGTTGAGGGAGCGGAGGTCGTGATTTTCCCGGGCGGGCGGCAGGCGCCCTCGGCCGAAGATCGCGACCCCGGCGCTTTCCCGGGCGATACGCCGGCTGGCGACGGCGGGGGCGACGAGCCGCCGGAGAATGAAGCGCCGCCGCCGGAAGACGACGGCGGCGCTGCCGGCGACGTGATTGACGATATAAACGGCGAATATAGCTTCGTTCTGATGGGGTCTCGCGCCGTGATCATGCGCGAGACGCCCAACGCCCCGATCGAGGACCGCACGCGCGTCCTGTCGATCGAGGCGTTCAAAGCCTATTTTCAGAATCAGCTCCGCCGCGTCCGAAAGCGCGAGCGGCAGGAAGATGGGTCTTACAAGACTGTCTCTCGCTACGTGTCGATCGCCCCCTATTGGTTGAGGCATGCGCGCCGGCGGACCTATGACGGCATCGAGTTCTTTCCTGACCCGAACAATGCGCCCGGCACGCCCGGCTATTTCAATTTGTGGCGGGGGTTCTCTGTCTCGCCGGATACAGAAACGTCACCGCAGGAGCGGTGGAAAAAGTATTTTACGTTTCTTGATCATGTAAAGGCGAATATCTGCGACAGCAACTATCAGACGTTTCGATGGGTCTGGCACTGGTTCGCGCATCTCATCCAGCGTCCCCGTGAGAGGATCGGCACGGCGATCGTGCTGCGCGGCAAAATGGGGACGGGAAAGACGATCGTCGGAAATGTGATCGGTTCACTCTTTGAGTCGCATTACTTCCTTGTTGACGATCCTCGCTACATTGTTGGCCAGTTCAACGCGCATATGGCGTCCTGCATCCTGCTGCAAATCGACGAGGGCGTCTGGGCCGGCGATAAGGCAGCCGAAGGCCGTCTCAAGGGCCTCGTGACAGCGCCAAAGCAGATGGTCGAAGCAAAAGGCGTCGATCCGATCCGGCTCGACAATTATGTCCGGTTGCTCTTCACATCGAACGAAAGCTGGGTCGTTCCCGCTGGCTTGGACGAACGTCGCTTCGCAGCTTTTGACGTCGCCGATCATTGGAAAGAAGATCACAGCCGGTTCGGGAAGCTTTATGAAGAGCTCGACAGCGGCGGGAGAGAGGCGCTGTTAGCGGATTTGCTCGCCGTCGACCTCGATGCGCCTGACGCACCAAATTTGCGCGTGATCCCCAAGACGGAAGCGCTTCTGGAGCAAAAAATCCGCTCTCTGGACCCGATTACCGCTTGGTGGCTCGGGCGCCTCGTTGATGGCTCGCAAACCCATCGCGCTGGCGGCTGGCGGGAGCGGGTGCCGTCGTCGACGATTTTCAATGACTACCTCCGATCGGCCGACAAGCTGGGCGTTCGTCGTAAGGCGGCAGAGATAGAGTTCGGGATGCAGATGCGGCGTCTTTTGCCAGGGATGAAAAGGGCAAGGGCGACCGAAGAAGTCGAGATCTACGATGAGCAGACCGGCGCGCCTCACTCGGTGATACGCCGCGTCTGGTGCCTGGAGTTTCCCTCCTTAGCCGAAGCCCGCGCCGCCTTCGACGCCGCGATCAAACAGGAGTTCGACTGGGGTGCAGAAGAGAAGGGCGGCCCATCCGAGAGCGACGCAGAATGAGGGCGCGTCCCATCTGTCCCATCCGTCTGACATTTCGCCGAGAGATGGGACGCGGTAACTAACTGTTTTTATGAATGCTGTCCCATCTGTCCCATCTGTCCCATCATTTTCTCGCGCGCGCATTGCGGTTGAGTGCCGACGATGGAGCAGCGCGGCAACACCGAGGTCCGAACAGCCAAAAAAGATGGGACAGATGGGACAGATGGGACAGTTAGTGTGAATTCAAATAGTTAAAGCGTCCCATCTTGAACAGAGAGATGGGACAGATGGGGCAGCCGAGTATGGAGTGGCATAATGGCGGCGTGGCACGTGATTGAATGCTTCGAGGGGAAGGATCGGGACGTTTATGGCCGCCTGGCGGCGTTGGGCTTTGAGGTGTGGCGACCGGTTTTAAAGGTGCGCTCAGCGGCGCGCTGGGTTGGAAAGCCACTCGAAGCGAACAAGCGGAAGGCGCGGTATGTTCCGATCTTCGGCCGTTACCTCTTCATCCGCATTGAGATGAGTGATTCGGTCTTTAGCGCGATCAAGGAACAGCCTGGCGTCGAGACGTGGTTGTGCTTTGCAGGCTCGAATGAGCCGGCGATCGTGCCTGATGAGCTCATCACTCATTACCGCAACTTCAAGCCGGAACGCGTTGATGTAACTATCGCTTACACGAGGGGCGATATTGTAAAGGCGCTGCAAGGACCATTCGCAACGCTCCAAGGCGTCGTCGAGAGAGTTGACTCGAAGGGCGTTGTGTGTGTTGAAATGAGCATCTTCGGCAGACCGACGCCCATCATCTTTCCAGTCGGTCACGTCGAGCTTGTGGAGCATGGCCGCCGGCCACCGATCGAGCACGACGTTCGGCAACGCCCGCGAAAGCGAGCGTAAGTGCGAAGCCTGCCCGGCCTCAGCCCTCGATCATCAAGCGCCATGCCCTCCTCTCCGAAGACGGCTCGCCCGTCCCACCGCGCCACAGCGCCAAGCGAAGCGCGCGCCGAATATGACGCGCGCCGCCGCAGCCGCTACGAGTGGCGCAAGTGGTATGGCTCTCAGCGGTGGCGGCGGATGGCCAAGGCGCAACTCGCGGCTCAACCCCTCTGTTGCATGTGCGAGGCGGAGGGGCGCGTCGAGATCGCGACCGTCGCGGACCATGTCATCCCCCATCGGGGCGACTGGACGCTGTTCTGGGAAGGCGAGCTGCAATCGCTCTGCGCCCACCACCACAACCGCGCGAAGCAGAGCGACGAGGCCCGGGGGGCCTAAATCTTTAGGCCCGTAGGGGGCGCAACCGGTCAGGTAAGCGCCCAAAAAATTCCGCGATATTCCCGAAAGTTTTTTTTGTTCTGGGACTCCATGGGACGCAGACCGGACACGCCGCGCATGCAAGCCGCCAAGGGCTCCCCCGGCAAGCGGATGTCGAAGGCCGACAGGGCGCTGGCCGAGGCCGAGCGCTTGGCGAGCGTCATTGCGGCGGCTCCAGCGGAGTCGAGCGATCCGTTCGCGCCGCCGGCGATGCTGCTCGATGAGCGTTTGAGGCCAGCGTTGACGGTCTGGCGGGAGCTCGCGGCGGAATTAAAGAAGTTCAACATTGTCAGCAATCTCGACCGTTACACCTTTGCCGTGCTCTGCATTTCGGTCGCCGACTATATGGCTGCGGTCGACAACATTCTCGTCAATGGCGCGCAGTATTGGGCGAAGACGCACGGCGGCAACAAGATGCTTCGCACCAATCCCGCGGTGATGGTGAAAGAGCGGCTTGGCAAGTTCATCTTCGACGCTGCGGCGGAGTTCGGGCTCTCCCCGTTGCGCCGCTACGCGCTTCTGCGCGAGCAATCCGCCTATGGCGGCGGAGCGATGCCGACCGCAGCCAGCCGCCCGGCGGATGCTCAGGCCGATCTGCTGAGCGACGCGGAGGATTTGATCGGCCTCGCGGCCCGGCGGGATTCGACGCCACCGACTCTTCAGTGACGGTAGTCGGAGCGTCCTGGAATGATCTGCAGCGAGTAGATGGCGGCAACCGCGCTTGCTTCGAGCGATACTGCGTCCTCGACCCCTGACCTTCCAGAATTCGTCGTGGCTGCGGCAGCGAAGGGCTGGCCCTGGGCGGAGATCGCCTGGCGCCGCGCGGCGGCCGTTGAGGGCGCTTGGTATGACGAGGCCAAAGCCGACGCGATCGTCGATCTCTGGCCGAAAATCTTCCGGCTGACGGATCTGCACTTCGCCGGCGTCCCTTTCCGGCTCGCGCTTTGGCAGGAGTCAGCCGTCCGCCTCCTCGTCGGCTGGAAAATCGGCGCCGAGATCGTCGACCCTCACACTGGCCGCGCCGCGGTGCAACAGGTCCGCCTCTTCCGCCGTCTCCTGCTGTGGATCCCGCGCAAGAATGGCAAGAGCGAGTTCCTCGCCGCGCTCGCCCTGCTCTTCTGGGCGCTCGACGCGGTGCACGGCGGCCAGGGTTACTGCTTTGCGCTCAATGAGAAGCAGGCGCGCACGGTTCTCAACAAGATCAAGGCCATGATCTTCCGCGAGCCGCGCCTGGCGAAAGACCTCACGGTGTTTGGCCGCTCGATCTGGATGGCGCGCCGACAGGCCCGTTTCGAAATCTTGACCGGCAAGGCCGAAGGAAAACACGGCCTGTCGCCTTACGTCTCCGTCGGCGACGAGATGCATGAATGGCAGTCCCGCGATCTCGACACGACCATCCGGCAAGGCATGGGCGCGCAACTGCAGCCGATCGAGCTCTTCGCCTCGACCGCCGGCCTCAAATCGGCGGTCACTGGTTACGAGCTCTTCCAGGAGTCCTTAAAGATTCTGGCCGGCCCGATCGAGCCGCCCGCGCGCGGCGAGGATACTGGAGAAGGCCTTTACGATCCCACTTCCCTCGTCGTCATGTTCGCCCTGGAAGACGACGACGACTGGCAGGACGAGAGCAACTGGCGCAGGGTCAACCCCAATCTCGGGCTCTCGCCGACGATCGACTTTCTTCGCCGCGAGGCGGCTCTCGCCACGAACAACCCCCGGGCCGAGTCGCATTTCCGGCGCTACCACCTCAACCAATGGGTCGAGAACGCCGTCAAATGGATCCCGCCGAAGAAATGGGACGCCTGCTGCGAGGACAAGGACGCTTGGCGAAAGCGCGCCGATACGCTGCGCGGCCGCAAATGTTTCCTCGGCTTTGACGTCTCGTCCACACAAGACATCACCGCGCTGGTCGCCTGGTTCCCGCCCGACGAGGAGTTCGCGACCGTCCGCCTCTTCGCCCGCTTCTGGTGCCCCGAGGAAAATATCGACGTCCGTTCGAAGCGCGACCGCGTCGCCTATGACCGCTGGGTGAAAATGGGCGCGCTGGAGGCGACCCCGGGCGATTATGTCGATCAGGCCTATGTCCAGGCGGCGATCGGCGAGGCGCTTGAGGCCTTCAGCGTGCAGGCGATTGGCTTCGACCCGTGGAACGCGACGAAGCTCGTCACCGATTTGCAAAACGAGGGCGTCGATCCGGAGCGGTTCGTCAAAGTCCGGCAGGGCATTCCCTCGCTCGGCGAGTCGACGAAAGCCTTCGAGAAGCTCGTCTTCGCCGGAAAGCTCGACCACGGTGGCCATCCGGTTCTCAGATGGATGGCCGGAAACGCCTGGGTTCGCTTCGATCGCAACATGAATTTCGCGCCGGACAAGGAGCGGTCCCGGGAAAAGATCGACGGGATCGTCGCCGCCGTCATCGCTCACGCCGTCGCCATCAACGCCGAGCCGCAAGGGCAATCCTTTTGGGACTCCTGACGAAAATCGCGGGCCTCTGGCGGGGCTCGGTCAAATCCGGCCTGATCAATATTCCGGATTTCCTGTCCTACCCCGGCGTCAAATCCGGCGTCGCTGTGACCTGGCGCTCGGCGCTGGAGGTTTCCGCCGTCCTGGCCTGCGTCCGCGCGATCGGGGATGGCTTGTCGCAGACGCCCCTGCGCTTTTACGACGGTAGCCAAGATCGCCTGGCCCGGGTCAAAGATCACCCGCTCGAGGCGCTCTTCCGTCGGCCCAATCGCTGGCAGACGGAATATGAATTCCGCGAGACGCTGGCGATACACGCCGCCCTGACAGGGAACGCCTTCGTTTTTGTCAACCGGGTGGGCCCTTCGAAGGCGCGCCGCATCCAGGAGCTCATTCCGATCTCGCCCGGGCGGGTGACGGTCTACCGCAAGGCTGATCTGAGCCTCGAATACCATGTCGCGGCGGAGGTTCCCGATCAATCGGGCCTCTCGCAAGGCCTGTCACAGCTCTCGAGCGGCGACGTGACGGTTTTCCCGCAGGAGATGATTTGGCACTTCCGGGGCCCCTCGTGGAATTCCTGGATGGGCCTCGAGCCCGTGAAGCTCGCGCGGGAGGCGATCGGCCTCGCCATTGCGACAGAAGCCGCCCACGCCATGCTGCACAAGAACGGCGTCCAGCCCGGCGCGCTCTATTCGGTCGACGGCAAGCTTTCCGAGGAGCAGCATGAGAAGCTGAAGGGCTGGATCGAAAAGCACGTCGCCGGCGACAATCTGTTCAAGCCGCTCGTCCTCGACATGGGGGCAAAATACGCCTCCCAGGCGATGACCGGCGTCGACGCCCAGCACCTCGAAACGCGGCGCTTCCAGATCGAAGAGATCTGCCGCGCCTTCCGCGTCAATCCGATCATCGCCGGCTACAGCGACAAGACTTCCACCTACGCCAGCGCCGAGCAGATGTTCATTGCCCATGTCGTGCATTGCATCGCGCCCTGGGCCAAACGCTTCGAGGACTCCGCGCGCTGCGCCCTGCTTGCGCCGGACGATCCAACCGTCATTCGCCTGCATCTCAATGGTCTCATGCGCGGCGCGGCCCGCGACCGCTCCGATTTCTACGCCAAGGCGCTTGGCCACGGCGGCGGCCAGGGATGGATGACGCCCAATGAGGTCCGTGAAGACGAAGGGCTGGATTGGATGGAAGGCGAAGACGCCATCCCGGCGGCCGTCGCCGGCGCTTCGGCGGCTGACGCGCCGCCAAACGATCCTGCAGCAGATGGAACCGGGCAATGAATTCGTTTCTCGCGCCCTTTGAGATCAAATTTTCGACCGACGCAAAGGCCGGGGCGTTTCAGGGCTACGGCGCCATCTTCGGCAATGTCGATTCCTATGGGGACGTCATAGCGCCCGGCGCCTTCAAGCGCACCTTGAAGGAATGGGGCAAGAAAAAGAGCCTGCCCGCCATGCTCGCCCAGCACGGCGGCTGGGGCATGGCGGCCAGCGACCTGATGCCGATCGGCGTCTGGACGGACATGCGCGAGGACGAAAAGGGCCTTTGGTGCGAGGGCGTCTTCGCCGACACGCCGCGCGGGCAGGAAGCCTATGCGCTCTGCAAGATGGAGCCCCGCCCCGCCCTCGACGGCCTATCGATCGGCTATGCCGCCAAGACCTATACCGTGGGGACAAAGCCCGAGGAGCCGCGGCGCACGCTGCAGGATATCGAGCTCTTTGAGGTGTCGCTCGTCACCATGCCCGCCAATCCGAAGGCGCGCGTTTCTGCCGTCAAGTCGGCCGGTGAGATGACCAAACGAGAATTCGAACGGGCTTTGGAATGCGGGACGCTTCCAAAGCTGACGTCGAGCGAGGCCAAACGGCTGCTTTCGGGCGGCTGGGAGGCCATGAGCGCCGCGCGGGACGCCGGCGACAGAGAGGCCGCGGACATCCTGCGGCGGTTGCGCGCGCTGCGCGGCGAATAGCTCAGAAAAGGGATTTTTGGCGATGAACCACATGCTGGAACGAAAGAACTATGAGCGCAAGGACTCGGGCGCCCTCGACCCGGCGGTGTCCGCGCTCTTCGCCGAACAGATGAAGACCTTCGAGGCCTTCAAGGCGACGAATGACGCCCTGGAGAAGGAGGTCAAAAAGCTCGGCTCGGCCGATGTCCTTACCGAGGAGAAGCTCGGCAAGATCAACAAGACCCTGGACGACCTCGGTGACGCCATCAAGCTCTCGCAGAAGCACGCCGAGGAAATCGAAGCCAAGTTCAATCGCGGCGGTCTGGGCGGCGGCGGAAAAGAGGACGCGGAGATCAAAGCCGCCGGCGACTTCGCGGCGCTGACCGGCCATGCCGTGACCGTCGACGATTTCCGCGACTATAAGAAGGCCTTCAACACCTATATGCGCAAGGGCCCGGATGGCCGCCAGCCTGAGCTCAAGTCGCTTTCGGTCGGCTCCGACCCGGACGGCGGATATGCCGTCACGCCCGACGTCACCGGCCGGATGGTCGCCAAGATTTACGAGTCCTCGCCGATCCGTCAGGTCGCCAGCGTCGTGACGATCGGGACCGACTCCCTCGAAGGCCCGATCGACAATGGCGAGGCGGGCGCGGGCTGGGTGGGCGAAAAGACCAGCCGCACCGAGACGTCGACGCCCCAGCTCGGCAAATGGACAATCGCGGTCAATGAGGTCTATGCCGAGCCCCGTGCGACGCAAAAGGTTCTCGACGACGCGATGATCGACCTTGAGGCGTGGCTTGCGACCAAGGTCTCCGACAAGATCGCCCGCGTCGAAAACGCCGCCTTCGTCGCTGGCGACGGCGTGCTCAAGCCGAAGGGCCTGTTCTCCTACGCTTTCGCGGCCACGACCGACAAGGCTGGGACCCGCCCCTGGGGAACGTTCGAATTTGTCGGAACCGGGACCTCAGGCGCCTTCAGTGCAACCGCGCCGGCCGACGCCATCTATGACCTCGTCTATCGCCTCAAGGCGGGCTATCGCACGAACGCGCGCTTCATGATGACGCGGGCGACCGTCGGGGCCATCCGCAAGTTCAAGGATACGACCGGTCAATATCTGTGGCAGCCGGCGCTGACCGCTGGCCAGCCGCAGACGGTCCTCGGCTACAGCGTCGTTGAAGGCGAGGATGTTCCGGAGATCGCCGCGAACTCCTACTCGATCGCCTTCGGGGACTTCGCCGAGACCTATCAGATCGTCGATCGCGTCGGCATCTCGGTGCTGCGCGATCCTCTGACGCTGAAGGGATGGGTCAAATTCTACACCCGCCGGCGGACGGGCGGCGGCGCGGTGAACTTCGAATCGATGAAGTTCCTGAAATTCGCCTGAGACCGGCCTCCCAAGGCGCGGTTTCTGCCCTTTGGCGGCCGCTTCTCTCGTGGACCAGCCGCCCTTCCCTGCCTTCACAAGGACATTTAAGAGATGACCCCGGAACGCGACGCAGTCTCGTGCTGCAGCTATGTGAACGCCATCGCCCCCGCCGTCTATGCGGCCGACCAGGCTGGCGCCCTCGTCGATCTTCGCGACTATCGCTCTGCTACAGTGCTGCTCCATATCGGCGTCGGCGGCATCACCTTTTCGGGAACGAACAAGATCGAATTCGTTCTCCAGGCCGGCAACGCCAGCGACGGATCGGACCTCGCGAATGTGACGGACGACGAGGTCCTCAATATCGACAGCGTGGCGCCGCCTTCGATCGCAAATGGCATTGTTCGCGCGCTGGTTGCCGCGCATGCCGCCGCCACCGTTCAGAAAATCGGCTATATCGGCGGCAAGAGATACCTCAAGCTCACGGCTGATTTCTCGGGCACGCACGGAACCGGAACCCCGATCTCCGCCCTCGTCGAGCTTGAAGTCGGCGAAACCCAGCGCGTTGCCTGACCTCAGATGCCGACCCTTCGCCTCGCCAGCCCGCCTACGACGCAAGCCGTCTTGCTCAACGAGGCGAAGGCGCATCTCCGCGTCGATACGACGGACGATGACGCTCTGATCGCCGCGCTGATCAGCGCCGCGACCGATGCGCTTTATTACCTCAACCGGACCATTGTTCCCTGCCAATGGGAGCTCGATCTCCCCTCCTTTTCGGACGAAATCATCCTACCCCGGCCGCCGCTCATTGCGGTCAGCTCGGTAATCTACCGCGACCCCGCAAATGTCCAGCAAACACTCCCAGCGAGCGTCTATGACGTCGTGACGGACAGCGAGGGCTTCGGATACGTCCGCCTTGCCTATGGACAATCCTGGCCAGACGTGCGCAGCGGCGGCGAGCCGGTGACAATCCGCTATGACGCCGGCTATGACGCGCCGCCGCCGCCAATCAAGGCCGCCATCATGTTGCGGGTCGCTCGTCTTTACGAGCTGCGGGATGCAGCCTCGCTCGCGCCCCGCCTGCGCGCTGAGACCAACGAGGGCATCAACCGCTTCGAATATGCCGTGTCATCGGCCGGCGCTTCCGAAGCGGTCTCGGAGGCGGAAGACCATTTGCTATTCCGTTACCTCGCCCGGTCGCCATGACGCCTGCCCAAGCCCGTCAATCGCTTGCACGGTCATTGAAAGCATCGGGGCAGACGATCGTCCTCCAGCGTCTTACCGGCGCCGGCGCCGGACCCTACAGCGTCAAGGCCAGAATCGTGGGCGCTGACCCTTCCGACGTCGTCGGCGCGGTCCAGCAATTGCGCCGCAAGGCCATTGTGAGCGCGGAAGACGTCGAGTCGACCGGCTTCCCGGTTCCATTCCTCCCGAAGCAAGACCGCTTGATCTGGAATGGCAAGACACTCGTCATCATCGCGGTTGATGACGCCACGCGGCGCCTTCAGGGCGTCCTGGTCGCCTATGAACTCGAATTGGCTGGCGCTTAACCCATGGCGTCCCTTGCCGTTCAAAACACCGTCGCGTCAATCCTCGCCGCCAATTGGACCTATACGGACGTCTATGGGCCAAACGCGACTGGCTCTGTTCCGTCAGACAACAGCGCTTTCCTTGAGGTCGTCTATCCTTTCTGCAACGAGCAGCAATATTCCTTCGGCGCGCCAACGAACTACCACGAGGAAAGCGGCGCATTTCGCGTCGTGCTGAACATCCCGGTAGGAATTGGCATCGATCCACCCGGGACGCCGTGGACGACCCGCATCGAGGCGCTGATGCAGCAATTCCGGGGGAAGTTCCTCAACAGCACGGAGTTCCTCGGCTTCACCGGGCCAACGATTCTCGATGACGCCGATGACGGCGCCTATTTCGAAATCTCCTTCGCCTGCTCTTACCGCCACATGCTGCTGGCCTGATGGGCCTATCCCGCCTCACAGGAGAATATTAAATGACCTTCGCTTCCGGTTTGCAGCGCGACGTAGCTGTCGTCGACGAGGTCGCTTGGGGCACAACGCCCGCCACCCCGTCATTCGCTTATGCGCGCGTCCTCGAAGGATCGGGCATGAATGCGACGAAGCAGACGGAATTGATCCGTCAGCTTTCGAACCACTCAAACCCGGTCGATCTCGTTCAGCTCGGGCAGGACGCAAGCGGGTCCTATGCGCTCGTTCCAAGCTACGGCGGCGCGTTCGAGTCGATGCTGCTCGCCACCATCCGGCAATCCGCCTTCACAACGAACACCGCATGGAATGGCCGTTCTATCCTCTCCAAGACGTTCGAGGAAAAGATCACGGGCACGGCGGCCAACTACCTTCGCTACACAGGCGTCGAAATCGAGTCGATGGAGATCAGCGTCGCGGCCCGTGGGCTGATGGAGGCGACGATCAATGTCCAGGGCAAGGTCGCCGCCTTGGCGACATCGCTGATTTCCGGCGCGACATATGCCGCTGTGAACAGCGAAGAATATTACAACGCGCTCGGCGTGGCCAATATCTCGCTGGTCGGACTTTCGCCGGTGCCGTCGATCCGGTCGCTCAAGATGTCGATCAAGCATGCGCTGACGCCGATCAACGTCATTGGAAGCCTGACGCGGCTGGGCAACGCCTTCGATATGATCGAAGTGACGGGCTCGATCGAGACCCTCTTTGAGACGAACGCGGGCCTCGCCGCCTTCCTCGCGCACAACAGCGGGTCGCTCGCCTTCACCGTCGGGTCCGTGACCACCAAGAAATACACCTTCACCATGCCGAAGGTTTATTTCCAGGAAGGGAGTGTCTCCCAGGCCGGCGCGGGTCCGATCCTGGCGACGCTCGGCTTCACGGCTGTGTATGACGGCGCGAACGGAACCATCAAGATCGATAAGGCTGTTGCGTGATGAAGATCGAAGTCACCCAGGCCTTTTACGGGCGACCAGACGAGTCCGTTGCAGAAAACACCCTTTTCCTAGAAGGCGCGGTCGTGGATGTCCCCGACGACTTCGGGAAGATGGTCGTCGCCAAGGCGCTGGCGAAAGTCGCCCCCGCCGCATCCCCAGCAGAGAAAGTGAAGCCGAATGAAGCTCAGTGATATCGCCGTCAACGCGGAGGCAATCGAGACCGGGCGGTGGGTCCCCGTGGGGCAGTTCCTGCCGGCCGTGCGCCTCAAGGTCCGCGGCGCGGACAATACCGACTGTCGCCGCCTGAGGAACAAGTTGATCTCTGAGGTGCCGCGAGCCGAACGGATCAAGGGCTTGGACACGAAGACGTCCGACTCGATCAACGCCCGGCTCCTGGCTGAAACTGTCCTGGTCGATTGGTCCGGCCTCGAGGATGATGACGGCGCCCCCCTTCCCTTCTCGAAAGCCAAGGCGCTCGAAATCCTCACCAATCCCTCGTTCGTGGTTTTCAAGAATGCCGTGGAATGGGCCGCGGCCGTCGTCGGCGAAGACGATTTCGCCGAGATCGAGGACGCCTCAAAAAACTGATTGAGGCCCTTGAATGGGCCCTGGCTTACTCCGATGCCGATGGATGGCTGCTGGAGGAAGCGGCGGATGGCGATCCGGTCGCGGTGCGCGCGATCTCCGCGTGGCCTGAGATCGCTCCGCATCTGCAATTCGTCTGGGAAGCGTTCTGGGGATTGGGCTCAGATCGTCCCCTGACGATGGGCGGCGTTGGCGCAATCCCCTTCTCGTCGATCGATCGCTACGCCATGCGGTTTAGCATAACCGACCCCGATCAGTTCAGCCGCTTCATTCGTCTGCTCCGGCTGTTGATTTCCGCTGAGAGTTGACCCGGGAGAGCGGGAAATTTCCGCTGAGAATTGACCCATGTTCTGAACCCGCCCTGGCTGTTTTCAGCGGGGGTCGACGGAGTGATAGACATGGCGTTATTGAGCGTTATCCGGC
>NZ_JBPFEB010000096.1:0-22245 GCF_051061225.1 Methylocystis sp.
GCCGGATAACGCTCAATAACGCCATGTCTATCACTCCGTCGACCCCCGCTGAAAACAGCCAGGGCGGGTTCAGAACATGGGTCAATTCTCAGCGGAAATTTCCCGCTCTCCCGGGTCAACTCTCAGCGGAAATCAACAGCCCATGGCGGGCGCTTGGCGGGTTTGAGGCGGATGCGGGAGGGTTGAGGCTTCACTCATGGCCGTTACTCTTCCTCTAAAGCAGGCTTAGGCCGGTTCCCTGAGGGGCGCGGCCAGTTTGAAAAGGCGCTCCACGCCGACCGGTTCTTCCTCAAGCAGCGGCACGGCGGCGTAGCGGCAGGCATGGAGTCTCGCCATCTTCTCCACTTCCGCCAGTTCGTTTTGCGCGCGCATGCGTAGGAGAGGCGAGCGCGGACGCGCCGCCGCCACGCTGTTGTTGATGACCCATGCCCATGGTTCGATGCCGGCGCGCCGCAGATCGGCTTGCAGATTGGCCGCTTCAAGGACAGGCGTGGTTTCCGCCAAGGTGACGAGAAGGACCTTGGTGCGCTTCGAATCCTGAAGCTGCATCATCGGGGTCGTGTAATGCGCGCCTTTGGCGTCGAGCATGCGCGCGACCTCGCGGTGGTAGGCGCCCGTCGCGTCCAGGAGCAGCAGCGTATGGCCGGTTGGCGCCGTGTCCATCACCACGAATTTCTCCCCGGCCTCGCGGATGATGCGCGAGAAGGCCTGAAAGACGGCGATTTCCTCGGTACAGGGCGAGCGCAAATCTTCTTCGAGCAAAGCGCGCCCTTGGGCGTCGAGCTTCGCGCCTTTCGTCCGCAGCACCTCCTGCCTATAGCGCTCGGTTTCGGCGTGCGGGTCGATGCGGCTGACCGTCAGATGCGCCATGGAGCCGTGCAGCGTCTCGGCGAGATGCGCGGCCGGGTCGGAGGTGGTGAGGTGAACGGGCAGCCCGCGCCGCGCCAGCTCGACAGCGACCGCCGCCGCCAGCGTCGTTTTGCCGACGCCGCCCTTGCCCATGAGCATGACCAGCCCATGGCCGTCAGCCGCGATGTCATCCACGAGATCGGAGAGGCTGGGTGCGCGGATCGCGACCGGCTCTCCCGCCGCGTCCGGCTGGGGCGCGATTTCCACAAGGAGCTGGCGCAACGCGTCGAGGCCGACGAGGTTGAACGGTTTGAGCGGCACATCATCGCGGGGCAAGGCGCACAGCTCGTCCGGAATGGCGGCCAGGGCCGCTTGCTCGCGTCGGTGAATTGCCTTGGCAAGCGGATCGAGCGCCGCTTCTTCCTCGGGCAACAGCCCGTTGACGATCAGGAATTGCTGGGTAAGGCCGATCGCGGCCAGCTCGCCATGGGTGCGCGCGCCGCTTCGCGCAACGCAGAATTCTGGGCGCGGGCGACAAGGACGAGGCGGGTGCGTTGCCCGTCCGCCAGCGCCCGCACAGCGGCGCTGTATTGCGTGCGCTGTTTTTCGAGCCCTGCCAGCGGCCCAAGACAAGACGCGTCGCCTTTCCCGGCCTCAAGAAATCCCGACCAGGCGACGGGCAGCTGCAGTAGGCGGATGGTGTGGCCGGTCGGCGCGGTGTCGAAAACAATATGGTCGTAAGCCGAGGTGATTTCCGTATCGGTCAGCAATGCAGTGAATTCGTCGAAGGCGGCGATTTCGGTCGTGCAGGCTCCCGAAAGCTGTTCCTCAATGCCTTTGACGACGGCCTCCGGCAGCTTGCCGCGCACCGGGCCGACGATACGGTCGCGATAGGCTTGCGCCGCCGCCTCCGGGTCGATTTCGAGGGCAGAAAGCCGCGGAACGGCGTCAACTGCGGTGATCTTGTTTCCAATCGAGATCCCGAAGACCTGGCCGACATTCGACGCCGGATCCGTGCTGACCAGCAGCACGCCGCGTCCGGCCTCCGCGAGTCGGATCGCAGCCGCGCAGGCGATCGAGGTCTTGCCGACGCCGCCCTTGCCGGTGAAGAAGAGGAAACGCGGCGCGTTTTCGAGGAATTTCATCGTCTTCAACAGCAAGAGGTCTTGCCGCCGCAGCATGAGCCCTGTTGCGCTTCGGTCGCTTCCTTGACGCCCGCCCAGCGCGCCAGCTCCGTGCGGTTCGGATAACGTCCGGCAAGCGCGATATCGCCATTAACGAGGACCAGCGGCAGCGCCTCCTGGCCCGAGCGCTCCAAAAAGCTTTTCACGGTCGCATTGTCGGCGAAGGCCAGAGGTTGCTGGGCGAGATTGAAGCGCTCGATTTGCGCGCCGTTCTTTCTCGCCCAATCGACATCCGCCGCAAAGGAGACGAGCGCCTGATCGGTCTCGACGCCGCAGACGCCGCTGCTGCAGCAAAGGGCGGGATCGAAAACCTGGATGGTGGTCATCTGATGCCTTTCGAAAAGTCAGAGTAAGGAGGCCTTGCCGGGGACAACTTCGCCGTCTTCCTTGGTGAAGGCGCCAATGTCCGGGTTGGGGAGAATATCGAGCACGGCCTCGGAAGGCCGGCATAGCCGCGCGCCTTTCGGCGTCACGACGATCGGCCGGTTAATCAGGATCGGGTATTCGAGCATGAAGCCGATCAGTTCGTCTTCGGTCCATTTGGGGTCGCCAAGGCCGAGCGCGTCATAGGGCGTCCCCTTTTGACGCAGCAGTTCGCGCGCGGAGATGCCCATGGTCTTGAGCACCTCGATGAGCCGCTCGCGCGTCGGCGGGTCTTTAAGATACTCGATGACGTTTGGCTCTTCGCCGCTTTGGCGAATCATCGCTAGCGTGTTGCGCGAGGTCCCGCAGGCGGGGTTGTGATAGATGGTGATCGTCACATTAGGCGTCCGTCTTGTGGCCATGAGAGGCCCCTTCGGACTCGCCGATTTCACGCAGACGCGCCTTCAGTTTGAGTTTGTCGAGGCGGTGGATAGGCGTCGCCAGCAGGAGCGAAATGCGGGTCTTGAGGTATCTGAAGGCGAGCGCGAAGGCGCGCTGCTTGTCCAAATCTGAGCCCTCGACCGCAGCCGGGTCTTCAATGCCCCAATGCGCGGTCATGGGCTGACCCGGCCAGATTGGGCAGGTCTCGCCGGCCGCGTTATCGCAGACCGTAAACACGAAATCCATCACTGGCGCGCCGGGAGCCGCGAACTCCTCCCAGTTCTTTGAGCGAAAGCCGTCAGTCGGATAGTCACAGGCCTCCAGAGTCTTCAAGGCGTAGGGGTTGATAACGCCCTTGGGATGGCTTCCCGCCGAGAAGACGTTGAAGCGGCCGGAGCCGTCCTTGCGGAGAATGCTTTCCGCCATGATCGAGCGAGCGGTGTTGCCCGTGCAGAGAAAAAGCACGTTGTAGACGCGGTCGGTCATTTTTTGGATCCCGTTCCAGAACAACAAGCGGTTTCGATAACCGGCGCAGGCTTGGAGCCACAGCAGGGGGAAGCCTCAGGCTTGCCGCGGCCGGCGCGAAAACCTGCGAGCGTCTCGTCATCGCCATAGACAGTGCTGTCGCCGGTTGTCAGGAACGACTCCCACAAGACGCCCTGCGGGTCGGAGGTCCACGCTTTCTCAGAGTTGGCGTAGCAGCAGGTTGTCGCGCCTTCTTCCAGCACAGGCCGTTCGGCCTGTTGCAGGCGGCTATAGACTTGTCTCAACTCTTCGGGCGTCTCGACCTGAATCCCAAGATGATCGACGCCTGCTTTTGCGCCGCGCGCCGAAATCGCGAAGTTTACGCGCGGATCGTCCAGCATCCATTTCGCGTAGTCGGGCTTGGCGACGATCGGCTCAGCCCCGAAAAGCGCGCTGTAAAAACGGACGGACTCCGCAAGGTCCTCAACGGACACGTGCACGTGCAGGCGTTTCATCGCTTCCCTTTGGCTGGCAGATTGAAGGAGCGGCAGCTTCGCAAGAGGCGGCTGCGCCTTGGCAGCAATTCTCGGTCATGTAAGCGAGCAGCGCGTTCATGACCGGATAAGCCGCCGAGTAGATCAGCGACCGACTTGCGCGCCGGAAGGTCACAAGATCTGCGTGCTTAAGCTGGCTGAGGTGGAAAGACAGCGTCGCGGGCGGCAGGCCGAGCCGCTCGCCAATTTGTCCCGCAGGAAGCCCATCCGGCCCTGCTTGCATCAGCAGCCGGAAAATATCGAGCCGCGTCTCGTGACCGAGCGCGACAAGGGCGGCGATGGCTTCTTGTTTTTCCATCTTTCTAATATGATGGAAATGTTATTCAGGTCAAGCCCCATAGCGCCTTGCAGTTAATGTGCTTTGCCTTCTATGCGCCGAAGCAGCAGGCGGCGGGGCGTCGTTGCTCCCTTGCTTCCTGAATTGGCGGGCACGGAACGTCGCCATAGGAGCAAAAGACGCAGCAGTCCCCATCCCCTGGTTTGAGCAGCGCGCCGCAGCCCTTGCATTCATAAAAGAACTGGCAGGACTCGGTCGGCATCGTCTCAGCCGATTGATGGCCGCAGGAAGGGCATGTGATGCTTGAAACGAGCTGCATCAGCGGCTTCGAAACAGCTTGAGTAGCGCGGGGTCGATGTAGCCCCAACTTGCCGCCGCCGTCATGGTTATCGAGGCGCAGAGCAGAAGCGCCAGCGTTGCGCGTGAGCGCTGCGGCGACGCGCAGCTCTCCCCAAAGGCGCACGCAACAGGGCGTTTCAACCACCATGCGCCCCAACCGCCGATAATCGCCAAGGCGCTGATTAGCAAGAATGGCGTTCGCCATTCGGCGACCGCCTCAAGCCCGCCGAGCACGCCCGCGCCGGCGCGGAGCGCGGCGAGCCCGAGCGGGATCGCGCAACACGAAGACGCGACGACCGCGCCGAATCCGGCGATGAGCCCCAAGACTGCAGATCTTTCGGAAAAGGACTGCTAACCTGCTTGGCCGCCTTAATATTGCGCTTCTTTTTCGACGCCTCCCGCTTGGGCACGACGGCCTTTTGCAATGCAACGACTGGCTTTGCCGCAGCGCCAGGAAAAAGCCTGTCCATCAAGAACAAAATCGGGATGACTATGAGAATGACGCCAATCTGTCCGATTTCAACGCCGATGTTGAAACTCGCAAGAGCCGCAACCACGGCGCGCTGGGGCACCCCCAATTCGATCAGTCCGCTCGCGAAGCTGAAGCCGTGGGTAAATCCGAAAGCAAAAGTATCCTTCCAGCGTCCGTCGATTTTTTCGCCTTAAGAAATTTTCTATCGCGATATAGATGATCGACAGCGCGATGGCGATTTTACTCCCAGAACTTCACGAGCTGGAAGGGCTCGGTCAGATCAGGCCCCTTCGTGGACCTCTGATCGAGGTCGAGTGGCCCCCCGAAGGTCAGGCGCCAGGAAACTTTCTCGATTGGATGTCCGTGGACGCCCATCTGGCCGACACCGCAGACGGCGTCGGTCGTCGGGGCGATAATGGCGCCGGTGCAGGCGCGGAAGAGCGGATCCTGCGGGATGAATGAGCCATAGCCATAGGCGATCTGCTGCGAGCGCGAATTGAACATGTTGAAGACGTCGAGCTGAAGCTTCCACCCCTCTTTCCAGCGATAGCCGACGCGGCCGTTCACCGTGCCGATCGCCGGGCTCTTGAGGAAGCCGTCCTCGGTCAGCGCGCGAGGTGCGATGTATCGATATTTGAAGTTGCTGAACCAGCCTGTCGCCTCGCCCAATTCGAGGACAGCCGTGGCGATGATGGGCGTGGCGTTGACCAGGTAATTGCCCGGTGCGTTGCTCTGCCACGCGCCCCATTCAAAGGCCCCCGGCTGCAGCAAATCATTGATGAGTTGCGCCTGGTCCTTGTCAAAGCCCCTGAAGCGAGCGTGGACGGCGGTCAGGTCGCCCTCAAAGGCGAGCCAGGAGAGGGGCCGATAATGGTTGGTGAATTCGACGCCGATCCGATCGGCGCCGCGTGCGATTACGGTGTTGCCGCTGTCGCCCTCGAAGATGTTCTCCTGCGCGGTCCGGATGAAGAACAGGGTGGCGGCGCTCTCGAGCTTGTCGATCGCTTTGGTCTTCACGCCAACTTCGGCGCCGGTCGAGGGCGAGAGCAGACCCTGCGGTCGAACCGCGAGATAGTTGCCGTCGTCCCCGAGTTCAGAGGTGGCGACGCGCTGCGTCGTGGCGCGGAAATCGTTCGAATGAAACCCCCGGCCGAAGTTGAAGTAGAAATCCGTCTTGTCGTCCCACGGATTGACAACGACCGACGCCTTCGGGCTGATGAGCTGCGCGTTTGACGTTCCGCTGTTGATGGGCCCGGTCCAAACGCGAAACGGATTGGTCGGGTCGAAGCCGGCCGCGTCGACGCCCGGAATGAGCGGCGAATCCCAATAGACCTGGAGGCCGGTGTTGCTGCCCCAGTAATAATCCCAGCGGGCGCCGACGACGGTTCTGAGCCAGGGCGCCCATCTGGTCTTCACGTCGGTCAAGAGCGCGATGCTGCCTTCTCCGACATGATCGTTGCGCACCGCGTCGTAGGGCAAGCGCCGCACGGTGTCCTGCAGGCCCACCCGAATGTAGTCGTAGCGGGACTGAAAGCCGACCTTGAATTCGCTTTCCCTGTCGAAGACGTTGAACTTGATCGCGTGATAGGCGTTGCCGCCAATCATCGTGCGGCGGTCGAACTGGCGGAACTGGTCACCGATGATCGGATGGGCCAGGAAATAGGTGAAGTCATTGTAAAGATCGAGGGTCGAATGCATGGCGAAGGCTTCGACCTTCGACCAGTAATTCGCGGTCTCCTGCGCCCAGCGGCCGGACAGGCTGAAGCGGGTTGTATCGCCGCCGTCGGTGGGGTTCATGCTGCCCCAGCGCGAAAATCCATAATCCAATATTCGCAGCGGGATTTGATCGGTTGAGTTCCACCGATTGGCGTAGGCCATGCCGGTGATCGACATGCCGTCGTTCTCTTCGCCGCGCGACCAGCGCAGGACGCCATTTATTTTGCGGGCGTTGTTGGGAATGAGCCAGGGCCCGTCGTAGGTCGAGATTTCGCCGCCGCCGAGAATGTCGCCGCCGGCGAACTCCCAGGATTTCATGCCAAAGACGCGGCCAAAGTTGAACGCGCCGCCGGTTGTCGAGAACACGCCCTGCGGAACCTTCCGCAAATATTGCATGCGGATCGTGCCGGCGTTTGAGAAGTCGCCGTCCTCCACGTTGTAGGGACCCTTGCGGGCGTCGACTTAGGCGAGCATTTCCGGGATGACGAAGTTCGCGTCGGAATAGCCCTGCCCGTGCCCGTGGGTGCGCATATTCAGCGGCATGCCGTCAAGATAGAGCGCGAGATCGGTGCCGTGATCCAGGTCGAAGCCGCGCAGGTAATATTGATTGGCTTTGCCCTCGCCGCTGTGCTGGGTCACCGCGAGACCGGGGACCACCTCCAGCGCCTCGCCGGGTCGAAAGGAGGGAATCGTATTCAACTGGTCACCCGTGAAGAAACGCTCGCTGGACGAGGGCATTTCTTTCGGCGGGGCGGGATAGTCAATCTTTGGCCCGAGCGCCGTGTTCTGCTGCGCAGAGGAGTCGAAGCCGTCGTTGGTCTCAGCCACGACGACCGGCGTGATGCCGCGGGGCGCCGGTATAACATGCGTGTGGTAGACCGCGTGGGTATGCGTTTTGCCGCCATGCGAATGTGTGACGGCATGGACGTGGCCGACCGTAATGGTCGACAGCGTCGTCTGCGCCAAGGCTTCAGCGGCGGCGAAAGAAGCCGTCAATCCGATTGCAGAAACCGTGATATTTGGATTCAATCGCATTTGCGTGCCGCCCGTGCAAGATTCTAGACTGCCAGTCGGCCGGACTTTATCGTGAGGTAAGGTTGATGATCCACTGCTCCGATAAGAGCACTTGATGCATTATGCATACTGTGGCAACTGTGTCACAGTTGCGATGCGGGAGAAGGCGAAAGCGAGCGCTGCTGGCTGAACGCGCCGCACGTTTGGCGTAGCTTGGCCCCGAAAGGGCAAGGAAGGCCTGGAAATGAACAAGTGCGCCGCGCAGCTCGGGTACGCCGTTTGGGCCTCTTTGGGCTTGACGACTATCGAGCAGGCCTCTGGTGCGGCCGCCATCCCCAGGCATGCAGCGAAAAATGGCGAGGGATGGCGGGAGCCCCACGCCACCGCGCTTGGGCCACGCATCGACTACCCCCGCCCTCCCCGTGGCTCTGCGACTCCTGGCGAGCGCTACTTCACCGGAGGCGAGGTTAACTCGATGCCGTTCCGGTCACCTGCCGAGGCGCTGGAAATCGTCCCTGGGCTTGCAGTTGGACGCTGAGCGTCCCCAATAGAAGAGCGATCGGCCCGCCCTGCTAAAAGGGTCTCGGGGCAATGCAGATCCCGTCTCTTACTATCGCCGCCACCGACAATGGTAGGTCCGGCGCAAAACGAAACATGACAGCACGCATCGCTTGTTGCCCCAACCGACGCGAGTGCGGCACGATGCGGCGATCGCCTCTCGATGCTCCATAATTTCCAGATCTGAGATCGAAGCAGCATGCGGCGGGGCGCCGTTGCTCCCCTGCTTCCTGAATTGGCGGGCACGGAACGTCGCCATAAGAGCAGAAGACGCAGCAATCCCCCGCCTTTAGTTTGAGCAGCGCCCCGCAGCCCTTACATTCATAGAAAAACTGGCAGGCGTCGGTCGGCATTGTCTCAGCCGATTGGCGCGCGCAGGTCGGGCAGGTGATGATCGAGATACGTTGCATCAGCGGCCCCGAAGCAGCTTGAGCAGCGCAGGGTCGATGTAGCCCCAACTTGCAGCCGCCACACCACGGTTACCGAGGCGCACAGCAGAAGCGCCAGCGTGGCGCGTGAGCGCTGCGGCGACGCGCAGCTCTCGCCGAAGGCGCAGGCAACAGCGCGTTTCAGCCAACACGCGCCCCAACCGCCGACAATTGCCATGGCGCTGACCAGCAATAATGGCGCTCGCCATTCGGCGACCGCCTCGAGCCCGCCGAGAACGCCCGCGCCGGCGCCGAGCGCGGCGAGCCCGAGCGGGATCGCGCAGCACGAAGAGGCGACGACCGCGCCGAATCCGGTGATGAGCCCCAAGACTGCAAACCATTTTGGCGAGGCTGGCAGGTTGGCGGGAGACGAAGCGGCTGGCGTCGTTTCTTGCGCGGTGTCGTTGATGGTCATGGCTCGCTCTTGCTTGATGGCGGGGGTATTCTGCACCCCGTAGCGGCTACGGGGGCAAGAGGAAAATCCGTGAAATTCTTGACCATCGGGCAGCTCGCGGCGGCGGCGGGCGTCAATCTCGAGACCGTGCGCTATTACGAGCGCATCAAGCTCATGCCGCCGCCCGCAAGAACCACGAGCGGATATCGCGCTTACGAACCAGCCCATATTCGCGGGCTGGCCTTCATCCGCCGCGCCCGCGAGCTTGGCTTCGGCATCGAGCAAATCCGCGCCCTGCTGGCGCTCGCGGAGCCATCCCGCGCCTCCTGTGCGGACGTGAGAGAGATTGCGCGGACACATCTCGACGAGGTGCGGGCGAAACTCGCAGACCTCGCCAGACTGGAAGGAATTCTTTCCGAGACAATCTCTCGCTGCTCGGGCGACCCCGCCCCGCCATGTCCCGTGCTGAATATGCTGACTACGTTGGGCCACCTGGGTGCGCCACTGGAAAACAGGTTGGCTCATGGATCAATAGTGCTGATGCGCGCGCTCTGTCCGAATGCGCGTTTTTCCTATGTCGGCCATTCCAACGGCACCTATCTACTGGCGCGCGCGCTGCTTTGCTACCCGGCGGCCAAGTCTCATCATGTCGTTTCCGCGGGCAGCGTCGTGCGATACGATTACCCGTGGGACACGCTTTTGCCAGACAGAAAGGAAAATCGTCGTCGCGCTCTTCGCCAAAGCGTTCCAAACCTTCACAACGCTCCTCGACATCGGCAGCGCGGGCTATGACGGCTTCGACGCGCACCGGTCGCCGGGCCGTCATTGCGATCTGCATGAAGCCAAATTCATCGTTGGCACGCATGAAGCCGGCATCCGCGAAACGCACTGGAGCGACATCGCCCGCTTTATTGTGCATGGCGAACCGCCGACCGACGATATGCCCCGTGAGGCTCCGCCCGATCGGAAAGGCGCACAGCCGAGGCTCCTGCGCCTGGCGAGCTCGGCTTCGGCTGCATTGCTGTTGGTGTGGGAGACCCCCGGCGTCCTTTTTATTTGGGCGCTCGCCCTCATCCTGACAGTGGCGTGGCTCCCGGTGCTCTATTGTCTCGCGATCGGCCTGTTGGTCACGCGTTTTTGATTAGCGATTTTTGTCATTGCCGCTCCTGTCAAGCAATGTCAGCTTTGACCCAATAACGGCCATTCGCCCGCCACTGAATCGCTATTCCACGGCACGGGTCGTGAGCCAGATTTGTGGAGCGCCCTTGACGCCAGCCTTCTCCATTACCTCCTTCACTCGCGCCGAGGTAGCGAAGTCCTTGGCTGTGTCCGCGCTCTTGAAATCATGCGTGACCGTAACGTCGTTCGCGTTGTCAACCGACCGATAGACGGCCGCGCCGGCCACACCCATCCTTTCTCGTTCAGCGCTGAAAGCGTCGTAGCCTTTTCGCCATGTGGCGTAGTCGTGGACCTCGTGCCGGATGTACATGCGTACGTCGGCGGCCTCGACAGATTGGCCCGTCATGGTAAGTCCGAGCAGCAAGAGGCTCGCCAATAATAATGACTTCATCGTTTCCTCGTTCTTCAGCTTTTCCGCTTCGCCAATGCGCTTTAGGCGCACGTTTCTGACACTCGAAGATAGCGCCCGTTTCATTCAATCAGCATTTCGCGCGAATGGAAACGGCCCGCTCGGGCGTCCGCAATGGGTCAAAGGACTAAACCGCTCTCGCGGTAGTGCTCGCGATCAGCGGTTGGGCGCTCCGGGGAGTTGGGATTAGGCCCTGTTCTGCTTCTTCAACTTCTTCAGTCGATGCTTCTGGTAGTCGAGCACAGCCGCGTCGAACGGCAAAGAACGCTTCGTTCGCACATGGGTCAGCGAGACGACAAGCGCATCACGGCCCTGCTCTGGAGCCATGTGGCAGACGATCCCGCCTTCGTCGCCGGCGTATGAGATTTCCGTCACGATCTACTGTGGCTTGACGGCGATCTGTTGCGTCCGAAGATGCGCGATCACCGGCGGCGTCAATTCAACCTCGAAAGGCGCGGCCGCTTTCAACGCCGCGAGGAGCTGGTAAGTTTTCTCCGCCTTGTCGAGCATCGATAACTTCGAAGGTTTCACATAGACCGCCAATTGGCGAATCTAATCGTGGGAGGGCCTAGCCACGCCCTCGCCCCGCCGGCGCCTAGCGGCGCCGGCATAACGGGAAAGCTAATCGCGTCTCAAGATCATGGGGCTCGCAATCTCGTGTGAGACAGGAGCATTCCCATGATCGACAACCACATCAACCTCTTGCGCCAGCGCATGATCGACGACATGACGGTCCGTCATTTCAAGGAGAAGGCCCAGAAGGATTATATCCGTCACGTCAGGAACTTCACAGTTTTCCTCGGTCGGCTCGTAGCAAGTTTTTGTTTTGACCTCGGTGGCCCCAGCCGCATCAATCATTCTTGCTCCCGGCAGGATATGAGCGGGCCGCCCTATCGCGCGTCGCTCTGATCTATCCCCCTTGCATCCCCGCGACCGAACTCGGCAAGGATTGCGCGCGCCTCATTCATGGCCTCCCGGGTGGTTTCGCAGTTAATGAGCGCCTCGAACAACTCCGTGAGGGCGTCGGCGGTAAGTGGCGCACTGTGCGTAAACTTTGGGTTTTGCGACACGGCCATGATCCTTCCAGCACATGGGGAATGGACGGCCCGCCCGGAGGCGATCCAAAAGGCAGGCCGCCAACTGCCCGCTTGAAAGCCCTCTTGAAAACAAGAGGACGGTAGCCGCGTCTGCGATGCTGGCAAAGCGTGGCCGAGCACATGAACAATGTCAGGTGGAAATCTTCAGACGGTAGTTGCAAAATAGCCACACCCGTAGGCGTGGCCCGGTTTAGATGGGTGGGCGAAACGCACGACCGTTTACACCTGCGTGATCAGGAGCCATATAAACCTCTATCCGTTCGTACTGTCGCCGAAGGTGGTGGAGAAGCTGGGGTATGTGATGGGGCTGGTGCGGGAGCGAGCGTGACTCGCTCGCATCCGTCGCGCAGCGCGAACGCTGCTCGCAGCCACTTCAATTCGTCGTGGTCTTGCCGCCGCGCATCGACACGAGCTTGTCCTCACGAAATCCGAGAATGAGCCAAGCGGTCTCATCGAAACCGTCTGCGAGCTTTCCCTCGTGAGAATACACGATCTGAGCAGCTTCCGACTTCGACGGCGGTCCCGACGCCGTGATTACCTCCTGACGCGACATACCTAAATGCAGCTTGCTGTCGAAGACGACGGGCGAGAACTTTTCCGGGATGATGGCGCAATCGGTCGAGGCCCCGGCGTCTTTCTCGGTGAGCTCTTCAACGATCTCCGTGACGAGATGGTCCGGGCCGCCCATCTCTCCGCTGGACACCACCCATAATCGATGCTGTGCGCGCCGATAACACAGCCAATAGATGCTATCTCCAGCGTCGCCTTGGTGTTGGATGGTCCCTTCGCCCACGGCTTCGCGAACCGCGCCGAGCCGCGTCTCCTCGAAGCGGCCGGCGAATGCGCCTAGCGAAAAGCGGGTCGCCAATCTCTTCACGACTGTCGGCGGCACGCGCTCGAACACATGTTCGTCGACTGGGGGCGGCGGTGTCTGCGCGGAGCAGTCGTCCGCGGGGATCGCGAAAAGGAGAATGAGCAAGAAGAGCGTCTTTCGACCATCAACTCCGAATTGCCTTACATTGGAGATTGAGCGCTTCTGCAATAGCTCCTTTCCTTTAGCAAGGATGGCGTCAACATGAGGTCTTTGACGCAGCCAGCCGCTCTGTCCGCCAGTCCTTTACATATTTCTCGCCTCAGTCGGTCGCGTTCAGACTTCGAGAGCGCAGGTGTGAGTTTCTGGGCGTCGGTCACGTCAGTCTACTTTCAGCGATGAAGAAAGGCAGTGCGGTTTCCGACTCGCCGGCCGTCTCTTTAATATAAACAACCTTCTTCAGCCCGCGCCTTCCCGCCTAAGAACGAACATGAACGGTTCATTGGCGCCGCGCAGATCCATCACCCCAACAAGAGTGTCCTGATCAACCATTCGGAAGATGTCGTTGATGGGCAACGTGTCATAGATCATTGTCGTCGTTAGGACACCGCGAAATTCAGTCATGCGCAGCCGTGCCTTGGGTTTATTCGTGCCCAGGATTCGTACGAAGTTCTTCAAGAGGCGCGCCATGCCAGATTTTCTGAACAGGCGTGCATGCCGGATGATGAAGCTTACCGGGATCATCGATGGGTTGACGCTAAATAGCTCTCCTCCGGATTTTTCAAAAACCAGGGGGTGCACGTCCTCTGGACCGCCAAATCGCTTGCCATGCCAGCCTAAGCTTTCCAACATGCCCTCGAGCGGGTGGCCTGTTTTCAGATCGCTGCCGCGCCATGACCCGAGCATTGTATCAAGCTGTACTGCCGGAAGGGAATCGAACAGGACCATAGCCGCTTCAGCGGTTGCGCTGCTCTCGATCTCGTTGAGCCGGGCCAGGTTAGTGGGCGGGATATCCATGGGTGTCGGCGTCAATGTTGTTTTCCCTCTAAGTATCTCGGCTCGCCTCGCATGCTTTTGCGCAGCATTGCGGCCTTTATCTCTAGAAAATCCAATAAGTACAGGTCCGATCTTGCTGCGCGCTCATCTGATACTATAGAGAAGCTTATCCCGCGCACGTGATGGCGGCCGGATCAGACCCACTGCGCCAATTCGATGGTGACGCCTTCGGGACCTTCGATGAACACGAGACTGCGCGAGTGGAAATCCATGATCTCGCTGCGTGTCTTGAATCCTCTCTCCGTGAGCTTGGCAACTTCGGCCTCGATATTATCGACTGCAAAGCAGACGTGATTGAAGCCGAGCTTATGCAGATCGCGAACATAAGGGTCAGGCAGAGGCTCCGGATGAATATATCCATGTAATTGGCGAATTCCTCCCCCGAGATGATGACGGAGGTCGCCTCCGCATACCCCAAAAGCCGAAGAATTCTTTGGCGCGGGTGACATCCCGCACGACAATCGTAAGGTGATCGAAGCGCTTCACCATTTGCTTGCCTCAGAATTCATCAAACACTAACGAGGGGCCATAATTGGGGCGTCGGCGCCCTTCTGGAGCGCAGCCTGCATCTCCTCGGCCGATAGGATTCGAACTATACGGTTACGGCTCAGATGCCCCCCAGCAACGTCCGCGATCTCGGCAGCGGCTGCAGTAGCGTCGTCAGGCGCCTCGAACAGCGCGAAACCATCATAATCCGCGCCTGGCGTGTAATAGAGCCCGATCAAGCGACCGCCAAGGCGCTGTAGCAAAGCGTCGGAAGCGGCCGCGCGATCTTGCGGCGTGCGGAGGAAAGCGGCCCAGGCCGCCGGGGCATACGAGATCAGGCAAACTGGTCGAACTCGCCGTTCGCGAGATCGTTCATGGCCGCCCGGTCAAAAACAGCGGCGCCTTGGCTAATCCCGAGTCTCTCGCCTTTTTCAGAAATCTCCCTGAATTGACCGCCTCTCGCGGTTAATGTGCGATAAGCTGAGCCATCAACAGGAGCGGAAAAGAATGAAGATAGACGCTGTGCGCGAGACGGCCTTTGCTATGCCGCTGACGAACCCCGCCTATCCACGCGGCCCTTATCGTTTCTATGATCGAGAATTCATCGTCATCACCTATCGCACCGATCCCGAGGCGCTGGCTGCGGTAGTCCCTGAGCCCCTCGAGGTCGATGAGCCAATCGTCAAATATGAATTCATCCGAATGCCCGACTCTACTGGCTTTGGCGATTACACGGAAAGCGGGCAGGCAATCCCGGTCCGTTTCAAAGGCGAGAAGGGCTCGTATGTGCACGCCATGTATCTCGATGACGACGCTCCGATCCTCGGCGGCCGCGAATTGTGGGGTTTTCCGAAAAAGTTGGCGTCGCCGCGCATTTCACATGAGGGCGACATCGTGGTCTGCACCCTGCATTATGGCTCCGCTCTCTGCGTCAACGCGACGATCGGCTACAAGCATCGCATCGCGGACGAGACGTCAATCGCCAAATCGCTTGTCGCGCCGAACTTTCTCCTGAAGATCATTCCGCATGTCGACGGTTCAGCGCGCATTTGCGAACTCGTGCGCTACAAGATGACGGACGTCGTAATGAAGGGCGCCTGGACCTCTCCGGCGGCGCTCGAATTGCGAACCCATGTCGCCTGCGACGTCGCGCGCCTCCCCGTCCGGGAAATTGTGTCGGCCGTGCACTTCAAGGCCGATCTTACGCTCGCGCTTGGCGAGGTCGTTTTCGACTATTTGGCCAAATAGTCGCCTTTCCGTGGCAACGCTTACGATGCATGGCGCCTTGCCCGCCTCTGCCTTGCTCGTCTTTCCTGGCTGGCGTTATAGCCAAGCTTATGCGCAGTTGATCATTCATGGGAGCAAACATGTCTCTTTCGAAACGCAATGCGGTCGTGACAGGCTCCACCAGCGGCATTGGTCTTGCCTATGCCCGCGCTCTCGCGAAAGAGGGTGCGAATGTCGTGATCAATGGCTTGGGCGCGGCGTCCGACATTGAAAAGGAACGGGCCGCGATCGAGACGGAATTCGGCGTGACTTGCCTCTATGACGCCGCCGACATGCTGAAGCCGGCGGAAATCACCGGGATGATCGCGAATGCCGAGGCAAAGCTTGGGTCCGTCGACATTCTCGTCAATAACGCGGGCATTCAATACGTATCGCCCATAGAAGATTTTCCCGTCGAGAAATGGGACCAGATCATCGGCGTCGATCTGTCCTCCGCCTTTCATACGATCCGCGCGGCGGCGCTGGGCATGAAAGCGCGAAAATGGGGCCGCATCATCAATACAGCGTCCGCCCATTCCCGCGTCGCCTCGCCGTTCAAGGCCGCCTATGTCGCGGCCAAGCACGGCATCGCTGGCCTGAACAAGGTCGTCGCGCTCGAACTCGCCGCCTATGGCGTTACGTCGAACTGCATATCGCCCGGGTACGTCTGGACGCCGCTCGTCGAGAAGCAAATACCGGACACGATGAAAGCCCGTAATCTGACCCGCGAGCAGGTTATTCACGACGTATTGCTGGAGGCGCAACCGACCAAGGAATTCGTTACCGTCGAACAGGTCGCGGCGCTGGCCGTATTCCTCTGCTCGGACGCCGCGTCGCAGATCACCGGCGCCAATATTTCAATGGATGGCGGCTGGACGGCTGGCTGATGCGCAAGAAGGTCACCCTCGCGCTGCAGGGCGGTGGCGCTCATGGCGCCTTCACCTGGGGCGTGCTCGATGCTTTTCTCGCCGATGGTCGGCTGGATGTGACCGGGATCAGCGGCACAAGCGCAGGCGCGATGAACGCCGCGGTTTACGCCGATGGCCTTCGCGAAGGCGGACCAGATCGCGCCCGCAAGCAGCTTGCGGAATTTTGGCGGGCCGTAAGTCTCGATGGCGGCATGTCCGATCAGCAGCGGCAACTCTTTGACGCGTTCCTGGGAGTTTGGGATCCCCTCAGGCTACGCAATGCTGTCACGCAAAACGCAGGCGCATATTTATCCCCTTACGATTTCAATCCGCTCGACATCAATCCGCTGCGAGACGTCATATGCAGACTCATCGATTTTGAGGCGCTTCGCGCCACCGATGATCTCAAGCTCTTTATCGCGGCTACGAACGTCCGCACCGGGAAGGCACGTATTTTTCGGCGTCCGGAACTGACGATCGACATGCTGATGGCCTCGGCCTGCCTGCCCACAATTTTCAAGGCGGTCGAGGTTGGTGGCGAGGCCTATTGGGACGGCGGCTATATGGGCAATCCCGCGCTTTACCCACTCTATACAGAGACCGAATGCTGCGATGTGATTCTCGTGCAAATCAATCCGATCCGGCGTGACGACGTGCCGCGCACATCGTCCGCAATTATGGCCCGCCTCAACGAGATCACTTTCAATGCGCCGCTCCTGCAGGAATTCCGCGCAATCGACTTCGTTGCGCGCCTCGTTGATTCGGGACGGTTGCGAGGCACCCACTATAAGAAGGTTTTGCTTCACCTAGTCGAGGGAGGTCCCGCGCTCGATCGATACGGCCCCGACACCAAGATGGAAGCCGATTTCGATTTTTTTCTCGAACTATTCGACATCGGCTATAAGGTGGGAAGGAAGTTCCTCGAGGAAAACTTCGAGTCGATAGGCGTCAGGGGCACGCTGGAATTGAAGGAACAGCTTGTTTAGGGCAGCAGGTTGGCCGCCAGATATCCGGCGGACGCCCTGGGTGTTAGGGTCGGTTTGCGAATCTCAACGCAACCGAGGAACCCATCGATGGCCGACGAGATGATGACCCTGCGAGCGCTTTTGAAAAGGCCCCGGACGCCGATTTCTGCGCGAGATGATCGGGTTCACCGCCGAGCGGCTGATGGAGATGGAGATCGGCGCGGAGACCGGCGCCGCGTTCGGCGAGTGCTCGCCCGATCGGCTGGCCCAGCGCAACGGCTATCGCGATCGTGACTGGGAGACGCGGACCAGTGTGACGTCGACACCGCCAGTGAGCTGAGCCCTATCGATCTCCGGCATTCACGACATCTGTCACCAGCATCTTGACCTCGGGATGCTCGCTAAGCGTTTCGATCGCCGCCTTGCCGCCATCGGCCTCGAGCACGCAATAGCCCAATTCCTGCAAAACGGTGAGATGCCCCGCCGTCGGATCGTCATCGACGATCATCAGGACCTCTTGGCCTTGCCGAGCGGCACGGCCGCACGCTCGGGGGCGTTGTGGGCTGCGATGCTTTCCAGGAATCTCGGAAACAACATCGTTACGTTCGTTCTGCGGCCGGACTCCGCGTAGATTTTGACGGAGCCATTTGATTGTCTGACGAAGCCATGAAGTAGGCTCGAGACAGATGAGAAATCGCCGGCGCCCAATGAAATTATCGGTCAGCGCTGACAGCAACGCTTGAATATATTAGCTTTTCCTCATATATCACCGACACACCCTCCCGCACTAGAAAGGCACACGCCCGCGATGGAACAGAGCGACAAGCGCAACAAATACGGTTTCGCCGAATTCAAGCTGGGCGACGTCTGGCGTTACTTTGGCGTCTCCCTTGGAAATATCCGCAGCGCCGCCCAAATGTTTGGCCAGCGTCACAGCATGCGGTTCAAGGTGCGGCAGCAGGGCAAATCCGTCCTCGTCGAGCGACTGGCCTAAGCAGCCACTTACACTCTTCCTCCCCAGACTTGGCCCGGAGCAATTCGGGCCTTCTTTTTGTCCGGGCAAGCCTTGGATCCCGGACAGACCGAAGAAGACTGCATCTCTCCGCACGGCTTTCTGAGAGCTTTCCAGAAAGCGACGAATCAGCGCCCCGCAAGGCCGCCGCCGAAGCCCGCGTCTCTCGCCTTCAAAAAAACGGCGTAATCGGCGATTGAACGCTCGGCGTAGAGCGTGGCGAAGGACGCGATCGCGTCGTCGAAGGCCTCGCCCTTGCCCATGTAGCCCGCAATCATTGCGGGATCGCCGGAGCGGGCATGGGCGCGTGCGAGCGTTCGGCCGCATAGACACGCGTAATCCGCAAGCGCCTCGTGTTCCGCGACGTCGCTGACGCCGCGAAGCCGCTGGTTTTTGAGGCGTCGAATATAAAATTGCCGCCCTGACGCTGCGTCCTCGGTCCAGCCGAGAAAGATATCGGTCGCGGCCTGCATGGTGCGCTGCCCCTCGACGACGCGCCGGCCCTGATGCCCCTCATAGGGCGCCGCGCCCGTTTGTTCGAGAACCGATTTACGCGCCTCCTTGACCTGCAGAAAGAGCGGCTCGGCGTCGCCGCTGGCGAACAGCCCGATGAAGCAGTATGTCCCCACGGAGCCCACGCCGACCGCCTTGAAAGCGAGATCCTTCAGCTGATACCGATCCAGGAGAAAGACACGGTCCGGCGGCAGAACCTGCCTGTAGGACTCGAAGAGACGCGCGGGATCGATGGCCGATGGATCGAGGTGGAAAATCGTCGGCTTCCTGTCCATGATCTTCAGCTCGCCGCTCTGCGCGAGCCGCGGAAAATTGTCGTCCTTCTCCAGCCCCTCTCCGCGCGCCCTGGCGATCACCCGGCGCAGATTGCGCTGAAGGCCGGGGTGGCCCATCTGCTTCATTTCCTGCTCGAGATTGATGTGGCTGTTCCAAGCCTCCAGCGGCGAGCGCTCGGCGAGTCCGAGCATATGCTTGCGATAGGAGGCGACCGTCGCCGCAGCGAGCGCGCGGGCAAGCTTCTTGCTAATCTGCGCCGCATCCGCAGCCACCGCGACGCTTGCGGCGAGACGCTTCACGTCGAAGGTGAAATCGACGCCGCCTCGTCGAAATCGTTGACGTTGAACATGATGTTTTCTTCAGGCGTGCTGAATGCGCCGAAGTTCATCAGGTGGCAGTCTCCGCAGGCCTGCACCGCGACACCCGCTATGGGCGCCTGCGCAAGGTCCGCGGCCATGATGGCGGCGCCGCCGCGAAAGAAGGAAAAGGCGTCTACCGCCATTCGCCTGTAGCGCTCCGGCAGAAGCTCGGGCAGACAACTTACGTCATTTGCGGTGAGGATGGCGACAGCGTCCCGGTCGTGAACGCCCGCAAGTTCCGCATGGGTTTCTCGCGACGTTCGCTGGCGAAGCTCTTTGCCCCGCCTGAATCTGTCCGCGCGACCTTGAAGAAACTCCGTCACTTTCGTGCTTCCTCGAGAATCAGTTCTTCTTCGATAAGCGCCCTATCGGGGCGAGACCGCCAGGGAGCCTTCCGTCGTCATCATACCGCCAGGATCGGAGAACCGGCCGTAGGCGTCAATGTGTCCTAGGAAGCTATCCTGGCGTCTGACACTGGGCGGTCCCCTTGATTGTGGTCCGCAGACGACGAAGCGTCCTGATTTGATCGAACCCTTCCGGGCTTGTGAAGCTCGGGGAGGAGTGTCCGCTTGCGCTTGAGATCCCGCGGGAATGACCCTCGGCTTCGGCATTTAGGGATGATCTTTAAAAAATCGATGTTTGCGCCGCCCTACGCATCGGCGCAGAATCCGCGGGCGTGGCCCTGTTCTCTTCTATCCTGCGTCCGTTAGCGCGACACTCGTTGGAAGAGCGGGACTCGCGGCGCAGCCTCTGGCTTCGCCTTCAGGATATCTAGGGAGACCATCATGTTACAGGATTTCAAGAATTTCGTCATGCGAGGCAACGTCGTCGATCTCGCCGTCGGCGTCATCATTGGCGCCGCCTTTGGCAAGATCGTCTCCTCGCTAGTTGACGACATCATCATGCCGGTCATCGGCAAGCTGACGGGCGGGTTGGACTTCTCGAACTATTATTACTCGTTTTCGCCCGCGGCGCATTCCGACATGACATATGACGAAGCGAAGAAACTCGGGGCGACGATCGGCTATGGACAATTCGTGACGATCACGGTCAATTTCCTTATTGTCGCTTTTGTCCTTTTTATCGTCATCCGCCAGTTCGAAAGGCTGAAGAAGCAGGCTCCAGCCGCTCCTCCTTCGCCGCCGCGAACCGAACTGCTGCTCGAAGAAATTCGGGACGCAATTCGCGGACGCTCGGGAACGCTCTGATCTTCCAACCACGGGAGGCCGCCTCCCGTGTTTAGGCCTTTTGTGACATGTATGAACCCAAGGCGACGTTATTCAAACGAGCGCCCGGTTCGAATTTGGGAAAGCTGATTTCCCGTCGTGGAATTTTTTCCGTGGGCAGGGCTGACCGTAGGTTTGGGACGCGGCGACGTCCACCTTCGACACAAAGATCCGAAAATTGGGCAGCACACTCCCTCTGCGTCACAGATGTCGCCAGCATTGGTCTTTTCGAGAAGTTGAGGGATGGCACATTCTAACGATCAAGCCGACAGCGGACGCGAACAGAACCGCGACTGTGACGATAGAAACCGTGTTCCAGTTCGGCTTCAGGCCGCCGAGCGTGACAAGCATGGTGGTCGCCGCGGCAGGGGGATGCTGAGCATTCAAAACCGATTGCAAGCCAACCGTTACAGAGACTGCAAGAACCGTTGCCGCCACCCGCTGCATTGACAGAATCTCACCGCTCATGACCGCTGGTGTGCTTTGGGCGTCGAATGCAAACAACGCCACAAACCCCGCGCAAAGGCCGATAGCGTGGCCGACGATTGTATTCCACATCCTTGCGCCAGGTACCTGCGGCGTGACAGCCTGCAGAAAAACGGTCGGCCCAAGGCTGGGGAAAAGCCAGGGTTGATCGGCCGCTAACGCAAGCGCTCCAATAGCCCCGATGGCTAACCCAGACATAATCGCAGGATAGAGCCATAATACTAGGCTACGGCCGCGGCGATTTCTGAATTCGACGACTTCTGGATTTAGCGGCGGCGCATTTCGGGAGTCGTCTGTGGAGATAGGACTCATTCTTCAGGCGCCTTGCATGAAAGCGTCGAAACGAATCGGTTTAGGGCTCTCATCGCGCATCCAAGCTCCGCTTCTGTCGTTCATATACCGCTTCCAACGATTTTCCCGCGTCGCAGAGAAAGAAGCCCGTTTGTGGGCTATCGCATAGGCCGAGGAGAGCAAGGCCCGTGGTCGGCTTGGAGCCTGCCGAAGTGACGCTGAAAAGCGTTGGCGGTTACTCTATTTGCTCGACCAAGACTTTGCCGTTCGGGATTTGCTACAGCGCCGCCGTACATGGGCGCCATTCCGACAATCCACGGGACGACGGACGAGGACATCGACCACCATACCGGCACGCCTGGCCGATGAACCAAAAGGAATGCCGTGGCGGCGGGCCACGTTTCCTCAGCGACCCGAGCCCGCGGGAAGAAACGTATCCGAACGCATTTGCTTGAGGCTGGCGCCCTTCATATAGAGATCGCGTTTGAGGCGGCCTACCAACTTTTCGCCCCCACAGAGGAAGAATGCCGTGTGGGGGAGTGCGTTCTCATGCTCCAGCGCCGCCGCCGCCACGTCGCCGCCGTGAGCTCCGGAGTCGCTTAGGACGCGCGGGATATAGTGGAGGTTGGCGTGCCTCTTCGTCAGCGCCCGCAGATGATCGTGCAGATACAGTCCTTCGCGCACTCGCGCCCCGTGATAAAGCCGGATTTGACCACGATGTCCGCGCCTCAGAGCGTCTCGTAGGACGCCGATCAGAGGCGCTAGGCCAGTGCCCGAGCCGATCAGCGCCATCGGCTGCTCGGGATCGACGCCTTCATAAATGCACGTTCCAAGAGGGCCGGCGATATGAA
>NZ_JBPFEB010000097.1:0-49966 GCF_051061225.1 Methylocystis sp.
TAGCCGGTCGCCGAAGCCGCGCCATAATCGCCGGTCGCCGAAGCCGCGCCATAATCGCCGGTCGCCGAAGCGGCTCCCTGATAGCCGGTCGCCGAAGCCGCGCCATAATCGCCGGTCGCCGAAGCCGCGCCATAATCGCCGGTCGCCGAAGCGGCTCCCTGATAGCCGGTCGCCGAAGCCGCGCCCGCCTCGGCATCGCAATGCGATCCCTCGGCCTTCTTGACGCGCGAAAAGACCCATTCGATTGCGCGCCTGGTCAGGTCGGAAATGGAAAGCTCAAGCCCGATCGTGATCTTGGCCGACGCGATCTTGATGTCGTCGTTCGTGTCGAACGGGCCGTGCTGGACGACCTCGAAATAGCGGGACGTGCCAGGCGCGTAATAGCCGAACACTTCGAGCGGGTGTGCTTCGATCGTGCAGGCGTGAAACCCGGACGCGCAGCACTCCACGTCGCCGTCGTGCCTGAACGTCTTTTCCGGCGCGAATTGGAACCCGTTGCAGGTCAGGTCGCGGTTGAAGCCCTTGATCGACTTGATCTTGGCCGGCGCCTTCGCCTTCTTCGCCTTGCGCGGAGCCTTCGATTTGGATGCAGTCTCCGCCATTGCGGTTCCCCCTTTCGATTTCATGACAGCAACTCCCGTTGAAGCCGCTCGATCGTCGGCAGCATCACTTCGCCGCGATCGTCGGCATATTGTCGCCGAAGCGGCTGCATCCGGCCTTCGATCGTGGCCTTCTCGCGCTTCACGCGGTCGAGACAGCGGAGCAGCGTTCGCAGCTCGTCCTCGACGGTCGGTTCCTCGCCTTTGACGACGCGGAGGTTGGGGCGGGCGGTCATCGCGCATCGCCCTCCGGCACGATCATCTCGACCATTTGCGAACTGCTGCTGCAGCTTAGTGTCACGCGCTGCGCCAGCGATTGCTGGTGTGCGAGATGATCGGCGCTCCCGTCAGGCTCGGCGATGCAAACGACGCCATTGAAGTCGAAGGCGACATTTTCGCGCGCCAGGTCAGCCAAGCGCTGTGCTTCCTCGCAAGCAACAGAGAGCGCAGTGCAAGGCGCGACGTCGAGAGTAAGGCGCGCGTTCATTCCGCACCGCCTTCCGTCTCGCCGCGCTCTGCGGTCTCGACTTCGGCCGCATCCTCCGCCTCTTCGTCGATCAGCGACGACAGCCGCTTGGACGGGCCGCGCTCGTCAACGGCCGGTGGCAGCGTGTCCATGACCTCTTCGGCGATCGTGAGGCCACACAGGGCATCGGCGAAACCGTCGCGGAGAGGCCACGCGCGGGCCCGATTGAACAGCATCCGCTTGGGATATTTTATCCAGGGATCGCGACGCGCGTTGTTCCACAAGCCCGCGCGCTTGGCGTCGCGAACCGTGAACTCGCCGACATAAGGATCGGCCTGTCCCTTGCGCCAGTAGCAGACGCGGAAGCCGTAGGCGTCGGGCCATTCGCCGAGCGGGGCGTCGGGATCGAAGTTGCCAGCGCCAAGTTCCGCGGTCGTCTGCCGTTCGACCTGGCCCGTCCGCTGGACGAGAGCGGCGGCAAGGTCGCCCCAAACGCTGAACCGGCCGTTGATCGGGAGAAGTCCTGCAAGGCCAGTTTGCGGCGGAACGCCGATCTCCATCGCCTTCAGGACGCCCATCATGACGAGCTCTTTGTTGACGACGCTGGAACCGCGCTCCTTGAAGGCGTCGGGCACGATACCACCGACGATCAAGCCCTGGGCGTAGCGCGCGGCCTCTTCGATGCTTCGCGGCATGATCGGCAACACCCCGCCCTCATGGGCGACCAGCTGGGCTTTCGGCTGCTGGACAGCCGGAACGCCGGAGCGCTCGGCTTCTTCCGCCACAGACGCCGGAACGTCATGCGCGATATCGGTTGCGGGATGATCCATTTCGTTCTCCATCAGATTTCGGTGGCGCTCGCCGGAAGGTCTTCATCGGCGAGGTCGTAGATCGGGCGCACGTCGACCCAAGGATCGGTGCCGAAGGTCTCGCTGAACTGGCGGAAGCGGCGCTTCTGCTGGCGAACGATCTCGTCGGTGACCATGCGGGTCGTACCGGCGAGCGGATAGAAGACGCCGCGCGTGACCGGCGCGTCACCCTTCTGCTGGAATACCCAAAGCCATTCGAGGTCGGTTTGAGCGGCCCATTTGAGGGTCCATTCGGCGATCGCGTCGTCGCCAGACTGATTGTGAAGGTGGATCGCCCTGCGACCGACTTCCTTCACCAGCCGCCGAACGATCTCGACGCCTTCGGCATAGACGCTCGGCTGGATATTGTAGTGGTAGGAGGCGATCTCGAAGCGGATCGCCTGCTCGAGACTCCGTTCCCGCTGATTGGCGATGCTCTTCAAGTCGACGATCGCGCGCAGCTTCAGATAATCGACCCGCGCCTTCATCGGGACGCCGGTTCGCGGGCACGTCCAGATGAGAACGACTTCGGGATAACCGTCGCGGAAGGCGTGGCGGACCTCCGGATCGTCGTCGATCATCTTCGCAGCGATCTCGATCTGCTCGAAAGCTTCGCGGCTGATGAAGTTCTTGCCCTGGTGCGCGGCGCGGTGCCGCTCCTGCATCACGTCCAGGATCTTGGCGGCGGGGTCGATATCGAGCAGCTGCGCGATCCAGTCCGCCTTTTTCGCGGTCCGCATATACTCCCCGCCATTGTCGGGAAGCTGGTCCGGAACCTTGGCGACGGGCTTTTCGCCGGCGCCGGTTATCGCCGCCTTGATCTGGTCGGTATGGACAAGCGCGTCGGCGCATTCCTCTTCCGACAGGTCGATGGCGAAGCGGCGGTCGAACTCGTCGCGCCCTTCCATGATCCGGCAATGGTAAGCCTTGCCGACGACCTGGTGCTGACGTTCTTCGAGCGCGCGTTCGGCTTCCGCCTTGTGGCGCTTCGCCGACAGCCATGACGCGCGCGCCCAGAACAGCATGGGCGAAGAGGCAAGGTGCTTGATTCCATGTGACGAGAGCGCCGGCAGCGCGTGGTATTCCTCTTCGGGCATTCCGAAGTAGATGCCGGGCGGCGGCAGGTCCGGCGTTTCCGGAAGGACGGGCGGATAGAACAATCCGACTGGCGCGTCCTTTCGAGCGTCGTCGCCGATGCACTCGGCAACGGTTTCCATTTCCCAAGTCACTGTTGATCGTCGGGAGCGGCTTTCGGTTCGCCGCCCCCGTCCCTGCTGGAAGCTTTGACCGTGAAGGTGAAGGTCGCCTGACCTCCCCGCTCGCTCACAGTGATAACGTTGCCGGTGACGTCGGCTTTGAGCAGCGGCTCGTTGTCGTTCACGAGCGCGGCAAGAATGCTGGCCAGCGACTTTTCCTGAATGCGATTGAGGTCGGCGCGAAGCACTTCCGGCTCGACAGAAACGGCGGGAAGGCCAAGCGCGGCGAGCATGGCTGCGGTGTCGCTCATTCCTCGCCTCCGAAGAGAATCCAGCGCAGGCGCAGGGCGTTGAACCGCTTCAAGGTCCGCGCTTCGCCCATTGTGCCGGCGAGTTGGCGGTCGAGCTGGTCGTATTCCCGCTCTTCCGCATCGGTTAGCGGCGCGGCCGGAACGAGGTCGGAGGCAGGAACCAGGCGTTCGTTCGTCGTGCCCATGAAGCGCACGGGAATCGCGCGCTGGCGACGGCCGGCGATGACCGCGAGATGCGGCTTTCCCCATGGAACGACGCGGTGCGCCTTGGCGGCTCCGTCTCCGTTTTCGATCCAGAGCGCGTGATTGGTCTCGCCGATCATGCGGCTTTCCCCAGCCGCGCGCGTTCCGTGAAAACGTGACGCGCAGGCTCGATTTCATAGCCGAGCGCTTTCAGGCACTTCTTGCAGGTGACCTCTTCGTCGCGGTCCGTCATTTCGACGTCGCGCTCGCAATCGGCGACCGCGTCGCGGCCCGCCTGGTTCTCGCAAAGCGGCTGGAAGATCGTGTCGTAGAAGACTTCGACCTGGTAATGGACGACGCTCATGCCGCCGCTCCGATCGGGCGGGCGGGCGTCAAGGCGTCCGCAAGCCGTTCAAGCCCCCGCAGCCCTTCGACCGAGCTGGCGACGGCGTGGAAATCATCGCTTTCGTCGAGCAGCGGAAGCAGTACCGTTAGTTCGGCAATCGCGTTGGTGACGGCCGACCGCGCGCTGGCCTGGAGCCTCTGGCGTTTGTCCCGCCGCTTCGTCTCTTCCGGCAGCTCGTGGCCGGTGTAGGAAGGCGCGTTCCGCGTCTCCGCGACCGGATCGTGACCGGCCTTATATTCGCGCATCGACGCGGCGATCATTTCGGCCTGCGTCGACTTTCGAAGCTCCGTCTCGCGCTTGTCCTTGTCGATCCGGCCGGCGTCGAAATCGGCCAGGGCGCGCCGGCGGTTTGTGTCCGCCCATTGGCAAACGAGATCGGGAGCCGAACCGTCGCGGCCGACGAGCAGGAAATAGGGCTCGTTGGGGCGAAGCGTCGTCAGCGCATCGAACTCGCCGGGCGCTTCCAGCGTGTTGATAAGGTCGCCGCTCATTAAAACGCGATCCAGAGCGCGACCGAGACGACGGCCATGGCGAGAATGAAAGCCTTGCAGGCCATGTCCAGCCACCACGGCGGGCCGCTAATCGGGCGATGCCGGTGAGGCGTCCAATTGCCGGTCGCGCGGTTGTCGTTGAACGCGCGGGCGCCGCGGTGAAGGGGGCTGATCTGGGCCATGAACGTCGATCCTTTCGACGTCCATAAAGCATATCAGAATATGCTAGGCAAGCACTTTTTCACATTCCGATATGCTAATGCATTCGCGGCCTGTAGTCTCCGATCACAAGGCCTTTAATCTCTATCGAGTTCACTTCTTTGGGCGGATTATCGACGTTCATCGGTTGCTGATGCTCCGGTTTCGTCGAGCGTGGCCAAAGCCATCGCCGGCCCTCTTCGTCGACTCGCAGCTCCTTGACCGTCGCTTCGGTTTTGCCGTCGCGATGTTGGGCATAGACAATCACATGGTCGCTATCGCGCGGCGGTCGCGAGTCGAGAACGTCCACCCAGATGACGACGGCGCCGGGCTTATATTCCAGGTCCATGCTGAAACCGCGGACCTCGAGCGCCTTCGCCTTGCGCCGGAACCGATCGGGCACCGGCACATCGAGCGGATACCATTGGGAACGGTCCCATTCCACGGCCTCTCGAAAGGATCCTGCTTCGACGTGTCCCGATACCCAAATGGACGTTGGCGACGGCGGTTCCGGAGCATCGCCGCTCAATCTCCAGGTCGGAACTTCGGCCGTCCGCGCCAGCTTGCCATAAGTTCGCGGGTCCAGTGCGTTGGAATGGCCGTTGAGGAAATTGTAGATGGAGTTCTTGTCGACGCCTGAATCCTTGGCCCAGCGCGCGATCTTCAATTCATTATCGGCGATGAATTTCCGCAAAATTTCGCGGCGCTCGTCTGGCGTTTTCTCCATCCGCGGAGAGTAGCGACGCCGTAGCACATCCCGATATGAATTTCGCGCTTGCGTAGCATATTGGGATATGCTTATTTGCGCGACATGGTCACAGACTTCATCGAGCGCGTCCGCGCGGCACTCAAACAGCCTAACGTCACTGCTTACGGGCTCGCAAAGAAGGCCGGACTTCATCGCAACACCCTGTACGGGGCCGATCGGGAGGAATGGAATCCGACCGCCGCGGTGCTGACAAAGCTCGAACCGCATATCGAGGCGATCGAGCGCGGAGAATGGGAAGAGCCGCCGCACGACGAGCCGGAACAGGCGGCGGCATGATGGCCTTTCGCTCTCGCCTCACCATCCACCCTCGCGCGCTGGCGGACTGCTAGGCCGTGGCGGCGGGGTGGATCATCGCTGCAATCGCCGCCGGGACGATTTCCGGCGTCTGGGCATTGTCGTGGCGTCTCGCGCGGCGCGGCGAGCGTCCTGGCCTCGCGCCACTGTCGGTGTTCGGAGATTTTCCGGCTGTCCCCAAGGAGGCGATGGGCCGGCGAAACTCTATGCCGGGGGTGGGGAGCGGCGGAGCAAAGGCCGGCCCATCGGGTACGCGCACTAATCAGCCACTGAATCGCACTCATGGCGGGAGCGGCATATAATGGCGTCCTCCCCGAATATCTTCGGTAAAGCGCAAGCAGACGTTCTTGCCGAAACCGGCACCGCGCTCCTTCAAATCAAGAATAGCCGCCGCCTCACGCTCGAGGACATGGCGCGCGTTCTCGGGCGCACTGACGACATGGTCGCGAAATACATCGCTGGCGAAGCGGAGATGGGCTTCGTCGCCTTCCGCCGCGCAAGCGAAGCTTGGCCCGAACTTACCGAGAAACTGAACGGAGGCGCGGAATGAGCAGCCTTGTCCGCCGCATTCACCTTCGCCTGATGGAAAAGCGCGGCGTCGAGCCTGATCGACGTCGCCCGCGCTATCGGGATGGAAGGATTGTCGGCTTCTGTACGCCACTTCCGTCCGGCAAGCGGGCACCGGAAATCGTGCGCCGCAAATTCGGCGAGCAGCCGGTTTCCCGCGGCTCACGTCGCGGCAAGCGGAACGCTGCCTACATCGCGCGGCGGAAGGCGCTGGCATCATGAGCCTCCGCAGCTTCATCAACCGCGCGCTCGGCCGGTCCAAGCCGATCTCTATCGACCTTATGCCTCCGCCCGGTTCGCGCGCGACCGACGATTGGCAGGCCGGCGACCTTGGCGAGTGTGTAGACGACGGTCCGTGGTCCTTCATGGGAGCGTATCCGATGGATGGCCCGAAGAAGGGCGCGCTGGTTCGCGTGACCGCTGTCAGCATCGTCTTCGGCTTCGACGCGCTCGCTCTCGAAGGCTTGCCGCACTGGTGGCAGGCAAGCGCCTTCCGCAAGCTCCGGCCGAACCAGGCGGAGGGAAGCCGCAAGGCCTGGAGCGACCTCACGAAAAAGCACCGCGCGAAGGAGCCGGCGCATGGCTGACCTTCTCGACATCATCGCCGACGTCGAGCGGCGCTATCCGGTCGAGGCGGGTTTCAAGCGCACGGATACGTCGCGGGAAGCCGCCCAAGGGATCGACGCGAAAACGCTCCGGGCCAAAGTCCTTGCGACGATCAGCCTCCACGGTCCGCTCACGGCGGACGAAGCCGCCGCACGGCTGAATATGTCAATCCTCTCCATCCGGCCGCGCTGCACGGAACTGCGCGAATTGGGCAAGCTCGAAGACAGTGGCGAGCGTCGGCTTAACGCCAGCGGCCGCAAGGCGATCGTGTGGCGGCTTCCGGTTGCCGAGATGAGGCTGGCGGCATGAACGTGCTGCCGCTCCCCTCCGAGCGCCAGGTTCAGCGCCTCATCCTGCGGATGATTGGTGTCTGTTTTCCATCTGTCTTCGTCACGGCAATCCCGAACGGCGCGCATCTCGCCGGCAATGCGACCGCGCGCTTCAAGCAGATCGGCGCACTCAAAGGCGACGGCATGAAGGTCGGGATGCCCGATCTCCTCATTCTCTGGCCGTTCAACCAGGGCGCGTTCATCGAAGTGAAGCGGCCGAAGACCGGACGCCTTTCGGAAGAACAGAAGGCCGTTCACGCGGTCCTGACCGGTCTCGGCTGGCCGGTTGCGACCGTGAACAGTCCCGATAACGCCTATCGCTTTCTTCGCGACCAGGGCGCGCCGTGGAGCGGTGTCGAGTGGGTCCCCCTCGAGAGTGCCTCCTGATGCCGCGCTCCACCCAGCAGCAAGCCGACTATGCGGCCAAGCTCGACCGCTTCGCGGAGTTGTTGTCGCTCGACATTCCGATGCCGTTGATTGCGCAGCGCCTCGGAACCAGCCGGGGGGGGGGTGCACAATATGCTCTCCGACCTCCGCGCCAAATATGGGTGGCAGGCGCAATGACCTGGCAGACGATGGACACAGCGCCGCGCGACGGCTCCCGCATCATCGGCTGGTTCAAGGACCGCGCGATCGTCGTTTTCTGGCGCAGCGGGCCGAAGTGGGAAAAGAACCACAACTACGGCAGGCGCACAAACGGGACCATTTGGTACTGGTCCGACGGCTACAGTCGATATCCCGAGCCCGATTGCTGGCAACCGCAGCCTGACCCTCCGGCCGGGGCAGTGGCCGCTCCGCCATGGAAGCCGACGCCGCCGAAGCCGGAAAACAGGGTCATTCGTTCGCCGGCCGCGCGTCGCCGTCTTGTTGAGCAGAAGGCCGAGCCGCAATTCATCGAAAGGAAGTCGCCTATCGCTTGCGAGCCGATGTGGTGTGACCAGTGCCAGCAGAGAGTTTTCAGCGACCAAACTGCAGCCTGCACCTCACCATTCTGCAAGGCGAAGGAAAAGGCGGCATGAGCCGCGACGATCCAACCGCGGCGGACGCCTATCGCACCTTCCTTGAAGCGAAGATCGCAACGCCGCCCTCGCTTGGCCTGCCGTGCGAGCTCGACGAGGTCCGGTCGCACCTGACCGACGGCCGGCCGATGAAGGAGCATGTCCGCCATATCGTCCGCTGGGCGGTCCAGGGCGGGCGCAGGGGCATCTTTGCCGCCTTCGGCCTCCACAAGACGATGATCCAGCTTGAAATCGGGCGGCTCATCACGACGAAGACCGGCTGTCTTGGCCTGATCGTCCTGCCGCTCGGCGTCCGCCGCGAGTTCCTGATCGACGCCGCCCTGCTCGATATCAAGGTTGCATTCGTCAAATCGGATGCGGAGATCGATGCGATGCGGCCGGACGATGATATCGAGCCGCCGATCTTCCTCACCAATTATGAAAGCGTCCGCGAAGGCAAGATCACTCTTTCGCGCTTCGGCTGGACCTCGCTCGACGAAGCGGCGGTGCTGCGCTCCTACGGCTCGAAAACCTATCAAGAGTTCCTGCCGCTCTTCGCCAACGTGCCCTACCGCCATGTCGCGACGGCCACGCCGTCTCCGAACCGCTACAAGGAGCTGATTCATTACGCTGGGTTCCTCGGCATCATGGACACCGGCCAGGCGCTCACCCGCTTCTTCCAGCGCAACAGCGAGAAGGCGAACGACCTCACCCTCTACCCGCACAAGGAAGCGGAGTTTTGGCTGTGGCTGAACAGCTGGGGCGTGTTCCTGCAGAAGCCGTCCGATCTCGGCTTTTCCGATGAGGGTTACGATCTCCCGCCGCTCACGGTGCGCTGGCACGAGGTCGAGACCGATATTGCCGGCGACGTCGTGGAAGCGAACGGCCAGCACCGGCTGATGCGAGACGCCGCGATCGGCGTTGTCGATGCGGCCCGCGAAAAGAGGCGGACCATCGACGGCCGCATCGCCAAGGCGACCGAGATCGTGACGGCCGGCCGGAAGCGCGGCGATCATTTCATTGTCTGGCACGATCTCGAGGACGAACGGAAGGCAATCACGGCGGCGTTGCCGGAAGCAAAAGCCGTCTTCGGCACACAGAAGCTCGAGGATCGCGAGACCATCGTCGGCGACTTCGCGGACGGCCGCATTCCGATTCTCGCCGCCAAGCCGGTCATGCTCGGCTCCGGCCCGAACCTTCAGCGGCACTGTCACCGGATGGCGTTCGTCGGTGCCAGCTTCAAGTTCAACGACGTAATCCAGGCGATTCACCGGCTGCAGCGTTTCCAGCAGGAGCATCCGGTCGAGGTCGATTTCATCCACGCCGATACAGAGCGCGAAGTCGTCCGCAGTTTCCAGCACAAATGGGACGCCGATGAGGAGCTCCGGCAGCGAATGAGCGTAATCATCCGCGAATATGGCCTCAATCATGACGCCGCCGCGGAGACCTTGAAGCGCACCATCGGCTGCGAGCGCGCGCAAGAGGCAGGCGATCTCTGGCGCATGGTGAACAACGATTGCGTGGACGAGGTCCGCCGTCTCGCCGACGACAGCGTTGACCTGGTGGTGACATCGATCCCGTTCGGCAATCACTACGAGTACAGCGCCAGCTACAACGATTTCGGCCATACCGACGATCACGGCCACTTTTTCGAGCAGATGGACTTCCTCACGCCGCAACTGCTCCGGATCCTGAAGCCGGGCCGGATCGCCGCCGTTCACGTCAAGGACCGCATCCGGTTCGCATCCGTGACGGGCATGACGCGCCCGACCGTCGAGCCCTTCCACGCCGACACGATCGCGCACTTTCAGCGCCACGGCTTCGGCTACATGGGCCTGCGTTTCATCGCGACGGACGTCGTTCGCGAGAACAATCAGACCTATCGCCTGACCTACAAGGAGCTCCGCAAGGACAGCTCGAAAATGGGCAGCGGCTCTCCGGAGTTCCTGCTCCTGTTCTTCAAGCTGCCGACGGATCGCTCCAATGGCTATGCCGACGAGCCGGTCACGAAGAGCGAGGACGAGTATAGCCTCGCCCGCTGGCAGATCGATGCCGACGCCTTGTGGCGGTCGTCCGGAGACCGGCCGGTCGGCGCCGCCGACATGGCGCTGCTGTCGCCCGACGCGCTCGCCAGGCTGTTTCCGGCATGGTCCGTCCAGGACGTCTACGATCACGAGGCGCACGTCGCGATCGGCGAAGCGCTGGCGGAGCGCAAGGCGCTCCCGAAGACCTTCTCCGTCCTGAAACCCGGCTGCATTCGCGACGACGTCTGGACCGATATCGTTCGGATGCGGACGCTCAATTCGGAGCAGAGCCGCAGGCGCGTGGAAGCTCACATTTGCCTGGCCCGAGGTTCGCGTGTCCTGATTCGGGGTCGCGGCTACGTGCCGATCGAAGAAGTTCACGTCGGTTGGCAGGCTCTTACGCACATGGGCCGCTGGCGCCTGGTTGAGGCCGTAGCCTGCACAGGCGTTCGTCCGGTCGTGACGCTGAAAGCGCAGGGTGTTCCGGGCCTCACCCTCACACCGGATCACAGGCTTTGGGCGCGTAAATCGAGGAGAGTCCGTGAGCGCGAAGGCGCGGAATATGTCGAACCGGAATGGATAGAAGCGGCCGACACGCTCGGCGCCTACGTTAACCAGAAGCTTCCGCCAATTGGCGAACAAGACCTTTACGAAGCCCCGCGCCTCGACGAGCGGGATTGGTGGATTGTCGGGCGGTGGCTGGCCGATGGGCATCTGGACACCCGCAAGGGCATCCACATCTCGTGCGGCCATCATGAGCGCGATGAGCTAGTTGCTCGCCTTGGTGAGTTGGCTGGCCAGATCGTCGACACGGGAACGGCCATTCAGATTCGCGTGAAAGCGGGGCCGCTGCTCCGGGCAACGATAAGGCTTTGCGGATCAGGCGCTTCAACTAAGCATCTGCCGCCGCCCGCGTTTGAAGTTTCCAACGAACTGTCGGCCGCGCTGCTCGACGGATATCTATCCGGTGACGGACATTTCCGCGAAGATCGCGGTCGCTGGATGGCCAGCAGCGTCAGTCGAGACTTGCTGCTCGGTATTTCGCTCCTGGTTCAGCGCGTCCATGGCGCCATTGCTACCGTCCACCCTGGTCGCGGCGAGCGCGATAGCATTATCCAAGGTAGAGCCGTTCATTGTCGACAAGAATGGGCCCTCTCATTCGACGTGCCAGCAGACAGGCGAAAGAAGTCGTTCGTTCTCGATGATGGCGCGTGGAAAAAGGTCCGTAGCATCGAAGTTGCTGGCGAGGCCGAGACGTGGTGCCTGCAGGTTGCCGAGGATGCGAGCTTCACGGCCGAAGGCTGCATCGTAAAAAATTGTCCTCTGCAGTTCGACATCGTCGACCGGGCGATCCGGCTCTACTCCAATCCCGGCGAGCTCGTGTTCGATCCTTTCGCCGGCCTTGGCACCGTGCCGATGCGCGCGGTGAAGCTGGGACGGCGCGGATATGGCGTCGAATTGAACGCCGATAGCTACACGGACGCGGTTCACTATTGCCGCCAGGCGGAAGCGGAAAAGGCGGTGCCGTCGCTGTTCGAGCTGATGAACGCGGAGGCCGCATGATCGCCGTGCATCTCGAGCCGAGAGGATTGAAGCCGGATGCCAAGCCGGTCGCCGACTTCGGCCGCGTCGCATCGGACAAGGACAACGCGGCCACCGGGTCGCAGCGGCTCCTAATCGCGATCCTGACCGCCGCAGGCACTCCGCCGCCGGAGAAGCCGCGCCTCGTCACGCAAGAGGTGAAACCGCGGCGAATCCGCGATTATATTTTCATCAACGCCGAGCAGCCGATCGCGCATATCCAGCGCATCGTCGCCAAGTTCTACGGCATCGACCTCATTGAAATGACGAGCCGCCGGAGGGCGCTAGAGTATTCTCGGCCGCGCCAGGTCGCGATGTATCTCACCGCCAAGACCACGCCGCAGTCCCTCCCTGCCATCGGCCGACGCTTCGAACGCGACCACACGACGGTCCTCCACGCGATCCGGCGGATTGAAAGCCTGATGGCCAGGGATTTGGCTTTCGCGGCCGACGTCGCCCGTCTCCGCGAGGCGCTGTCATGAGCCGGTGGCTGCGCTGGTACGAGGGCACATGCGAGGACGGCAAGTTTCGCGTCGTCGCCCGAAAGGCCGGCACGCACCTGTCACGCGTGACAAACCGTGACGTCACGGTCACCGTGCGTGACGTGATCGCACTTTGGGCCTTCATGCTCGAAGATGCGGCCCATTTGGACCATCGCGGGACGTGCGAACGCGACGAAGAGTTCATGGCCGGGGTGCTCGATTTCGACGATGGAATGGTCCCCGCGATCCTTCACGCGATGGAGGCTGTTGACCTTATCGAGCGCTCGGAAAGCGGAATAACCCTCTGTAATTTCGACAAAAGGCAATTCGAGAGCGACGCCGATCCGACCGCCACGGAGCGCCAGCGGCGCAAGCGCGCCAAGGACCGGAAAACAAAGGAACGTGACAAAAGCGTGAGTAACGGGCGTGTCACGCGTGACTCACGCACCCCAGAAACAGAGACAGAGTCAGAAGATAAACCCCCCATAGCCCCCCCGGGGGGCAAGGGTGTGAAGTCGATCATTCCTGAAGGCTGGACGCCGCCTCCTGTCGTCGAGCTCCCGCCACGCGCCAAGGCCTGCGCCGAGAAATGGACGGAAGCCAGCTACGCCACCGAGGGCGAGGCGTTCGCCTGCTACTGGCGATCCGAGCGCAAGATGAAGGCCGACTGGCGCGGCACTTGGGCGAACCGGGTGATTGCCCGCCACGAAGCGGTGATGCGTGCCCAGAAGTTCGGCAACGCGCCTCCTGAACCGAAGAAAGCCCCACTGTCGGAAGAGGAACAACGGCTGCAGGCGCCGTCGACCATCGCCTTCTACGAGCGGATCGGGAAACCGGACCTGGCCGACGAAGTGCGCAGGAAGTGGAACATTCCGATCGGGAAGGTAGCGGGCGAAATCGTGAAGGATGCCGAGAGACGGACGGCGGCGGGGTAATCATGCTGATCGCGGTGGGAGAATTTGCGGTGGGGATCGATCATCAGTCGGGGTTGAAAGGCAAACCGCCGCCGCGGCCGGTCCCCGACGACTTCGACGTGATCTTCATCGAGCAGGGCCGCGACCAGTGCGAGAGCTGGTATCGCGCATCGAAGCGAACAGTGAACCGCTGGCTGGACGAACGCGGCAAGGAGCGCCTGATCGCCGCCCGGGCCGATTACGTGAAGCACCAGCGGGGCAATGGCAGGTGGATCACCAGGTCCACCCGCATGGTCGAGCATCGGGAGATACGAGCGCTCTCCGTTCGCGCTGCCCCGATCCGCGACAGGCGCAAGGTCAGCTTCACGGTCGCCCGCCACGCCGCGCAGTACCTCAGGATCCGCCGCAACGGCGGCTGGATCGTCTCGCCGGCGGGGAAGGATGAATGGTGGCTGGGAACGCGGCGCGTCTCCGCCGCCCAGATGGTCGATCTCGCCAAGTCCAAGGGCTTCGACGCTGTGGCGGCACTACAGGGCGAGCATGGCGAAGGGGTAAATTGAACGGCCATGCCTCTCACGCCCAAACAACAGCGCTTCGTCGAAGAGTACCTGGTGGACCTCAATGCCACGCAGGCCGCGATCCGCTCCGGTTACAGCAAGAAGACCGCCGGACAGATCGGAGATGAGAACCTTAAGAAACCTGAAATTGCCGCCGCGATCGAAGCCCGCCGCTCCGCCCTGTCGGAAAAGACGGAGATCACGCAGGAGAAGGTGCTCGAGCGCTTCTGGCAAATTGCGACTGCCGATCCGAATGAGCTGATCCAGTTCCGTCGTCGCTGTTGCCGCTACTGCCACGGCAAGGACCACCGGTATCAATGGCGAGATGCCGAAGAGTTTTCCGCGGCGCTCGCTGCCTTCATGCGCAAGAGCAAGGAGGACGAAGGCGACGACGGCGAGCTGCCGGATGGTGCTCCTACGAATGACGGCGGCTATGGGTACGACCGCAGGAACGATCCGGCCGACGACTGCCCCAAATGCTTCGGCGAAGGCGTCGCCACCATCTTCGCGACCGACACGCGCAAGTTATCGCCGCAGGCCCGCGCCCTGTTCGCCGGCGTGAAGGAGACACAGGCGGGTTTCGAGATCAAGCTGCAGGACCAGGGTAAGGCGCTGGAGAACGTTGCCCGCCACTTGGGCATGTTCAACGACAAGCTCCGCCTCGAAAACCCGGACGCGGTGATCGCCGCCCTGATCGAGAAGGGCATGTCGGCGAAAGAAGCGGCGGAGAAGTACCGCGACGAGCTGGGGTAATGAACGCCGACGGCCGTATCAACTTCGAAAACCGCCTATGGAAAGCGCAGGATGGTCGCTGCGCCATTTGCGGACGGCCGCTGATCCGCGACGAGCGATTCCACGACGATACCGGCTGGAACCTCGATCATGTCTATCCGCGCGCCCGCTACAAGCGGCTCGGCAACCGCGGAAACCTCGTTCTCACCCACATCGCCTGCAACACGGCCAAAGCCGATCGTGAGCCGACCGGATGCGAGGTCATCATGCTCCATGCCGTGAACGCTCACATGCGCCACGAGCTCGTCATGGATCGATCGTATAGCGACACCGTCAAAGGACCGTCGGCGATTGCGCTGGCGCTGCAGAAAGCGGCGAAGCGCGCACCTCGAATGGGCGAGCGGTTCACGATCGTCACAAAGGCGGCGTGAATGCTCTCTCCCCGCGAACCCTGGCCACCGGATTATGTCGCGGAGTTCGCCGCTCGCCAGCAGCGCATCCGCCGCATCCGCGCCGATCCTGTCCTGCGATTGGGGCTGAAGGAGCGCTACCGCAACGATCCTATCGCGTGGATCAATCATTGGGCCGTGACCTACGATCCGCGCGTCGCCGGCGGCGATATCCCGACCACGATGCCGTTCGTCCTGTTCCGCAAACAGCGCGAGTGGATCGAGTTCCTTCTCGCCTGCGTCGTCGAGCAGCAGAATGGCCTCAACGAGAAGAGCCGCGACATGGGCGTGACCTGGCTCTGCTGCGCCTTTTCCGTGTGGCTGTGGCTGTACTGGCCCGGCGCGGCCGTCGGCTGGGGCAGTCGCAAGGAGCAGCTCGTCGACAAGATCGGCGATCCCGACAGCATCTTCGAGAAAATGCGGATCATCGTCCGCCATCTGCCCCGGTTCATGCTCCCGCGCGGCTTCAGCGAGGCGGACCACATGCCGTTCATGAAGATCGTGAATCCGGAGACGGGCGCGACGATCACAGGAGAAGCGGGCGACAACATCGGGCGCGGCGGTCGCAAGCTCCTCTACTTCAAGGACGAGAGCGCGCACTACGAGCGGCCGGAGAAGATCGAAGCGGCGCTGGCAGACAATACCAACTGTCAGATCGACGTCTCGAGCGTGAACGGACTCGGGAACGTCTTCCACCGCCGCCGCGAAGCCGGGAAGGAATGGCGGTCAGGCCAGCCTCTCGCGAAGACGCAGGTCAACGTGTTCATCATGGACTGGAGCGACCACCCGGCCAAGGACCAGGCGTGGTACGACCAGCGCCGCGCCAAGGCCGAGAGCGACGGGCTGCTCCATGTGTTCGCGCAGGAGGTCGATCGCGATTACTCCGCGTCCGTCGAAGGCGTCATCATCCCGGCGCCGTGGGTGGCCTCCGCGATCGATGCGCACCTGAAGCTCGGTTTCGACGACAGCGGCGGTTGGGGCGCGGCGCTCGACGTCGCCGACGAAGGCGGAGACCTTCACGCGCTGGCGCTGCGCAAGGGCAGCATCCTCCGTCATGTCGAAGATTGGGGCGACGGCGACGTCGGCGAGGCCACGCGCAAGGCCGTCGAGATTGTCGGCGGATCGGAGCTGGACCTGCAATATGACAGCGTCGGCGTCGGCGCGGGCGTGAAGAGCGAGGCCAACCGGCTGGAGAAGGAGAAGCTGCTTCCGAAAGGATTGCGCTTCGTGCCATGGTCCGCCGGCGCCGGTCCACTCAATCCCGACGATCACGTCATTCCCGGCGACGACGAGAGCCCGCTCAACAAGGACTTCTACGCGAACCTGAAGGCGCAGGCCTGGTGGGAACTCCGCCGGCGGTTCGAGCGGACGCACAAGGCCGTGACGGAAGGGGAGACGCACGATCCGGCGACGATGATCTCGCTGCCGTCCACGCTCCCGAACCTGCAGAAGCTGCGCAAGGAACTAAGCCAGGCGACGCGGGGGCGAACCGGCGCTCTCAAGATGCTGGTGAACAAGACGCCGGAGGGAACGCGCTCGCCGAACATGGCCGATGCCGTGGTGATGGTCTTCTGGCCGTTGCCGCCGTCGTCACGCTACAATTGGGACAACGTCTGACGCTGAACCTACAGCAGCGAGGCGGCTCCCCGTATCCTTCCGCCAGCATGGGCCGCGTCCTTCACCTCTTCGACCGCCTGACCAACGTAATGAGCGGTCTCGGCACGACCGCCGACCCGCGCACGAGCCTGTTCTATGCGTTCCGGCCGCTGACGGGTCCGGAGGCCGAGAGCGGCTACCGTTCCAGCTGGCTGGTCCGCAAGATCGTCGACGTGCCCGCGATCGACATGACGCGCGAGTGGCGCGACTGGCAGGCCGAAGGCGAGGTCATCGACAAGCTGGAAGCCGAGGAAAAGCGGCTGCAGCTGAAGGCGAAGTGCCAGCGCGCTCTGATCCTCGCCCGCCTGTTCGGCGGCAGCGCGCTCATCCTTGGAACGAGCGACACAGCAACCAGGGAGCCTCTCAACCTCAACGCGATCAAGGCCGGCGGTCTCACCTACGTCCATGTCATGTCGCGCTGGCAGATCAGCGAAGGCCAGGCGCGCCTCGATCCCGCCGATCCATGGTTCATGCAGCCCGATTTCTACACGATTACCGGCGGCAATGGCGAGCGCATAGAGTTGCACCCGTCGCGCGTCGTTTCGTTCATCGGCCAAAAGGCGCCGGAAGGCTCCTTCTATCCGAGCGCGTCGTGGTTGTGGGGCGACCCGATCATGCAATCGATCGGCGAAGCGGTGAAGAACGCCGATCTCGCTCAAAGCGGCTTCGCATCGCTGATCGAGCGCGCATCGGTCGACATCGTCAAGTTCAAGGGCCTGATGAGCATTGTCGGCACGACCGAAGGCGAGGCCAAGCTCACGGCGCGCCTCAGCGCGATGCAGATGGGCAAGTCCACCTGGCGCGCGGTTGCTCTCGATGCAGAGGACGAATGGGACCAGATGGAGGTCAACTGGTCCGGCATTCCCAACGTTCTCGACGCCTTCCTGCTCGTCGTTGCCGGAGCCGCCGATATCCCGATGACTCGGCTGCTCGGCCAATCGCCACGCGGCCTGCAATCCACCGGCGACGGCGAGGAGCGCGATTACCAATCGATGCTTCGCGCCCGGCAAGGCGAAGTGTTGCGTCCGGCGCTGGAGAAGGTCGACGAAGTCCTGATCCGCTCCGCGCTCGGCAACAGGCCCGACGATATCTATTTCGAGTTCGCGCCGCTCGACCAGCCGGACCAGGAGGCGGCGGCGACGGTCGAGAAGACGTTCGCGGAAGCCGTGCAGCTCTACGCGACGACGGGATTGCTGCCGGATCCTGCGCTGGCGGCGATCGCCAAGAACCGGCTCATCGAAAGCGGGCAATGGCCAGGATCGGAAACCGCATTCGAAGAAGCAGAGGCCGCTGCAGCCGCGGAGCCGGACCCGGCCGACGATCCCAACCAGCTCACAACGCTCGAGGAACGCGTCGCGGCCATGGAAAAGGCCGGAACCGTCACCAAGGAGCAGGCGGGCAAGCTCGTCACGGATGCGGCGCCGCGGACCTTGTATGTCAGCCGCAAGCTGCTGAACGCCGACGCGCTGGTGAAATGGGCGAAGGCGCAGGGTTTCGAGACGACGGTTCAGGCCGGCGACATGCACGTCACCATCACCTTCAGCCGCGAGCCGGTCGATTGGATGAAGATGGGCAGCGCGTGGGATCAGGAAAAGGACGGCAGCTTGCGTGTCCCGCCCGGCGGCGCCAGGCTCGTCGACCGGTTCGGCGATGCGATTGTCCTGCTGTTCTCGTCGTCGGCCTTGTCATGGCGGCACGAGGACATGAAGCGCAATGGCGCCAGCTTCGACTTCGACCAGTTCCAGCCGCACGTCACCATCACCTATGACGCGCCCGCCGATCTCGACCTGTCGGCGATCGAGCCCTTCCGCGGCGAGCTTGTGTTCGGCCCTGAAATCTTCGCCGAGGTCAAAGACGACTGGGAGCAGTCGCTGACCGAGGAGTAAGGGTGAAGATCGACCTCGCCCGCATGACCAAGCGCCCGTCGAAGCGTCCGATCGTTCTCCGTCCGATCATGACGACCGCCGCGCAGGCGGACACTCTCTCCGCAGTCTACCTTCGCATCGTCAAGGCCTGGAGCGAGGGACAGGACCGAATCAACTCCGCCTATGCGAAGACCTTGAACGAGCTGCAGACTGACAGCGCCGACGATATCCAGCGCGCGATCGACGAGCTCGCCGACACCATCCGCCGCCTCGTTCTCACGCTCACGCCGGACCTGCGCAATTGGGCGCTCGGAATCGAGCGGGTCCAGCGCGGCAAGTGGATCAGCAACATCATGTCGGCGGCATCCGTCGACCTCACGACCGTTCTTACACCCGGCGACGTCGAAGACACACTTCAGGCACAGATCGAATGGAACGTGAGCCTCATTCGCGACGTGTCCGACGAGACGCGGCGACGGATCGCCAACAGCGTTTTCGCCGGCCTTCAGCAGCGCAAGCCCGCCAACGAAATCGCAAGGGAGATCAGCGAAGCGATCGGGATGGCGCGGGCACGGGCACGGCGCATCGCCAGCGATCAGACGATCAAGCTGGGCGAACGCTTGAACCGGGCGCGCCAGGAGCAGGCGGGGATATCGAAGTTCAAGTGGCGGCATTCGGGCAAGCTTCACCCGCGCAGCTGGCACCTGGCCCGCAACGGCAAGATTTATCCGTGGACCAATAGCGGCATTCCGGCTTCGGATATGCCGGGCGTTCCGCCTTTCTGTGGATGCACCGCGCAAGGGGTGGTAGAGTTCGACGAATGATGGACGAAGATGATCAGAAATACGCTTGGAGTAACGAGCGGCCCGAGGAGATCGTGGTCACCCCGCTGACGGAGGCTGAGTGCAGGCCGATTGTCTGCTCGCCAGTGTCCGGTCCCAATGGCGTTGAGTATGTGCCGGATTGGTTCGGACTGACCCACTTCGGCTAACGGACCTACAGTGGCCAGTCGGTCGGACGTATGATCGGCGGATGGCCAACTGCTCCAAGTGCGGCGCAGCCCTCGCAAAAAAGCGCGATCGGCGTAAAACCGACATGTGCAATAGGTGTGCGACCGGAGCGGCCCTTCGCGCCAAGGCAAAGCGGCCTTTCATCGAGCATCGGGGCATCCGCTATTATCGCGAAAAGCAAGGATGGCAGGCACATCACGGGCATGGAGCAAGACGGCGCTTGCACGTAGTGCTCTGGGAAGAAGCGCACGGCCCGATTCCTCCGGGCCATTTCGTCGCCTGCATTGACGGTCAGGTCCACAACAACGCGCTCGACAACCTCGAATTGCGACGGAAGGGCAGCCACCTTCCGCGGGAGCGCCGTCCGAGCGAGTGGACACCGGAGAAGGTTCGGAGGATAGCCAGTTTGGCGGGGCTTGGGATTTCCCATAGCAACATCGCCAAGTTGATCGGCTCGACGCAGCAGCGAGTCAGCGGGAAACTCAAACGGATGGCGAACGAACCTACACCGTAACACGCCGCCGCCGTAATTTCGGGCGATGCTCTTCGCCGACAAGCTCACCTTCGACCATCCGCGCAAGACGGCCGACGGCTACATGGTCGTCCGCGCCCGCGCCGCCCGCGCCGGAATCTACGATTATCTCGGCAAGGAGGTCGATCCGAAGGGCAATCATGGCTTTGCGCCCAACGACACGGTCAAGGTCTACCGGCCGGAGGAAGAGGTTTTCGCCAAGGACAGCGTCGCCAGCTTCCTCATGAAGCCGGTCACGAACGACCACCCTTCCCAGCCCGTCACCGCCGCGAACTGGCGCGACTATGCCAAGGGCGTCGTCGGGAGCGCGCTGCGCGACGGCGACTATCTCGCATTCGATATCGTGCTGATGGACAAGCCGACCATCGCCGACGTCGAGAGCGGCAAGCGCGAATTGTCCAACGGCTATGCGAGCGAGCTCCAGTTCACGCCCGGCCAAACCGATACCGGCGAGCATTTCGATGCGATCCAGAAGACGATCCGGGGCAATCACGTCGCGATCGTGAAGAAGGGCCGCGCCGGGCCGATGTGCCGGATCGGCGACGCCGTCCCGTGCGACAAATTGCCCGCCGAAGACCTCATCGAGATCCTTACCGACGGTGGAACCTACAACGACGGTTCCGGCGACGATAAAACTGCACCTGCACGTCGTGAGACGTCCAATTCAGGAGGAAGCCAAGTGGCGACCAAGACGATCACCTTCGACGGATTGCCGCTCGAAGTCACTGACGCAGCCGAGGCGGCGATCACGAAGCTGCAAAACCAGGCGAAGTCGCTCCAGGACAAGCTGACCGCGGCCGAAACGCAGGTTGCCACCCTGACCACCGACAAGGCCACTCTGGAAACGGAGAAGGCCACGCTCGAGCAGAAGGTGAAGGACGCCGCGCTCTCTCCGCAGCAGCTCCGCGACGCCGCCAAGGCCTATGCCCAGACGGTCGACGCCGCGAAGAAGCTCGCCCCCGACCTCACCATTGCCGATGACGCCAGCGAGGCGGACATCAAGAAGGCGGTTGTTTCGGCCCGCCTTGGCGACGCCGCGAAGGATTGGAGCGACGACCAGGTCGCGGTCTCCTTCGCCACCCTTTCAAACAAGGTCGAAGACGAGAAGCCGGATCAGCTCCGCACCGTCATCGGCTCCAAGCCTCTCAACGTGAGCGATGGCGCGGCTGTCCGCGATACCGCCCGCGCGATGCAGTACAACTAGGGGATAACCGATGGCCGAGCTCCAGACTTCCTATTCCGAGACCGTCCCCGCCGGTTTTCCCGGCATGGTCGCCAACGGCGAGACCAGCAACCGCATCACGCGCACCATCGAGGACGCGGGCGGAATCGGCTTCGGCGTTCCCGCTGCGCGCGGTACGCTCGACCACGGCTGCACGGCCACGGTCGCTGCCGCCGCCGACGTGCTCGGCATCACCATCGCGACCACCGCTCTTGGCCTCACGGCCGGCGCGACCGCCGACACCTATGCGGAGCATGACAATGTCGCGATCATGACCGGAGGCGCGATCTACGTCGACGTCGTCGGCGCGGTCGCTCCCGGCGATCCGCTCACCTTCGGCATTGGCGCAGGCGCCGCCGACGGCATCGGCAATACCGCCGCCGACGCGACCCACATCGCCCTCACCGGCTGGGTTGCCGATGAAACAGTCACCGACGGCGTGTGCCGTATCGTGAAGCGCTAGGGGAGCGTGAGATGAACGCAGTCACTTCCAACTTCTACGACAGCGCTTCCGGCCGGATCACGGATCCGGTGGCCTTCATGGCTGCCGACGGCGATGTGAAGGCCCAGGTCATCCGTCTGTGGGCGGCGGACAATGCGCGCCACGCTCATTCGTTCTCCGACAAGATCGACGCGTTCATGTCGGACGCGCAGGTTGGCTATGCCTTCCTGACGCCGCAGCTCTATCGCATCGAGACCGAGGTCTACATGACCCGGTATCCGAGCTTCGACATCACCCGCTTCATGTCGGTCGATACGTCCGGCTCGATGTGGGACGTCGGAACGCTGGTCTATTCGATGGACAATGTCGGCCAGGCGCAGTTCCTTGCCGGCGGCGCCTTCGACATGCCCCATGCGTCGACGAAGATGGCGCAGGCGACCCTGCCGTACCACCTGGCCGCGATCGGCTACGAGTGGAACACGCAGGAGATGCAGCGCGCCGCGATGCTGGGCCGCTCGCTGTCCAGCGACAAGGCGATGGCCGCGAAGCAGGCGGCGGACCGCTTCATCTACAATATCGCCATGACCGGCCTCACGCCCAAGGGCGAAGACGAGAAGGGCCTCACCGGCTTCGTCAACAACGGCTCGGCTCCGGCTGCGCAGGTCGCCAATAACGGCACCGGCCCGTCGCGGCTGTGGACCACCAAGGCGGCGGACCAGATCCTTGCCGACGTCAATGAAGCGATCGGCGCCGTGGAGACCGGAACCGGCGAAACCAGCATCGCGACGGCGCTCGTCCTCCCGACGACCCGCTACAACTATATCGCGACGCAGCGGATCGAGAACACCGGCTCGACCATCCTGCAGTTCCTCCAGGCCAACAATGCGGCCGGCGAGAGCCTGACGATCAGCAAGAGCCGTGCGCTCGAGACCGCTGGCACCGGCGGCACCGCCCGCATGATCGCCTACGAGAACAACCCGCAGGTGGTGAAATTCCATCTGCCGGGGCCGCACCAGTTCTTGTCGCCGTTCCAGAAGTCGAGCCTCGTCTACGAGGTCGGAGGCATCATGAACGTCGGCGGGACGGAAATCCGGTTGCCCAAGGCGATCGTGTACCGGGATTCGTTCTAGGGAGCGGCCATTGTCTTACTCGTTCACCGTCCGCGCGGCGTCGAAGGCCGAAGCGAACCAGAAAGTGGCCGACGAGCTGGCCAATGTGGTTGCCAGCCAGCCCGTCCACGAGGCGGATCGTGACCAGGCGCAAGCGGCAGCCACGGCGTTCATCGGCCTCCTCCGGTTCGACGAGACGCAGGACATTTCCGTGTCCGTGAACGGCTCCGTCTGGAGTGTGGATGGTGGCCTCAATTCGGCCGGGATCGGCGTTTCGGTGTCGTTGGTTCCCAAGGAAGGGCAATAGTCATGGCGAAGGTAACGAATATCTCGACCGGCCCGCGCGGTGCGTACCTCGACGGCCAGCTTGTCATGGCCGAAAAAGGCGAGACCATCGAAGCGGACGATTATTCGCGGGATTGGTTCAAGTCCGCCGGCAAGGCCAAGGACGACGATAAGAGCGACCAGCCGAAGGCGCTCGACAAGATGAACAAGGCGGAGCTTCTGGCCGTCGCCGCCGATGAGAACGTCGCCGTCGAAACCGACGACAAGAAGGCGGAGCTCGTGCGCAAGATCGAGGAGGCGCGCGCCGCCCAATAGTCTCCGTCCCGGAGAGCCAGAGAAGGGCCGTTCCACACCATCCGGAGCGGCCCTTTTTCTTGTCCGGAGCGTGAGTGAGATAGACTGGCCCCTCGCTTCCCTCGTGAAACCTACAGAGCGAACCGCCGTCGCCATATGCTTGGCGCATGGCCTATGACGTTCCGACCGCGGCTGAACTAAAGCAGCGTTTTCCGGCCTTCGGGACCGTCGACGATGAGGTCGTCGATTACTGGATTACGGACGGGCAGCGCTTCGTCGATACGAGCTGGATCGAAGGCGACTATGCACCGGCCCTCTTGAGCCTTGCCGCGCACAACATGGCGCTGGCGGGACTCGGCACGGATGCGTCGCTCGCCGCTGTTCCGGCCGGCGTGTCGCGCTTCAAGTCCGGCAGTCTCGAGGTCGCGATGACCGACGCCGCCGCCAATGCCCGCGCAACTGGGTCGCTCGATTCGACGCGCTACGGCAGCGAATACCTGGTCCTGCTCCGCCGCAACAAGGCGGGTCCGCGCGTGTCGGCAACGGGCATTGCGCCGTTCGACACTTATCTTCGCTTTCCGCAGGGGCAGGCGTGATGGGGCTTCTCAACGGCGACATTGCAGCCGCCTTCGCCGGCGTCTTCGGCGGCATCTATCTCGACGGCGAGCTCTACCGGCCCAACGCGTTCAGCGACGACGGCAAGGGCGGCGGACCTGGCGGCGGATTTGCCGAGCCGGAAGCGGTCAAGGTCCAGATCGATGCCGCCACGCAGGCGATGCGCATGGCGGACGGCTTCGTCGATAGCGACCAGCGCATCCTCTTGCTGGCGCACGGCGTCGCGGCTCCTGACGCGGATTGCGAGATCGAGGCGGGCGGATCGCGGTGGATGATCGAGAGCGTCGGCACGGATCCGGCCGGAAGCTATTACGAGCTGCGCGGAAGGCGCAAAGCCGGTGCCTGAACCGTTGCAAATTTGCCGGTTTTCGGCCATAAACAAGCGAGCCGAACGGGTGCTGGTAACACCGCGTCCGGCTCTGACCACAACGCGAAGGAACCGCGTCATGGCTTCTCAAGAAATATGCTCCGTCAGAGACTGTCGCAATCCTCCCGTGCGCGGTCGAAGGGGGATGTGCGCCCGTCATTACAGGATGCTCTATCGCAGGGGGACGACTGTCCCGAAAATTACCGAGCGTGGCGTTCCTGAAGCATGGCTTCGCCATCACGTTTCCTTCTGTTCGGATGAATGCCTTGCTTGGCCTTTCGCGCGCACGAGGGACGGCGTCGGGAGGCTGGGAAAGAAGGTCCGAGTTGGGTCTCTCGAAACGGCGCAGGCTCCGCGCGCGATGTGTGCGCTCGCGCATGGCGAACCGCCAGCACCCCACTACCAAGCGGCGCATAAATGCGGAAAAGGTCACCACGGCTGCGTCAATCCTCGACATCTCGAATGGAAACAGCCTCTCGAAAATACTTGGGATAAAGACCGTCACGGCACGATGTTGCGCGGCGAGCGGCACCCGATGGCCAAACTGTCCGAACTTCAGGTCAGAGCAATCCGCGCCTTAGCTCCGTCCTTCACCATTCCCGAACTGATTGATCTGTTCGGATCGTCCGCGCGCACCATTAGCGACATTCTGATGGGGAAGATTTGGCAATGCCTAGAATAATCGGCGCCGACAGGGTGACCTTCCGACTGAACACGATCGACGAAAAGACCGTTCGGATGGTCGGCGCTGCTCTCTTCGCTGGCGGCGATGAAATCAGGGCTGAGGCTGCCCACATGATTACCGAGGGAGCTGTTTCAGGAAAATACCACGTTCCAAGTTTGCCCGGTCATCCGCCATTGGAGGATACCGGCGTTCTTCGCACTCATATCGAGACGACGCAGGTCGCGCCCCTACGCGTGGAGGTCAGCAGCAACGCGCCTTACGCTGTCGCGCTCGAGGTCGGAACATCGAAAATGGCGGCGCGGCCCTACATGGGTCCGGCCAGCCGGAATATGAAGAAAGAGGTGATCGCACGGGTCAAGAGCGCGATCGATGCAGCGGTGAAAGGATAGACCATGCCAGGCGTCAACGCGACGATCACGCTCGATATCAGCGCCAAGCAATCCGGCTCCGGCGATCTCGGCACCCCGCAAGTGCTTGTCGACATCGCCAAGTCGATGGAGTTTTCGCCCGGGACGGCGGCGGTTGGGCAGGCCAATGTCCTATTCAGCGACACGCGCGTCCTCGCCGCATCGGCGAGCGAAAACCTCGATCTCGCTGGAGCGCTCACTGACGCCCTGGGCGCGACCATTGCCGCCGCGGAGATCGTCGCGGTCTATGTCGCCGCCGCCGCTGGCAACACCAACGACGTCCAGGTCACTCGCCCCGCGGCGAACGGCGTTCCGTTGTTCCTTGCGGCCGGCGACGGCTTCGCGCTGGGACCGGGCGACTTTACCGTCCGCACCTATCGGAATGGCGTCGCAGTGACGGCCGCGACCGGCGATCTCATCACGATCACCAATGGCGGCGCCGGGACAAGCGTCACCTATGACATCGTCGTCATCGGCCGGACGGTCGCGGCATAATGGCGGCACGCTCGTCCCGCTGGATCACGGTCCGCGTTCCCTTCGACTATCGCTGGTCATCGGGTGCTATCACCGCCTTCCGCGCCGAGCATATCGGCGAGCATATGGTCAAGGACGAGCTTGCTGACTTCGCTGTCGCGCGCGGCTATGCTACCGAGGGCAAGGTCGACGGCTCGGCCCGCTTGAGGAAGGGCCGCAAGCCGAAAAACCGCGCGAAGGAGACCGCTCCTGCCAAGACCGCCGAGCTGGGACCAGCAGAGGGAATGGTTGACGCGGACGTTCCTCCTGCTGATCGGCCCGCTGATCGGCCGGCCGTGGATCATGACGCCGGCTAACGACAATGGCGAACGATCCGACGCTCGCTCTCCGCCAGGCGGTGATCGTGACCGCGAGGGCGGACACTGACCTGATTGCCCTTGTTCCTGCCGAGCGGAACTACGGGATGCGCTCGCCGCCCGATCCGGCCTATCCGTTCACGCGCTATGGATCGCCGGATGCCCTGCCCTTTCGCGCCCAGTGCATCGACGGCGCCTCGATCGCGTTCATGACGCACACGTTCAGCCAGGGCGAGTTCGAAGACGAGTGCGCGGCGATCAATGCCGCATATTCGAAAGCGCTCGACGGCCAGGTTCTCGCGCTCGACGGCGGCGGCAGGGCGACGATCGTGTGGAAAGGGTCGCAGATCATCCCCGACGCCGCCGAAGCCGACGTATGGCACGGAATCAACCGGTTCGAGGCCACCGTCGTCGTTTGACGAACGAACCTACACCCGCCCCCGCGCCGCCGTTACAATCCCATTTCTACGAACGCCCGCTGCGAAGCGGTCGAGCCCTTTGACGGAGGCCGGTAAATGGCACTGCCCGATATCATCCGCGGCACCTATTTCTCGCTCATGGCGGGTGATGGCGGAGGTCCGGAGACCTTTGCGGCGCTCTGCGGGATCACCACCCGCAACTTCACCCACCAGCACAACACCAACGACCAATATACGCGCGACTGCGGCGATCCGGAGAACGAACCGGTCCGCCGCCTGATCGTCACCGGCGAAGCGTGGAACCTCGACGGCAACGGCACCCTCAATCGCGCCAATCTCGCGACCATCCAGGCGCTCGACGACGGCCAGACGCATAATTTCCGCTATGTGTTCACCGAGCCTGCCGGCGATCTCGTGTACCAGGGATATTACGAAGGCCCGGCCATCATCACGAGCCTGCAGATTTCGGCCACGGACGAGAATTTCGCGACGATCTCGATTTCGCTCGCTTCCGACGGCGCGTGGACCTGGACCACCGTTTAACGGATGCAGAACAGCATCGACCTCAAGTTCGCGGACGGCGACTACACGTTCGCCCTTCCGCTCAAGCAGATCAACGAGCTGCAGCGCAAGACGGACATCGGCATCGGCGGACTGCTCAAACGCGTGATGAACGGATGCGCTGTCGTCGAAGGCCAGATCTTCGGCAACCCGATGCTCGCCGAGTTCTATGCGCTGGATATCATCGAGACCATCCGCCAGGGCCTGATCGGGGGCAATCGCGGCGTCGTGAACGGCGACGAGATCGAGGTTTCGCCGGTCCTCGCCGCCAAGCTCATCGACGCCTACGTCCTCTCGCAACCCTTGTCGCAAAGCTGGAACATCGCAGCGGCGATCCTTGGCGCGGCCGTCATCGGGTACGATCCGCCAAAAAAAGACCAGCCCGCCGCGGAGCGGGCGCAGGACAAGCCGGAAAAGACCAGGAAGAAGGCTACTTCGACTACCCCCGCGCCCTAGCCAATTGCGCGGCGATGAACGTGCCGCCCAGCGAGGCCAAGGCCCTCTCGATGTGGGAATATGAAGCGCTGCTGTGGAACTGGAACGACGCGCACGATCTCGACGCCGATGCGAGCGCCCCCGATCCTGAGGTAACGCAAGCGCTTCTCGACAAGATCAACGCCGATCCGCGATTGACCGGCCGGGAGCCCGCCGCGGTCAACTAGGGCACGGCCCCCGTCGGGTGCGACCCTACAGAGCGTTTCGGCGCCGCCGTAATCTTCGCTCATGGCCGTAGAAGCTGACAAGGTCGTCGTCTCCCTGATCGCTGACAACGCGCAATTCGACGCGGCGAATAAGGCGTCGGCGCAGCAATTCCAGCAGATCATGAGGGCAATCCAGTCGGCGGGAAAAGGCGCCGAAGCGGGCGTCGCCCAGTTCTCCAGTGCCCTCAAGGAAAACCGGCTCGAGTTCAACCAAAGCCGGGTCGCCATGATGGAATGGCAGCACATCGGGCGCGGCTTCGCCGACCAGCTCGCCGCCGGTGCGCCGCTCACGCAAGCCTTCGCGCAGCATATCGGCATGATCGGCCAGGCCATGTCCTTGTCGGCCCAGAATGCGGGCGAAACGCAGAGCGTGTTCGCCAAGTTCGCGGGCTTTCTCGGCACCGGCTGGGGCATCGCCGCCACTTTCGCGCTCGTCGGCATCATCAAGCTCATCCAGGCACACAAGAGCGAAGGCGACGCTCTCGAGGAGGCGCTGGACAAGCTGAAGAAGCATGCGGAGGCGACTCGCACCAGCGAAGAGGCGGACCGCATCTGGGCCAACACGCTGGATGGACTGATCGACCGCCAGAAGAAGCTCAACGACGAACTCGGCAAGCGGCTCCAGACGCAATCGGCCGTCGACCGGCAGGAATTGTCTGGCGCCGAAGCCGACCGCGACCGGCTTCAAAATGAGCTTAACACGGCCGAACAGCAGCTCGCCAAGGCGAAGGAACAGCTCGAAGCGGCGAAAGCAGCCGCGCCCAACATCAAGGGCGGACAGATCGCCGTTCAGAGCGCGACGGGCGCAGTCGAAGCGGCACAAAAAGAGGTCACGCGGATCACGCAGGCGCTCGACGAGGCGCAGGGCCGCGTCGCGAGGTCGATGGCCATTCTTGGCGAGGCGCAGGGCGATCTCACGTCGAAGGCCAATGATTTCGGCCAACAGATGAAGAACAACGTCGCCGCGCTGATTAGTGCCGATCCGGCGCTGGCGAGCTTTGCCAGGTCGCTCTACGGCGCTGGCGACGCGCTCGGAAAGTCGATGCAGGAAGCCGCCAGCGCCAACGTCAATTTCGACGACGTCGCGCACAAGGTGGACGACCTCTACAAGCGGCTTAGCGAAGGCAAGATCAGCGTCTCGGCGTACACCGCTGAACTGAAGAAAATGGCGGCGGCGCTCCACGATTCCGCCGAAGCCGCGAAGAAGCTGGCAGCGCAGGATCCGGTCAAGACCTTCAAGGCGGCGGTCATCGGCGCGGAAGGCACCGGCCCGAACCGCCTTGGTTCATCGGCGGCCGGCTTCGGCCAGTTCATGCCGGGAACGTGGCTGTCCTATTTCAACCAGCTTTTCCCCGACAAGGCCGCGCTCTCGGATGCATCCAAGCTCGCCTACCGCAACGTCCGCTCCGTCGCCGAAGCGGTGATCGACAAGGCGACGGACGATTACGTGAAGGTCATCCAGAAGGCGGGCCAGGGCGTCACCGCCGCCAATCTCTATGCGGTCCATGTGCTCGGCTCGCGCGATGCGGCCAAGTTCTTCGCCGCCGCGCCCGGTGCGCAAACGAGCTCGTTCCTTTCCGCTGCGGTCCTCAAAGGCAATCCGTTCCTGCAGGGCACGAAGGCGGAGGCCGCAGCGGCGCTCGCCAAGCGCATCGGCGACAGTTCCGGCGCCGTGTCGGGAGCCGCTGCGGCGATGCAGGAACTCGCCAACAAGCAGCTCCAGAGCGACGCCGATTTCCTCAAGAAATCGCTCGATCTCGACGCCAAGATCATCGCCGCCAAGGACGACCAGGTCCATGACGAGCTGGCGCGGGCCGATATCGCCGAAGATCGCGTTCGTGCCGAGCAGGCGACCATGGACGCGGCGATCGACGCCGACGCGCAGGCCAAGAAGCTGGCCGGTCTCGACGCCAAGACCGTGGACACGCAGGCGGCAACCCTCAAGGAGAAGAATGCCCAGCTCGCCAGCGAGAAGATCGCGACGATAGAACTCCAGAAGCAGGCGGAAATCGCCAAGCGCGCGCACGATGCGGCGGACCAGCGTTACGAGTTCGAGCTCGCCGACCTCAAAGGTACGGAGCAACTGGCGACAAGCCAGGCGCAGCGCCGCCAGATCGAGCTCGAATTGCTGGACCTGAAATACCAGCAGAAGGTCGAAGACCTCGAATATCTGAAAATGACGCAGGAGCGGAACAAGGATTTCGCGGCGGCACGGCTTACCCAGCAGCAGATCGACCACCTGCCCTACGAGAAGGGCGCGGAGGCCGTCGGCATCGAAATGTCGACGATGGGGCCGTGGCAGGACTTCCTGCGGCAAATCCCGAAGGATGCACGGGCCGCGAACGAAGCGGTCCAGGGCTTTGCGGTCGACGGCGTTCGCTCGCTCGTGGACGGGCTTGGGCAGGCGTCGGTGGCGTGGATCAAGATGGGCGGGCTTGCGGGTCAGGTCATCAAGACGCTCATCAGCAAGATCATCACGCTGATCCTCTATCAGCAGATCGCGCGGCTGTTCGGCTCGTCAATGCTGCCCAATCTTGGCGTTGATGCTCCGCTCGGCGGCTTCGGAACCGCGCCGTCAATCAGCCTCCCCGATCTTCCGACCTTCGCGGGCGGCGGCGCCGGCATCATCGGCGGCTTCGGCGGCGTCGATAACAACATGCTGTCATTGAACGGCCAGCCGGTTGCGTGGGTCAGCCGGGGCGAAAAGCTGTCGATCTCGCCATCGAACGACCGCGCCGCGACCGGCTACGGCGCCGCGCAGGGTCTCGTCCTCGTCCAGATCGCGGCGAGCCCGTATTTCGACGGCCGGGTGCTTCAGGTCGCGGGGCCGGTGATCGCGCAGGCGGCAACCGGAGCGACGCAGGGCGGTGCGACGCTGGCCCGCGACAATCTCGCCCGCAAGTCCCTTCACAGGCTGGATTATTAAGATGCTCGACCTTCCCGACCACGGCTATGTCGATTTAAGCATCTCGGGCATCGATCCGGGCGGAAACACCGAAGGCATTCTCGGTGGAACGACGAACACTCTGGACCGGCCCGGATACCGCTATTCGATCCAGTTCACCCTCCCCGAGCTGGCGACCGAGAAGGACGCGCGCATTTTCCAGGCGATGCTCGAGCAGGGGTCTCGCGAAGACGTGTCCTATCCGTGGCCGCTCGACGTCAAGGCCGTGCCGGCCGGAACGCCGGTCGTCGACGGCGCGTCGCCGGCCGGAGCCGTGATCCCGATTCGCGGGCTCGTTGCCGATTACCAGTTCAAGCTGGGTCAGCCGCTCGCCGTCATCACCGTCGATCCGGTCACCGGCGAGACCATGCGCTTCATCCACAAGGCGAAGGCGGCACAGGCGGCGGACGCCACCGGAGCGATCGTGCTGGAGGTCTTCCCAATCACGCGCAAGGCGTTTCTCGACGGCGACACGATCGAAGTCGAAAAGCCGCGGATCGGCGGCGCGCTGACATGGGATGGCGGGCGCCAGGGCGCTTACGGAGCCCGGCCCTTCACGTTCAGCATCACGGAGCGGTGACGTGACGCCCGAAATGATCGCCGCGCTGTCGCAAAAGCGCGCCCAGATCACCGGCTTCTTCGAGTTCGGCTTCGCCAGCGGAACGCGCAACCTCATGCTCGGCAGCGGCGAGGTCGATTATCTGGGCGTCACCTTCAAGGGGTCCGACCCGACCTTCGGCTCGGTGAGTGCTGGACAGGAAGTCAATGAGGACGCGACCGGCGAAGCGCCCAACACGTCGATCACGATTGCCGTCGCGCCGACCGCCGACAAGGCCGATATCGCCTCCGCCGCCGTCCAGCTGACCCCGGTCAAGATCAGTCTCGCCGCGCTCACGCTCGACAATGACAAGCATTTGATCGCGATTCCCGACCCAGAGCTCATTTTCGACGGCTTCGTGGACCAGGCGATCGTCAATCTCGACAAGAAGAAGGACGAGGTTGACTACACGATCATCTCGGCTTTCGATTATTTCTTCGAGGATAGCGAAGGCCAGCGGCTCAGCCCCTCGTTTTACGCGCAAATGTATCCGACGGAGACCGGCCTCAACAATGTGACCGGCGTCGCCCGCAAGATCTATTGGGGGCAATATGGACCCGGCCAGAGCGCGGGCGGGCGCGGAGGCGGCGGCGTTGGCTTCGGAAGCGCGGCGGGCGGCGGCTCGCGCGGCTTCATCAGCAATTACCAGGTGCCGGTGTGAATCTCGTCGAGCGCGTCAAGGCGACCCAGCAGACGGTTGACACGTTCAAGGGCAGGCCATTCGCCGACGGCAGCGCCGATTGCGTCCAGCTCGTGCTTGTCCATGCTCGCCACATGGGGCGCAAGATCAAGGTGCCGCGCTACGGCGACGTCAAAAGCGCGGCAGCGGCGCTGGAGAAGCTGGGCTTCAGGACGCTTGGCGAGGCGATGGACAAGCACTTTCGGCGCATCGGGCAGCACGAGATACTGGCCGGCGATATCGTCGAATCGCTCGGCTCGAATGGCTTTTCCGGCCTGATGATCGCCGTCGGCAACGGTCGGACGCTGGGCTTCCATGAGAGCGTTCCCCACTGTGACATCCTGCAGCCGCTCATCGTCACCGGAGCCTGGCGGATTGAATGATTCGACCATCCGACGTACTTCCGTCCAGATGAAGGTTCTCGCTCTCCTTACCTGCGTTGCGCTGACCGGCTGCGCCGGAACAATCGAGCAAAATCGTTCAAGGCCTGCGCGAGCGACCTACACGAGCCTGGCAACGGAGCCTGCCCTTGAACATTGCCTTTCCGGAAAGCTGAGCTGGACAGGAACGCCCGCGATTATCCACGGCGACGCTTCAACCGAGATCGCCTTCACGACGGATTACGGGACTGAACCCCTCATAACGCTTCGGCCGCTAGAACAGGGAACTCAGGTCGAAGTCCGTCTCAAACATCGTTATCTGTCGAAGATGAGGCGCGATATCGAGGGTTGCGTCTCAAACGCAGGAACCAGCTAAGCAGCCGCGCTTCACGGCGCGACCCTACAGACACGCCCTCCCCCGCAATACCCTTGGCGCGAATGGCCAAGGTCGCGAAAATCGCTGCAATCGTCGTCGGCGTCGCCGCGATCGCGCTCACGGGCGGTGTTGCTCTTTTCGGGGCACCGGCCGTCCTCGGCGCCCTTGGCAGTATCGGAATCGGGCTGAGCGCTGCGGGCCTCACTACGCTGACGACAGTGCTTTCTGTCTCCGCCGCCCTGCTTTCGACCGCCGCCGGTCTCCTCGCCAAGCCGCCAAAGTTCGGATCGACAAGCGCGGGCCAGCAGCTCGACTTTATCGCCGATCCCAATGCCGGAGAGCCTTATGTCATGGGCGACGCCCGCGTCGGGATGAACATCGTTCACCAGGCGAGCTGGGGCGACAAGAACAAGTTCCTTGGCATCATCGGCGCCCTCTCCTGCGCCGGGCCGATCATGGCCTACGACGGCCTCTACGCCGACAATACGCAGGTCGCCTTCTCCGGCCGGGATGCGACCGGCTATTACGCTGGCTTTCTCTATGAATCGACGCAGCTTGGCGCCCGGCCGGAGGCGTCCGCTCTCGACATGACGGCGCCCGACACTTCGGCCATGCCGGATTGGGACGCCGCCTCCAAGCTCTCCAGCATCGCCGCCGCCGGCCTCCTGCTCGTTGCCGATATCGACAACGGCAAGGTCTATTCGGGCGGCGTTCCCCAGCTCACGCACCAGGTGCGCGGCGTCTATGGCTACGATGCGCGTCTCGACGGCACCAACGGCGGCACGGGAGCGCAGCGCGCGCTCGACGAAAGCACCTACGCCTACAGCGCGAATCCATGGGTCCACGGCTCGACCTATGCGATCGGCAGGTGGGTGGACGGACCGGACCGTCCGGTCCGCGTCATCGGCCCGGGTCTTCCCGTCGACAAGGTGGATTGGCCGAGCTTCATCGAGGCGGCGAACATCGCCGATGCGAACGGCTGGAGCGTCTCCGGCCGGATCATGTCCACCGACCGCAAATGGGACGTGCTGAAATCGATCGCGCAGGCGGGCGGCGGCTATCCGATCCCGACGGCCGCGAAGCTCGCCGCGCTCGTCAATACGCCCCGGGTCAGCCTCGAGACCATCGAAGAGGCGCATCTCAAGGGACCGGTCCAGGCACCGCAAATGTCGATGCGCCGCGTCATTCTCAACGGCGGCGTTCCCAAGTTCCGGTCGCCCGATCACGCATGGGAGGTCGTTCCCGGCAACATCGTCCGCAATGCCGATTACCTTGCGGCCGACGGCGGCAATACGAAAACCAAGGAGGTCGAGCTTCCGCTGGTCGCCAACGCGGCGCAGGCAGCCCAGCTCGCCGCCTATGAGGTCGCCAACAGCCGCGAGCGCTCGCCGATCTCGCTCGAGCTCGACCTCTACTGGTCGCAGTACAAGATGGGCGACTGCCTCACGTTGAACATCCCGTCGGCGCTGCTGTTCAACCAGAAGTGCGTCGTCATCGGCCGGACACTCGATGCGACGAAGAACACGGTCACGTTCAGCTTCCGCACGGAGGATGACGCCAAGCACGAATGGGCGCTATCGCAGACGGGCGGAGCGCCGCCGGCGACGACGGTGGGAAGCGATCCCGGCGCAGGCGACGTCGGGGGCAACGCCTCCACCGTCCTGCGCGGATCGTACCCCAAGAGCTTGCGGGTCCAGGCGGTCGATACCGGCACCGATTATTCGATCACGCTCGACGGCGGCAGCGCGGGCGCGAACTTCATCATCGACTATGCGACAGATCCGCCCCAGGACATTCCCGTTCCGGCAGCGACGTTGACGGCCTTCGCTTATTCGAGCGGCACCTATTACCTGTTCGCCGACGTGACCGGCGTTGGCGACGCCGCCCCGACCTATGGCGCGACGACGACCTATGGCGATGCGCTCAACAGCGCCACACATCCCAATCGCATCTACCTCAATCAGTCGGTGACGATTCCGGCCTCGGGCGGCGGAACGACGTCTGGCGGCGATTTCAGCGGCGGATATGGCGGAGGCAGCGGCGGCGTCCGCCCGTAACGCGCGACCCTACAAGCACAAGCGCGGCGACGGCATCATGCGCTTATGCAAACGCCAGCCGAACTCCCCTTCTACGTCGACCGCTGGGTTCCCTGCGTCCGGCGGCTTCCCGTGGTCAATGCCGATCTCACGGACGCGACCTTCGCAATGCAGGTCAGGCTGACCGGCGACCAGCCCGGAACGCCGTTGATCGACCTTGGCACGGTCAGCACGGATATCCAGGGCGTTCGGCTGATCGAGGTGGCGACGGACACTCTCGCCAACCACATTGCAGCCGGCCGGCTGGCGTCTGTGCCGGCGGGCTACGCTGAAACCGACAGCCTCACCGTTTCCCTTCTTGGCATTCGGATCGACGAGGCGACGATCTCGGCGCTGCCCCTTCCTGCCGAGACGGGTGACAATCTCGAAATCGCGTGGGATATCGTCATCACGCCGTTCGGCAGCGATCCCGACAAATATGCCGGCGGAGCATTCATCGTGCGAGCCGGCGTGACGCAGTGAGCACGGCCAGGAACTCTCTGCTGCTGGGCGCGTCCATCGCCAGCCTCCTCGTCGAGCCGGTCGTGATGCAAGAGCCTGTCTCGCCAGTCGTGATGATGTACGACCTTTCGAGATGGTCGACGATGCTGTTTCAAGATATCGCCGGGACAATTCCCGTCACGGCGGACGGCGACCTGGTCGGCTGCATCAAGAGTGTCGACGACCCGGCATTCGACCTCGTAGCGCCGGACGATGCGAGCCGCCCGACGTTCCGGATCGACGCGCTCGGGCGCCCCTATGTCGAAGCGGGATCGGGCAAGGGCCTCTCCATCCGCACACCGCTCATGCTGACGATTCCCTTCTATCAGGTGGCCGCGCTCGCCACGACGGCTGATCAGACCAGTGTCTCGGGCATCAAGGGCTATCTCAATTCAGCCGACATCCAGAATGGCGGTTTCGCGAGCGCGAAAGCGGTGACGCAGGGTGTTTCTCCCGTCTCTCACGATTTCGCGGAGCCGGAATCGCTCTTTTATGCCTGGCCGATCCTTCGTCCGGCGGTATTCGACGCAATGATGGATGCAGGGAGCGTCAGCTTCCGACAGGACGGGATCGAGACCGCCGGCTTCTCGCCGGTCGCGACGACATGGGGTCAGCGCGAACTCTTTGCCGAACATAGCATCTACGGCGTCAACATCACCAGTCAGGATCCGGCCAACAATTATGTTGGCATCGCCGGGACTGGAACCACGCACTTCTATGGTGGCGCTTTCGTCGTCAGCAAGCCGCCCGCCGCGCAGCGCGATGCGCTTGTCGCCTACTTCGCCGCCCAGCTCGAACCTCAAATCGACCCTGCGGACGAGGTCATCCTTTGCATCGGCGACAGCACGCTCGACGACGTTGCGGTCGCGACCGCGGACGAGGCCGAAGAGCTGTTCCTGAGTTCGTTCCACGCCAATGCGGCGACCTTCTGGCCCGACAAGACGGTCCTCTACCAGAACCACGCGACCTATCAGGCCAAAGAGCAGCTGACCGGGTGGCGGGTCCTGCAAACGGGCGCATCGGGCCGCGTCTTCATCTACAACAGCTCGGTTTCAGGATCCGAACCACAGCACTTCATGGGCGCGCGCTTCGCCAAATATCTCGAGCGCCTGCCGCACGTCGATCGCGTCGTCTGGGGCCACGGCCACAACATGATCACGACGGATACGACGGGCTGGGTCCGCCTCGGCAACTTCCTCGACGCGATGGACCAGGTCCGGCGCGCGTTCCCGGCTGCGGCGCACATGGTTTTGCGCCCGCACCCCCGGCAGACCGATACGTTGATGAACGGAGTCGTGGCGGCGGTCGACCGGATGGAGACGATCTACGGCGACATGCAGATCGTGAACATCCACGATCCCTGGGTGGCGGACGGCAAGCCCGCGTCGCGCTACTATGACGGCGTCCACCTCACGGTGACAGGCGCCGGGAATGGCGTCGATGCGCAGCGCGCGATCTTCGACCCGGCCTATGCGGCGTGGGTGTCGTCGGGATATCCCGTGAATCCGCTGATCGACACCGTCTCCGGCGGTCTTCTGACGAACTCCGACTTCAGCAGCTGGTCGGGCGGCTTGCCGACTGACTGGACGGCGGTCGGGGCGCCGACAGTTAGCCAATCGACCAACGCGGACACGTCGGAAGGCGATTCGACCGCGCTCCTGATCGACGGAGCGGACGGCGCCGGGCTGTCGCAGTCGATCAGCGCCGTTCCGTATCGCGGCACCGAAGTCATGGTCGCGATCCGGCTCAACGGGGTTTCCGGCTTCGGGGGAGCCGTCAAGCTCGTCGTCGATGGGACCGGGGGCGGCGCCTCTGAAGAATATGCGAACGGCAAGGCCAATGGGGCGTGGCGCTGGGCGTACCTCACGGCTCACGTTCCCGCCGATGCGACGACGATCACTGTCACGCTCCATGGCGGCGTCGGCGCGGCTGGCGCGACCCTGTATGGCAGGGCTGTCCTCCTTGGTGCGATCCCGGCCTACGTCGCGCCGCCGTCGCCCGTGAACATCATTATCGATACCGGCTTCGACGACCCGACGGCGTGGAACGCGACGACCTGGACCGTGAGCGGCAGCAAGGCGTCGACGCCGACTTCCAACCCCTATGCGGCGGACCAGCTCATTCCGCTCGCATCGCCGGGCGGCCCGTCGTTGACGATCGTCAACGGGAAAACCTATCGCATTACGCTGACGATCGCCGACTTCGTCGCGAGCGGGTTTCCGCTCCACGTCCACCTCGGCTTCGGCTTTCCGGTCGATTTCAGCGGCGGCGACGGAACCTATGTCGCAACGGGCGTCGCAAACACGAGCTCGACAAACGATATTCGCATCAGCGGACAGCAATGGTGGATCGGATCGCTGACGTTCCTCAAGATCGAGGAAATGCCGTAGCCGTGACGAACCTACAGCCAAGGCGCGCTGGTCCGTATCTTTTCCAGCGATGTCGCCGGCTCTCATCTCTGTCATCAGCATCGCGCTCGATATCATTCTGGGCGGCGGATTGCTGGCCGTCTGGCTGAAGTACCGGATCCAGGCCAGGAGCGCCGATCGGGTCGATTTCGAGACGGTACTGGCGGAGGTGAAAAGCCAGCGTAACGAGGCATGGGCGCACATCGCGGAGCAAGTCCGCAGGATCGAGAACATGGAGGCTGAGATTCAGGGCTTGCGTATAGCCCGCGATCTCGATCCCTTTCCCAACTGGCTTGTCGACCTTCAGGGTCGCTTCCTATACGCCAATCGCGCCTTCGAAGCTCTTTTCCTCGAGCCGAAGGGCCAGACGTACCGCGACATCATCGGCAAAACCCACATCGACGTCTGGCCCGAACCGTTCTGCCGAACGATCAAGGCTCTCAACTCCGCGGCCGGCAAGAGGCCGGACGGAACTGCTCGAGCAAATGCTTCACTGGACATTCCCGACCTCGGGCGGTGTTCGGTGACGGTCCACAAGTTCCCCTATCGTATCAAGGGCGTGATCCTTGCCTACGCTGGCTACATCACCGTCATCGATCCCGACATGCAGCGGCTTGGCGAGCAATGAGCGCCGCCGACTTCTTCAATTCGGCCCGCGCGTACAAGCGCGAACTGACCGGCAATCCGCTCGACACGCTGAGCCAGGAGGACGTCGACGCCATCAATGCGGCCACAGCAGCGCGCTGGCAGCCCGCGGAGAATGAAAATGCCGCGAAGGCTGTCGGACAGCCGCAAGCCTTCTTCGGCGCTGTGCGGGCGTTTACGGGCGACCTAGCGCAGTCGCAGATCGACGGATTCAGCGCGCTCCTGACGGCAATCGGCGCGGCCCGCTGGCCCTGTTCCTGGTGCGCCTACGGCCTTGCCACGGCCTATTGGGAAACGAACAAGACGCTGCAGCCGGTCAAGGAGGCCTATTGGCTGTCGGAAAGCTGGCGCAAGGAGCACCTGCACTATTATCCGTGGTACGGCCGTGGATATGTCCAGCTCACATGGCAGCGCAATTACGAGCGCGCCGATGAGGAGCTCGACCTTGGCGGGCAACTGTCGCTCGATCCTGATTTCGCGCTGAAGCCGGACATCGCCGCGCGGATCCTGGTCGCGGGCATGGAACAGGGCTGGTTCACGACGAAGAAGCTGGCCGATTACCTGCCGAGCGACGGCGCGGGGGGTTTCGACGCCTTCAAGGGCGCGCGGCGCATCATCAACAGGCAGGATCGCGCTTCTGAAATCGCCAAGATCGCGGTCAAGTTTCAAGATGCGCTCGCGGCGGGAGACTGGGCATGAAGCTTCCCAGCGGCGACAGCTTCATCCGCATATTCGCGATCTTCGGCGTCGCGGTCATTTCCGCTTACGTCATGTGGATGGCGTACCGGCTCAATGAGACGCTGAGCGGGCCGGGATGGTGCAAGACTGCGCTCGGGGCGGAAAAAGCGAGCTCGACCGAAGGCGCGGTCAAGGGGCTGGACGCTTGCGTCGACCTCCTCAAGATCCAGCTGAAGAGCCTGTCGACGAACAGCCATATTCTGCTCGGCGTCGTCGCGCTGTGCCTGCTCGTCCTGATCGTGATCGTCATCGCCCGCGGGCATCTGGATTTCAGCGCCAGCAAGACGGGCATCAGCGGCAGCATCGGGAGCGAGGTCGAGCAGGCCGCGGACAAGGTGGCGGGCGCGGCGCTCGACAAGGCCGCTGAGGTCAAGGCCGACGCCAATCCTGATTACAGCGGACCAGCAATGCCGGAGCCGAAGCCATGATCGCTTTCCTTGCCAGCCTCGCCCTGAAGGCCGGAATCCCCGCTAGGTTCGCCAAGTTCGCAGTCATCGCCGCTCTCGTGATGCTTCTGATCGTCGGTCTAGGCGTGGCGAAATGCACCTATGACCGCAGCGTCATCAACGCGCACGATGCCAAGCGCGATGCGGCGACGGCGAAGGCCGACCGGAAAGCCGACGAACACGCCGCCGTGCAGCGCCGGACAGACGACGCTCGGCTCGCCACTGAAACGCAGGAGGTCAAAGATGCCGTCGAAGAAGCTAAGCGCACTGGCGCTGATCCTCGCGCCGCCTATTATGCTTGTGTCCGCTTGCAACAATCCGCCCGCGCCCGCCTCCAGCCACCCCCCGATTGCTGATCTCACGTGTCCCGACGAGCCGCTGATCGATGCGATGCTGGCCGCTGATCCTACGGGCGTGACATTCGATGCAGCGGTGCGCTCGGCCGGCCAAGCTTGCCGGGATGCACTCGCGCGCGTCTGCCGCTGGCACAAGGAGCGCGGGGCAGAGGTGACTTGCCCGGAATCACTGCCCGGGGTAAATCCGCAGCCATGAACCGCCCTCTCGTCTCATCAAGCAGTCGAACACGCTAGGCGAGCAGCGCGCTCGCCTTAACGGCGGGTGGCGCTCAGTGGTGGGCAACTGGTCCCGAAAACCAGGCCGTCTGCAAGGACGAGGGTTCGACTCCTTCACCCGCCGCCATTGTGGAGCGTGAACCGGCAAGGTGCCGGGACCGCCTGCTAAGCGGCTCGCAGTCAAGGCTGTTTGGTTCGAGTCCAGCGCGCTCCGCCAGTGCCCGTTTAGCTCAATGGTAGAGCATCGCTTTCGTAAGACGACGACGCGGGTTCGATTCCTGCAACGGGCTCCATCTTAAACCGGCGCCTTCCACACCCTGATCGAATGCCCCGACGCCGGCTTGCGGTTCGCGAAGTCCGACATGCAATCCGGACCGTGCCAACCTCGGCCGTTCATCGGCTTCCGGCATTTCACACAATAGATCAGGCTGTCAGCCGGCGGGATGCGCGGTTTCTTCGCCATCGGCTTCGTTGGCCAGCTCTTCGCAAATCCACTCCGCCGCCAGTGTCGCGGCTCGCTCGGCGACCTTCTGGATCGTCGGCACGTCCCCGCATTCGTCGATCGCGGTCGCGGCGGCGGTGGCGATGATCTCGTTCCAGCGGGCGGCGTCCATGCGCTCGGCTTAGCGCGTTTCCGGTGCGCTGTTGAGGCCCTGGCGCTCGATACGTCGAAACGCCGTCAGCGCATCATCAATGTTGCCCGCTTGCAAATGCTCGCGACCTATCCGGGCAAGCCTCTCCACTTCTCCTGATACGCCCATAGCGGAGAGCTGATCGGCAAGGCGCTCTAGGTTCTCGCGGGCTGCTGGATGAACACGGACTAACGCGTTCTCATTTCGCGCCGCCCGTCGCAGCCATTCCGCATCCTCCACCACATCGGCAGGACCGACTTGGGCGCGGGTGGACAGATAGCACAGCGGATGATGCTCGGTTTCAGTCGGCGGACAGTTGCAACGCTGGCCCGGCAGAAGCTCTTTCGATACGTCAGTGGTGCTCGCAGTCGTGTGCGACGGAACCTCAACTTTTCCGTCGAAGCGATGGTTCGATACGTCAGTCAAGGTCGTCTCCAGACGCGCGACAGACAGCCTCAAAGCTCTCGTAGCTCTCATTGCTTGGTCCGTAGGCGTGCGCGCTGCGAAGCGCCTTCTCGATTTCCTGAACGGCGTCCGTAATCCGCCCTTCCTTGTGTAACCGGCGCAGCTTGCTGTCGAGCCTGACGGCCTCGGCGCTAAACGGTCCCCATGCCATCATCCCTCTCCTCCCCATCTCGCAGTTCGTCCGACGAAGCCGGATAGGCGTCGGGAACGTAGCGTGTCAGAGTGTTGGGCGCGTTCATATCCAGACAGTCGGCGCAATGCCGCTGGAAGCTGTCATGCTGGAAGCACGGTATCCGAAGCTCACCCGTCATTGCTCTGCTCCTTTGGACTGTACGGGATTTGAACGGAGATTCTCGGTTCGTTCGTGCTTTATTCTGCGCGGAACGACGAGGATCGCTGGTCGCGATCGGCGGCTGCAGAGAGGGAAAAGTGGCGCACCCGACAGGATTCGAACCTGTGGCCTCTGCCTTCGGAGGGAATTGAACGCGGCAGATTTATGAGCCTGATTTCATCAGTTTAAGGCCCGTCGCCTTTTCGGCGTGTTCGAGCCCTGTACGAAAAGCGGCCAAAATCTTGCCTCCCGCGTCCTCCGCGTGGGTATAGGTCCGCTTCATCAAAGCGAGGTCTTTCCACCCGCCAAACTGGCCCGCCGCCTTCTCGTCGACCGGCTGGCGGACGTTGAACTCCTGACCGAAACCGTGACGGCCGGCGGCGTGGGGCGAGCGGTAGTCGATCTTTGCCGCTTCGCAGGCCGAGTGCCATGCTTTGAGCGGTCCGCATGAAGAGGCATAGCCAAAGACGCGAAGGTTGCGCTTGTCGGTTCGGTCCCATCCGCGCGGCGTTTTCGGCTTCAGGTTGGCGAGCTCGACGACCAGCTCGACCGGAATCGTAATCCAGCGATCCTCATGGCCCTTCGCGCCGGGAATGCAGATGCGATTGTTCTGCAGGTCCAGGTGCTTCGCGGGGTGCATCCTGACCGCCTGCCCTACCCTTGCGCCCGTGACGTACATCAGCAGCGCCAGAGCGGCCGGTCTCGGCGCGGCGTGTTCGCGGAACCGGAGCAACCATTCCCAATCGCCCGGGCGGCGCTCGATCCGGCTCGCCTTCTTGCGCTTCTTGTCCTGCGCGATCCGCTCGTCTTCGCTGTAGCCTTTGATCTTGATCGGCGGACAGAGCGCGCCCTTGAGATCGTGGCCGTTGTTGATGACGGCGCGCGTCGGCGTGATGACCCAGCGCCGCCAGTAGTCCGTGCAATTCTTCGGATAGAGCTTCGGCCCGAGGTCGCGGACCAACGCCGGGGTGATGTGCTTGACCAGCATTTCGCCGAACTCGGCGGCGATCGGGATCAGCGCCAGCGCCATTTGCGACGTCGGATTATAGAGCAGGAGCGCGTCGTTGAAGGTTAGCTGGCGCGCCTCTTCGCCGATGAGATAGACACGACGTTCGCGGTCTTCCCTCTCCGTGATCCAGTCGTTCGCGCCGCTCTCTTCAGATGCGCCAGTGCTTTCGCGGATGTAGCCGGTGATCGGCCGTCCGTTGTAGTCGACGGTCCCGCGCGCCCACCAGATGCGCCCGCGCCGGTACGCTTCGAGGGGCATATGCAGTCCTCCAGAATCGTGTCGATTTGTTCGGGGGTGATAATCATCGCTTTGCCGAGAACATGGCAAGCACCAAGATCGCGGGCCTTCTGGCGCAACGTCCGTTCCGACAGCTCGATACCCTTGGCCGCGAAAGTCTCGCACCAATCGGCCGGCGAGCGGCCGGTCTCGAGGATGGTGCTATGGGCGTTCACGCCGCTTCGTCCTCTTCGCTGGCAGGCAGTGACGCGAGCAGCGCATCGACCTTTTCGGCCAGCTTTCGAGCGTGATCGCCAAGGCCGCGAACGCCGCCATAGAGAGACGTAAGGCCAATTTCGGTGACGAGCTTGACCGCTTCGCCGATTTCCTTCCCTCCGCGCCAGCCGTTGTCGATCAATAGCCCGCTCGCCTCTTCAAACTCTTCGACGAAGCGCTGCAGGTTCTTGTGACTGTTCGTGCGAACCTCGACCTCACGGCGCACCCTCTCGTCTATGCGGGCGCGCTCGGCTTCGGTTTCCTCTCTGACACGGCGGCGCAGCTCCTTGTCCGCCTTTTCCGTCGCGCGGCGAAGCATCGCGGCAAGGAACGGGCGTCCAAGCGGTTCCGGCTCCAGTTTTGGTGCATTTACCTTCACCCGCATACAGCCGCCCTTGAGTTCGATCAGTCCCCAGGTGGGCGGCAACTCGCCTGGCAAGACAATCTCGGGCGTCGTCGCGATCCACCAATGGTCGCAAAAGCGCTGGATCGGCTCCGATTTTGCAGGATCCCGAAGCTCCCGAAGCCAATCGCCGCGGCTGATCTTGATCTCGACGCCTTCGACGCGAAGCCCGCGGCTGGGAAAGAGGTTCATCGCTACAGCGTCGGCGTAGCGCCCTCCTGCCGTTCCCGTTCCTTGGCCGACTTCGAAAAGCAGCGACCATTCCGGCGCCTGATAGCGCTTTTCGAGCGCGGCTCTGACACTCTCGGCGGCGGCGTTCACGGGAACAGCCAATCGGCAGCGCGGACTTGCCCGCGACCGGTCTCAATGAAGTCGAATGAACCGATCTTCGACAAGTACACGCCGAGAGTGCTGGCGGTCCGCGAAAGACCGACGCGATCGGCAAGATCATGCCGACTGACCCATTTTGGATAGTCGCCGACAATCTCATTGAATAGCCTTATTTCGGCCGGCGAAAGCTGCTCTCTCGCTGCGTCCAAGATTGCGGCCGGCGAGGTCATGTCCGGCGCGCTTGCCAAGGCTTCTCCAGATGGGGTGAGGGCGAGTCGACCAGGCTCCGGCACTACCACGAGACCGTCGCGGGTTAATTCGGAGATATAGACGCCGAACGTGGACGCCTTGGGACTGTATCCGGCCATGATGCATGCTCGTCGCCGCTCGACTGTCGGGAAGCCGGCTGCTTTCCACCAGGCCAGCGAATCGAGAACCTTTTGGTGCGATTGACGCAAGCCTGTCGGATCTCGCTGCGTTGCAGGTTCCTGCCTCATTGGCGCCGGCCGCGCGATTGGAGGCGCGATGACTTTAGTGGCAGGCTTGCGCTCGGGTGCTCCCGGAAATTCGATCTGCTCGCCCGACAGGGCAGCAAGGGCCTTCTTTTGCCGCCTCTCCAACTCCTTCGCGCTGGCAGTCAGCCGTTCAAGAGCCTCTGTCGTGGCGGCAAGCTCTTCGGAAAGTCGTTTCACATCCTCTCGCTGGTCAGGCCAGGCTGGCGGCATTTGATAGGTGGCCTGCGCAAGCTTCCGCTCGAGCTCGGCGACACGCGCCTTCAGGGCGCGCGGATCGTTGGCCTTCTGCTCTTCCTCAAGGCTCGCGAGCTTGCCCTTCAGCGCTTCGAGGTTCAGCGGCTTCAAGTCCCGCCGCTCGACCCGTTCGCCGCGCGTCGGCGTCCGGCTGCTGTCGAAGGTCGCCTTGAGCGGGAATGCGGCCGTGTTCAGCACATTGCGCGACGGAAGCCAGACGATGCCCGTTCCGGTCGCCAGTGTCGGCAGTGAAGCGCTGATCGCCGGCCATTCGCCCTGGTCCGCCTGACCGCTCACCCAATCGCCGATCGCCTTGCGGTCCTGCGACGACGTGAGCTTGAACGCCACCAGGCCGTCGACCTGCGAAAGCACGTTCTTGTTCAGCACGGCCGGACGCTGTGAAATAAGCCAGGGGATGAAGCCTTTGACGCGCCCACGGCGGACGATGGTCTCCATCATGCCGAGCAGCTTGGGCGATTCGCCTTTGTCGCGCTCCTGCTGGGGTGCCCACATATCGGCTTCGTCGAAGATCAGGTGAACGGGATCGTTGCTGGCGTGGCGATAGAGCGCGGTCAGGAACGCAAGCATGAAATGGACTTCCCGCTTCTTCTCGCCGAAACCGGAAAGATCGAGGATGGCGCTTTCAGCCATTTGTGCGACCGTCTCGCCGATCAGCGCGCCGGCGTTTTCATTGAGCGGCAGATCGCCACGCTCGCCGCCGAAGATCACCAGCTTGCCCTTTTCGCGCCATGGGGCAGGACGCTGGCCGTCGGCATTCAGCCCGAGCCCCCACCAGACGCCCAGTGGGTCGGGAATGATGACGCGCCCGCCCGCGGCCAGGACGCGCTCGACGCCGCTGCCGGCGTTGTAGGTCTTGCCTGATCCTGCCGTGCCGACGAAGCCTAGGCGGTCGTCGAGCGCGGCATTGGGGATAGGGTAATCGGTCGCGCTCATGCGGCTTTGGCCGTCGGCGTCTGCAGTTGCCGAGCCCGTTGCCCGTAGCGTCCTCGCTCTACCCACTCGGTAACCGTGCCGTCGTTTGCGAAAATGCGGTCGAGCAGCAGCTCCGCTTCCGCCCGGTCGCCGCGCCGGATTGCCGCCGCAAGGTTCTGGACGTCGCCCTGGTCGAGTTCATCGGAGAGGGGAACCGGGTCGATCTCGGTGTAACTAGACGGCAGCGCGGCGTAGGCTTCATCGTCGTCAACATCGACCTCGAAGTCGATCATGTCCGTGGGTTTCCAATGTGAATCGGCGGGAAGTTCAACCTCCAGGTCCGCTAACACGGTCGATACTCGCACCTGCCCGTTTACGTTCATCTTGCCCTCCTTCAGACGCGCATGGTCGTGACGACCCACTTCGCGGAATCGTCAGCAGGATTTGAAATGATCGGCGGCGTGGCGTCGTCGATAAGGTCGAGCTGGATCTGTTCCGCGCCGCTTGCCTTGATCGCTGACAGCAGCTTCGTGGCATTGAAGCCGACGCGGAACTCGCCTCCATCCCACGCGCAAGGCGCTTCCTCGACGGCGTTCCCATGCTCTGCGGACGAACAGGACGCAGTGAGCTTGTCCTTCGACAACTCGATGGTGACCGACCGCGTCCGTTCCGTAGCGACGATGGTGGCGCGGCGGATCGCGCTTTCCAGCGTGTCGGTTTCGATACGCAGCGGATTGCCTTGCACCACCGGCAGCACCCTCCGCCAGTTGGGGAAAGCGCCGTCCACGAGCTTGCCGGTAAGAACCGTAGAGCCGATCTCGAATGTCGCCCGCTTGTCGTTGAAGAACAGGCGGACATCACCGTCGATCTCGTCGAGCAGCTTGGCCAGCGTCACCACCAGCTTCGTCGGCAGGATCGCATTCTCGACGGTCGCTCCACTCGGGGCGGGGAGCGTAGTGAAGCCAAGGGCGTTGCCGTCCGTCGCCACGAAGAACAGCTTGCCGTCCACGACCTCGGTCAGAATGCCGCGAAGGTAGTATCGCGTCTCTTCCGTCGATTGCGCGAACTCGACACGCCTCAACGAGCGCAGGAGGTCGGCAGCGGGCAGGGAAAAGGTGGACGTGGCATTGCCGATCGGCAGCACGGGGAACCGGTCAGCTTTGAGCACCTGCAGCTTGTAATTGCTCCGGCCGGAGCGGACCTCAAGACGGCCGTCGATCATCGCAAGCTCGACCTGCGAACCGTCCGCCATTTCGCGAACGATGCCATGGAGCAGCTGCGCGGAAACGGTCGTCGAGCCTTCGCCCTCGATCGTTGCGGCGACGGTCAGGGCGATCTGCAGGTCCAGGTCAGTCGACGTGATCTTAAGCTTGTCACCGGCAGCTTCGAGCAGCACGTTCGAGAGGACCGGAATCGTGTTTCGCCTTTCGACGATCGCGGCGGCGTGTGTGAGCGCGCGGAAGAGGTCTCCGCGGTCGATCGTGAGTTTCATCTCTTCGGCTTCCGCCTTGGCGTTGGCGCGTTCTTTGGTGGCGACGGCGGTCATTCCATTCCCCTGTCCATGCGGATTGCGAGCTGGTCGGTGTCGACGGTGAGGGCGAGCGCCAGCGGCTTCACCCAAATCTCTTGCGCGGAGAGCTGGAAGGTCTCGCCCATGCTCGCGAGCAGCAGCGTCTCGCCGATCGTCTCCGCCATTGCCTTTGAGGCATTCGACGGGACTGCATTCCCGATCCATTCGCGCTTCGTCGCATCCGACGTCGCGGCAAGATCGACCGGCAGCTTCGCGCGCCAGTTGCCGTCCGGATCCTGCTCGAAAGCCTCCTCCGGATCGACGATCGACTGAAGCGATGCGAGTTCGAGCGTAGTGAACGGCCGGTGCCACGTGTCGTCGAGTGCGACGATCCGGCACACCAGACGGTCTTTCGCCTTGGGCAGCGGGACCGGCTCGACGTCGAGAGCGACGTCGCGAGGGTCGGCAACGGACCAAGAACCGTTGTTGTTCTTCGCGAAAGCTGGGACCGACCCACTCGGTTCGGTCCATTGCACGACGCCGTAATGGCCCTGCGTCGAGTATCCTTCGCGCCCATCTGCATTAAGGCAGCGCGGGCGCGGATCGGCGACGGCGAATGCACCGTCACCCGTCGTCGAAGCGCCGATAACGGCCCGCGTCGGCTGATCGTAGGCAGCAACCTTGTACTTCCGCTTCGCATAATCCTGTTTGGGCATTCGCGGATCGGCGACGCAGTGGCCTCCGGCCGGTCCGCCTGGTCCCGCGACCGCCGCTGAAGGTTCGTCGAAGCGGACGATGCGGAAGGTGTTGTTGAAGCGCGCGCGGCCGGCGAGGCGAGGATCGGCAACGGCGTAAGGTCCGCCGCCCGGTGGCATTTGTCCCTTCACGCACGGTGCGGGCTCATCCCACGGCCGGACGCCCATCTGGACGCTGCGATCGTGGCCGTTGACGCGCGGATCGGCGACACAATGCGCTCCACCGCTCGGCTTGGGATTGCCCGTGACAACGCCAGCAGTCTCTTCCCAGCCCTTCACGCCAAGGACGTTGCGGTGCGTCGCCTCGCCGTAGCTCGGGCGTGGGTCCGCTACACTGTAAGCGCCGTTCTCGACTCGAGAGCATCCCGCGACAGTGCCGCTCGGCTCTTCCCAAGAGCGAACACCCAAGCGTCCCGTGCCTTCGCGGTCAGTCTGGATGCGGGGGTCCGCCACCGCGAACTTGCCATTGCTGGGCAGGCTCTCGCCCTGGACCGTCCCAACAGTCTCTTCGTAGCCAGTGACGCCGAAGGATCCTGACCGGCAATCGACCGGCCTCGGATCGGCAACCGAAAAGCGGCCCTGTCCTGGCGCCCTTTGACTGGTGACGACGCCGGCCGTTTCGTCCCAGCCGACGACGCCAAGCGCATTCTCGCGCAGCGGAGCGTCCGGAACGATACCGAAGTCGCGAAGATGCCCGCCCTCCACTGCGAGGTCGTTCAGCGCTCGCCAGTCCTTTCCGGCCGGAACGAACGCCAGGCGGACCCACGTCTGCCACTGCAGCGACGGAACCCGGTGCATCGGGCCTGCCAATGGATCTCCGGGCAACGGCAGCTTGCCGATGACTTCGCCGACGCCGCGAAGCTTTCGCTTGGGCGGCTGATAGACGAACGGCGGCACCTTCTCCTGGTGACGGGCAATGAGAAGGAAACGCTTGCGGCTCTGCGCCAGCCCGCCCAGCTCGCCGCAATCGTGGACGGTCTCGGCGACAGCATAGCCATAGCCGCGAAGGATTGCGACGATCTGATCGAGCAGCCAACGACCACGGTTGGCGATGCGCGGCACATTCTCGAACAGCACGATCGGAATCGGATCGTCCTTGTACGCCTCGAGCAGAAGCCAGATGCCGCGAAGGGTGAGGCCGTTGAGCGCCTGGTACTTGTCCGTCTCGCTCTGCTTTTGCGACAGGAGGCCGGAGAAGCCCTTGCAGGGCATGGAAGCGAAACAGACGTCCAGGTGCGGCCCGAATGCGGCGACGATGTCCGCCGGCGCCGCTTCGCGCCAATCGGGCGGGGGAACCTTGCCGTGGAACGCGACGTACTGCTCGGCCGAGAAGAGGTCCATGACGGTCCCCTTCACGCCGGTCAGCTTCTCGAAATTGCGGATCGCGCCCGCATCGACATCGATTCCGCCGGCGCATTCGAAGCGAGCGGAGACATTGCCGATGCGCGGATTGGCCATGTTGAAGCCGCGCGCGCCGGAACCGATGCCGCAGGCCAGGTGCGCGTGACGGAAGGTGCGGTTGGTCGTCACTCGGCTTCCACCAGCTTGCCGCCTTCGCAGCGGTAGAAGGTGTCCGGTTTCAGTCCATCGTTACCCGCGATTCCCGACGCCGTGGAGATGATGTTCCAATCGTCGTCGCGTTCCAGAGCGAAGACTGCGCAGCCTTCCGCCGCCTTGACCTTGCCATCGTAACCGCAAGCCATTGCGGCCGATTTTTCGCCGGTCGCCGAAGCCGCGCCATAATCGCCGGTCGCCGAAGCGGCTCCCTGATAGCCGGTCGCCGAAGCCGCGCCATAATCGCCGGTCGCCGAAGCCGCGCCCCGAGAGCCGGTCGCCGAAGCCGCGCCCTGATAGCCGGTCGCCGAAGCCGCGCCCTGATAGCCGGTCGCCGAAGCCGCGCCCCGAGAGCCGGTCGCCGAAGCCGCGCCCTGATAGCCGGTCGCCGAAGCGGCTCCCTGATAGCCGGTCGCCGAAGCAGCGCCATAATCGCCGGTC